>NZ_JACHEP010000054.1 GCF_014201465.1 Anoxybacteroides tepidamans | reverse complement strand
GTGTATCTAGGTGCGAGGATGGATGCCTAGAATCTTCGGAGGAGGCTCCAGCCCTAGAGCCGCAAAGAATTGAGCCTGTTTGGTCGTCAGTTCGGTTCGTTGATAAAGGTCGCCGTTTTTTGAAGAAAAATGTCCAAGCATGAGACGTTCGCATTCGTCCCTTACTTTCGGCCACGATTCATGGGTTCGAATCTCCACGATCCGAACCAGCAAGAGAGCGAGCCAGCTGAGTAGCACGTGCGCCCGAATGCGGTCTTCCAAGCGATGATACATAGGTCGCAATTCCAATGTGGACTTCAATGTTCGAAAGGCCTGCTCGATATCCACCAACTGCTTATATCCAAGCGCGACATCTTCGGCAGACAAGGTGTCATCGGATGTCCGGATGAGATATTTGCCGTCGTACTTTTCCGCGTCACGAACCGCCTGCTTGTCGATGCGAAGGGTTCCGTCCTTCAACTGGCGCAAGTATTTTCCGTAGGACGGATGGGAACGCAACCGGCAGGTAGCCTTATGATGGGCTTCGTTTGGGAGTTGGCGAAGCCCTTCTAACTCCTCTTTCAGCGATTCGAGCAGCTTTTCTCGCTCCTTGCGTTGGCGCTCAGCTTCGCTGGGATTGTACACGAGAACATATCGCTGACGCGCTTCTCCGTCTCCTACGTTGATTTCCTTGATATGCAAGTTCTCTCGGACTTGTTGGTAGCGCCCGCGACGGCTCAACGCCTCTTCGACGGAAGCTTTCCCGGATCGCATTTTTTCACCGACAATGTAATGTCCTCCTGCCTGTTGTAAGGTTCGTAAGTTTTCTTCAGAGGAAAATCCGCGATCCATGACACTGATGACACGACCGAGCTTCCAGCCGATGAGATCGTGTTTGACTTGTTTGATGACCGTCATGTCCATCGTATTGCCTGGCCATACCCAAGCGCGAATCGGGACTCCTTCCCGAGTGACGGCCAGCCCAATGACGATTTGGACAAGATCGGGTCGCTTGTCTTTGGAAAATCCCTGCTTTCGAAGGGATTCCTCTTCCGGTGTTTCGGACGGATCGACTTCGAAATAAGACGAAGTCGTATCAAAATAAAGCAAATCGACTTCCAGATTCAATAAGTCAGCTAC
>NZ_JACHEP010000053.1 GCF_014201465.1 Anoxybacteroides tepidamans | reverse complement strand
ATTCCTTTTAGCTTTTCTTCTTGTCCTTCTTCGGCTTAATCATCGCTACCGTATCCGCAAAAATCAAATCGGCTTTTTCTTTTTTCGGTATTTTCTGCCGTCCCTTTGATGTCCTTGTCCCCCTTCGATGAAGTTCATCCCAAAATTCTTTCCAAGGTTTTTGGAAATACGTTCGAATTAACCGTAATACTTCCCTCATCGTTTTTTTCGTTTGGGTCATCAGTTTGACGAGCAATGTTAATCCATAAGCAATCAATGCAAGAAACATTTGATTCCAGATTCCTTGAGGCTTCGTGCTCCAGATTTTCGTTGTTCGTAAATGCTGTTTCACCCATTTAAAGAAAATTTCAATCGCCCAACGATGTCGATAAATATCCATGATTTGTTCAGGGCTTAAATCAAAACGATTGGTCACAATTCGGTATAGATGTCCCTGTTCATCCGAATATTCAACGAGACGAACAGGATACAGTTTTTCATTCGATGTAACACCGATCTTTACCACGGCATCTAAGCGAATCTGAGGATGATTCAGAAGTGTTCTCTCTAGATACATCACCTGTTGCTTTTCTTTGATTCGCACAATGAACGAGATTTCTTCCTTCGCCCATCGATTAATTCGTTTATGACAAGCAAACCCTCGATCCATGACATAGGTCGCATCGCACTCTTCTACTAATACATCGGCTCCTTCAAAATCCGTCACATTGCCAGTGGACGGGAGAATTCGATCAGGAAAGACGGTATCCGGTGAAGCCACCACTAATCGAGTATGCATTTTTACATGGGTTAATCCTTTCGTTACATACGCCCAATTGGATAGTTGTTCAGGGAGCCTAAGATAGGTGGAGTCGACAATGGCTAATCGACCGATTCCTTTTGGTAACCCTGCTAACTGTTTCGTTCGCTCTCGAATCTGGCCAACTACCTGAAAAAAGAGATATTGTACCCATTCGGTAGGTAATTCATTAATCCTTCGACTTAATTGAGCCCCACTAATACTCTCTAGATTCAGACTCTTCAACAATTCTTTGTCAGCCCGTAGTTTTTCCTCGATATCCGCATAGGATTCCCATTTTCCCAGTTGAGCTGCGACAAAAATTTTTATAAGGGAATCCGCTGTTAATTTTTTCTGATCATAGTTGAGAAGTGGACAAGAAAACTTTTCGGTCGGCAATAAAGATAAACATTGACGAATGACGCTTTGATGAATTATATTGTTCTTATTCATTGAAAAAACTCCTTT
>NZ_JACHEP010000052.1 GCF_014201465.1 Anoxybacteroides tepidamans | reverse complement strand
GCAGAGGCCGGCTAAGCTCTTTTAGGGACTCGAGGTCGAATGGTGAAAATCGTGCCAGCTTCTCCGTGTCATCTGGTTGTTTAGACAGTTTTCCTTGTCAAAGGAGACGGCTCTAGGCTGCCTGTGCTTGAGTGGAGGAGAAGATATCTTGCATCATTCGTTCCTCATCAAATGCTTGTTGCTTCACACAAACCGCGTATAGAATTTTCAATAGCTTGCCACATAACACGACGATCGATTGCTTCTTACGCAACGGGTTGACGGGACGTGTCGTATAGTACTCGTGCAACATTCGGAACGCCTTGTTATGGCGAATGAGTGGCATCATCACCCGAAAGAGAAGGGCGCGTAGCCGTCTCCGTCCTCGCTTCGAGATTCGTTTTTGCCCCTTGTGTTGCCCCGAGGAGTTTTCTTTCAACGTCAAGCCCGCTAATTTGATCAGCTGCCGCGGATCTTGGTACTGATAAAAACTCCCGATTTCCGACAACAATTCCACAATCGTCGCATCTCCTAGCCCTGGAATCGTTTGAAGCCATTCGTACTCCACCGTTGTTTGTGCAAGGGCAGTTAACTCTTCCGTCAACGCTGCGATCTCTTGTTCCAATTGGCGATATCGGCGGACCAACGTGGCGATTTCGATACGGGCCATCTGTTGTCCTTGTGTGATGCCAATCGAATGGCGAGAGACCTCTACCAGCTTTTGAATTTTCGGTTTTTGCGGACATTGGAGTCCTTCGCTTTGACGGTATCGCTCCATGAGCCCTTCGACCGTCTGATCGGCGATGTCCATCGGAAATGGCGTGTTTTCTAAGACCGCCAACGCGATTTTTCCGAACGATGGAAACACCTGCACAAACTCAGGGAAGTACCGATCCAGCCAGCGAATCATTTGATTTTGGACGGCATTCCGTTCCTTGAGCAGCGACTCTCGAAACGTGCTTCCTGCCCGCAATTCCGCTTCCACCTCGTGGAGAATGCGGGGATAGCTAAAGCGTCCGTCTTTGACCAGTCTTGCGATGACGAGGGCGTCTTTGGCATCGTGCTTCGTTGGCAAGTTGTCGTCCAGTTCTTTCGACCGTTTGACATGCATCGGGTTGACCATGACCAATGGGATCCCTTTTTCCTCAAGGAAATAGGCGAGGTTCAACCAGTAATGTCCGGTCGGTTCGATTCCGACGATCACTTCCGTTTTGCCCAATTCCCTCATCGCCTCTTGAATCAACGAATAGAACTGCTCGAATCCGGCTCTTGACTGGAACACCGGAAACCG
>NZ_JACHEP010000051.1 GCF_014201465.1 Anoxybacteroides tepidamans | reverse complement strand
CTGTAGTTGAGCAAATTTACTAACATAAATTTACATCCAAACAAAAAAGGAGACATGAACCCGACTCCTTGGTTAAAATAGATGTGCTAACCAACCATTCACAAGGAGGCTCATGTCTCATGAATAGATTAGCACATCATCAAGGAATCCACAAGTTTTTCATGGCGTTGGGGTTGGCGCTTTATTTCTCGAAACCGGTCATCAAGCATCTCGTTCATATTGTGGATGCCTTGACTACCAAGGGATTTTCGGGAACGTTGACCGATGTCCATCACTGGAGTTTTCATCCCAACCATCGAACAACGCTCAGCCATTTTTTCACGAAAAGCCCTTGGGATGAAGAGACGTTGCTTCGCAAACTCCAGCAATGGATCCTTCATCGCATCAAGCGAATCGCCAAACGGGAGAATCAACCCCTTTTTGTTTCGATTGATGATACCATTTGCCAAAAAACGAAGCCTTCGTCACGGGCTGCACACGCCATTCAAGGGTGTGATTGGCATTTCTCTCACAAAGATCATCAATCGGTCTGGGGGCATTCGCTCGTTTGGCTGATGGTACACACCATGACTCAGGCATTCCCGTTCGCGTTTCGTCTTTATGATAAGGCGGCGGGAACAAGCAAAGTCGACCTAGCGATGGAGATGCTTTCTTCGCTCAAGGTGAAGCCGGATCATCCGGTGTATGTGCTCATGGATTCATGGTATCCGTCCAAAGAGCTCATCGAAGCCTGCCTGAAAAAGGGATTCCATGTCATCGCGATGCTCAAGACGAACCGAATTCTCTACCCGAAAGGCATCGCCGTCCAAGCCAAGCAGTTCGCCCGCTATCTCGAACCGCGAGACACCCGCCTCGTCACGGTGGGGAACGAGCGCTATCGTGTCTACCGCTACGAAGGTGCGCTCAACGGTCTTGATGATGCGGTGGTGCTGCTTACTTGGAAGGCTGCTCAGCCGATGACACCCGAACATCTTCATTGCATCTTGAGCACCGATCGGGAGCTGAGCGACGAAGACATCTTGCGTTACTATGCCCAACGTTGGACGATCGAGTGCTTTTTCCGGCAGGCGAAAGACCAGCTGAAGCTCGATGGGTATCGCGTTCGCCACGTTCGGGCGGTCAAACGGTATTGGGTGACCGTTTTGTTGGCTTGCGTGTACAGCATAGCGGAATCCCAACAAGGCATCTCTGCCGGGCTGGAGCTTCTTCGATCGCGGAAAGGACACAGCCTAGTTGAGTTCATTTACAACGCGGCGAAGCAAGATATTCCCATTGATGTTGTGAAAAAACAGCTCCATGTCGCCTAAGGGGTGCCCTGTTTGTCTCTTTTTAAATGGTAATTATTGTTATCGAAATTGCTCAACTACAG
>NZ_JACHEP010000050.1 GCF_014201465.1 Anoxybacteroides tepidamans | reverse complement strand
CCGGTGTTGTTTCCGCCTTTTTCACCAAATCTTTTAATCCTTCCACATCAATTTGTTCTAATACTTTTGTCATTTTTTCCATGCTATCTTCCTCCTAAATTTAATTTTTATTAACGATTTTGAACAGCACATAAATTAGGGCCAATTTCAAGCTCGGACTGCTCACTAGGAACAGCCTCATATTTTCCTTGGTTTATTTGAATAATCCTCTCAAAATTAGGTGGCGTTTCACCTAAGCGTTCGAGAATAGCAGATATAAATTCTTCTTTGTCTTGTATAGACAGTAATTCTGTTTGCTTTTTAACATTAGCAAAGGATGCACCGATAAAGCCTTGTTCATTTATTTCAGACGGATGGGAAAAATGCCCAGGTAGAATAATCAAATCATCTTTTAACGAATTTAAAATATTTGTCACTGTCTTAAAAAGGATTTCTGACATCTCCCTTGCACGTCCCTTTAAATCAGGGCGCCCTACTCCATTAACAAACAAAGTATCACCGGATAATAAATATTTATTATCTAAAAGCAGGCACGTACTTGCAATCGTATGTCCTGGCGTTTTAATACTAATTAACTCTAGGCTACTATACCCTAAACGAAAATTCTTTTTATCTGGAAGTGGTGTATATTCCTTTATAGAAGAATCTAACATTTCCTCTTCAGCAATCCAGTACTTCGCACCGGTCCTATCTGCCAAAATTTTCCCACCAGAAATATGATCGGCGTGCAAATGGGTATCTATGACATGCCGAATAGAAACATTCAATTTATTAGCTAACTCTTGATAAATATCAGTATGTCGACTCGGATCTACGATTACCGCTTCATCACCAGCTGCAATGAAATAGGAGAGACACCCTTTGGCTGGACGAATAATTTGATAAAGTTTCATTAAATCACTATCATACACAGGAATGACTTCATAAAATTCAGACCATTCCTCCATACCACCCGATAAGTAAGTGACATCATATCCAAACTCTTCAAGAATATTAGCCGCTTTTTTTGCTAGAACCCCTTTCTCACAAACAGTCACTATTTTTTTGTTGAGTGGAATTATTTTGTTTATAGCTGAGCCAAGTTCCTTAATTTTGAGAAACTGCATATTTATAGATTCTGTCTGTTTTCCTTCAATATGCCATTTATTATAGGCCACGGATGATCGTAAATCTAAAATAAGTACACCTTTTTCTGAATCCATTTTTTCTTTTAATTGCCGAGCATTAATACCGATAGCCATCAATACCCCCCTTTCCGTTTTGGTAAAAAATACATTTTAATCATTTTTAGACGGATTCAGTTCAGCTACTAAATTGACATTGTTGCGGATCGTATTCGCTACAGGTGACCATCTTAATACCTTTTTCTGCATGATTTCTTCTT
>NZ_JACHEP010000049.1 GCF_014201465.1 Anoxybacteroides tepidamans | reverse complement strand
GAATCGTTTCCTTCGCCCATTACCGCCGGGATATATCCGTCATCCGTCACATAGCTTACGATAGTCGCCGCACATTTTTCCGCTTGTTCGCCAGCTAGCACGGCTAGTTCTTCGTTTCCAACATCACGAAACAGCTTCTCAAGTGCAACATAAGCTGCCCAACACTTTCCTGCTAAATATAAGTTATTGCGCGCTTGGCCGAGGGAAACATCTAAACTATCATATGTCGTAATCTCCGCGCCACCCATCGTCCGCGTGCTGTCCAGCCCCATAATCCCGTTCCGTTTTTCCGGATCCGGATGGTCGCGACGAACCATGCTTTCGAGACATTGCTCCAAAATGGAAAGTCGCTCGTCGCGCCATGCCCAATCTTTTGTTTGTTCGATGTATACGGCAGCGCAAAGAACCCAGTTGACGAGCTGCTCATGCGTCATATGCGAGAAGCAGCCACTAATTCCATATAGCTCATATGACGAGTA
Source organism: Anoxybacteroides tepidamans (assembly GCF_014201465.1). GTDB lineage: Bacteria > Bacillota > Bacilli > Bacillales > Anoxybacillaceae > Anoxybacteroides > Anoxybacteroides tepidamans. The sequence continues at coordinate 1,223 of NZ_JACHEP010000049.1, read as the reverse complement.
ATGCGGGCGCGAGAACGTGTTGGCCACTCCCATGTCGTGCGTAAAGCTGATGCCCCCTAGATATTCCGTTTCTTCTTCCGGAAAGCGAACACGATCTTCATAACTGTATCGTTCCACGTACAAATCAAGCACATTTTTAACCGTCCACGGATTCATTTTCAATTCAAAAAAGAGCTGGTCGACCGTTAAATCAAACGTATTCATCATCCGATATTCGCCTTCGTTGACGACCCAAATCGGCTGGCCATCGTGTTCTAAAAGTTGCGTGTTGCCATAGTAGCTGCGAATCGCGTGAGCCATCATAAACTTTTGGTCATCGGACAGCCATTCTTTTTCAAGGAGCTCATTCGAACGGAACGACTGCTCTTTTAGTACTTCTGCCTGCTCTAACGCATAAAGGCCGACTTCCTCAATATTATTGAAGAAACGGGTATAGAAATAGGACGTGTCCATTCCCGCTGTGGCATAACCACCACGATAGAAACAAACCGCAAATTGGTACGTTTTCTTTTGCCCTGCTGGGATATCCATTATGAGCGCTCCGACTTTTCCAAGACCGAACGTCCAGTTTTCTTCGAGCGGCGTTGTTAAAATATCTTCCATACTAAAATGTAACGCTGAACGTACATCCTCATCTTTGGAAACGATACCAATAATTCGCCCTTGACCAACTCCGCGCAGCTTTTGGCACGTATCATCGATTCTTCTCATCGATGTGTACGGGTCCGTCCCTTCGAATCCGAAAAACGCCCGTCTTTCCTTTGTTCCTTTTGTATTGTCGATCGTCATCTCGACGATAACCGCTGGAACTAACGCCAACTTTAGTTCCTTATCATCTGCTGTTTCGGGATTTGGTACCGCTTTAACCGGAGAATAAATGGTAAACGTTAAATCTCCTGCTTTCCATGTATCTGTAGCAACACGAAATTCGCGTTTGATTGCATCTTTGGCAAACGGCATCAAGATGTTTGGCTTTTGCGGGTTTGGATCCGGGTTTTCAATATCGTATCTTTTGCTTTCGTCTTCCCCCGCCTCTAAAAAAGGCAACACATGATACAGTCCGGGCTGATCTGGCGATTCCACGCCAATGAACACATTTTGCCGCGGTGGGCGTGCTAACTCGAGATCCAACCCTCCGCTTTTTCCCGGAAATCCTAACGTAAAGCTTGCAAATGCGCCAACAGGTGAATGATGGGCGTTAAAAAACATATTTTTCGGCATGG
>NZ_JACHEP010000048.1 GCF_014201465.1 Anoxybacteroides tepidamans | reverse complement strand
GATCACCCTCTCAGGTCGGCTACGCATCGTCGCCTTGGTGAGCCGTTACCTCACCAACTAGCTAATGCGCCGCGGGCCCATCCGTAAGTGACAGCTAATGCCGCCTTTCAACCAAAGACCATGCGGTCTTCGGTGTTATCCGGTATTAGCTCCGGTTTCCCGAAGTTATCCCGGTCTTACGGGCAGGTTGCCCACGTGTTACTCACCCGTCCGCCGCTAACCAAACAGAAGCAAGCTTCCATTCGGTCCGCTCGACTTGCATGTATTAGGCACGCCGCCAGCGTTCGTCCTGAGCCAGGATCAAACTCTCCATTGAAAGTTTTATTCCATACTCATATCAATTACTCGTCATTCAATCGACGAGGACGCTTCGTTTTGTTCAGTTTTCAAAGAACATAGTGGAGCGGGTGATGGGAATCGAACCCACGACATCAGCTTGGAAGGCTGAGGTTTTACCACTAAACTACACCCGCATTTATACTTAACTCCTTCACTTAGTCTCTGCTACGCCTTTTTCATGTCTCTTTCTCTACTAGCCTTTTCTTAAGAAGTTCGATGCGTCGAGGCAACTCGCAACTTATTCACCGATGTGTCGCTCGTGGCTGAGGTTTTACCACTAAACTACACCGGCAAGTATTTTATGTTGGGTATGGGTGATCGGGAAGACAGGATTCGAACCTGCGACCCCATGGTCCCAAACCATGTGCTCTACCAAGCTGAGCTACTTCCCGCTATAATGGCGCGCTCGAGAGGATTCGAACCCCTAACCTTCTGATCCGTAGTCAGATGCTCTATCCAATTGAGCTACGAGCGCAAAAATGTGACTATTTTTTAATATAACATATTTCTGTTGTTTAACGCAAACATTTTTATGCGGCCGAGAGGACTTGAACCTCCACGGGGTTGCCCCCACTAGGCCCTCAACCTAGCGCGTCTGCCATTCCGCCACGACCGCATAATTCGACTGGTGCGGGTGGAGGGACTTGAACCCCCACGCCGTGAGGCGCCAGATCCTAAGTCTGGTGCGTCTGCCAATTCCGCCACACCCGCAAAAGTGAGCCATGGAGGACTCGAACCTCCGACCCTCTGATTAAAAGTCAGATGCTCTACCTACTGAGCTAATGGCTCGTTTCACAAAATATAGTGGCTGGGCTAGCTGGATTCGAACCAGCGCATCACGGAGTCAAAGTCCGTTGCCTTACCGCTTGGCTATAGCCCATTGATACAACTTCATGAACTAACACCGCAAGACGATATTTGGAAAAATTTCTGAAGGAAATTTTGCGAAATATCGTCGACAATGACTAAATTCGCAAATCACTTAAGGAACATTCTCGAATTTCTATTAGGAAATTCAGGGAATATTCCGATATTGATATTACGATTTAAAAACATAATGAAACGCTTTGTATAATTAGCACCGCAGAAATTATTTTGGGAATTTCCGAAAGAAATCCACGGAATAATTTCGACATTGACTCAGTATTAGTTGTTACACTATAATTCGGCAACAAACAAACCATAAAAATAGTTATGGCGGTCCCGACGGGACTTGAACCCGCGATCTCCTGCGTGACAGGCAGGCATGTTAACCACTACACTACGGGACCACATGCTCAAAACATATCGAAGATAAGGATTCTCCCGGCTGAACTAATCTTCCATAGCCGAACAAAATAGGAGACGGTGTTTTTATATAACCATCCCCCCACAAACAGCCGATGACCCGTACGGGATTCGAACCCGTGTTACCGCCGTGAAAGGGCGGTGTCTTAACCACTTGACCAACGGGCCAAATTATCATTATATCTCAAAGTGGCGGAGAAGGCGGGATTTGAACCCGCGCGCCGTAAAAACACGACCTAACGGTTTAGCAAACCGTCCCCTTCAGCCACTTGGGTACTTCTCCAATGGCTCCGCAAGTAGGATTCGAACCTACGACCTACCGGTTAACAGCCGGTTGCTCTACCGCTGAGCTATTGCGGAATGGCAAAAGCAAAAACTCATTCCCCTTGCCTATATTCATATTACGAAACAAATATCATATTCTGACTGTTTTTAATTATAGTGAGGGACTTTTTGATTGTCAATAACTTTTTTGTTTTTCATTTACCGCGTCACCTATCAACGACGGCCTTTATAATCTAACATATATGTATTACGAATGTCAATACTATTTTTGAAAAAATATTTCATGCTAGGCGTGTTGATTAGCCAATAAAAACCAGTTGAGATGACTCTATTTCTAGCTTTTCTGTATTTTTTATATAAATGCAATTTGGAACTTTAACGTTTTCGTCTTTTATGGAGTAATCGGTATGTTTCGACTGTCGGGTGACCGAACAACACCGCTTCCAGA
>NZ_JACHEP010000047.1 GCF_014201465.1 Anoxybacteroides tepidamans | reverse complement strand
TCAAAAGTATGTGATGAGCTTTGTCGAAAAATATTTTTTTGGCACCCCTAAGATGCCAAGAAACCTTGATATATCAACATTTCTAGAGGGAGGTGTAACATCTATGGGAAATGAAAACATACGCTCTTTAAAAAGCCCTTTTCCCCGCGGAAGTTCCAAAGGTCTTTGGCTAGGAGGTGTTGCCTTTACTTTTGCGATCGCGGCAATTGGCTTTGCGCTAACGGCAATACCAGGGCTTGACCGTTTAGGGCCGCTTGCGTGCGCGATTTTGATCGCGGTCGTGTATCGGCAAATTTTTGGATATCCAGAAGCGATTCGACGCGGCATTCAATTTTCCACGAAACGTTTATTAAGATTTGCCATTATCTTATTTGGCTTAAAGCTCAATATTGATGTCGTGATCCATCAAGGATTAGGCCTTCTCGTCCGCGATGTGGCTGTCATTGTTTTTTCTATTTTTATGACGGTTTGGCTTGGAAAAGTATTAAAAGCAAATTCTTCGTTATCGTTATTGCTCGGAATTGGAACAGGTGTATGCGGAGCGGCTGCTATTGCTGCTGTTTCACCGATTTTAAAAACTAAAGATGATGACACAGCCATATCTGCAGGGATTATAGCGCTTGTCGGTACTATTTTTTCTATAACTTATACGATTATTCGGCCATTTTTGCCCGGTTCTGATTTGCATTACGGAATTTGGAGCGGAATTAGTTTGCACGAAATTGCGCACGTTGCGTTAGCGGGTGCTCCGGCAGGACAGGATGCGTTGGCTCTTGCCTTGCTGGCGAAGTTAGGAAGAGTTCTTTTGCTTGTGCCGCTCAGTTTTATATTAATGTATTGGATGAGCCGAAAAAATGCCGGCCAGGAGTCGGGAGACACGAAAGTGGAATTTCCATGGTTTTTGATTGGCTTTATTCTTATGAGCTTGTTTGGCAGCTACGTTCTCGGAAAAGCGATTCCTATTTCAAAAAGTGCATTAAACGGCATTTCTTATTTCACATCATTTATTTTAACATCAGCTATGGTCGGCCTCGGCTTGAATATTAGTCTTCGCGATTTACGAACAAAAGCTTTGCGCCCTTTAATCGCCATGTCCATTACATCTGTTTTATTATCGTTTCTATCTTTCTTCATTGCTTAACTAAGCGGAAAGATCGAAAGTTTTACAGGCGTGTTGATGAACTAATAAAAACCAGTTGAGATCGCTCTATTCCTAGCTTTTCTGCCGTAGTCGGCAAGCGATTCGCTTGCCGACTGGCAATTCATATGGTTATGTTTTTTACAAAAAGGAAGAGTGTGAAATACAATTTTTAAATAATAGGATGTGAATTATGACTTTAGTTAACCGTTTGCCTCTTTTTGACGCTCTTATCGAATCGAGCACAATTATTGCTTTGCCAAGCTGTTTGCCGAAGTTCTATGCTTCCGTAAAATGTCCAAAAACACTTCCATCGCTTTTGTATAAAACGGGGTTTTTTGAGTGATAAAGGAAAATTGGCGAAAAAAAGGCTGGCCATCAATATTTATCAGTTTCAATGTCCCAAAAGAAAGTTCTTTTTTTACTGTCCATTGCGAAAGGAATGTGATGCCTAAGCCGGCTTCCACCGCTTCTTTAATCAGCTGTGTACTGCCAAATTCCATGATATCGTGCGGAAAAAAGTTATATTTTGAAAACAATTTGTCGGTTGCTTTCCTTGTTCCAGACCCTGTTTCGCGAACGATCCATGTTTCGCTGCGAAGATCATCAATAGACACCTTTTCCTTTTTTGCATACGGGTGGTTAGCAGAAGCGATAATAAACATTTGATCTTCGGCAAACGGTTCGATATAAACATCTTTCATCTCAATGTCCATTTCGATAATCCCGACATCCAATTGATGGTTGCTCACCATTTCTACAATTTCATTCGAATTTCCGATGGTGATGGCCGGTTTAATTAACGGGTACTGTTTATGCAGCTCGGCCATAATATGGGGAAGGATATACTCGCCGTAAGTATAGCTGGCGCCGATGGACAGCGCTCCGCTAGCGCGGTTCATTAAGTCATCGATCAAATGGTTCATGCGAGTATAAAGCCCTAATATTTCTTTCGCGTGATGGTAAACAATTTCTCCAGCTTTATTAAGTTTTACGTATTTGTTGTTTCGCTCTAGCAATTTTGTTCCCATTAGGCGCTCCAATGTTTGGACATGCTGGCTCACCGCCGGCTGTGTCATGTGCAATTCTTCGGCAGCGCGGGTAAAATTTTTCTTTTCCGCCACTTTGACAAACACGTGCAATAATTGATCCAATACGTTCCCTCCAGTCATTATTTATAATAATTATCATTAATATTATAATCATTTATTTTACTTATATTAAAGAAGGTTGATGGATTCATATAAAATTAATGACAATGATAAAACTCCCGATGGTGGACAAAAACGCATAAAGGCTCGTATTGTTTACGCGAAAGGATTTTTATGAAGAAGGTGTTAAAGAGTGAAGGAAAAAATCCGTACCGTTACAGAAGACGCCAAATACATTCAGCATCATTTATATAAATGCAATTTGGAACTTTAACGTTTTCGTCTTTTATGGAGTAATCGGTATGTTTCGACTGTCGGGTGACCGAACAACACCGCTTCCA
>NZ_JACHEP010000046.1 GCF_014201465.1 Anoxybacteroides tepidamans | reverse complement strand
TGGTTGTTCGGTCCTCTGTCACGCGAAGGCGTGACGAAGGCAAGTCACACACTTGCCGCCGACAGTCGAAAAAATAGGGAGTCTACTTTTTCGTCAGCCATAAGTTAAACCTCCCAGTTGTATTTATATAGATACTAAGAAGGTTCACATTGTAGTGCGATAAAGCACTCTTTGTCAACTGCTCATAAACTGCCTCTTTAGAAAAAATTAGAGGCAGTTTTTTATTGATTTCACGTATGAACGAGGAGAGAACACGCATGGAATTAGATACTATTAGAGAAATTATAGCGAAAAATTTATTTACAAACGTATTTCAACCGATTTACCATCTACCTAGCAAAAAAATTGTAGGATATGAAAGCTTGCTTCGCTGCCCTCTTGTCAAAAGTCCTGACGTGCTTTTTCAGGCTGCTCAAAAACAAGGATGTGTACACGAGTTAGATATGTCCTCCATCTCAAATTCAATTCAAACTTTTTATTCGTATTATAAAAAAATCAAAGAAAATAATTTATTTTTATCGGTTAACGTGTATCCTTCTACAATTTCGTTTCCGTTTTTCCCGCAATTTTTAGAGAAGATTGTTGCGAAAACGTCTCTTTCGAATCAACAAATTATATTAGAAATTAATGAATCAGAATCGTTAAGAGACTTAAGCAAAATTATAAAAAATATTGCTGTGTTGAAAGAAAAAGGATTCGTTATCGCATTAGATGATCTTGGGATCGGAGAACATTCATTGCATACCTTGCTGGAAATAGAACCCGCTATCATTAAATTCGACCATTATTTAGCAAAAAATTTGTCGCAAAATCTAAAAAAACAAAAAGTGCTTTCCTACTTTTTAGACGTTTTTAATGATGGCGAAAAAATTATATTAGAGGGAATTGAAACAAAAGAAGATATGATATGCGCTCAAACTATAGGGATTCAGTATGCTCAAGGCTATTATTTATCAAAACCCCATTTATTACACGTTTCTTGTTGATATAATAAATGAAAAAGGTTCTAAATTTCGGGAACCTTTTTCTATAAAGCTACCTTAGCAACCGTTTGCCCATTATAAAGCCTATAGAGTCTTCATATGTGTGAAATGCTATCCAACATAAAAACATGAACCACGCTCATAAAATCATTCGCCCAACATATTTATTTACGAGGAAAATTACATTTATATTGCAAAAGGATCATCATCAATCAACATTACTTTTGGAAGTTGAATCAGACAAAAAAATGCATCAAAACTTTAAAGTCAAATAACCTAATTATATAAATGCCATTTGGAACTTTAACGTTTTCGTCTTTTATGGAGTAATCGGTATGTTTCGACTGTCGGGTGACCGAACAACACCGCTTCCAGACAAATGCATTTGCCTTTGAAGCGGTTGGTTGTTCGGTCCTCTGTCACGCGAAGGCGTGACGAAGGCAAGTCACAGACTTGCCGCCGACAGTCGAAAAAATAGGGAGTCTACTTTTTCATCAGTCATAAGTTAAACCTCCCTGTTGTATTTATATAGAAAACATGTCCACTATTTTGATGTAGTGGACATGTCTGTTTTAAATGTACCAATTAGCTTCTCCAGCTCCTCCGCAAGAGTTTGCAAATTGGAAGAAGAGCTATTTACGAGACTCGATGCCGTGACTTGTTCTTCAATCATCGCATTTGCTTCTTGGCTAGCAGCTCCGATTTGCTGCGCAGCACTTGAAATCGATTCAACGGATTGACTAATAATTTGAGATGCTTCCGATTGCTGTTCTACCGCAGCAGCAATGTTTGCTGAACTTTTATCGATTTCTTCTGTATTTTGCATAATGACAGAAAGAGCTTCTTCCGCTTGATTTGATAAACGTTTGCTGACGGCTACTTGCTCCCGCAACTGACTAATGATGTTCGCGGCTTCTTTTGTTTCTTTCTCATTCCCGCTAACAATCTCGCCAATATGTTTCGCTGCATTGGCACTTTCTTCTGCTAACTTTCTTACTTCATCCGCAACAATCGCAAATCCTCTTCCATACTCTCCTGCTCTAGCAGCCTCAATCGCTGCGTTTAAAGCTAATAAGTTGGTTTGGTCTGCCATGTGAGTAATCAACATGATCATTTCGGTAATTTGTTTGGAGCTATACTCTAATTTTTCAATTGTATTTTGCAAAATATTAGATTGTTTTTCAACCACTGTTAATTGTTGTGCGACACGATGCACCGCATCGACACCGTTTTGCGAAGTTTGAATGGCGCTTGTCGCTACGGCGCTCGCTTGCTGAGCAGAAGCCGCAATTTCTTCCATCGAAGAAGTGATTTCTTCAATAGTTGACTGCAGCTCCTCGATATTAGCACTTTGTTCTTGCGTAGCTGCAGCAGTTTGCTCAAACGTATTCGCTAACATCTCAATTGCTTTATCAGACGTATCGGCTACTTTTGCTAAACTGCTCGCTGCTTCTGTTAAATTTCTTGAGTCATGTTTAATTTTGATCACTAAATTTCGTAAATTTTCCGTCATTCTCTCAATAGTTTGCGCCAATTGTTTCAGTTCCCCAACAGCCTTAACATTTACTCCTTGGGTTAAATCCCCTTCTAACACTGCTTGAGAACAGCGAATCAATTCGCGTATAGGGAAAATGAATATAGACCTAAATATAACAAAACCGATAACAGAAAATATACCAGCTAATACCATTGTAATGATTGGATTAGAGACCCATACATTAACCAATATAGGTATAAAACTAGCTATTAGAAATGCTAACAAAATGGCTATATAAATTCAGTTTGAAATTCCGACACGTTTAATCAACCTGTATTCTTGTCTATACTGCTCCTAAACGAGTCAGTCAAAGGAGCGGATGAAGA
>NZ_JACHEP010000045.1 GCF_014201465.1 Anoxybacteroides tepidamans | reverse complement strand
CGCGATGGGAAATCTCATCTTGAGGGGGGCTTCACGCTTAGATGCTTTCAGCGCTTATCCCTTCCGCACATAGCTACCCAGCGGTGCCCCTGGCGGGACAACTGGTACACCAGCGGTGCGTCCATCCCGGTCCTCTCGTACTAAGGACAGCTCCTCGCAAATTTCCTGCGCCCGCGACGGATAGGGACCGAACTGTCTCACGACGTTCTGAACCCAGCTCGCGTACCGCTTTAATGGGCGAACAGCCCAACCCTTGGGACCGACTACAGCCCCAGGATGCGATGAGCCGACATCGAGGTGCCAAACCTCCCCGTCGATGTGGACTCTTGGGGGAGATAAGCCTGTTATCCCCGGGGTAGCTTTTATCCGTTGAGCGATGGCCCTTCCATGCGGAACCACCGGATCACTAAGCCCGACTTTCGTCCCTGCTCGACTTGTAGGTCTCGCAGTCAAGCTCCCTTCTGCCTTTACACTCTGCGAATGATTTCCAACCATTCTGAGGGAACCTTTGGGCGCCTCCGTTACGCTTTAGGAGGCGACCGCCCCAGTCAAACTGCCTACCTGACACTGTCTCCCACCCCGATCAGGGGTGCGGGTTAGAACTTCAGTACGACAAGGGTGGTATCCCAAGGCCGACTCCACCGAGACTGGCGTCCCGGCTTCTCCGTCTCCCACCTATCCTGTACATGTCGTACCAAAATTCAATATCAGGCTGCAGTAAAGCTCCACGGGGTCTTTCCGTCCTGTCGCGGGTAACCTGCATCTTCACAGGTACTATAATTTCACCGGGTCTCTCGTTGAGACAGTGCCCAAGTCGTTACACCTTTCGTGCGGGTCGGAACTTACCCGACAAGGAATTTCGCTACCTTAGGACCGTTATAGTTACGGCCGCCGTTTACTGGGGCTTCGGTTCGCACCTTCGCTTGCGCTAAGCGCTCCCCTTAACCTTCCAGCACCGGGCAGGTGTCAGCCCCTATACTTCGCCTTTCGGCTTCGCAGAGACCTGTGTTTTTGTTAAACAGTCGCTTGGGCCTTTTCACTGCGGCTCTCTCGGGCTCTTCACCTAAGAAAGCACCCCTTCTCCCGAAGTTACGGGGTCATTTTGCCGAGTTCCTTAACGAGAGTTCTCCCGCGCACCTTAGGATTCTCTCCTCGCCTACCTGTGTCGGTTTGCGGTACGGGCACCTCTCACCTCGCTAGAGGCTTTTCTTGGCAGTGTGGAATCAGGAACTTCGGTACTCTATTTCCCTCGCCATCACAGCTCCGCCTTTCGGCAAGCGGATTTGCCTACTTGCCAGCCTAACTGCTTGGACGCGCACAACCAGTCGCGCGCTTGCCCTATCCTCCTGCGTCCCCCCATGGCTCAAACGGTGAGGAGGTGGTACAGGAATCTCTACCTGTTGTCCATCGCCTACGCCTTTCGGCCTCGGCTTAGGTCCCGACTAACCCTGAGCGGACGAGCCTTCCTCAGGAACCCTTAGGCTTTCGGTGCAGAGGATTCTCACCTCTGTTTTCGCTACTCATACCGGCATTCTCACTTCTAAGCGCTCCACTAGTCCTCCCGGTCTAGCTTCCACGCCCTTAGAACGCTCCCCTACCGATGACGCAAGTCATCCCACAGCTTCGGTGATACGTTTAGCCCCGGTACATTTTCGGCGCAGAGTCACTCGACCAGTGAGCTATTACGCACTCTTTAAATGGTGGCTGCTTCTAAGCCAACATCCTGGTTGTCTCGGCAACTCCACATCCTTTTCCACTTAACGTATACTTTGGGACCTTAGCTGGTGATCTGGGCTGTTTCCCTTTTGACCACGGATCTTATCACTCGTAGTCTGACTCCCAAGCATAAGTCATTGGCATTCGGAGTTTGACTGAGTTCGGTAACCCGATGAGGGCCCCTAGCCCAATCAGTGCTCTACCTCCAAGACTCTTTTCTTGAGGCTAGCCCTAAAGCTATTTCGGGGAGAACCAGCTATCTCCAAGTTCGATTGGCATTTCACCCCTACCCACACCTCATCCCCGCACTTTTCAACGTGCGTGGGTTCGGGCCTCCAGTAGGTGTTACCCTACCTTCACCCTGGACATGGGTAGATCACCTGGTTTCGGGTCTACGACGACGTACTAAACGCCCTCTTCAGACTCGCTTTCGCTGCGGCTCCGTCTCTTCGACTTAACCTCGCACGCCATCGTAACTCGCCGGTTCATTCTACAAAAGGCACGCCATCACCCGTGAACGGGCTCTGACTACTTGTAGGCACACGGTTTCAGGTTCTCTTTCACTCCCCTCCCGGGGTGCTTTTCACCTTTCCCTCACGGTACTGGTTCACTATCGGTCACTAGGGAGTATTTAGCCTTGGGAGATGGTCCTCCCTGCTTCCGACGGGATTTCACGTGTCCCGCCGTACTCAGGATCCACTCAGGAGGGAACGAAGTTTCGACTACAGGGCTTTTACCTCCTCTGGCGGGCCTTTCCAGACCGCTTCGTCTACTCCGTTCCTTTGTCACTCCGTGTTGAGTGTCCTACAACCCCAAGAGGCTCGCCTCTTGGTTTGGGCTGTTCCCGTTTCGCTCGCCGCTACTCAGGGAATCGCTGTTGCTTTCTTCTCCTCCGGGTACTTAGATGTTTCAGTTCCCCGGGTATGCCCTCCATACGCTATGAATTCACGTATGGATACTGCCCCATTACGGACAGTGGGTTCCCCCATTCGGAAATCTCCGGATCAACGCTTACTTACAGCTCCCCGAAGCATATCGGTGTTAGTCCCGTCCTTCATCGGCTCCTAGTGCCAAGGCATCCACCGTGCGCCCTTTCTAACTTAACCATGTGAAAAGAGCTTTTCTTCATGAATCCCTTCTGCTGTTATCTAGTTTTCAAAGAACA
>NZ_JACHEP010000044.1 GCF_014201465.1 Anoxybacteroides tepidamans | reverse complement strand
CAGGGTTTGAAGTGGCACTAGATGGCATATTGTTGGTGTATTCGCTTGTAACACTCGGGCTAGTTGAGCGCTAGCGCTCAACTAGCACCACGGGTTACTATTCATAACCAACTTATTCGTGAAGGAGATTCGGTCTATTTCTTCCTCGGTTCCGCTGGTCGTGATGAACGCGTTTTTGAAAATCCAGAAAAATTTGATATCAATCGGACAGGTAAACAGCATATTGGTTTTGGTGGTGGTTATCATGCATGCATTGCTGCAGCATTTGCTCGCGTAGAAATCGCCGAAATTTTAAAAGAAGTTATTCAACGTTTTTCTCACATTACACCTTTATATAATCTTGAAAGACCTGAATGGACGCCTAACCCTACCTTTCATGGTATTGTTACAATGCCGATCAAATACTAACTTCCTATACTGAGGGGGAGTGCGACACCCCCTCTATCTTTAATTATAAGGATAAGGAGTTTGTCATATCATGTTAAAACACTGTAATTATTCTGATGTTGCTGTCATCCTAATACATGAAATCTATGGGATTAACGATCATATGAAACACGTAGCTCAAATGATTGCCACTAAAGGGTATGACGTATACTGCCCCAATTTATTAAATCGAGATCATTTTCATTATGATGATGAGGCAGATGCTTACCAATATTTCAAAAATGAAATTGGATTTGGAAAAGCGAAAAAACAAGTTTTAAATTTAGTAGATTCCTTAAAGTCTCGATACAAAACCATTGTGTTCTGGGGGTATAGCGTCGGTGCAACCGTAGCTTGGTTATGTTGCGAACATTATGGCATAGGAGATGCGGCCATAGGTTACTATGGATCACGGATTAGAGACTATCTCAATTTATTCCCAAAACTACCCGTACTATTACTGTTTTCTGAGCACGAAAAGTCATTTAATGTTAACTGGCTCGTCGAGCAATTATCCTGTAAATCAGGGATAAAAGTCGAGTTGTTTAAAGGACAGCACGGGTTCGCTAATCCCTTCTCCAATAACTATCATCCGGATTCAGAAAGAAAGGCTTTTGAACTGTCCCTACAACTTATTGAAACCATTCAGAAAACGAAAAAAAATGTATTGACATAAGGGGAAGTATTATGAAACAAACATGGTTATCCACAAACTTTTTTGTATTTTTCTTCACCTGGGGGATTTTCTTACCGTACTGGACCGTTTGGCTGATTACAAAAGGGTTAACTGCTCAACAAGCAGGGATCGTGATATCCATCGGATTACTAGTAAGAGCTTTTTCAACTTCGTACATTTTTCCTGCCTTGTGCAAAAGGTATTGGTTATCACACGTTTCGCTTATAGTCGCTTTTTTATCTCTAATCATCCTAGTATGTTTTTTGCCTTTTAATAATTTGGCATGGCTTATGTTAGTAATGGTCTTTTTCAGCCTCATCTATCCCATGTTGTTACCTATCAACGAGACAAAGGCCTCCATTCTATCAAAAGAAGAAAATGGGATTGACTATGGAAAATGCAGATTATGGGGATCGTTCGGTTTTATTCTCTCATCAGTGTTAACAGGATGGGTAGCCTCAAAAAATGCGAACAATATTATCTATTTGTTTTTACTCGGTAATCTATTCATTTTAATCCTATCATTAATTCGATCTCCATCAAGCTTAAGAGTTAAGCTTTCTCAACGGGCAGGAGGTTCCTTTGAATTACTGAAATCAAAATCATTTTTAATATGTCTCCTCCTGAGTATGGTTTTACAAGGTACCCATGCTGCCTATTATAATTACGGAGTTATTTATCTTAAACACATAGGAATCAATAGTGTTTATATTGGTGGAATCCTTGTTTTGGCTGTCTTAGCTGAAATCGGGTTCTTTTACATTTCAAACCGAGTATTCACTAAGTTCGATGTAGCGACTATGTTTCTATTGGCCGGGATTGCATCAATTATCCGTTGGTCAAGTGTCTATTTTTTTGAGAATCCACTGGTTTTTGTGTTTTCTCAACCGTTGCACGCTTTAACATTTGGTCTCACGCACTTTGCATTCATGACTTTTGTTAATCAATATATTAGTAAGGACAAAATTCCTTCAGCTCATGGACTCTACGCATCACTTGCCATGAGTTTAACCACTGGGGTTTTAACACTTGTCAGTGGATACTTGTACTTGTATTCACCTGGATTCCCATTTCTCGGAATGGCATTGGTCGTGGCACCTAGTTTATTCCTATGCCCGATGCTTAAAAAGCTTACCCGTCAATCCAGCACATTTCAACAGTTAGGTGCTTAATTACTTCGGATAATGTATAATGAAACACGGTGCCCTGACCGACAAACAGCCAATTTTTTAGATCTTAAAATCTTTTTGCTTCTGATGAACAATAAACAGATAACACCCTAGTGTGAACGAAATCAGCCTCCTCGATATCTTAAAATCCGAATCAGAAGATGATGTCGTTGATATGATCCAATTAAACATGGAATTAGAGAAAATTAGAAAATATATTGACATTCTTGATGAACGTGAAAAAAAAGTGATTATTAGCCGGTTTGGCCTTGATTTACAGAAGGAAAAAACGCAGCGGGAGATCGCCAAAGAGCTAGGTATTTCCAGAAGTTATGTATCACGCATTGAAAAGCGGGCGCTTATGAAAATGTTTCATGAGTTTTATCGAAACGAAAAGGAAAAGCGGCGGTAAAATTTCTCCCTTTAGGTGTACTCTACCTAAAGGGGCTTTTCAATATTGAGCATTTTCAAAATACAAAAAACAACATGATGCGCTGAAACGATTAGAACGTGAATTAACAGAAACCTTCCTGATCTCCTTGAACGTGGGGTATACGATGAAAAAACTTTATTGAACGCTCCAACTACCTAGCCGACAGAATAGATGAATTGGAAAGAGCTCTTGCACAAGCACAGGAAGAATTAGCTCTCGAGAAAGAACGTGAACAAGCCAAAGTAGAAATCATTCCACAAGTGGAGTATGTCCTAGAATTGTACAATAAACCGGACGATCTGAAGCTAAAAAAACAGCCTTCTTAAGTCTGTGCTTGAAAAGGCTGTGTATCGAAAAAAAAACAGTGGAGGAATGAGTTTACTCTTATCATCTATCCTAAATTACCTAAGTGACTATCCAAAATTTTTAATTCGCAATAAATTCCCTCTCTTATGCAACAGAAAACTTGTAGATTCCATTTACACAAGAGAGGGAAAATTTAAAAATAACAACATTTAAAAGCTTTCATGATGTGATTTCCTTCTTAAAATACCCCTTTCCTTCAAAATCAATAATATTTATATATGTTTAACTTGAACACTTGACTTCCTACCATAAAAATTGTTACTTTCATCGACGTTGAAAGTCGGACAGCACGAATAGAACAATCCAATCACCTTTTTCAAAAAACAGAAAGTTGAAAAGTTAAGTTTACATTTATATATATAGTTTCAGATTAATTTTCCGACATAACAACCTGTCCGATGCGTTGGAGCACTTTTTCTGGAAACTCAGAAAGGTACTCTAAGAACGAAACAATCGATTCTCGT
>NZ_JACHEP010000043.1 GCF_014201465.1 Anoxybacteroides tepidamans | reverse complement strand
GAACACAAGCTTTTCTGCCTCTTCCCTCGAACAAGAACGCCGGCGGGCAAATGTCATTTGCCCGCAAAGCGTTCATTGTTCGAGGAGGGCATGCGCACAGCATGCCCAGTCGGCAAGCGAACCGCTTGCCGACTACGGCAGAAAAGCTAGGAATAGAGCGCTGTCAACTGGTTTTTAATGGTTAATCAACACGCCTAGAAAGGACATATTTTTGATCATTACCTCGTATACATAGCATGTACGAGGTGATGGTGATGATATGGTTGATCATAATTGTAACGGTACTATTTTCAAGCGTTGCTTCCATATGGACGAGTCAGTCAAAAGACCATCAATACGTTTCATTAGAAAATTTCTTTGTATTAATTTTCTTATATTTTACGATGACGATTGGTTTCGCATTGATCTATACAATATTGCAGATCAATGGCTATAATGTATTTGTAAAAAATCACAATGATACAGCTGATGGATTTTTCTCCGTTTTCCAAGATGGTTTATATTTTAGTGCCACAACGTTGTTATCGGTTGGATATGGTGATGTCATTCCGGTTGGGGCAGGAAGATGGATTGCAGTTGTCGAAGCGTTATTAGGATACATTATGCCCGCTACGTTTGTTGCCCGGGTCGTTATCGACTGGGAAAAGGAGCGCACGATACGTTAGGAGGGATGATGATGTTGCAAATTGGGGAACTTGCACCAGATTTTACATTGCCGGCAAGCAATAGGGAGATGGTATCACTTTCTGATTTTCGCGGAAAGTATGTTATGCTATATTTTTATCCAAAAGATATGACTCCTGGATGCACCACAGAAGCGTGTGATTTTCGTGACTACTACGATCAATTTCGCGATTTGAACGCTGTTATTTTAGGAGTTAGCACCGATTCAGTAGAACGGCATCAAAAGTTTATTGAAAAATATGCGTTGCCGTTTTTATTGTTAGCGGACGAGCAACATGAAGCAGCAGAAAAATATGGTGTTTGGAAGCGGAAGAAAAATTTTGGGAAAGAATATATGGGGATCGAGCGCTCGACATTTGTCATTGACGAGGAAGGGAAATTACTGAAGGAATGGCGCGGTGTGAAAGTCAAAGGTCATGTAGAGGAAGCGTTAGCTTATATTCGTCATGTCGTTCAAAAATAGGTAGATGTCCAAACCGAAATAGGACTGGAGCATATATTGTTGGTGTAGGGCATACCTCCTCAAATGTAACCCATTTGTGCGGAAGATCATTCCGCACACTTTTTATGTTCAAAAACGGAATAAACTCATATATTAATGATACGAATATTGACAAAGAATACGAAATAACGGTAGACTAATTATAAAAATTATAAAATAATAATTCTTTTTCTTAAAGAAAGTGAGGTGCATGACGGTGTCAGAAGATCAACTATTAAAAGAAGCGCTGGATACGTTGAAACAAACGGGAGTACGCATTACTCCGCAACGTCATGCGATATTGGAATATTTAATTCGTTCTATGTCACATCCGACAGCTGATGAGATATATAAAGCGTTGGAAGGAAAATTTCCAAATATGAGCGTCGCAACGGTTTATAATAATCTTCGTGTTTTCAAAGAAGTGGGGCTTGTCAAAGAATTAACGTACGGCGATTCATCAAGCCGTTTTGATTTTGTGACTTCTGATCATTATCATATCATTTGTGAACGGTGTGGTAAAATTGTCGATTTTCACTACCCTGGATTAGACGAAGTGGAAACGCTGGCGGCGCATGTGACAGGATTTAAAGTAAGTCACCATCGCATGGAAGTGTACGGTGTCTGTGCAGAATGTCAACAAGGATACCGTTCGCATTAAAAAGCTGATAGCGGTGAAAAGCTATCAGCTCTTTTTTTTCTTTCGGTTGTATTTTTCATCAAACTCTTTGCCGGCTAACTCTGGATCCAATGTTAATGGTTCGCTGCAATACATGCACATATCGACTCTTCCGAGCATTTTCGTCACTTTTCCGCACGTTGGGCAAACAACTTGAATGGTCCTTGTCGACAACATTCCAATCCAAAAATAAACGACGGTGCTAGCGATAATGAAAAGCAGCCCTAAAATCATAAATAACGTCATAATCCACATGGAAGTGCGAAAAAACACCCCTATATACATAACGATAAAACCGACAAAAATTAAGCTTAAAGCAAATGTGCGAATTTTATTAATTTTGCTTGAATATTTAATTGACATGCTACTCGTCCCTCCTAAAGACAACTATATCATAAAATTTAACGAATCAATCCGATTTTAAGCAAATTTGCAAAGAGGAATTTCACGATTTTTGTCGAATTAGCCATAACAGCATTCGAAATGATGGAGGAAAAAGTATGGAGGACTTAATTCGCCCCATTTATCAAGAGCGAGCAAGCCATCGCAATACGTTAGGAATTTTGATGATTGAAAAAAAGTTTAACAACTCAGCGATTACTGATACGTTCGATGTTGTTTTGTTAGTGATTGCAAAAGAAACAGACTGTCCGGTTTTCATTAAACATTACACATCAAAAGAGCAAAAGGCAGCGCTGTATATCGTGGATGAACAAAAATTAAATGAATGGCTTCTTTTTGGATCCAATCGAAAAGTGATTGACTGGGTCTTAAATGGGAAGGTGTTGTTTGACCGAAATGAGTATACTCAACGATTGCGAAGCCGAATGTTGGAATTTCCGGCGGAAGCGCGCCAGTTAAAAATGGGAGTAGAGTTTGCTAAGTTGATTCGAAGATATACGGATGGAAAAGTGTTTCTTGAAACAAATCAGCTGTTAGACGCCTACAACCATGTTGTCCATGCACTTCACCATTTGGCGCGGCTGGCAATAATTGAACAAGGATTTTACCCAGAAGTGACAGTATGGAGTCAAGTGAAGCAGATTGATGCACAAATTTATAAACTTTACGAGGAGCTTGTTGGAAGTGAAGAACCTTTAGATAAGAGACTAGAACTTTTATTTTTGGCGAGCGAATTTTTAATTCATTCGCGCATTCCATCTGGCTCTGCTCATTTATTGAAGGTGCTAAAGCAAAAAGAAGGGGCTTGGAGCATCGGGGAAATTGCGAGCCATCCTGAGTTAGAAGCTTATTCTGTCGATCTTGTGATTATGTTAGAATATTTAGTAGACAAACATCTTTTGGCGATAGAAGAAGTGCCGACAAAAGGTCAAAACGTTTTTCATCGCTATTATGTGGCATTGAATCATTCATAAGAAAGAAAATGGAAGGAAGGCCCGATTTTTTGGTAGCCAAAAATGAATGATGTGGACCTTTTATCTGATTTTATTGGCAACTGGATTCCGAAATATATTTACATAAATTAACAATCAATAGGTTGAGAATATAGTTAACCTGTGGTGCTGGTTGAATGTCATAATCTTGTTACTTTCAAGCGTTTTCCGTATTTGCTGTGTAATCACGACCTGTGGAAAATACATGATTAATTAGCGTCCATCGTCATCTAGCACCATGAGTTACAGTTAATAAAATAATATAAAAAGTTGTTGACTTATTGAATTAAAAGTGATAAATTAAAAAACGTCGCTACGAGATGGCGATTAAGAGTGTGAAAAAGAACTTGACATAAACAAAAATAAATATTACAATAAAAAAGTCGCTTCAAATGGCGATATCGAAGAAAATGTTCTTTGAAAACTGAACAAAACGAAGCGTCAATAGAAAAGCTAAGGACGCCTACCTATCGACGAAACGCGCTGAAGGGTCTGCGAGGAGGCTTTCGCCGCACAGCAGCACTGGAGCGTTACGAATCGATGGCGTCCGAAGCTAGACAACAGTCAACGTTAAGAAGCTAGACATACTCTTTTTTGGAGAGTTTGATCCTGGCTCAGGACGAACGCTGGCG
>NZ_JACHEP010000042.1 GCF_014201465.1 Anoxybacteroides tepidamans | reverse complement strand
TGATGATAGGTGTTTGTTGGTACCCCTGCATCATACCAAGAGGGCTTTTTTCTTTCAAGTCCCCCAAAACCTTTCTAACAGGAATGCTCTTTTAATTGTTCCATTGTTTGGTATACTTTCATAATTGGTCCAGGGCATTGCAATCCGCACGCATCGAGCGTTGTCGTTGCTTGAATGTCCATTGCTGTTACACTCCCCGTTTTTTGTTCTCGTTGTTTTGGTTGTTCGATGTTCGTATAAACAGCAGAATACGTTTTATATCCGCCATCTAAGTTTTTGACGCGGTAGCCACGCTGCGTTAAAATTCGTGCTGCTAAATAGCCGCGAAGCCCGACTTGGCAATAGACGTAAATCGTTTCGTCTTTTGGTAACTCATTTAGCCGCTTGCGCAACTCGCCAAGTGGGATATTGACGGACGTTGGAATTGCTCCCATCTCGCGTTCCATCGGTTCACGAACATCGAGAAGAAAGGCGCCATTTTCGATTAAGCCATTTACTTCATACCATTGCACCGTTTCGATCATCTCTTCAATCAAGTTTGTAGCGACATATCCCGCCATATTGACAGGGTCTTTCGCAGAAGAATAAGGCGGTGCATACGCTAATTCTAAATCTGGAAGATCGAACACCGTTAAGCCGCCTTTGATGGCAGTCGCGATGACATCGATTCGTTTATCCACACCGTCGTAACCAACTGCTTGCGCTCCGAATATTTTTCCGGTTTTTCGGTCAAACAGCAGTTTAAGAGCGATCGGAAAAGCGCCCGGATAATAGCTTGCGTGCGAATTAGGATGAATATGAAGCACTTCATAGTCAATGCCGAGCCGCTTTAACGTTTTTTCGTTATTTCCGGTCGCAGCAACCGTCATATCAAATACTTTGGCAATCGCTGTCCCAAGCGTTCCATAATAGCGAACGTCCCGGCCATTAATGTGGTCAGCCACAATGCGCCCTTGCCGGTTCGCCGGCCATGCGAGCGGAATGTGGGTTGGCTTTCCGTTCACAAAATCTTTTACTTCTATCGCATCGCCGATCGCGTAAATCGATGGATCGGACGTTTGTAAATATTCGTTCACTTGAATGCCGCCTCGTTCGCCAATGGCAAGCCCAGCCTGTTTTGCCAGCTCGTTTTCCGGCTTAACGCCGATCGCTAGCATAATCATGTCTGTTTCTAACGCTGTTCCGCTATTTAAGCGAACAACTTGTCCATGTTGTTCAAAAGCGGCCACGCCATCTTCTAAAATGAGGCGCACGCCTTTATCGCGGATATGTTGATGAAGGATCGCTGCCATTTCATAATCGACAGGCGCCATAATTTGATTTGCGGCTTCCACAAGAGTGACGTCGATGCCGCGCTCCCATAAATTTTCAGCCATTTCGACACCGATAAATCCCCCGCCGATGACAACCGCTTTTTTTGGCTGCTTTTCATCGACGTATGCTTTAATGCGGTCTGTATTAGGAATGTTACGCAAAGTGAATAAGTTGTTCACCTCATCGATTCCTGGAATCGGCGGTTTGATCGGACTGGCCCCTGGCGATAGAACAAGGTAGTCATACGATTCTTCGTACGTTTTTCCTGTCGGTAAGTGTTTGACAGTGACCGTTTTTCGCTCACGGTTAATTTGCACCACTTCGCTTAATGTGCGAATATCGAGATGGAATTTTTCGGACATTCCTTCCACCGTTTGGACGAGCAACGCATCGCGCTCCGCGATCGCCCCGCCGATATAGTAAGGGAGACCGCAGTTGGCAAACGAAATGTATTCCCCGCGTTCAAACATGACGATTTCGGCTTCTTCATCCAATCTTCTTAAGCGGGCAGCAGTTGTCGCCCCGCCTGCGACGCCTCCGACAATGACAATTTTTCTTCTCATGCTGATTCCTCCTTGATTGTTTTATTTGTATATTCAAATAATACGATATAAGCACTATTAAAATAGAATCTCGATAAGCTGTTTGACAATCGGATCGTGGACACGGTAGATCACTTCCAACCCTTGCCGTTCGGCTGTGACGATGTTAGCTGCCTTCAACTTCGCTAAATGTTGTGAAATCGTCGATTGCGGCATATTCAGACATTGCTGCATCGTTGATACGTTGCATCCGCCTTTTTCAATAAGTCCTTTGACGATGCAAAGCCGGACCGGATGGGCGAGAGCTTTCAGCAGCTCTGCCTGCTCGATATATTGCGCTTGTTCTTGTCGGTAAGTATCCATACATTTTTCCTCCTTACATTGTGAATTATATCACAAAAAATCTTTTGGCATGTATGACAAATATGTGAAAAAAAAAAAAAAAAACGGATCGCTTACGAAAGTTTCGCAAGCGACCCGTTTATGATTCAATCAGAAACCCAGCTGTTTTTAATGTGGCGCATGCCGCATCAAGCTTAGCAGGCGAGTCCGCTTCAAGCGTGTGCAGATGCGTGCCGTCTGTTAGCTGAAGCAAATACGAAGAATTTGTTTCTTTAATTTTTTGAATGAACTGATCGACTTCGCGGCGGTTGCTGACCATGACAGAAGCGGTTAAATCGCCGTAGACAGGGTGCTCAATTTTAACATCTTTCACAGTGACGCCATGATCGACGATTAAATACAATTCTTCTTTTGTTTGCTCCGGTGTATGGAAGCACGCAACAACGCGCGTATATGTTTTGTTTGCTGTCGGTGTTTTCAAATATAAATATCCTTGACTCGTCGCGATAATCGGTTCGTTGCGCGCCTTTAGCAACGAAATGTCTTGCACGATGACTTGGCGGCTAACATTCGTTTTCGCTGCTAATTCCGCGCCGGTCAGCGGCCGCCCACTTTCTTTCAGCCATTGTAAAATGAATTGCCGTCGCTGTTCTCCCAAAATTTTTTTCTCCTCTTTCAACAGCTTTCTACCCCTTTCTATGTTGACAGATTGCTTCTAACGTGGCAACGAGCCGGTCGAGGTCTGCCATCGTTGTCGGCTTGCCGAGTGAAATTCGCACGAATTGTTTCGCTTCTTCTGTTTCTTTGCCGATGGCGATCATCGTCCTTGATGGTGCCTGTTTTCCGACTTGGCAGGCGCTCCCTGTAGAGATTGCAATGCCGTAACGGTTGCATTCAAGCATCGTATATTGCCCTTCAATTCCGTGCACCAAAAGGCCAATAATGTTGGGCAAATGAGCGTCACAGTGTCCTTCAATGTCAATCGGCAGCTGTTTTTCAGTAATTTGCGAAATGAAATATTGCCGCAATTGTTCAAGGCGAGATTGCTCGTCCGAAAGATGGTCGCAAATATGCTGCGCAGCAGTGACAAATGCGGCAATTCCCGGCACGTTGATCGTCCCTGGCCGGAATCCTGATTCGTGCGTTGCTTCGCGAAAGCAGGACGTCCATTTAATCCGTGGATCGATATATACCGCCCCGACTCCTTTTGGACCATAAATTTTATGAGCGGAAAGCGAAAGGCTGTCGATGTACATCGCTCGAACATCCACCTGTATTTTACCAAATGTTTGCACGCAATCGCTATGAAAGATCACGCCATGTTTTCGTAAAAGCTTCCCAATTTCTTGAATCGGCTGAACGGTGCCAATTTCCGAATTGGCGTGATGAATCGATGCAAAAATTGTATTGGGCGTGATCGCTTGCTCGAGCTCATCGATGTCAATGCGCCCAAAGCGGTCCACTGATAAATACGTCACTTCATATCCTTCTGTTTCGAGCTGCTGGAATAAATGATATAACGAAGCGTGTTCTGTCACTGTTGTGATGAGGTGATTTCCTTTATGGCGATGCGCTTGGATGATGGAACGGACGGCCAATATGTTTGATTCGGTTCCACCGCTCGTAAAATAAATGCCCTTTTCCTCTCCGTTGATCAATGCCGCCAGCTGCTTGCGGCAAATTGCAAGCAACCGGGCGGCATCGCTTCCGATATCATGCAGGCTGTTTGAGTTGCCAAAATATACTTTCGCCGTTTCCGTATAGACGGCTAACGCTTCCTCACTCATCGGCGTAGTCGCTGCATAGTCGAGATAAATCATACGCTCATTCCCTCGCATTTGCAAAAATAAAAGTCTTGTCATCAGTTTAATTATATGTCAATATAAGTGTCAAGACAGTAAAAATAACAGGGGGCGTATATATGCCACAAGCGGATGTCATTATTGTCGGTAGCGGCTTGGCGTCGCTCATGACGGCGTATCGCTTATATGAGCATAGAAATGTGATGATTTTCACAAAAATGAAAAAAGAAGAAAGCAATTCTTGGTTCGCGCAAGGAGGGGTGGCCGCTGCTTTATCGGAACAAGATGATTGGCGGTTGCATTATGAAGATACGCTGATCGCAGGAGCGTACTATAACGACGAACGGGCGGTAGAAATTCTTGTTCAAGAAGGACCGAAACGATTGTTGGAACTCGTTGAAGCAGGATTGCAATTCGATACAGATGAAGACGGACAGTTTCATTTTGGCAATGAAGGGGCGCACAGCCGCCGCCGCATTTTGCATGCCGGAGGCGACCAAACTGGAAAAGCGATCGTTTCATTTTTGCTTGAAAAACTGCGCGAGAAGGTGACGATCGTGGAAGATGAACGTGTCATTGATTTAGTTGTTCATAACGGACGATGCATCGGCGTTCAAACGAAAAAAGACGTCTATTACGCCGATGCGGTCGTGCTTTCAACCGGCGGCTGCGGAAATGTGTACTCGTTTACTACCAACGCTCCGACTGTTACCGGTGATGGCATCGCTTTAGCGTATCGGGCGGGAGCGATCGTTAGCGATATGGAATTTATCCAGTTCCATCCGACGATGCTTTATGTGAACGGAAAAGCGGCAGGACTTATTTCTGAAGCGGTGCGCGGGGAAGGTGCGGTACTCGTCACAGAAGATGGAAAAAGGGTTATGGAACATGTGCATCCGCAACAAGATTTAGCGCCAAGAGATATTGTCACGCGAGCGATTCATGCAGAAATGATGAAAGGGCATGCTGTTTACTTAGATATTTCCATGATTCCAAATTTCCGCACCCGCTTTCCAACGATTTCTAAACTGTGTGAAGCGCATGGGGTGAACATAGAGAGCGGAAAGCTTCCGGTTGTACCAGGGGCGCATTTTTTGATGGGCGGCATTCAAGTCGATCTATGGGGGAAAACATCGCTTCCCGGCTTATACGCCGTCGGCGAAGCCGCTTGCACAGGGGTTCACGGCGCCAACCGTTTAGCGAGCAACTCCCTTTTAGAAGGGATGGTGTTTGGGGCACGGCTGGCGGAAGCATTGCGAAACGAAAAACAGGCGAATTTTGCCTATGAGAAGCGGCCGGCGGCGCAACCATTTACAAAGCCGTTACCAACCGTGCGACAAATTCAAACGGTGATGATGCAACATGTCGGCATCGTAAGAGACGAAGCAAGTTTAACAACGGCGAAACAATGGTTCGAACAGTTTTCGCTTCCCGAATTGGTGAATGCAGATTGGACGCTGTTCAGTGAAGAAGAGGCAACCGTTGCTTCGATGCTCATTACCGGCTGGCTTATTACAACATCCGCGCTGAAGCGGACGGAAAGCCGCGGGGGACATTATCGGTTGGACTATCCGCAAGAAGAAGAACATTGGAAAAAGCGGCGCATTGAGCGAACAAAACACGAACTCGTTGTCAAAATGGGGGGATGATGATGAATACGATCAAGCTACAGCAAATGTTGCAACAGTTTTTGTTAGAAGATATCGGCGAACGCGATGTGACGAGCGAAACGATTTTTCCGAGCAACAAGCAGGCAACTGGATCATTTCTTGTAAAAGAAGACGGTGTTTTCTCTGGTGCGGACGTAATCATGAGCGGCTACCGTTTGCTCGCTCCTTCCATTGACATTACTTTATACAAACGAGATGGAGAGCAAGTGAAAAAAGGAGACATTCTAGCCAAAGTTTCCGGTCCGATTGCTCCGCTATTAACAGGCGAGCGCGTCATTTTAAACCTCATTCAGCGCATGAGCGGCATCGCCACGCTCACCCATCGGGCGGTCACGGTGTTAAACAGCCAGCATACGCGCATTTGCGACACAAGAAAAACAACGCCTGGACTCAGAATGCTTGAAAAATACGCCGTCACATGTGGAGGGGGATATAACCACCGCTTCGGCCTGTACGATGCCGTGATGATTAAAGATAACCATATCGCCTTTTGCGGTTCGATTACAAAAGCGGTTCAAGCGGTGCGCGCCAAGCTCGGTCATATGGTGAAAATCGAAGTGGAAACGGAAACGAAAGAGCAAGTCATTGAGGCGGTTAACGCTGGTGCAGATGTCATTATGTTTGACAACCGCACGCCGGAAGAAGTAAAAGAGTTCGTTCAGCTTGTACCGTCATCCATGATAACGGAAGCATCGGGTGGCATTACGCTTGAAAACTTGGCGCAATACGGCGACACCGGTGTCGATTATATTTCGTTAGGCTTTTTAACTCATTCTGCAAAAGCGTTAGATATTAGCTTTAATATCGAAGGATGGAAGGTAGCGTCAAAAAATCTATGAAAAGTAATCACGAGCTGCCTTTTGAAGGAAAATGAAGGGGGATGGTGGAATCGGATTCGCCCTTGACCAACA
>NZ_JACHEP010000041.1 GCF_014201465.1 Anoxybacteroides tepidamans | reverse complement strand
AACACTTCTACAATAGGAGTTTTTTTCTTTTGCGTAAACGTTTTTTTATATCACACTTTATTTACTAATTTTGTAAGCTGTGCAACGCTAGTGGGTGTAAACATTGTATTCATCGTTTGAAAAACAGCCGGAAGAAAAAAAGCAGTTAATTATTCGCGTAGCCATTGAAGAGTTTGTGCAGCACGGATACGATAGGGCATCAACGGATGTGATCACAAGCCGTGCCGGCATTTCAAAAGGGCTTTTGTTTCATTACTTTAAAAGCAAAAAAAACTTATATCTTTATGTCGTAACGTACGCCAAAAATTTATTGTTGGAAAAAGTGATGGAAGCGCTGCAGTCCGTTTCGTCGCCCGATTTTTTTGTTCGAATTAAAGAAATCGCGCTCGCGAAACAGTGGGTTCTTGCACAATATCCGTACGAAACGCAGTTAGTCGTCGCTGCGATGATGACGCCGCCAGCCGTCGTCAAAAAAGAAATGGAAGAGTTATTAAAGCAACATTACGAAACGTACGAAGAAGCGTTTATGCTCGAGCACATCTTTTTGAAACAACTAATTCCAACGGAGAAATTGCGCGACGACGTATCGGTTCATACGGTCATTCAGATGACGATGGCAATTGTCGACCATTTGTCGCAAAAATATCAAAAATTATACCAAATGAAACAATTTGACTTCCTTCGCCATTTCGACCGCATGATGAAAGAGCTTGATGACTATTTAAAAGTTATTAAATATGGGATTTATAAAACAATAGACGAAAAGGAATGAACGAGGCAGTTCGTTCGTTTTGTTTTTCCTATCTTCTTCCAAAAAAATTGCGGTATACTAATGGAAACGGCGCATGCGCACAAAGGAGGCCGTGTGGTGAAGACAGGGTATTTGTTAGGAGCATGTCTGTTCCGTGCCGATATATGCCGGGATTTGTAGAAACAGAGGGTCGTAGGTTGGCTCTCTATCATTTTTTGAAGAGTTTTTAATTCGTATGAAGTAGTCGCCTGAATGCCTGTCACCTCTTTCATTAATAAATAGTCTCTCGGTCTTATCAGCAGCTCTAGCCTTTCGACTAGGGCTTTTTATTATTTACCCCTATTGATGGAATGGGGACATATTCCTTGACATTATTTTTCCATTACTTTACCATTGTATGTAGACAACTGTATATTTCCCTCTAACACCCGAAAATGCTAACACGATCCCCATAAGCACAATTTGAAAATAAGGGGGAATTTGATGAAACAGACAACGATTGTTTTTTATGTTTCTGTTGTGATTGCTCTTTTATTTATTACATGGGGAATCATTCCTGAAAGTGTGCTGCCACATTATAATTTAGCAGTGGTCAGTTCGACAGTGCATGCCTTTCTTATTCATAAGTTTGGTTGGTTTTATTTGTTATCTGCGACTGCTTTCCTTATTTTCTGCTTCGTACTCATTTTTTCGAAGTATGGGAACATAAGGCTTGGTTCAGATGATGAGAAGCCGGACTATAGTTATAAAACGTGGTTTGCAATGTTGTTTAGTGCTGGAATGGGAATCGGGTTAGTGTTTTGGGGTGTGGCCGAACCGATGTATCATTATTATGAGCCACCGGTTGGTGAAGGAGAAACAGCAGAGTCAGCGCGTGTGGCAATGCGTTATGCGTTTTTCCATTGGGGATTGCATCCGTGGGCGATTTATGCAGTTGTCGGATTAGCATTAGCATACTTTCAATTCCGGAAAAAAGCGCCTGGTGTGATGAGTGGAGTACTGCGTCCAATTTTAGGAAAACGTGTAGACGGTGTGACGGGCGTAGCAATTGACACGTTAGCAGTATATGCAACGATTTTTGGAGTAGCAACATCGCTTGGGTTAGGTGCGATTCAAATTAGCGGCGGGCTGTCACATTTAATCCCTGCTATTAATAACACGATTACGACCCAATTGATGGTAATTGTTATTGTGACGGTATTGTTTATGCTGTCTGCACAAACAGGATTAGATAAAGGGATTAAGTGGTTAAGTGATACGAATGTTGCTTTAGCAGCTTTGTTGATGGTTTTTTTGTTGTTTGTTGGTCCAACGAACTTTATTATGGATGTGTTTACGACGACGCTAGGTTCTTATTTACAAAACCTTTCATCGATGAGTTTAAAGCTTAGTCCGTTTGAACAAAGTGACTGGCCGAGATCGTGGACGATTTTTTATTGGGCTTGGTGGATTGCTTGGGCACCGTTTGTCGGCTCGTTTATTGCTCGCGTTTCACGGGGGCGTACGGTACGAGAATTTATAATAGGAGTTCTGTTGGTTCCAACTGTATTCAGTATGATTTGGTTTTCCGTATTTGGTGGCACAGCGCTGTATTTGGAGCGTTTTGAGCAAGCGAATATTATGAAAATAATGAATGATGCAGGCGTTGAAATGGCACTATTTGCTGTCCTTCAACATTTTCCATTTGGTTCGTTGTTGGCAGGGATTGCTATTATTCTTATTTGTACGTTTTTCGTCACGTCAGCTGATTCCGCGACGTTCGTCCTTGGGATGCAGACAACGAATGGAAGTTTAAATCCAGCCAACTCTGTCAAATTTACGTGGGGTATTATTCAGTCTGTAATAGCAGCTATTTTGCTTTGGACAGGCGGCTTGCAATCGTTACAAACCGCTTCAATCATCGCTGCCTTCCCGTTCACCATTATTATGATCTTAATGGTTGTATCGTTATTACGCGCGTTTAGGCAAGAAATAGGCAAATAGGTTTGGTACCTGTCACGCCCCGAAGGTTGCCGGGATTTACAGAAACAGAGAGCCATAGTTTTGCTCTCTGTTTTTTTCACCAAAAACGACTTTGCGATTTTTTGTTAATATAATGATAATGAAGAAGCGATGAAAAGTGGCAACATCTTCATTTGGCAGGCCAATTGTCATTTCATCTAATGACGTCGCCAAGCGTATAGCAGAGGTATTATATAAATACAACTGGGAGGTTTAACTTATGGCGGACGAAAAAGTAGACTCCCTATTTTTTCGACTGTCGGAGGCAAGTCTGTGACTTGCCTTCGTCACGCCTTCGCGTGACAAAGGACCGAACAACGAGCCGCCTCCCAGACAAATAAATTTGTCTGGGAGCGGTGTTGTTCGGTCACCCGACAGTAGAAAAATAACGAGTACTCCATAAAAAAGAAAAATGTTAAAGTTTCAACGTGCATTTATATAGTATTGGGCTGAATCGGTACCTTCTTTTATTCGTTATGTAAATTTATGTTAGCTAAATTGTTCAGTTACAGTTACTTGTTTTGTTGGTAAAAACTAAAATATTTTTTTTACCTATGGCGATAATAAAAATTTGAAGCCTTGATTTTGTTACCACATATAGTCATACTACACCATCTACGAGATTGGTTTTTAGATTTATCTATGAAAAGAAGCACACATTCATCATTTTCACAAGGTTTTAATCTACTTAACGTCTTTTCATCTCCTATAACATCGAAAAAAGATTGAATAATTTGATGAAGAAGTGGAGAATTCAATTGATTTGATTCATAAAAAAGTTTCGGAAAGTTTGAAACACCAGTAATTAATTGCGGGAAAATTTCGGAAATTTGAATAAATTCATTGAAATTTCTAAGATGTTCAGTAGCAATTTTTCTTTTATATGCAAAATCTTGATAACAATTGTGGATCAAATCACGTAAAGTAATAAGTTTTTGAAAATTTTCTTCTATTGATGTAAAAGGAATATTAAATTCAAAATGCTTTGTCCACTTATATAAAGCAAGAGGAGATGTTAATAAATCGGTTTTAACTCCATTCACCATTTTAATTGTATTAGAAAAGTCTATAGAAATATTTCCGCCTACAAACACAAAATTATTATGGTTGCTCATAAATAATGACCTCCTAACCAGCAAAAAACTGTTAGATAAGATTATAGCATTTAGTTTAATAAAAAACAAAAGTTAGAATTATGGCTCTTCACCAAAAGTTGTGCTTGATTTTTTAATAAAAGCGGACTTTATCCTTGTTTATACATAATTGTAAATGAATTATAATTGGTATCCCTCGCTTCACAACATTACGTGTTCGTCAAGTACATTTTGCGGCGATTAACTATAATTATGTAAAAATGAAAAATTTTATAAAATGCATGTGAGATAAATGTTAGAATATATGACATTGTTTTTTTATTTTTTTATAACTACCTAATTGACTGTATGGTGGTTAGATGATATAAATTAATTAACAAAGTTGATTTACATCGCATAAATCAATATTATTAATCAGAAAATCACAAACGATAAGGAGAGTGATGAAAAGTCGATAATGTCATATAATATAACATAATATTTAAAACCTGATGGTTAGGAGAGTGATAAAAGTTATTTGTGTTATATAATCTGACATATTTGATTAGAAAACATGAATAATCAGGAGAGTGATGATATTGCCTATAACGCAGCAAAGTGAAATGGAAGTTTACGAGAGCTTTCTAAAAGAGCAATTAGTCCCTGTTGCCTGTCTAGTTGATGAGGAAGGTTTTTATCCGGAATCAATTATGAGGGGATTAGGGAAGCTTGGAGCCTTCCAATTTTCAAAATTAAATGAAAAAGAGGCGTTGCTGAAACGATTAAAATTAATTGAAATGTCAGCAAAATATTGTGTGTCTACTTCATTTCTAATTTGGTGTCATACAACATCAATTTCTTTTATCATAAACTCCAACAATTCGTATTTAAAAGAAAAGTTG
This sequence comes from Anoxybacteroides tepidamans, assembly GCF_014201465.1. GTDB lineage: Bacteria > Bacillota > Bacilli > Bacillales > Anoxybacillaceae > Anoxybacteroides > Anoxybacteroides tepidamans. Next base: position 2,265 of record NZ_JACHEP010000041.1, on the reverse strand, counting down.
CTCCCTTTGATGGAAAATGGACAATTGTTAGGGGGTACAGGGTTATCAAATGCGATGAAATACTATGCCGGTATGGAAGACATCCGCTTGAATGCAAAAAAAGTAGAGGGTGGTTATTCCATTAATGGTGTAGCTCCGTTTGTTTCAAACTTAGGACCTGGACATTGGTTTGGTGTTATTGCTCAAGTCAATAAGGAACAGAGAATTTTTGCTATGATCAATTGTGATTTGCCTGAAATTAAAATGAAGGAGCATAAAGATTTTACAGGGATGAATGGAACTAGGTCCTATACATGCCGATTTAATGACGTCTTTATTCCAAATGAGTATATTATTTCAGATTCAGCTGATCAATTTATTCCTAAAATTCGTCAGAGCTTTGTTTTGTCCCAAGCTGGTATGGGGCTAGGTTTGGTTCAAGCTTGCATCGATAATATGCTAAAGGTTGTTGATAAACAAAATAAAACTAATCAATTTATTGGTATTTCTCCAAGTGAAATACTAGAACAACTATACGCACTTCAGCAAAAAGCTTACCTACTATCCGAGAACTTCACAAAAAACAACTTTATTTCATCTGTTCAAGTACGTTTAGAAGCAGCTGAGTTAGCTTTAAAGACAGCTGAAATAGCTTTCTTATATCAAGGTGCTGCAGGGTATTATAGAAAATCTGATTGTATGAGAAGACTGCGGGAAGCCTTATTTATCGCAATAGTTACTCCAGCAATTAAACACTTGAAGAGGATTTTAATGGAAAATAATGTAACATCTTGCTAATTCTTATATGTTGTTTTAACCCGCTGCAACAAGAATAACCTAATATTTATCCTTATTTGAGGGGCGTGAGGAAGAGATTGTATGGATTTTATACAAAAAGAACATGAGGTATGCACTTTCAATCATTATGCTGATATGGATCATGACATGATGGAGAAAATAAATTTTCATAAAGAATTTGATTCTTTAATTACTAAATTTGTAACAGAGGAACCTAAAGACATAGTTCAAAAGATTTGTACTAGTTTAGAAAAACAAAGAATCAAAATATATGCAGTGGTAGATCATCAATCAGATATGGATACTGCTCAAGTATTCTCATATCCCGCCTTTACTATTATATTTGGTAATCCTCGAATGGGATCAAAATTATTAAAAAAACTACCTATTGCTGCAGTAGATATTCCACTAAGGATAGCAGTAATCAGATCTGAATCTGGTAAAGGAAGTTCCATTATTTTTCGAGATATGGAGTATCTTTTTAAAGAATATATAAAAATAGTTGGAGAACTTCGCGATTGGGCCCAAGAAATTAATCATATACTTATAAATTTAGTAGAACAATCTATAAGCGGAGGAGATAAAAAATGAAAACAAATCAAATGATTGAAATGATTCTGGAAGCTAAAAAAAAGAAAGGGCTAACTTTTTCACAAATAGCAGAAACAATTGGGAGATCAGAGGTGTGGACAGCTGCAGCACTATTAGGACAACATACAATGGATGAAAAAGAAGCAGAAAAAGTCGTTAATCTTTTGGAATTACCAGCAGAAGTATCTAAATTTTTGCAAACAATCCCTTATCGAGGAACGTCGTTTTCGATGCCTCCAACCGATCCAACGATTTACCGTTTCTATGAAATTATTTTAGTCTATGGTGAAGCACTTAAGGCGCTTATCCATGAAAAATTTGGGGATGGAATCATGAGTGCGATTGATTTTAGCATGGATTTAGAGAAAGAAGAAGATCCTAAGGGAGATCGAGTAGTCATTAAGTTGAATGGGAAATATTTACCATACAAAAAATTTTAGGATCTTCACCAAAAGTTGTGCTTATCTTTAAAACAAAGTTGGATAATGCTCTACTTTTACACCTTTAAGGAAATGATTAATACACAATCCTTATTTCACAAAGCCTATTACTTGTTATGTGTTAGGCACATTTTATGGTGATGAAGCAAATTTTAAAAAATAAATCAATTAGGGAGGAAGATAGCATGGAAAAAATGACAAAAGTATTAGAACAAATTGATGTGGAAGGATTAAAAGATTTGGTGAAAAAGGCGGAAACAACACCGGAAAATTATAAAATTGTTTCCAAAGCTACAACGGTATGTAGAGGCGGGTTTTTAAATGAGACGTATGTACGCGATTTAAATCCAGTAGTTATTGATGAACCATGCCACTTGTTTGGAACGAATACAACACCAAACCCGTCTGAGCATGTATTAGCTGCATTAGGAGCATGTCTATCCGTTGGGTATATGGC
>NZ_JACHEP010000040.1 GCF_014201465.1 Anoxybacteroides tepidamans | reverse complement strand
ATGAAGCTTAAATCCGTAGTACCACTGCTTTTTGGACGCACAAAGCCCGATGTCCGCGATTCCTTGAAATCGTTTGACACGGTACATTCTTGCGGAATGGCACAACTCGAGTGGCATGCTATCTACTACCGCATAGGCGTGGTGTTGACCACGTTTTGCTAGCTCATGGCGAATCCATTGGATCGCAAAGCGCAGCGCACAAGAGCGGCGATTGTATCGAGAACGTTCGAGAAAATGTCCATCAGTGAACAAGTTCCCAGTCACAAAGCGATGCCATGCACGTTCGGAAGAGAAGCCAAGCAACTTTCCTAAAAGATGAATGGCAATGATCACCGCGTCTTCTTGTTTCGCCAAATGACGATTGCGACGTTGCAAATACATTTGAATCGATGGCAGTTGAGCAGAAACAAAGAAAAAAATGGCTGCATATTGTTTTTGAATCTTTGCTTGATCTGTAGTAAAATGAAAATGCTCTTGCATGGGGATTCTCCTTTCGAATGTTGGATCGCACTTTCATTCTACAGGAGATCCAAAGGCAAGGGCTATTTTTATGCTTACTCGATTTTATCTAGCACCACGGGTACCTAACTGTGTTTTATATTCGTTTAACAGTTTTTCAATGCTCCTTAACTTTCCTTTTCCTAGTTTTCCATAATAATCTATATGTTGATTAACTGCTTTCAAAGCTATTCGCAATTGCTCCACACCATAATCTTTATGTATATTTTCTAAGTAGTAACGAGTAGCCTCAGTATTAATTGTTCGAGTATATTTTTCGCCCTGCATCATCGAACAAAATGCTCCAATATAATGACTAGCACTGCCTTGATGCATTCCAACCTCTTTATAGAGATTATTCGCAGCAGATGTTTTGTCGATTTGTTTATGATAAACTTTTTTGGCATACTCATAACTTTTTTCGATCATTTCTCTGGTTATTTTCATAAATATCCCCCTCTCGTATGCCCTTTTTTTCCTGCCCTTGCCCTTACTGACCTCTTCTCTCCCTTGGCGAGTGTTGGTCAAGGGCGAATCCGATTCCACAATCCCCTTCATTTTCCTTCAAAAGGTAGCTTGGGATCACTTTTCATAGAATTTTTGACGCTACCTCCATATGTATGATTATATAAAAATATTTGGAAATTGTCATTATGGAAGCAATACGAACGTTTTTCCAAAGAATGAGCGTTGTATTGTATCCGTGAAAAAACAAATGGAATTTTTCCAGAAGTTCTTGCAGTATGATGAGCGATGCAGCGTTCCCGTTTGATTGAACGAATATTCACGATTAACAAGGAGGTGGGAGTAATGGAGATTAAGAAGGCAATTGGAGAGAACTTACTTTTCACGCCCCGAGGATTGTCGAGATTTGTAGAAACACAGATTCATAGCATGGCTCTCTGTTTTGCATGTGTGCTCCTCAAAATCTGTTCTCTTGCCAAACAAATAAACGCAAAATTCATTTTCCCCTCATTAAAAAAGCCACTTTCCCTGATTTTTTTGCTTTTTATCGCAAAAAAAGAACGCTAGAAAATCCATTTTCCCTATTTGCATTTCCCTTATTCCTCTATTTTAATCAAGTTGTACTCTCCTACATTCCACGAAAGGATGATCCTCATGCAATACCTCGATTTGAAAATGGATTTTATGTTTAAGCAGCTGTTTGGCCATCCGAGCCGAAAGTCGATTACGATGGCGTTTTTAAACGCGCTTTTGCATCGGACAGGGGACGAGCGAATCGTCGATGTGCAGTTTGAAAATACTGAGCTAACGAAAGAAACAGAAGACGGGAAAACAGGACGGTTAGACGTCATCGTCCGCACGAATCTTGGCGAGCGCATTCATGTCGAGATTCAAATTATCCCGCAATACGGCATGCCGGAACGGCTGTTGTACTATTGGGCACGGTTGTTTTCATCTTCACTATTAAAAGGAGAACGGTATGACACACTTCCCCCGACCATTATGATTGCCATCCTTAACTATCCGCTCTTTCCGCACGAAACCGACCGCTTCCATACCGTGTTTCACATTCGCGAAGATGAAGAGCAATTTCTTTGGAGCCATCACCTTGAATTTCATGTGCTTGATTTGTCACAATTTATGGTAAAATGGAAGAAATACCGTCGGGATGTAAAACAATTGCCCGAATGGCCATGGCTAACGATGTTGTCGGCGGTGGACAGTCGGACGAAAAAGATTGATGAAGAGATGGTTCGCGAATTGGAGGGAGTCGCGATGACAGAACAAGAAATTTTAGAAGCGTTAGAAGAGTGGCAAAATTTGAGCGTCGACCCAGAAAACCGATATGCATACGAAATGCGGTTGAAATGGCTGCTTGATCAATTATCGAACATTCGCGGAAGTCGGGAAGAAGGACGAGAAGAAGGTTTGAAAGAAGGTTTGAAAAGAGGATTGGAACAAGGACGGGCAGAGGGACTGAAAGAAGGCATGAAGCAAAAAGAACGGGAAATGATTAGGAAAATGATCGAAAAAGGGATGAGCATTGCCGAGATTGCAAACATGCTTGACTTGACGGAAGAAGAAGTGAAAGGAAGAGTGAAAAATCAATAAGAAGAGGTTTCTGCGATCCTGTTTGTTGAAGAGTTACATCGGCTATCATTCTTTCTTTGAGGTGATAACAATGAAATGGCAGGAAGTGCGCACATTGTATCCAAATCAGTTTGTAAAGCTACACATATTGAAATCTCGTTTACATGGAGACAAAGAGATTGTTGAAGAAGTAGCTGTTGTTGGTACAGTTCCCGATGAGAATGCCACTCGCGAGTTGTTGCAATCGAAAGGAAACGAACTCGTGTATCATACGAGTCATGAGGACATTGTTTTGCAAGTGAGAGGAATGATTAGTTTGAGAGGAAAGGCTCGCTATGCAGATTGAATATCGCGACGGTTTATTGTTTACGTCAATTGAAATTGTTTATCGTGGGAAAACGAAGAGGATTGATAATATGGTTATTGATACTGGTGCTGCTAAAACATTAATCTCGCAACATGCAGTAGAAGATATAGAGTTATGGGTGGAGAGAGGGGATCGTATTGTTACTTACTATGGAGTAGGTGGCAAAGAGCATGCATTTACAAAGAAATTGGATACAGTTAAGCTAGGCTCTTTTCAATTAAGGGAGTATGAAGTTGATTTTAGCGGGATGGATTATGCGGGAATTAACGGGTTGCTAGGATTAGACGTATTGATAGAGGGTGGGTTTGTTTTAGATCTACACAAATTAAAAATGTACAATTGGTCACGGTGCCCGTCGCACCCAGAGAATTGCTAAGATTTACAGAAACAGAGAGTCATAGCGTGGCTCTCTGTTTTTGTATGTGCGCCCTGCATGGGTGTAGTCTATATGGTGAAAGTCCAAAACTGCGAAAGAAGAAGTAGCAGTTCGCTTAATGCAACGGTGTTCGTGTCGACGCGGAGTCTGAAGAAAGCGAACGACAAACTCTTGGTCTGAAAAACGCTGTTTTCGATACATTATCTTCAAAAGGAGAAAGTCATCCTAAGATGAGGGAGAGTTTTTTGTTGTGATCGTTTGAATTTTTGGTCGATATGTTCGTTTTCCGCAGGGGATTTGTAGTCGTTTTTACAATATTCGACAACATTTTCTGTGACATTTCAGTACAATAGAATTGACGGAGATTTTCGATTTATAAGGGAGGAAAGAGGCTTGTTAGCTGAAATATATGGGAAAATATCCTCAAACGGTTCGAACTTCAGTGAACGTCTCGAAGACCAGTTAACAGCGAACGTGTTTGGCACGTTGCGTTATCTCCCTTTTCACAAAGGGATTCAGCCGCTTTTGAGCAGGGCTGTCTTTTTTTCTCCAGCTACTCAAACGGTATTTCAAAAAGGTTTAGCCACACAAAATGATGAGTTTATCGGCGAGAAAGTTACGTTTTGGTCAAAGAGGGAAAGAAGCGAAATGGATGTTTGGCTCGAATTGGATCATTTGACGATAGGAATTGAGGTGAAATATTATAGCCCTTTATCGTCAGACGATCAATTGGAGCGAGAGGCGTTGGATTTATTAGCGGATAAAAAACAAACTCCTAAGTTTTTGCTTTTGCTGGGGAAAGAACCGGAAGTGAACATGATGGCTAAAAGGGCGATAGAAGAGCGAAAGTTGCCAAGCGGTGTTCATTTCGGATATATGTCATGGCAAGAAGTGTTCATGCAGCTGATGCATATGCAGAAAGATGAAACGTTAAATGAATTTGAAAGGTTAATGTTGAAAGATTTAGTTGCTTTATTGAGAAAGAAGGGATTTGAGCGTTTTCAAGGTTTCCAACATCTTTCTTATCCTATTGTTGAATATGGTTCTTATTTTTGTTTTCATTCGGATGAACAGTTTTTTCATTTTGATGTAAGTAGGATTGAAAAGGGGAGATATTATGAGTTTCACTAGTGTACGGGAAAACATTAAAAACGCGTTTGAAGTTGTACGAAAAACGTATGAGAATGTTGATAAACTGTTAGCGGAATTGGATCGTCAATCGGTTGAATGCGGATTTGTTCCAGTTATTCCACAATTTTTACGTTGGAAGTCCGATCGCGAGTATGGAGGGTGGTTCATCCAATCTTTTATTAAGCTATACCAGAGAGACTCTGCTCCTCCTTGTCAGTCGGGGAATGGATTGAAAAACGACCCAATCTATGCGATTGAACTGTCTTTTGAAGAAGAACCGCGAATGACGTTATGCAAATATGTATACCCATCTCTTGAGCATTGGGATAAACCGCCGAGCGTTTCTGAGCATTGGCTTTTCTATTGGCCTTTATACGATGACGATAATTTTACTGATATCCAACTTGAAAATAGAATTGGCAAAACGATTCCAAACAATGAGAAGGTCTCAGAGAAATATGGCAAAATTCAAGAAATTATTTGGAAGGAAATCGACTTATTATCCGTTACATCAACAAACATAAAAGATACGGTGTTTGATGAGTTGAAGCGTTTGTGATTTATGGACTGAATGAGAAAGTGAGAAACTTCACCATGTTTGACTCGTTCATTTCCATCGCTGCCGAACCAAGTCAACTCCTAGCAGCTTTATGTGATGAACTGGAGCTAGTTCGATTGGAGGGAATGGAATTGGAATTCAACCATATTATCGCGGAAATAAATAACAGGGTCGGCATTATTACATTAAATCGCCCTGAAAAAAAGAATGCCATATCCATGCAAATGAGAGAGGAAATCTCAAAATGCCTAAATGCTTGGAAAACAAGCGACGATGTGATGGCTGTGATCATTACGGGTTCATCTGCTGCATTTTCCGCCGGATTTGATTTATCCGAATTTAACAATCCCGAGCAATTCGGTCGTTTATTACAATCATCGTCACAATACCATAAGGATATTTGGCTATTTCCCAAACCAACCATTGCGGCAGTCAACGGCGTTGCACTTGGAGGCGGATTTGATTTGGCGGTCTTTTGCGACTTTAGAATTTGTACGGAATCCGCTTTATTCGGCCATCCTGAAGTTAAATTTGGGGCACCTCCGCTCATCACACCGCTTCGATGGATTGTGGGAGAGGGCATAGCGAGAGAACTATGCCTGACTGGTCGTACAATTGATGCGAATGAAGCTTTACGCATCGGGTTGACAAATGAAATTGTCATAGATAAGAACATTTTAGATCGTGCTATGGAACTGGCCGAAACCATATTAGAAGCCCCAAATGATACGTTGCTTTATTTAAAATCATTTATGACGAGCAGCAAGCAAAAAGAATTTGAAACCTGCTTCTCCATCGAGCATGATGAAGCTTTTCGGAAGCTGCTGTTCCCCAAAGCAGAGGCAGGACTAAAAAAGAATCACGGCTCCAGATCATGATGCAGTGCACTGTCCCACCCCGAGAATTATTTATAGAAACAGAGAGTCATAGCGTGGCTCTCTGTTTTTGCATGTGCGCTCCTCTAAAGGCAAGGTGCCGCACGACGCAGAATGACGAACGTTGCGAGAGTAGCAGGTAAAGCGAAATCTATTCCCCTGCCAACAATTACCCAAAAACGAGATAACAAAAATTCATTTTTACCGCATTTAAGAGCCAATTTCCCCGGCTCTTTTTGCTTTTTATTGTAGGGAATATTCCTGAAAATGGAATTTCTCCCATTTGCATTTCCCGTATTTCCCGGTTTTAATCAAATTGTCCCTCTACATTCCACGAAAGGATGATCCTCATGCAATACCTCGATTTGAAAATGGATTTTATGTTCAAGCAGATGTTTGGTCAACCGAGTCGCAAGTCAATTACGATGGCGTTTTTAAACGCGCTTTTGCATCGGACAGGGGACGAGCGAATCGTCGATGTGCAGTTTGAAAATACTGAGCTAACGAAAGAAACAGAAGACGGAAAAACAGGGCGGTTAGATGTCATTGTCCGTACGAATCTTGGCGAGCGCATTCATGTCGAGATTCAAATTATCCCGCAATACGGCATGCCGGAACGGCTATTGTATTACTGGGCGCGGCTATTTTCGTCTTCGCTATCAAAAGGAGAACGGTACGAAACACTTCCTCCAACGATTATGATCGCCATCCTCAACTATCCGCTCTTTCCACACGAAACCGACCGCTTCCACACCGTCTTTCACATTCGTGAAGACGAAGAACAGTTTCTTTGGAGCCCACATCTTGAATTTCATGTGCTTGATTTGTCACAATTTATGGTAAAATGGAAGAAATACCGCCGGGATGTAAAACAATTGCCCGAATGGCCATGGCTGACGATGTTGTCGGCGGTAGACAGCCGGAAGAAAAAGATTCACGAAGAGATGTTTCGCGAATTGGAGGGAGTCGCGATGACAGAACAAGAAATTTTAGAAGCGTTAGAAGAGTGGCAAAGTTTGAGCGTCGACCCAGAAAACCGCTACGCATACGAAATGCGGTTGAAATGGCTTCTTGATCAACTATCGAACATTCGCGGAAGTCGAGAGGAAGGGATAAAGGAAGGAATAAAGGAAGGCATGGAGAAAAAAGAACGCGAAATGATTCAAAAAATGCTCGAAAAAGGAATGAGCGTTGCGGAAATCGCCAATATACTGGATATGACCGAAGAAGAAGTTCGGAGAAGATGTTGAACATCGTGCATTTCACCTGTTGAAAAATGATAAACGAAGAAAAGATGATGTTCCGAAGGGTCGGTAAAACGACCTTTTTCGTTTGTGCCTGTCACCTGTCTTTTTTATCAAAAATTCATTTTCACCTTAAAAGCCCCTTATACCCTTGTTTTTTGTCCATTTTTCCCTCATCTGAGAGCCCATGATGATCCCTTCCTGTTGTATATGAACAGTTTATGTGTGTGGAAATATCTAACATTTTATGACAGCTTCTTTTTGTCCTCTCGTCCTTGACATCCTGCTCGCCATCTTTGGAGATCGGTTGTCAAGGGCGGATCAGACTTGGATGAGCGAAGCGATAGTCGTAGGGACGGTTTAGACGACTTTTGACACATGTATAAATAGTTGCACTTAGTCTTGAAGTGACGACGGTTCGCTGTTTTTTACAGTTTCGTATGTCTTTGGCATTTTCGTTGCAAAATACACACCGGTAAGTACGAGGATGCCTCCGACGATTTGGGTTGTTAAAATTTTTTCTCCTAAGAGTATTGTGATGAGGGCTGTAAACACCGCTATTAAATTTAAGTAAACCCCCGCATGGCTTGGTCCTACTTTTTTGACAGAGATATTCCAAAATATAAATGAGCAGGTCGATGGAAATATCCACATGTAAACAATTCCGACAACCGCTCTTGTGCTTAGTTGAGCTAGGTTAAATGGTTCGATCAGCAGAAAAGGAAATAGAAAAATAACGCTAAAAAGAACCGAGCAAGCAGTCGCAGTAATCGGAGGAACAGCTAGTTTTTTTGCGATAATCGAGTAGAACACCCACGTTAAGTTTGCGGCAATCATCATTAAGTCCCCACGATTATATGTAGTTTGAAAGATTTGTTCTAGGTGCCCCTTCGTTAAAATCAACAGCACACCGATAAGAGAAAGAGCAAATCCTCCTACATTCACTAAACGGATTCTTTCCTTTAATATAAAATATGAAAAAATGACAATCATCGCCGGGTTTAGCGAATTGACAATCGAAGCATTCATCGGCGAGGTGTACTCTAAAGCCCCATGAAATAAAAGGTTATAACCGATAACCCCGAAAATTCCCATCGCGCATAACGGCAGCCAGTAATTTCTAAAAATTTTACGATAATTGGGACGTTCCAAAAAATAAGAAAACGGAATAAGAAAAACTAATGCCAAAAACCATCTCGTAAAAGTAATCCATAACGGGCTCATTTCGTTAACAACATATTTGCCAACCACGTAATTTCCTGCCCAAAATAAGTTGGCTAAAATTAAAAATATCCTCTCTTTCATAAAAAAATCCCCCATTGTTATGAAATAAAATTTTGTATTCCATTTTACCAAATAATTGTTACAAATTAAACGTCAAATAGCCCCACCTTTTGGAATGCCGGGGCTTGAGGTATTATTTAGTTAATTGATGAAAAGCAATGCATGAAACAGGGAGTGTGGTTGACCAAGGAAGCATTTGATCCAATGCGTTCTTGTCTGACAAATCCATATTGGGAAGCTTTTCAAAAAGATGGTAGCGTCAAAAAATCTATGAAAAGTGCTCACAAGCTGCCTTTTTGAGGAAAATAAAAGGGATTGTGGGAATGGATTCGCCCTTGACCAACACTCGCCAAAAGAAAGAAAGGGTCAGTAAGGGCAAGGGCAGAAAAAAAGGGCATAGGAAAGCAGCCCTTGCCCATTCCTTATTTTACCTTTGGCGAGGTTCGGATG
>NZ_JACHEP010000039.1 GCF_014201465.1 Anoxybacteroides tepidamans | reverse complement strand
CAACCCTCCGCTTTTTCCCGGAAATCCTAACGTAAAGCTTGCAAATGCGCCAACAGGTGAATGATGGGCGTTAAAAAACATATTTTTCGGCATGGTCTTGTTCCTCTCCTTATATTGTTAATAGCTTCATCGGTTATATTGATATCTTTTAAAACTGAACAAAACTAGTTCTCTTTATTCTCCTTTCACTCCTCCTAATGTTAGCCCTTTAATAAAATACTTTTGCAAAAACGGATAAACAAGAATAATTGGAACACTCGCGATGATAGTCATCGTCGCACGGATGGATGCCGGGGTAACGGTATTCGCATCCGCTTGAGCATTAGCAAACGCATCCGCCGCTGTTTTTCCAGACATTGTCGCATTTGTATTTTGCAAAATTTTCATTAATTCATATTGCAAAGTACTCAAATTCGGATTCGATGAATTGTAAAGAAAAACATCAAACCAAGAATTCCATTGGTACACAGCAACAAATAATGAGACTGTCGCCAATACAGGCAAGGAAAGAGGCAGTACAATTTTAAAAAAGATTTTAAACTCACCAGCTCCGTCAATACGAGCAGATTCAATCAAACTATTCGGAAGTCCCTCGATAAACGAACGAATCACAATTAAGTTAAAGACACCGATAATGCCAGGAATAATATAGACCCAAAACGTCCCTATTAAATGAAGATCTCTCATTAACAAATACGTTGGAATCAACCCACCATTAAAATACATCGTCAAAATAAAGGCGATAGTGACAAATTTCCGAAATACAAATTCCTTGCGGCTAATGACGTAGGCTACCATGGCTGTGCAAAACACTGAGATCCCTGTTCCAAGAACTGTCCGCAACACGGAAATGAGTAATGCATTCAGTAACGTGTTTTCTTTCAATACATATTGATAGTTATATAACGTAAACTCCCTTGGCCAAAGATAAATTCCCCCTTTCATCGCATCGTTAGCATCATTGAGTGAAATCGCTAACGTATTCAGCATTGGATAAATCATCACAATACATAGGAAAACCATAAAACTATAGTTGCATACATCAAACACCACATCTCCCCATGACACATAGCGCGTCCCGATCTTCAATCCCCCACTGGTTTTCTTCATTTGCCCACCTACTTCAATCTTAAAATAATCTCGCCTGACCAAGGCGTTTAGCAATATGATTGGCACTAAATAAGAAAATAAAGCTGACAACAGTTTTAAAAATACCTGCCGCCGTAGCAAGAGAAAAGTTCCCCATGGAAATCCCGTATTTTAATACAAAAATATCGAGATTCTCCGAATAGTCTAAGTTCATTGGATTGCCCAACAAATATTGTGGTTCAAATCCTGTTTCTAAAATATTCCCTAAGTTCATAATAAGCAAAATAATAATCGTCGGCTTTAAAGAAGGAAGAGTAATATAGAAAATACGTTGTAACCTCGACGCGCCATCAATCTCTGCTGCCTCATATTGTTCAGGATCGATCATGGAAATCGCTGCTAAATAAATAATTGTGTTCCATCCGAGGTTCTTCCATACTTCCGAAGCTCCGATAATTCCCCAGAAATACTTACCAACCCCTAACCAAAGAACCGGTTCATCAATGATATGCAACTTTTGCAATACAATATTGACAATTCCGTTTTCTAACGATAACGCATATGAAATAATGCTAGCTGCTACTACCCATGAAAGGAAGTGAGGCATATAGCTAATCGTCTGCACGATTCGTTTAAATTTTCCATTGCGAAGCTCGTTAAATAAAATCGCTAACGTAATAGCGGTGACGAACCCAAGCACAAGGTTAATGACACTCATCGCTAACGTGTTGCGCAATACCCGCAAAAATGATTCATCTTGAAAGAGAAATTGGAATTGCTTCCACCCGATCCATTCCTGTTCGCTAAATGGAAGCCCCGGCCGATAGTTTTGAAAGGCCATTGTCCAGCCCCATAACGGGACATATTTAAAAATAAACAACCAAATTAAAAACGGAAAACTCATCAAAATCAACGTCTTTTGTTGAACAATTTTTCGCCATAACTGCTTTTTTCTTGTTGCTTTCTCTTTTGGCAACGAAGAAGAAAGCGGAGTTCCATGAGTCGTTTTTTCTATATTCAAGCTCTTTCCTCCCTTTCTTTTTTATATCGTTATACTCTCCTGTTGAACGGGGAAAAGAAGGGCCTAGCCAACTATGAGTAGCCGACCGGCCCATCTTTCCTGCCCACTCCACTTATTTTTTACTTTGCTCTACTTTCATTTTTACATATTTTGTAATTTCATCCTCGAACGCTTTAATATCCAACTTGTTATACTCTTTTACATATTCTTTCCAGTTTTTCTCGAATTTGCTCGGTGGATCTAACACCAACTTCGGGAAATACTTCCGTTGCAAATCTTGTTTCTTTTGTTGATAAATTTGGGCCGGAGACCCTTGCTTAACCGGAGCACTCCATGCTGGATACCACGGGCGCTCATCTGGTTTGGCGAATAAATCAGAAAACACCTTTGCCCCATAGGCTTGCAAAATTTTCTTATCCCCTTCCGTGTAGCTTGCTTGGGCAACTTCAGGTTGTCTGCTTGGCTCCCAAGCGTTCCCGTCAGATAATAACCCAGTTCCACGTGGCCAAGACCATTCGAAATAGGTGAAACCAAATTGCTCACGAAATTCTTCATTCGACGTTTTTTGAATTTGTTCCGGCGTCCGGTAGTAGCGTCCGTTTTGATCGACTTCGTATGTTTCGCCTTTGATCCCCCACATAATCAGCTTTTGGTTTTCCTCTTTTGCCATATTGTCTAAATATTTAATAATGCGTACTGGATCTTTTGCACTAACTGTAATCCCAATGCCGCGGTTAGACGCAAAAGATGGGGGATCAATATATTGATCTTTAATGTTTTTGTCAAATACAATCGGAAGCGGCATGTAGCGCAAATCATCATTACCTGCTTCTTTTAAGGCGTTGAGTGCTTGGTTTACTTGCCAGCCATAATCAAAGAAGCCTAATACCCTTCCGGAGGCGATTTTCGCTAAATATTCATCATAGTTGGAAACGAACGCTTCTTTATCAAACAAACCGGCTGCATTGATCTCGTTTAATTTTTTCAACCATCGTTTCGTATACTCGCCATTCCCATATACTTTAGCCTCATGAGTTTTCATATCAACAATCACTTCACCATCATTTGGATAACCAGCTAGATGGGCTGGCGGGTTTGAGATGGTGAAAAATCTCCAGTCATAAGTCAAAGCGGTAAAACCGATCGTAGGCTTTCCGTCTGTTTTCGGATATTTTTCTTTATATTTCGCAATCAAATCAAAGTACTCATCCAATGTTTTAATTTTTGGATAGCCGAATTCTTTTAACACACGCCGTTGAATCCAAAACGCCCCCTGCTCAATATCGGGATTAGGGACATATCCTTGTGGGACACCAGAAGGTAAAAGATAAATATTCCCGTCATCTGTTTTTAGCTGATCTAAGTAAGGGCCATATAATTTCTTTAAGTTCGGAGCATACTTATCAATGAGATCATTTAACGGAATCAATGCCTTAGCATCAAGAAGTTTATCTATGCCGGCATCTGGGAATATAACATCAGGATATTGTCCGCTAGCAATCATCGTCCCGATTTTTGTATTAATATCACCTACTAAAAACTCCATTTTTACATTGACACCAGTCTGTTCTTCGAAAATTTTACCAATTCTTGTTTGATTCGCATCAATATTTTTCTTTGAAAACCCCGCATTAAAATAGGTGAAAGTAAACGGTGTTTTATCATCTACAGATGACGGATTTTTATTGCTGCTGACATTCGTTTTTTCCTTACAGCCAGCCAACGAGAGAAGCAACAAACAAGACAAGAAAATGACAAATAACTTCCTCTTCAACCCTTTTCCCCCTTTGAATATTGTCGCGGTTCCCTTCATTTTCTCTCCCCCTTTCTTGTAAGCACTTTCATTATAACGTTTACATGATCAGCCATTAACCGGATAAACTTAAGACGATACTTAAAAAAATTAAGTTTATTCATGTCCGCTCATGTTTTCACTGGGAAGAAGAAGAGTGACAACCGTTCCGTGTTCATTGTGAATATGGAAACCGAACCGATTTCCGTAACACATTTTTAGTCGATAATACACATTTTTAATGCCGACGTTTTCCCCGATTTTTTCTTCTCGCTCTAAAGAGTCGAAAAGTTGGCGAAGTTTCCGTTCGTCGATCCCAGGACCGTTGTCCCGAATCATTACTTTCATCCGTTCTTTTTCTTTCTCTACTTGTACATCAATTCTGCCTTGCCCTTTCTGAGATTCCATCCCATGTTTACACGCATTTTCGACAAAAGTAAGAATCACCATGTTTGGAATCTTTTGTTCAAGCAAGGAAGGGTCAACCTTGATGTCGTAACAGATTTTCTCTCCAAATCGATATTTTTGCAGATGTAGAAGGCGGGAAACGACATCGATTTCCTCGCGCACCGTCACCCAATCTTTTCCCCAACTGATTGATTTTCGCAAGATTTTCGCCATATTTTCAATCATTTCTGCAGTTTCATATTCGTGTTTAATCACACTTCGCATCCGAATCGTTTCTAACACATTGAAAAGAAAATGAGGATTGATTTGGCTTTGCAACGCGTCTAACTGGGCTTGCTTCTTTTGTAACTCCAGCTCCTTTTTTTGAAGACTGGTCATGTATACATCTTGGATCAATTTCTTTATTTTATAAGACATACGGTTAAATTCGCTGGCAAGCTGACCAATTTCATCACGATAAATCCCCGTCCGAATCGTTTCAAACTGCTCATTCTCCATTTTTTTCATATACTTCAACACTTGTGCGATCCGAGTATGCAAAGATCGGGAAATGGCAAAAATAATGAAAGAAGGAACGATCAAATTTAAACTAGTTAAATAAAAAATAAACTTCTTTGAATAGCGGATTTCCTTGAACGCTTTTTCTGCAGAAATAACCCCAATCACCTTCCAATGGCGAAAATAGTAGTTCCCTTCATATTCTTCCTCTACGATCAGTTGCTCATTTTGAGCTTGAGAGGCAAACGGAACCATTTCCGTCTGCCAGCGGATGGATGGATTCGTCGTATACTCAATCATCCCTTGCCCATTGACTAAATAAATATCCCCGGGAAATGTTTCGTTTCTGAACAAGTGATTGATCGCATTTTGGTCCAACTCGATTTTGACGAATCGCTCCGTTTTGTTATAAATTGTGAAATAATTTAATTTCCTCACAATAGCAAATGACCCGTCTATATGGATGATATCCGGCAGCGAGTTCATTTGCTGATACCAATCCGCACGTTGTATTTCGTCGGTAAGCGGTTGCACTTGCATTGAGAACATCACCGTAGGATTATCAGTAAAGAACGTAATGGAACGGATGAGCGGGTACATGTACCGATATTTGTTGAATTCAGGCAAAATTTCATTGTAAAACTGCACATATTCAGCTTCCGATCCATATTGCCGATCTAGCATTTCATTAATTTGATTGTCCATATATAATAAGGTAGAAATGCCTACGACTTGCTCAATATTTTGTTGCCAATCATTTTTCATTTGCTTGATCACTAACGACGCATCATGTAGTTTTTGTTGTTTAACGTTTTGAGTAATCACATGGTAAAATAATCCGTTTGTCGCAACCATCGGAATAAACACGGAAAAAATATAAAGCAATGTCAACTTATTTTTAAGCTTCATATGGTGGAAAGATGCAATCCATCTCCTATAATTGTAAACGAATCGTTTGTTTCCGATATTCAGTCGGTGTAAGCCCTTCCATTTTTTCGAACTGTGTAACAAAATAATCCACGCTCCCAAAACCGACTTGTTCAGCAATTTCATAAACCCGCAAATCCGTTGTACGAAGAAGCTTTTTCGCCTGCTGAATACGCAATTGCAATAAAAATTTTTTGAAGTATACCCCATATGTTTTTCTAAAAAGCTGTCCTAAGTAGACAGGGTTCATATAAAACTGATGAGCGATATTTTTTAAACTAATATTTTCATGATAATGTTCTTCAATGTATTTCTTGACTTTATGAATCTCGCATATCATCAATTGTCCTCGCAATTTGTCAATGATTTTCGAACATTCAATAGCAAAATCAATAAACCGTTGTTGAATTTCATTTAAACTGAAGCTATATCTTTGACACTCCATCACACGGGATAATGTCGTTAATTGCTCCTCACGTCCTCCAAGATGTTTCACAATGCCAACCGCTTTTTGCACAAAATGAACAATGGATGTTTTCACCGCCTCTGCGGCAAAACGTTTTGCACGAAATTCATAGAAAATCAGACTTACTGTATGCAAAATATGGTCTAGTTGGGATTCTTCTATATACTCAATTAATCTATCGTATAGTTGATCGTCAA
Source organism: Anoxybacteroides tepidamans (assembly GCF_014201465.1). Taxonomy (GTDB): domain Bacteria; phylum Bacillota; class Bacilli; order Bacillales; family Anoxybacillaceae; genus Anoxybacteroides; species Anoxybacteroides tepidamans. Next base: position 5,018 of record NZ_JACHEP010000039.1, on the reverse strand, counting down.
TATCCATATAATGAACGTCTACTCCCTTTACTTGGTCGTAAAAAATGGGGCCTTCCTCTACCATATATTTATAACGCATAGCATAGTACACCTGCTCGAGTAGTTGTTGGAGCTGCCCGACACAGGAAGCAACCCCGCTCACATACATCGTCATGTTTAACCTTAAGTTTGTTAGTTGTTTATACAAACTATCTATATTTCCATTCATCTCTGTTTCGTTTTCAGCAATCAACAGCAACCCATACCGATCCCATCCATGTTCGTAAGTAGGGAAATAAATCGGTTGATGAATATGATTCCGAAAGACATCATCAATTTGACGTTTCATCTCCTGGTGTTCGATCTGCTCCATTTCTTTATCTCCCTGATTGATCTCTATCATTACATATCCAAATAATGGATAAAAAGGAATCCCCAACTCTCTCATTTGTTCATTAGCCGTTTCATCATCGATTTCTCCTCTAATCAATCTGCGAAATAACATTTCGATTACCTGTTCCTTCCTCATTTCGATTTGCTTTTTTTCCTCATTTAATAAATTAGCAATCCGTTCTAATGCTTGTTCGAATTCCTTTTTATCAATCGGCTTGAGAATAAAATCACAAACTCCATATTTAATCGACTGTTGCGCATAAGAAAAGTCACTATACCCACTAATGACAATAAACTTTGTAGCAGCTTGCCTGTTTACAGCCATATGCCGAATCAGCTCAAGTCCATCTAACACTGGCATGCGAATATCTGTCACAACTAGATCCGGCTGTAATCTTTCGATCGCCCAAAGAGCATCTTCCCCGTTATCTGCTTCCCCGCAAATTCTATACCCGTATGCTTCCCAGTCGATTAACGCTCTCAACCCTTCCCGAACAAAGACTTCGTCATCTACGAGCATTACTCTATGCATGGGTCTTTCCTCCACTCCCTCATAGACATACGGATAATAAACACGTTTGCATCTTCCATAATGGGCAGGAAAGGATCGGCCACACCGAAAGAAATTCGCCACATTTCATGAATTTCCCCGACTATCGTTGCCTATCCCTCCTATACTTAAATTTGTTTTATTTTCTTAATTTTTTATGTTGAAATATATTAACAATAATACACCAAATTTTGATGTATTTCTATGCGATAATCCCGTTTGGTCATTCCAAATAGCGATGCTGTCCCTCGTTCCGTTTCCATTCTCATGGATGGCACTAACGATTCTGGTTTCATCGCATTTTCAGCAACAATGCTATTAAAATGTTTTTTTAGTAAGTCAGCATGAACACCATCCAATTGATCAGGCGCAACTGCAGCCCCAATAGCAAAATCATCTTGATATACATCTTTTAAAGACGGAATGTCGGTTTGAATGGGAAGTGGCGGCAAATAAGTGAGTTCAAAGTCATCAATATAAAAGGAAGAAAGGTCGCTAGCAGACTCCACATAAACGTAGAGGGAGTCAACGGTATACTTTAATTCATACGTCGCCGACAGTAATACCCACTCATCGGCGGTCACTGTTGTGTTAGGGACGACAGTATCATAATCATTTACCCCGTTAACTGTTCGCTGAATACTGACCCGCAAACTGGTCGGTCTTTCCCCTCGGGCTAACTTAGCCCATACAGAGATGGTGTACTTATTCCCTTTTTGTATTTTTCCATAAACGTTTAAAGCCGGACCGCTGTACGCGTGCTGTCTCCCTGTTGTTAATAGGCTATACTTGCCTGTTTTCACTTCTGCTTCCGTCACCGTCAGTCTTTCCTTACCAATCCACGGCTGCCAACCTTGGGCACTGCCATCTTCAAAATCAGTCCGAATCACTTCTGAAAAAGTTTCTTTCGCCACAGTCGTCCGCTGGACATTAGCTGGAAAAAATACAGAAAAAAGGAGCGCAAACAGCAAAATCAGTGGACATTTCTTTCTCACTTCGATCCCTCCCTAGTATTTGATAACGCTTTCAATATATCTTTTTTCTTCATCATCTTACTGCATTTGGGCTTTCCTTTTCGACCCTATAAAATTTACGATTTATTTAAAAAATTTACACGTGTGTTAATTATCCAATAAAATCCAAATAACGTATAGAAAAAAGAGCACCTTTTCCATAGAATGTAAACAATCACACCAACAAACCTAGGAAAGAACATTCCTAGGAGAATTCTCGGGGATTTGAAAGAAAAAGTCCTCTTAGTACGATGCAGGGATGTCAATCAGCGAATCGACCCTACATTCATATCAAGGAGGATCGTCGTAAAAGTCTGCAGCGTCTTGTTCCAAAGATTCCATGGTGTCGCTGATTTTACTTGTTAACTAGGGACGAAGCAGTGCGGTTCGAAAAAGTACCATCGTATGGTGATCTTTCAAGATGCCAATGGTCATGAGATTTGAGTTGTCCGCAGAAAAGATTGCCGACATGTACGAAAAGCGTTGAACGATCGAAGTATTTTTCCGATGGATCAAGCAATACTTGAATGTAACAACTTTGTTCGGCAAGACAGAAAACGCTGTCTGCAATCAGCTGTTTGCGGCATTCATTGCTTATGTGTTATTAAGATGGTTATACGATCAAACCTAGCAACATGCACAAACAGCACTGACGTTCATTTCTTTTGTACGTCAATTTCTGTTTGGGCAACTTTCTCTCGATTGGAAATCAGCGATGGTAGAGGCCTTGTTTGAGCATGCCCATTTTTATGGGAGGGAAATACCTAATTTTAGATAATCAACAACTGTGGGGAATTTTTTTACTCCGTTAACTTGACGGATATGGGAACAATCCCCCTCCCGACGCTTGAAATTGACTTTTATATCATAAAAGCCAGCCTGTTCAGACGGCTTTTTCGCTCAACGGCTATTATTTTCCCTGCTGCCATATGGCCTGTTTTTCCTCGACTTTCCGAAACGCACGCAATGCGCTGCCCATGACGACCAATGAAAACAAGCTGATGCTAAAAAATGGGATCAATCCTGGAATATACATGAATACGACAAACAACACCCCTGCGCTCATCAACATGATCAATGTCATCAACGGATTGGCCATTCCGATCAGGAGCGCGTATTTCATGTATTGCCAAAAATTCAATTTATAGTGAACGTAAATAGGGAAAATATACAACAGCGTCACGATGTAAAAGATAAAAATGATAAATAAAACAATGGAAAAAAGAAGCCGGAAGGATGACGGCACATGAGCGAGATACAATACGTCAATATACAAAATATAGGCAACGGCGATAAACACGATCCCAAAGCAATTCGCCCGCCAAAACTCTTTTTTATATGTCTGAAAAAATGTTTTAAATACGGGAACATCATTGTCGTGAAACACTAGCCATTTCCGCACAATAGTAAACAGAGCAACGGCCGCCGGAGCGATACCGAAAATGACCGCTCCGACTAAGGTAAAGAGCACCCATAGAATATTAATATACGCAAGTTTTGTAATCCATTCGCAAACACGATACAATTTCCCGTCCAAAAGACCAGAACGCATCATTCATCCACCTTTATCCTAAACTTTTAAAATTAGTATACCATAGATAGCATGAGAAGGAGGTATGGGGATTTTTTCTTTCCAGTCTCTGAAAACCTTTATAGTGAGAATAGTTTTTTTCGTTTTATTCGTTTTCCTTCTCCCAGTCAAAACCGATAACTTTCAAAAACGCTCTTGCTATAATCATATGACCCACAGCCGATGGGTGAACACGATCCCAAGCTAACGCCGCTGGATAAAAAAACTTTAATACCTTATTAAAAGCTGATTGGGTATCGACAAATAAACTACCAGTTTCCTCTGCAATTTTTCTAACCACTAGACCATATTGATCCATTGTTCGGCGCATTGGATCATGTTCGTTAGCTTCTATATAGAAAGGCGTCATAAGGATAATACCTTTGGCTAAAGACTTAGTTTCTATCACAAGAGTTCGAAGCGTTTCTTCATATTCATCTAAGCACACATGCTTTTCTTTCATGAAGGGGGTATCATATTGTCGCCAAACATCGTTAATCCCAATCATGATTGATAGCCAGTCAGGTTTTTGAGCAATGACGTCCTCTTGCCACCGTTTTTTTAAATCTCGAACCGTATTTCCGCTTATGCCTTTATTGACAATCCGAATCCCCAATTCTGGATAGACTGATTGTAGAAGACCGTCCACATAAGCCACATATCCTTTCCCCAATGCCTCAAATAATCCCTCTCCTTCTGGCTTAGCACGGTCACAGTCTGTAATGGAATCCCCGATGAATAGCAGTTTTTGATTTTTTCCGATCCTCATTTCTTTTCCTCCTCTGCCAATCTCAACAGATCGCTAACTGTAACCAATTGATATCCTTGCAGACACAACTCAGAAATAAGAATTTTTACTGCTTCAATCGTCTGGGAACGATCGCCAAACCCGTCATGAAAAAGAAGAATACTTCCACTACTTATATGGCTGCGAGTCTTTTCTATAATATAATCGACTCCAGGCTGCTCCCAGTCTAACGCATCTGTATTCAGTGCCCCGATCATTCTGTAACCTAAACGTTTGACTAGCAAAACGACGCCATGATTATAATCGAGATAAGGAGGACGGAAAACAGTTGACTTCATCCCAGTCAAGTTTGTAATTATTTTGTCAGTCTGCTGAATCTCTTGTAAACAATCGCTTTCATTCAAGAAAGTCAATTTGGCATGAGAATACGTATGATTTCCAATTTCATGCCCTTGTGTAACAACCGCCTCAACAATCTCCGGATACTCGACCATATGTCGACCAATCATAAAAAAGGTCGCCTTTCCAGATACCTCTCTAAATAGATCCAACACTTTCAACGTATAAATTGGATTGGGACCATCGTCGAACGTCATGGCAACCACTTTGTGGGGCGTCTCGACGCGCTGAATCATTTTCAACGCACCCATATCGTTTCCTCCTTCCTTCTCTCCTCCAACCATAAAATGCTCGTCACACCGCGCGGATAATATTTGCTTCCGCTAATTTCGCCTGCAATAATTTGGTCGCTCCAGCTCCAAATGG
>NZ_JACHEP010000038.1 GCF_014201465.1 Anoxybacteroides tepidamans | reverse complement strand
GCGCCGATGGTAGTTGGGGCCAGCGCCCCTGCAAGAGTAGGACGTTGCTAGGCAAAAAAAAGACTGACTAAACGGATGTTTAGTCAGTCTTTTTTGATTCAGCAAGCAAATATTCATAAAGCAATAACGGTACTTTTTCTGATGTGATAGATAAAAACTTATGGATAAAAGGATAAGCTTCACTTGAATAAGAATGTAGTAATTCATTCCACCATTCTGTTTCATAGCGAGAAATCATACTTAAGTTATATAAAAGTAAATAGTGGAACATCACTTCGGGTAGATGAAACATTTCTTCACGGTTGATTGGTAAACGGTACGATCCGTGATCGAGGTCAAACATAAACGGTTCACATCCTAATGGTTTTAGTCTGTGCCGATACGTTGCTTTTATATAGTCCCCTTCTATTTGTACAGATCCTTCTTGAATCCAATTCCACTCTTTTGCTACATAACTTATAAAACGATCAAACGTCATATGATAGTCGTCCAAAATGTTTATTGGGATCAACAATGACTGACTGAAGTGGTCATAGAACACTTTTCTTGATAACGGTTGATCATAGTATATTTCGAACAGTTCATGAAGATCGCCTATTCGTTGCAATAGTGTCCGCATGCGAAACTTTTCTCCAGTTATTTGTTTCACATGAAACATTTTTTCAGAAAAATGAGTAAACAATCCGTGTTTTTGTATTTTCACTTCATCAGCAAAAAACTCATAGTTTTGTTTTTTTCGTTTTCTTGTCGAAACACCATGGGCTAAAACAGAAGCTGATTCAGGATAATCAGCATCAACAGTAAGAAGACATGCTTTTAAAAGCTGAACCATCCCATAAAATAAAAGAACTGGTTGAACGGAGAGCGAGGAGTGCTTGGCCGTTAAATAAAAATTTTGTCCATGTTGTAAATAGTAAAGAAAAGCATAGCAGTTTGTATAGCTTTTTTGCTTCGCATCTTCTCTGTCTATTTTCGTGTAACAGCGATACAAAAATTGCTGGGCGATATTTGTAGAATGAAAAGAGGTAAATTTGTTCCAAATATCTTTACAATGAAGCATCTATCTTTCCCTCTTTCGCTAAGAAATAAAGTTTGAATTGAATGAAAAATCTAACATTTTCATGATTCCTTGACAGTATTTTAACCAGTTGTTAAGCTACTAATAATATTTCCGGATAAGGGGGAGAAAATATGTGGGAATCTAAATTTTTAAAAGAAGGATTAACATTTGATGACGTTCTTCTTATTCCTGCAAAATCAGAAGTATTACCTCGCGATGTGGATGTCACAACACAATTAAGCCCAACGCTACAATTGAATATCCCTATCATTAGTGCGGGAATGGATACTGTCACAGAAGCAGAGATGGCGATTGCAATGGCTCGTCAAGGCGGATTAGGAATTATTCATAAAAATATGTCAATCGAACAACAAGCGGAACAGGTGGACAAAGTAAAACGTTCGGAACGTGGTGTCATTACGGATCCATTCTTTTTAACTCCGGAGCATCAAGTGTATGATGCTGAACATTTAATGGGGAAATACCGCATTTCTGGTGTCCCGATTGTCAATAATGAAATAGAACAAAAGCTTGTTGGAATTATTACGAACCGGGACTTGCGCTTTATTCAAGACTACTCAACCAAAATCTCCGATGTGATGACGAAAGAAAATTTAATTACCGCTCCTGTCGGTACAACGCTAGAGGAAGCAGAGAAAATTTTGCAAAAATATAAAGTCGAAAAATTGCCTCTTGTTGATGAAAATGGCGTTCTCAAAGGATTAATTACGATAAAAGATATTGAAAAAGTAATTGAATTCCCGAATTCAGCGAAAGACAAACAAGGCCGTTTGTTAGTAGGAGCTGCTGTTGGAGTAACGGCAGATACGATGATTCGCGTGAAAAAACTCGTGGAAGCCAATGTCGATGTCATTGTAGTTGATACAGCTCATGGACATTCAAAAGGAGTTATTGAAACGGTTCAGAAAATTCGCCAACAGTATCCGAAGTTGAATATTATTGCCGGAAATGTCGCGACAGCAGAGGCGACACGCGACCTCATTGAAGCAGGTGCAAATATTATTAAAGTGGGAATTGGCCCAGGCTCGATCTGTACGACGCGCGTTGTCGCTGGTGTAGGGGTGCCGCAAATTACAGCAGTTTATGATTGTGCGACAGAAGCGCGTAAATATGGTGTCCCAATTATTGCTGACGGTGGGATTAAATATTCAGGGGACATTGTAAAAGCGTTAGCAGCAGGGGCGCATGCGGTTATGCTTGGAAGTCTTTTAGCAGGTGTGACTGAAAGCCCTGGGGAAACTGAAATTTATCAAGGTCGTCGCTTCAAAGTATATCGAGGAATGGGATCTGTGGCGGCGATGGAGAAAGGAAGCAAAGACCGCTACTTTCAAGAAGATAATAAAAAGTTTGTTCCAGAAGGAATTGAAGGTCGCGTTCCATACAAAGGTCCGCTTGCCGATACGATTTATCAGCTTGTTGGCGGCTTAAGATCGGGAATGGGATACTGTGGAACAAAAAATTTAGAAGAATTGCGCGAGAAAACGCAATTTATTCGCATGACAGGTGCAGGATTGCGAGAAAGTCATCCGCATGACGTACAAATTACAAAAGAAGCACCAAATTATTCTCTTTCATAGCGTTATTTTTGTTTTGAAATTGAAGCGGAGGAATGTTCCTCCGTCTATTTTTTTGCATCGGAGTGTGTTACAATAACGTTTGTGTGAGGAGGGACAAAAGTGAAACAGAAGAAAAATATAATCATAGGGTTGATCGTGGTTTTTTTATTGTCAACAATTTTTCCATTCGGCAATGCAAAGGCGGCGCAAGATCCATTAAATATTGAAGCGGATGCGGCAATTCTTGTCGATGCAAGTACCGGGAGGATTTTGTATCAAAAAAATATTGATACAGTTCTCGGAATCGCAAGCATGACAAAGATGATGACAGAATATTTGCTGCTAGAAGCGATTAAAGAAAATCGTGTCAAATGGGATCAACAGTATACACCGAGCGATTATGTATATCGGCTTTCACAAGATCGCGATTTGTCTAACGTTCCGTTGCGAAAAGACGGAAAATATACGGTGCGTGAGCTTTATGAAGCGATGGCGATTTATTCTGCCAATGCTGCGACAGTAGCCATTGCTGAAATTGTTGGTGGTTCAGAAGACAACTTTGTGAAAATGATGAATGAAAAAGCGAAAAAACTAGGGCTTCAAGGTTATAAATTTGTTAATGCGACAGGATTAAGCAACAAAGATTTACAAGGGTTTCATCCCCAAGGAACGAACGAAAATGAAGAAAATGTGATGTCCGCCCGGGCGGTTGCTACGTTAGCTTATCATTTGCTAAAAGAATATCCAGAAGTGCTAAAAACAGCGAGCATTCCGAAAAAAATATTTAGAGAAGGTACGAATGACCAAATTAAAATGGATAACTGGAATTGGATGTTGCCAGGTCTCATTTATTCTTACGAGGGAGTAGATGGACTTAAAACTGGGTATACGGAATTTGCTGGATACTGCTTTACAGGAACGGCAGAGAGAAACGGTGTTCGTTTTATTACAGTAGTCATGAATGCTAAAAGTAACGGAAAATCCTCAATTGAAGCTCGATTTGAACAAACAAGAAAAATGTTGGATTATGCCTTCAGCAACTATTCGCTAAAAGAGCTTTATCCGGCTGGGTATCAACAAAAAGGCGCTTCTACGTTGCCGGTGGTAAAAGGAAAAGAAAAATCAGTAGCGATCGCGACGAAAAAACCTCTTTCGTTTGTTGTGAAAAAAGGTGAGGAAAAGTATTATAAACCTGTGTATGTGTTGGATAAAAAGAAATTAACGAAAAATGGAGAATTAACAGCACCGGTGAAAAAAGGTGAAAAAATAGGATATATGACATTAAAATATATAGGTGCTAATAACCATGACTATTTAACTCCAGATGGGAAAAATGCGGTGAAAGTAGATGTTGTTACTAAGAAAAGTGTGGAAAAAGCCAATTGGTTTGTGCTTATGATGAGAGGGATTGGTGGTTTATTCAGCGACGTTTGGACAAGCGTTGCGAAAGTGGTAAAAGGATGGTTTTAAATAAAGCTCCCTTAAAAGGAGCTTTTTACTTTTTTATTGTGATTTTTGAAAAAATTGAGGTAAAATAAAGAAATGAAATCAAGATTATTTATTGTGAATTTCGTTATTTTCCAGTAAAATGAATCAAAATATGACTACATAACGTAACTAGGAGGAATTACAAGTGGCTATTACAGGTACAGAGCGTGTAAAACGCGGGATGGCAGAAATGCAAAAAGGCGGCGTCATCATGGATGTCGTAAATGCAGAGCAGGCGAAAATTGCGGAAGCTGCAGGTGCTGTAGCGGTCATGGCGTTAGAACGAGTTCCAGCTGATATTCGTGCAGCGGGTGGCGTAGCGCGCATGGCGGATCCAACAGTGATTGAAGAAGTGATGAAAGCTGTTTCGATTCCGGTGATGGCAAAAGCCCGTATTGGCCATTATGTAGAGGCGAGAGTTCTTGAAGCGTTAGGTGTTGACTACATCGACGAAAGCGAAGTATTAACTCCTGCAGACGAGGAATTCCATATTGATAAACGTCAATTTACAGTTCCGTTCGTTTGCGGCTGCCGCGATTTAGGAGAAGCTGCCCGCCGTATTGCAGAAGGTGCGTCCATGTTACGGACAAAAGGGGAGCCTGGCACAGGGAATATCGTAGAAGCTGTTCGTCATATGCGGAAAGTGAATGCCCAAGTGCGTAAAGTTGTCAGCATGAGCGAAGACGAACTTATGACAGAAGCAAAAAATCTTGGTGCTCCGTTCGAAGTACTATTAGAAATTAAACGATTAGGCCGTCTTCCTGTTGTTAACTTTGCCGCAGGAGGTGTGGCGACTCCGGCTGACGCAGCCTTAATGATGTACTTAGGAGCGGACGGTGTGTTTGTAGGCTCTGGTATTTTCAAATCAGAAAACCCTGAAAAATATGCGCGTGCGATTGTAGAAGCGACGACTCACTACGAAGATTATGAATTAATTGCCCATCTTTCAAAAGGTTTAGGTGGAGCGATGAAAGGGATCGATATTTCATCACTATTACCTGAACAACGCATGCAAGAACGCGGTTGGTAATAAGGGAGAAGATGGTGATGGTAAAAATCGGAGTTTTAGGTTTACAAGGAGCAGTTAGAGAGCACGTTCAATCGATTGAAGCATGTGGTGCGGAAGCGCTCGTAGTAAAAAAGGTCGAGCAACTTCAAGAAATTGACGGTATCATTATTCCAGGCGGCGAGAGTACAACGATGCGCCGGTTGATGGATAAATACGGATTTATGGAACCGTTAAAAGAATTTGCTGCACAAGGAAAACCGATGTTCGGAACTTGTGCCGGCTTGATTATTTTAGCAAAGCGCATTGTCGGCTATGAGGAACCGCATCTCGGTTTAATGGATGTTACGGTCGAACGCAATTCATTTGGGCGGCAACGTGAAAGTTTTGAGGCTGAGCTATCCATTGTTGGAATTGCGGATGACTTTGTCGGCGTGTTTATTCGCGCCCCTCATATCGTTGAGGTCGGTGAGAATGTAGAAATTTTAGCAAAACATGAAGACCGGATTGTTGCAGCAAGACAAGGACAATTTTTAGGGTGTTCGTTCCATCCGGAACTAACGGGCGATCATCGTGTTACCCAATATTTTATCGATATGGTCAAAGAGGCAAAAGAATAAAATAGTTGCATCTTATCGAACCTTATAGTACATTTTTTATTAAAAATCGTATTGTTGCTAAAACGATGAAAGGAACTAGTAGCAAGAACGTTCCTCTTCAGAGAGTCGGTGGGTGGTGCAAACCGATGGGGAATTCTTGTGAATCCATCCTTGAGTGAAATGCTGAACGTATAGAAGCCAGTAAGCATTTCCGGCTTAAACCGTTATCGATTTGAGCGGAAGACGATTTGTCTTCAAGTAGGGTGGCAACGCGGGTTACTCTCGTCCCTTTGTTTAAGGGACGAGAGTTTTTATTTTGAAGACATAACAAGGGAGGAACGAAAGATGTTAGACTTGAAATTTTTACGGGCCAATTTTGCCGAAGTAAAAGAAAAGCTGAAACATCGCGGCGAAGATTTAACCGATTTTGCGCGCTTTGAGGAATTAGATAAAAAGCGCCGTGAGTTAATTGCGCAAGCGGAAGAGTTAAAAAATAAGCGCAACGAAGTGTCCCAACAAATTGCCGTGTTAAAGCGGGAAAAGAAAGAAGCCGATCATCTGATTGCCGAGATGCGCGAAGTCGGTGAGCGCATTAAAATGCTAGATGATGAGTTACGCCAAGTGGAAGAGGCGTTAGAAATGTTGTTGTTATCGATTCCGAACATTCCACATGAATCAGTGCCGATCGGTGAATCGGAAAACGATAACGTAGAGATTCGGAAATGGGGACAACCTCGTATGTTTTCGTTTGAACCGAAACCACATTGGGAAATTGCAGATCAACTCGGCATTTTAGATTTTGAACGCGCTGCAAAGGTAACTGGAAGCCGTTTTGTATTTTATAAAGGACTTGGTGCCCGTTTAGAGCGTGCGCTCATTAATTTTATGCTCGATCTTCACATAGAAGAGCACGGGTATGTAGAAGTGCTGCCACCTTATCTTGTGAATCGGGCAAGCATGACGGGGACGGGTCAATTACCGAAATTTGAAGAAGATGCATTTCGGGTTGAAAGCGAAGATTATTTTTTAATTCCAACAGCGGAAGTTCCTGTCACGAACTTACATCGCGATGAAATTTTATCAGCGGAAGATTTACCATTGAATTATGTCGCTTATAGCGCATGTTTCCGTTCGGAAGCAGGATCTGCTGGTCGCGATACGCGTGGACTCATTCGTCAGCATCAGTTTAATAAAGTAGAGCTTGTAAAATTTGTAAAACCGGAAAATTCGTACGAGGAGCTTGAAAAACTGACGGGTCACGCAGAAAAAGTATTGCAGTTATTGGAGCTTCCTTATCGCGTGATGAGCATGTGTACAGGCGATTTAGGCTTTACAGCCGCAAAAAAATATGACATTGAAGTATGGCTACCGAGCTATGGAACGTATCGGGAAATTTCGTCTTGCAGCAACTTTGAAGCATTTCAGGCTCGCCGTGCTAATATTCGCTTCCGCCGTGATCCGAAAGCAAAACCGGAACACGTGCATACGCTCAATGGATCTGGATTAGCGATCGGCCGGACGGTTGCCGCGATTTTAGAAAATTATCAGCAAGAAGACGGAACAGTGGTCATACCAAAAGTATTACGTCCTTATATGGGCAATAAAGAAGTGATCCGGTAAATAAAGATGAGCAGGCTTATTAATGGGCCTGCTCGATTCATGATTAAAGCAAAATCATTTAAAATATTGACTTATCCATTGGAAAATGATATATTAATTTTTGTCGATATGGAGGAGTACCCAAGTCTGGCTGAAGGGGTCGGTCTTGAAAACCGAGAGGCGTCGAGAGGCGCGCGGGGGTTCGAATCCCTCCTCCTCCGCCATTAAGCTAGTTTGAAACACCACTGCGCATAAATGGAGATTGTTATTCAAAACGATTCGTTACGTCTTGTAACGAATTTTTTATTAAAAAAGTAACCGCCTGAATCAATAGGCGGTTACTTTTTTAAGCCGTGATATTAGTTGAGTATGAAAGAAATTTTTTCAACAATCGATTCGATCGATTGTTCGTTTTCGAGAATGTCATAATCGCTAATATTAATGCGTAGGACAGGGCAGGTATTAAAGCTGTTCATTCATCGTTTATATCTCTCAAACCCGAATCCGTGACAGCTTCTTCTCATAAGCATCCAAAAATTTTCGAGGGAAGAGGCAGAAAAGCTTATGTTCAGCTATATGATTCTGTGTTTTTTAGTAAAATAATGGATAATCAACACTTATGTGTTTTTATCTTTTCACTACATGAAAGTTGTCAGTAATCAGAAGCCAATTTTGTGGGAAGTCTAAGCCTAGTTTCCAATAGCTTACTCCTCTTAAACCGAGCTCTTTTACTAAGTTGAATTTTGCTTGAATGGAACGGGCATCTTCAAACCATACTTGATGCTCGTTTCCACTTTCATCCCGGTAGCGAAAGTGCGGTGCTTGAGCTTTTGCATCGTACTCAATGGAAACATTGTAGCGCGAAGCAAGGAGAATAGCTTGTTGCGGACTAATGGCCCGCGCATATCGTCCACCGGGAACGTATGGAAGTGTCCAATCATAACCGTATAAATTTTGTCCCATCATAATTTTCGAAGCAGGCATTTCGGTAATCGCGTACTCTAATACTTGTCGAACTGGTCCAATTGGGGAAACAGGCATTGGCGGTCCGCCACTATATCCCCATTCATATGTCATAATGACAACAAAATCGACAATTTGACCGTGAGCGCGATAATCATGCGCTTCATACCAACGTCCTTTTTGGGTGGCGCTCGTTTTCGGTGCAAGCGCCGTCGACATTAACCAGCCTTCTTGATTGAAGCGTTGTTTTGCTTTGCGCAAAAACGCATTATATGCATCGCGGTCGGCAGGACGCAAATATTCCATATCAAAATGAATATCGCGGAATCCGTATTTTTTGGCGGTTGTGACAATGTTTTGGAGAAAGCGGTTTTGGATATCCTCATTATTTAAAATGATAGCTCCAAGTTCATCGCTAAATTGGTCATTTTCAATGTTTGTAATTACCATCATCAATGTCACATGATTAGCGCGAGCGATCACAGGGAAATTGTTTAGCGGAGGTTCTTTTAATGTTCCGTTTCGTTGGATTTGGAAGCTAAATGGCGCTAAATACGTTAAATAAGGAGCGGCGGCTCGAGCGCTTGCTTCTAGCGAAGGGCTGACAACAGAACTGCGTGGCTCTACATATCCGTTGAACTCAGCGTTTCTTTTTCTTTGCGGCGGAATATATAGACGTTGTCCAATAGAAAGTGGAGTTTGGAGAGAAATGCGATTTATTTGCGCAAGCTGCTGAGCAGTTGTCTGAAACTTCCGTGCAATCGTCCAAAGGCTATCACCAGGCTGTACCCAATAAAACCGGCCAGTAATAGGAATCACAAGCGCTTGACCAACGACGAGCGCATTTGGATTTGGAATATGGTTTGCGGTAATTATTTCTTCTATCGTCGTGTTATATGCTTGAGCGATGCCAAATATCGTTTGCCCACGTTGTACGACGTGAATTTGCATGCTTTCTTCCTCCCTAGTTGCTTCTTTTCTGCTTTTTATTTTATGATGAAGGAAAAAACGGCATGACTGTTATTTAGTGAGGGTTTGCAAATGAACGACGAATATTATATGCGCTTAGCAATTGAAGAGGCGAAAAAAGCAGAAAAAATAGGGGAAGTCCCGATCGGCGCTGTCATTGTCAAAGATGGGAAAGTGATTGCCCGCGCTCATAATTTGCGGGAAACGATGCAGCGGGCGGTTGCGCATGCAGAAGTACTAGCGATTGATGAAGCATGTGAACGAATCGGCTCGTGGCGGTTAGAGGATACCACGTTATATGTAACGCTGGAACCTTGTGCAATGTGTGCTGGAGCAATTGTTTTGTCACGGGTGAAACGTGTGGTGTTTGGCGCAAGCGACCCAAAAGGAGGATGTGCCGGCACGTTGATGAACTTATTACAAGAAAAGCGATTTAATCATCAAGCCGAGGTAGTTAGCGGCGTGCTGCAAGAAGAGTGCGGCCAAATGCTAAGCAAGTTTTTCCGGCAGTTACGCCTAAAAAAAAAGCAATGCGATGAAAAGGTTGGCGAAGATACCAAATAAATTACAAGCTATGTTCATTGCTTTTTTTGAAAAAAAAAGCTATACTATATTTGCCGTGCTAAGTGGGGAGGTAGCGGTGCCCTGCACTCGCAATCCGCTCTAGCGAGACTGAATTCCTTCTCGAGGTTAGTCTGTTGTAAGGTCTGTCTCAAGTAAGTGGTGTTGACGTCTGGGTCCCACGCAATGGGATTCCGTGAACCCTGTCAGGTCCGGAAGGAAGCAGCAGTAAGCGGATGCTCCCATGTGCCGTGGGGGAGCCTGGGCAGAGCTAACTGCTTGAGCAACGCTTGGGGCAGCTAATCGACGGAAGGTGCACGGTATATACATAAGCGCAACTCACTCGCATGGAGTGAGTTTTTTATTTCTATTTTGAAAAACGATTAAGACATTATATAATAAATAAGATGAGAGAAAAGAGGAGGGCAATTTTCGTGACGTATCAAGCGCTATATCGTGTGTTTCGACCGCAGCGATTTGCAGATGTTGTAGGTCAAGAACACGTAACGAAAACATTGCAAAATGCCCTGCTTCAAAATAAAATATCCCACGCTTATCTTTTTTCCGGTCCGCGTGGAACAGGAAAAACAAGCGCTGCGAAAATCTTGGCAAAAGCCGTCAATTGCGAAAAGGCTCCGGCTACTGAGCCATGCAACGAATGTCCGTCTTGTATCGGAATTACGAATGGCTCCATTCCGGATGTATTGGAGATTGACGCGGCATCGAATAATGGAGTCGACGAAATACGGGATATTCGGGAAAAGGTGAAATTTGCACCTACTTCTGTACAGTATAAAGTTTATATCGTTGACGAGGTGCATATGCTCTCTATTGGTGCTTTTAACGCTTTGTTAAAAACGTTAGAAGAACCCCCGAAGCACGTCATTTTTATTTTAGCGACAACTGAGCCGCATAAAATCCCGCCTACCATTATTTCTCGTTGTCAGCGCTTTGATTTTCGCAGAATTCAGCCTCATTCGATCGTTTCACGATTAAGACAAGTGGTAGATGCTCAACATGTCAAAGCCTCTGATGAAGCATTGTTGGCGATTGCCCGCGCCGCGGATGGAGGCATGCGTGATGCATTAAGCTTGCTTGATCAAGCCATTTCTTTTAGTGAAGAAGAAGTGCTTCTTGAAGATGTGCTTGCGATGACCGGGGCAGTGTCTTCTTTTATGTTAGCAAGCCTTGTTCAAGCGATTCACGAAAAAGATGTGGCCAAAGCGTTGCAATTATTAGAACAATTTATGAATCAAGGGAAAGATCCGAATCGTCTTATAGAAGATTTGATTTTTTATCATCGTGACCTTCTTTTGTATAAGACAGCCCCTCATTTAGAAGGCGGGGGCAGAGGAGTGGTTGTCGATCAACAATTTCAACAACTTGCTCAATCAATCGCTGTACCAGCGATTTACGAAACGATCGAAGCATTAAATAAAAGTCAACAGGAAATGAAATGGACGAATCATCCGCGCATTTTTTTAGAGGTTGCGTTAGTAAAACTTTGTCATCAGGAACAACGGCATACACCGTCTATGTCCGAAGAATTCTATTCTTTAGTAAAGAAAGTGGAACATTTAGAGGCAGAACTGCAACGATTGAAAGAACAAGGGATTTCTGTTGCACCGAAAGAACCTTTGTCCACAGTGACGAAAAAAACGACGAAATCGCCAAGAACAAGCGGTTATAAAACTCCGGTCGGCCGCATTTATGAAATATTAAAACAAGCTACGCATCAAGATTTGTCGCTCATTAAAAGCCATTGGACAGAAATGCTTGACATTTTAAAAAAACAAAACAAAGTATCTCATGCTGCTTTATTACATGAGAGTGAACCGGTAGCAGCGAGTTCGCATGCGTTTGTTTTGAAATTCAAATATGAAATTCATTGCAAAATGGCAGCAGATAACACGAATGGTGTAAAGGAAAATTTAGAGTCCATTTTATTTGATTTAACTCATCGGCGTTTTGAAATGGTCGCTGTTCCTGATGAAGAATGGGGAAAAATAAGAGAAGAATTTATCCGTGAAAAAGGGATGCAGCGTGAAAAAGAACCGGAACAGGAAGATGTACTGATTGCTGAGGCAAAGCGGTTATTTGGTGAAAATTTAATTGAAATTAAAGAATAAATTAGGGAGGAACTTATAAATGATGCGTGGAATGGGAAATATGCAAAAAATGATGAAGCAAATGCAAAAGATGCAAAAAGAAATGCAAAAAGCCCAAGAAGAATTGGCAGAAAAAACGGTGGAAGGTACAGCTGGCGGCGGCATGGTGACAGTGATTGCAAATGGCCACAAACAAATTTTGGAAGTAAAAATCAAAGAAGAAGTCGTTGATCCGGAAGATATCGAAATGTTGCAAGATTTAATTTTAGCTGCTACAAACGATGCGTTAAAGAAAGCAGATGAACTAACAGCAGAGACAATGGGACAATTCACAAAAGGATTGAACATCCCGGGTTTGTTCTAGGGGGATTTTTATGCATTATCCGGAGCCGATATCCAAACTGATTGATAGCTTTATGAAACTGCCGGGAATCGGACCAAAAACCGCTGTGCGGCTTGCTTTTTTTGTGCTTAATATGAAAGAAGATACGGTATTGGATTTTGCGAAAGCTTTAGTCAATGCCAAGCGGAATTTGTCTTATTGCACAATATGCGGACATATTACGGATAAAGATCCTTGCTATATTTGTGAAGACGAAAGACGAGATAGAACAACGATCTGTGTTGTCCAAGATCCGAAAGACGTCATTGCAATGGAAAAAATGAAAGAGTATAACGGGTTATATCATGTATTACATGGGGCTATCTCTCCGATGGATGGCATTGGTCCAGAAGATATCAAAATTTCTGAGTTATTAAAAAGACTTCAAGATGAAACTGTGCAAGAAGTGATTTTGGCAACAAATCCTAATATTGAAGGGGAAGCGACAGCGATGTATATATCGCGATTGCTAAAGCCAACGGGGATAAAAATTACACGAATTGCGCATGGATTACCAGTGGGCGGCGATTTAGAATATGCAGACGAAGTGACGCTTTCAAAAGCGCTTGAAGGCCGCCGTGAGCTATAGAAATCGATTGAGGTGAGTCGCATGTTTTGGCGGCGAAAAGGTTGGCTAAAAAAACAATTCGATCAACAGCTAGTCGAACAATTAGAAGCGATGAGAAATGAATGGATGAAGCAAAAAGATCTTATTGAAAAAAGTATCGAACCTTCAGAAGAAGTATTAATAGATGTAAAAATTACTGAAGCGAAATATTTTTTTCTGATTCGGGAGGCGAAACGTCGCCGTATTACATTAAAGGGAGCGAAATAAGCTCTCTTTTTTGTTCTTTTTTTTCGTCACATGCATAATATATAGAATAGTACAAGCGATGATAAGGAAGGAGCGGATGATATGGAGCCGAAAATAGTGATTATGCTTTTTTTATGTGCAATCGTTATTCTGTTATTGGTCGGAACGCCTTTAAAACCGGTTCGTTTCATCGGATATGGAGCTGTTAAACTGATCATCGGGGCATTGTTGCTATTTGTTTTAAATGCCGTCGGTAATTCTTTTAACATTCATGTTCCGATCAATTTGTTGACATCGTCCGTATCTGGCTTTTTAGGCGTTCCTGGCGTGGTCGCTTTAATCATTATTCAAAAATATATTGTGGCGTAATTTCTATGCTTTTAAATGTAAGTGTTCCTCTATTCAGGTTTTACTTAGAATGGAGGAATATTATTTTTAAAAAAATTGTTGACTATACTTTTTGTCATGTGGTATATTAATAAACGTCGCTGCTGTTGATGATGAATAAAATAAAAAAAGTAGTTGACATGGGATAAGGATATATATATAATATCAAGAGTGTGACATGTTCTTTGAAAACTGAACAAAACGAAGCGTCCTCGTCGATTGAATGACGAGTAATTGATATGAGTATGGAATAAAACTTTCAATGGAGAGTT
>NZ_JACHEP010000037.1 GCF_014201465.1 Anoxybacteroides tepidamans | reverse complement strand
GGAAAATCTTTCACCGCTCCTAATGAAAGTGTGAACGGGTTGACGAATAAAATATAAGCCATTGATAAGAACGTCGTTAACCCGGCAATCATTTCGGTCCGATAATTTGTGCCGAGTTCATCAAATTGGAAATACTTTCTCACTTCTTTGTCCCCCTTAAAAATAGTAAAACGCTTCTAGTAAGCTACCAGAAGCGTTGACTACAAGGATAATGAACAAAAGAAAGACCCTCGTCTTAAGCATGCATAAAAAGACAAAGGCGCTTTCGACTTCATTATACCCCGTAGTCAAGCTATTTGCGGTAGCTTGGTAGAAACTCTCAGGCCCTATTCCCGAGATTATACGACGTATTTTGACAATCTTCGTTTTTTCCTTTTACATTTTATCAACCGGCATCGTTATCGTCAATACAAAAAACGAACATTTTTTATAAAATGTTCGTTTTCGTTCGTGTTTATTCCCATTCAATCGTTGCCGGCGGTTTGCTTGTAATGTCGTATACGACGCGGTTGACATGCGGCACTTCGTTTACAATGCGTGTCGAAATCGCTTCTAATACGTCCCACGGAATGCGCGCCCAGTCCGCCGTCATGCCGTCAATCGATGTCACGGCGCGAATGCCGACCGTATAATCATACGTGCGCGCATCACCCATGACCCCAACGCTTCGGATGTCAGGAAGGACGGTGAAGTACTGCCAAATATCACGGTCAAGCCCCGCTTTTTTAATTTCTTCCCGTAAAATCGCATCCGATTCGCGAACGATTTCTAGTTTTTCTTCCGTTACTTCGCCGAGCACGCGAATGCCTAAGCCAGGCCCCGGAAACGGCTGGCGCCATACGATTTCATCCGGAATTCCTAACTCCGTTCCGAGTGCACGCACTTCATCTTTAAAGAGCGTGTTGAGTGGTTCGATAAGTTTAAATTTCATATCTTCCGGCAAGCCACCGACGTTATGGTGGGATTTAATCGTTTGCGCGGTCGCTGTTCCACTTTCAATAATATCAGTGTAAAGTGTGCCTTGCACTAAAAACTCAATTCCTTCTAGCTTCGCTGCTTCGTCGTCAAACACGTAAATAAATTCGTTGCCAATAATTTTCCGCTTTTGTTCCGGATCGGAAACGCCTTTTAATTTGCTTAAGAAACGGGCCTTCGCATCCACTTTAATCACATTCATATGAAATCCTTCGCGGAACGTCTTCATGACACTTTCCGCTTCCCCTTTGCGAAGCAGGCCGTGATCGACAAAAATGCACGTCAATTGATCGCCGATCGCCCGATGCACAAGCACCGCCGCAACGGAAGAATCGACGCCGCCGCTTAATGCGCAAAGTACTTTTTTATCGCCGACAAGATCGCGAATTTTGCGAATTTCATTGTCGATAAAGCTTCCCATCGTCCAGTCGCCTTTACATTGGCACACATCAAACACAAACTGCTTCAGCAAATCATTCCCATAAACAGAATGGCGCACTTCCGGATGGAACTGCACAGCGTAAAACTTTCTTGCTTCATCACTCATCGCAGCAATCGGACACGACGGGCTTGTCGCATCGATTGTAAAGCCTGCTGGCGTTTCCGTTACTAAATCGCCATGGCTCATCCAAACAACTTGCTCAGACGGTAAATTCCCGAACAACTTGGAAGCACGTTGGACTTGAATGGTCGCCTTTCCATACTCCCGATGTGTCGCTTTTTCAACTTTTCCGCCTAGATGGTGAGTCATTAACTGCATTCCGTAACAAATGCCTAAAATCGGCAAACCCAATTCAAAAATGGCCGGGTCGCACGTAAACGCATTGTCATCGTATACGCTGTTCGGCCCGCCGGAAAAAATGATTCCTTTCGCATTCATCACCTGAATGTCCTGAGCGGTAATCGTATGCGGATGGAGTTCGCTGTAGACGCCGAACTCGCGAATGCGGCGAGTAATGAGCTGATTGTACTGGCTTCCGAAATCAAGCACGACGATCATTTCTTGGTTTTGTGTCACAAACATCACCCCGAATGGAATAATAAAAGCTAGAATTCATACCTTTCCAACAAAAAACGAAGGCAGAATTCTAGCAAAATAGAATAGTCTGCCTTCGTAGTCGGGTCATTTACGGCGACCCGGTAGAGACTCTCGAACCATATTATCGAGGATATACGAAGGTTTCGGACATCGTCTTAAATTTTAGTCCATTCTACCAACTCTTGCGGATGGCGGTCAAGACACTGTCTTTTTTATTAAATTTTCCCATAATTCTTTCATTTCTTCCCATTGATTGTCTACCGTGTCGTTTTTATAAATCGCCCGTTCATATAGAAGCGTCAGCCGGCTCATCTCGTCCGTCCCAAATGCTTCGTCGACGCAGGCGGCATATTGCCTTAACGTTTGCCCTTGCTTTCGTTTTAATCCGTAATCGCGCAAATGGCGCAATAATGAAACGTAAGCTTTGATAAACACACTATTTCCGTGTCTATATTTAAACCAAAACAACGTTATATACGGCCACCATTTTCTTCTAGTTTGATATAATAGACAAACAGTAATGACGCAAAAAACGATAAACACTACTATTTTTTTCCAAGTGAGTATAGAAGCAGTGAATTTTCCTTTTTGGTTCGATGATAATGCACGTTCCTGCTGCAACACATCGTTCAGTTTGATCCGCTGTTGCACAGGTTGTGTTTGTTTTTGTGCAGGGATTGGTGTCACTTCAGATATCGTTTCAGTAGTAAATTCATACGGGTTGCTAAAGCCTTGCGTTGGCTCAAACGGAACCCAGCCGATTCCCGAAAAATACACTTCAACCCATGAATGAGCATTGTTGTTCGTAATTGTGTAAATCTTTTTGCCATCTTTCGTTTCATCGGTCAATTGACCTGACGTATATCCTTTCACCCAACGGGAAGGAATCCCGATGGAACGAAGCATAACAACCATCGACGTTGAAAAGTTATCGCAATACCCTTTTTTCGTTTCAAATAAAAACTGATCGACATAATCGTCGTTTTTCCCCGGTACTGCTACTTCTTTCGTTTCGTATACAAATCCGCTGAAACGAAAATATTGCTCGATTGCTTTCGTTTTTTCATATTGCGTCGTTTTTTCCTTTGTAATGGCTTCCGCCAGCTCCCGCACTCTTGGCGGCAACGTGTCCGGAAGCTGCGTATATTGTTGCAATAACGAGCGATCTTCCACAGCCGGTGCCGCTTTCAATTGCTCAACGGAAAATGTCGGATACTCATATGTCAGCACATATTCTTGTAAAGGCTGAATGTACGATTCGCGATCGGTCGAATAAATTTTTTCATTGGCCGACTGCATGCGAAAGATAACATTTTGCGGGGCGCTTATTGTTTTGATCCCTTCCGGATAGACTAGATAAGTACGGGCCTGTGCCATTTGTACGTGCGCTGTCGATATGGTTTTTTTGACACGGTTGTCCCACCATGAATGGGTTACATTTCCGTTGTCAAACGTTTCGATTTGCACGGTATCACGGACTTCCCATCCTTTTCCGGTGTACACATCTTTTGTTTCGACTCTCCAGTAATGGCGCTGTTCGTCAATGGCCGTAAAAACAACCGTATCATCCGCAATAAACGGTCCGCCTAACCGTGAATCGTTGCTTCCGTAGCCGATTTTTTTGACAGCAGGATTGTCCGTTTCCTGTTGGGGCTCTTTCGCATAGCTTTTCATAAACGCGACCGGGTCAGGCCATTGCGGGGCAGGCTTCGGCCCGATATAGCCCATCAGCAAAGAAATGCCGATGCCGCCCATGCATAGAAGAAGCCATTTTGGATATGTTTTCGTTTCTTGCAATCGCTCATAGTGAAGCCAGCTTATCAAGAAAAAACCCACTCCCACTAGCCGAACAATCGCCCCGTTTCCGTAAAAAGCCGTAAACGTATCTAGCACTGCTATATATGTGAGCGTCATCGCATAAAACAGCCAAATTCTCCGACGGATCAATAGCCAATATCGCACTAAATACACCATCATCCATAGCAGTAGAAAAAAGAGCAGGCTACGAAACACGTTCGTCATTTCGAGCCAGCGAAAATGTCGAATGATTGTCATGTGCGCAACGACGTCTTGCACTAATAGCGGCAGCCAGCGAAACGACAAAAACGGGACATGGAAAAATAACGCGTTTAATGCATAAAAAATATAGAACAACTTGAAGCTAGCAGCTAGCCAACGCGGCAGACGCCAAAACGAAAGCAATAAACAAAATGCAACAAACCCGATAAATACATCCACGTTTTTCGTGTCCGAGACCGTTTTTAGCGGCACTAACCATTCCCATAAAAGCCAAAACGCAACGATCGACAAAACGAATGAGTAAATTCGCTCTTTTTTCGTGTTGTTCACGGTTTACTCTCCACCTCCAAATAAGGCGTTTGCAAACTGTTTCGGTGTCGTGATGATCGTAACCACTCCTTTTTTGCGCAGTTGCTCGACCATTTCTCGTTCTTCGTTCGTCATGTCGTGTTGTTCTTGTTTTATCAAAAAGACCGTACCGCGGCGGTTTTTTGCTGCTAAATCACAGAGGACGGTAGCTGTTTCTTTCGTAAGCCGTGAAGTGACATAATTTACGGAAATCGATAGCGGACATTGTGTTATTTCTTGCTGAATGATGCGCGCAAATGGCTGAACACTATCACACGACGTTTTCGCTAAATGATAAAACAATTGCTGTACATGTGCTTCCCCGTTTCGCGCCGGAAAAACGGAACGATCGCTTCCGACCGAAATCAATCCCGTTTGCACGCCCTTTTTGATCGCTGCACGAACGAAAGAAGCGGTAAACGTGACCATCTCCTCAAATAATGGGGTTGGGGTACGGTCAAGAACGACGATTATATCATCGCTCTTCCTTTCTTCAAAATCTTTTGTCATCAGTTCATTTTTCCGCGCCGATGCTTTCCAATGAATCCAAGAAAAGCGATCTCCCTGCACGTATTCCCGAACCCCGACCGCCATCGCCATATCGCGATGAAGCAGAATGGGCGAGCCTACACCGCCTTCATCAAGCTGCTGTCCTATTTTTCGGTACTTCATTGCGACATAGCGCGGATAGATAACGATCGTATCTTCAACTGGAAATGACGCTTCTTTTGAAACAAGACCTAGCCAATCTGTCATTTTTACACGAATTGCGGAAAAAGTGTGCTCCCCACGCGGCAAATCGCATATTTCGTATGTGCATGAATATGTTTTACGCCAAAACGGCAACAGCACCGCTTGATTCCGTTGTTTTTGTTGCAGCAATGGCGGCCATTTTTCTTCCACGACCATATATATAAACGGAAAGAAAATCGGCACTTGAATTTGAACAGTAACGACAAGCGTATCGCCTGCATGATAGACATGAGAAGCGAATATTCGCTCCACCTGCGTAAGACGAAGAGGATATATGACAATAGCTAATGAATATAATCCGAACGGAAGAAAGCTATAAAATAAAAACCAGCTGACAAAACCGCCTTGAAACATCGCATAAGAAAAAAGTACACCTAATAACCCGATGACCGTCCCCACTTGACAAACAAATTGTATTTGTTTTTTCATCTTCGCTCTCACTACCTTTGAACCGGTACCGGCGTCCATGAAATGATTTGGGCGACAACCTCTTCAGCGGAAAGCCCGTCAAATTTCGCATCCGTCTTTAATATCATCCGATGTGAAAGTACATATGGTGCTAAAAATTGCACATCGTCCGGAATGACAAAATCACGGCTATACATGAACGCATATGCTTGCGCCGCTTTCATTAACGCAACCGAACCGCGTGGACTTACTCCTAAATAAATCGAAGCGTGTGAACGAGTACGTTGCACAATTTCGACAATGTATCGTTTAATCGGTTCACCGACATATACTTCTTTTACGTTTTTCTGCAATAAAAGCAATTCTTCCACTGCAATGACCGGCTGCAGGTCGTCAATTGGCGCTTTCCTTTCGACACGATTTAATATATCGATTTCTTCTAACAGCGACGGATAGCCCATTTTCATTTTAAGCAAAAACCGGTCTAACTGCGCTTCCGGCAACGGATACGTCCCTTCATATTCAATCGGGTTTTGCGTCGCCATAACAAAAAACGGGCGCGGCAATGGCCTCGTGATGCCATCAACCGTAATATTCCCTTCTTCCATCGCCTCCAACAAAGCGGACTGTGTTTTCGGCGATGTGCGGTTAATTTCATCCGCTAAAATAATATGCCCCATAATCGGACCGGCTTTATATTCAAACTGTCCTTCTTTCGGATTATAAATCGACACGCCCGTTACATCGCTCGGAAGCAAATCGGGAGTAAACTGAATACGTCTGAACTGGGCGCTTACCGACTTCGCCAACGCCTTAACGAGCATCGTTTTCCCAACGCCCGGAACATCTTCCAATAACACATGCCCTCCTGCCAACAATGCGACAATGCTTAACGTCGTAACCTCTCGTTTTCCAATGATCACTTTTTCAATATTTTGTACAATATTCGCTACTTGCGGCTGTAACATTTCCTTTTCCATCTTCAAACTCCTCTTTACATTGTTCCATTATTTTCATATTCTACATTAAACGGCAAAAATCCTTTTTAAAATAAAAAGAACCTAGACTCCAAACGGAATCTAGGTTCTTCGTCATTCATTACATCATGCCGCCCATGTCAGGCATGCCTGGTGCGCCACCTTTGTTTTCTTCTGGTTTGTCAGCAACTACTGCTTCCGTTGTTAAGAACATCGCCGCAACAGATGCTGCGTTTTGAAGCGCAGAACGAGTTACTTTTGTCGGGTCAACGATGCCTACTTCGATCATGTCTACCCATTCGCCAGTTGCAGCATTGAAGCCGATACCAGGTTTTTCGTTTTTCAAGCGCTCCACGATCACAGAGCCTTCTAAACCAGCATTTTGCGCAATTTGACGAACTGGCTCTTCAATTGCGCGAAGAACGATTTTCACACCTGTTGCTTCATCGCCTTCTGCTTCGATGGCAGCCACTTTGTTATAGACGTTCATTAACGCTGTACCACCGCCAGCTACGATACCTTCTTCCACAGCTGCGCGTGTAGAGTTCAACGCGTCTTCAATGCGCAATTTACGCTCTTTTAATTCTGTTTCAGTAGCTGCACCAACTTTAATGACCGCAACACCGCCAGCTAATTTTGCTAAGCGCTCTTGTAATTTTTCACGGTCAAATTCAGAAGTTGTTTCTTCTAATTGAGCACGAATTTGGTTGATGCGGGCTTTAATGTTTTCAGATGCGCCTGCACCTTCGACGATTGTTGTATGTTCTTTTGTTACAACAACTTTTGCCGCGCGACCGAGCGACGCGATTGTTGCCGATTTCAATTCGCGACCTAGCTCTTCTGTAATCACTTCACCGCCCGTTAAAATCGCGATGTCCTCTAACATAGCTTTGCGGCGGTCACCGAAGCCAGGCGCTTTAACCGCTACCGCTGTGAATGTGCCGCGAAGTTTGTTGACAACTAATGTTGCAAGCGCTTCGCCTTCTACATCCTCAGCGATGATTAATAATGGTCTGCCGTGTTGAACTACTTGCTCTAATACAGGCAAGATGTCTTGGATGCTTGAAATTTTCTTATCAGTAATTAAAATGTACGGATTTTCAAGCACTGCTTCCATTTTTTCAGTGTCAGTGATCATGTATGGAGAAGCGTAACCACGGTCAAATTGCATACCTTCTACAACATCTAACTCTGTTGTGAAGCCTTTAGACTCTTCTAATGTGATAACGCCATCGTTACCTACGCGTTCCATTGCTTCTGCGATTAATCGACCAACTTCTTCGTCAGCCGCAGAAATCGCTGCTACTTGTGCAATCGACTCTTTGCCTTGGATTGGTTTAGAGATTGCTTTCAATTCTTCCACCGCAACAGTGACCGCTTTTTCGATACCTTTGCGGATGCCCATTGGGTTCGCACCAGCTGTTACGTTTTTCAAGCCTTCACGGATCATCGCTTGAGCTAATACAGTTGCCGTTGTTGTACCGTCACCAGCAACGTCATTTGTTTTGCTTGCTACTTCCGCAACAAGCTTTGCTCCCATGTTTTCAAACGGATCTTCTAATTCGATTTCTTTTGCGATCGTTACCCCGTCATTTGTAATTAACGGAGAACCGAATTTTTTCTCTAATACAACGTTGCGGCCTTTAGGACCTAACGTAACTTTTACTGCATCAGCTAATTTATCCACACCGCGTAGCATCGCACGACGAGCTTCTTCGCTGAATTTAATTTCTTTTGCCATGAACCATTACCTCCTCCAACAACGTAATGTGTAAGTATTTTTTTGTGTATCTATGTTATAAGAAGCCGTATTGAACGATTAACCAATCACAGCTAAAATATCGCTTTCACGTAAGATTAAGTATTCTTTGCCTTCGTATTTTACTTCTGTACCTGCATATTTTGAGAAGATAATGCGATCGCCTACCGCTACTTCTGGAGCTATGCGCTCACCGCTGTCAAGCACACGACCTGTACCGACTGCTACTACTTTTCCTTCTTGCGGCTTTTCTTTCGCTGTGTCTGGCAACACGATACCGCTTGCAGTTTTTTCTTCTGTCTGAATTAGCTCAATGACAATGCGATCACCTAATGGCTTTAACACGGAAAACAACCTCCTCAACAATATTTTTTACCGTACTTATTAGCACTCATTTAAGTTGAGTGCTAACACACTTATAATATTAATGAACTTCTCGTTTTTTTGCAAGTGGGAAATGCAAAAAAATTGTATGATTTTATATATCCCTTTTAAGTATGCCACATTCCTGCAAATCTAAATCATTTTTTATCATTTCATCTATAACCAATTCCAATTAATCCATCGATTTTCTGCCAACAAAAAGCCCCGTTCATTCTCCGTTTCAACTGGCTATACCAGCTTATCGCTATGCTGTTCCTCATCACATTAAAATCATATATTAGGCATGTTGATTAACCAATAAAAACCAGTTGACATCGCTCTATTCCTAGCTTTTCTGCCGTTGTCGGCAGACGTACCGTTTGCCGACTGGGCATGCGTACAGCATGCCCTCCTCGAACAATGAACGCTTTGCGGGCAAATGACATTTGCCCGCCGGCGTTCTTGTTCGAGGGATGTGACAGAAAAGCTTGTGTTCAGCCATATGATTCTATGTTTTTTAGTAAAATAATGGATAATCAACACTCGTGATCATATATAATCAACACTCATGAGAAAATATGCTACAATACGAGAAGCGCCACTACTTTTTATGCAAAGGGGAATCTTCATTGAAACGGCAATACTGGTATATCATTGTAGCTTATGTGATCATGCAGTTATCAAGTATAGCAGGGGTGCCGCTGCTGCTTTCTGTCGGTGTCGGATCCGGCTCTGCTGATGCTGCTGAAATTGCTTCCGGATACTGGGCAGTCATTAGTTTTTCGATCACGTTCTTCCTTGTTCTCTTTTTGCTGCGAGATGAGATGAAGCAGCGCCACGATCGCTATGTCGTTCCATTGACGGTCGCATGGATGTGGGCGGTTGGCGGATTCTTTTTAGCTTTATTTGCTCAAAGCATCGCCGCCAATATTGAATGGCGGGTATTCGGCATTGAAATGGGTTCTGAAAATACAAAAAGAATCGTGGAAATCATTCGCCTGACACCTTCTCTCGTGATCGTCACATCGATTATAGGACCGATTTTAGAAGAACTGATTTTTCGCAAAATTATTTTTGGCACCCTTTACAAAAAATATAATTTCTTCATCGCTGCGACAGCCAGCTCCTTATTGTTTGCAACGGTTCATATGGAGCTAGAGCATCTTCTCCTGTACTCGGCAATGGGGTTTACATTTGCTTTCCTTTACGCAAAAACAAAACGAATTTTCGTGCCGATTTTTGCTCATGTGGCGATGAATACATTCGTTGTCGTCATGCAAACCGTTTTTGCTGACTACATCGAAAAAATGACGAGAGCAGCAGAAAAGATGCATTTTATATTTGGGGGCTTTTAATATGAGAACTTCACCGTTACACACCGCATTGTTCTATTTTCTAATGGGAACGTTATTTACCTATTTAGCGATTGAAAGCTCACATGAAAGCATTTGGAACTTTTCTACCGTTGCGTTAATGGTGATGGCCACTTTAGATTTTGGAGTGTCGTTACGTTTAGTTGCATTGTACGTAAAAATTAAAAATAATGATCATAAATAAGGGCTGACCCGTTATTTTTGGGCAGCCCCTTGTTGTTCAGCCAAAAGTACTTTCCGATAGGCGATTTTTGAAATCCAAATGCTGATTTCATATAAAATCGAAAGCGGAATCATCACGATTAATTGCGACATAACATCAGGAGGCGTAATCACCGCCGCTACGATTAACAGAAGCAAATACGCATAGCGTCTCCCTTTCGATAACAACATCGGTGTAATCAGCCCAAGACGTGTTAAAAACATCACAATCACCGGCAATTGAAATAACACACCAAACGGTAACACAAGCTGCAATAAAAACTCAAAATATTCGTTAATACCGATCACTTGGTTGATCCCTAAATCGGAAGCCAAATTTTGCATAAAGCGGACAACAAACGGAAATAAAACGAAATACGCAAAACCGACGCCACAGAAAAATAAAAAGAGCGATAACGGAATATAACTAAGCGTCACCTTTCTCTCTCTTTCATACAAACCAGGGCTGACAAATGCCCAAATTTGATAAAGCAAAACAGGCGCTGTTAAAATGAGAGCAATCACAAACGCAAATTGCATGTAAATTTTAATCGGATCCGTCAACCGAAATGCGTTCATTGTTAATTCTTTTGCTTCATCCGCTTTTTGCAAATATAAGATGACCGGTTCTACAAAAAAGAAACTTGCGATCATCGCCACACCAAAAAAAACAAGCACAATAATAAGCCGTTTTCGCAATTCCCCTAGATGTTCATATACGGACATTTCTTTATCGTTCATATCGAACCATCCTACCCATGATCTTTACGCTTTTTTGTTGCTTTCTTCATCCTCATCCGTTAACCCTTTTGTCGCATTTTTAAACTCTTTCAACGACTGGCCAAGCGATTTGCCAAGTTCAGGAAGTTTTTTCGTCCCAAATAGCAATATAATGACAAGCAAAATAAGCAAATATTTCATAGATCTTCCACTCCCTTTTATTCAGATGGGTAGTTTTTCAAAAAATACACGAGTGACTGTAATTCGATCGCTAAGTCAATATGATGGACACGAATGCTTTCTGGTACATTTAAGCGCGCGGGAGTGAAGTTTAAAATCCCTTTGATCCCTTTTTGAACAAGACGATCGGTAATAGGCTGTGCAACATGAGCGGGCACCGTTAAAATAGCAACCGTAATCCGTTCATGAAGACGCTCTTCCAGTTCATTTAAGTGATAAACAGGCACTCCGCCCACTTCCGTACCGACTTTTGCTTCATCCACATCAAATGCCATCACGATTTTCGTATTATTATTTTTCGTGAAATTATAATTTAAAAACGCCGTTCCTAAATTCCCGACTCCGACTAGCACGACTTCCGTGATTTCATCTTGATCAAGCGTTTTTCGGAAAAAAGATAATAAATAGCTGACATTATAGCCGTATCCTTTTTTTCCGAGCGCGCCGAAATAAGAGAAATCACGGCGAATCGTGGCTGAATCTACTTTGACTGCTTCGCTCAGTTCAGCTGATGATACTCGCAACTTTCCAGATGCATGCAAATTTTTCAAGAATCGATAATACAATGGTAGTCGTTTCGCCGTTGCCTGTGGAATTTTCGTCTGTTCATTGTTCATGAATAATCCCCCACATTCGCTTAAACCATCTACTTTTCTTCTTTTGCTTCACGCCGATAATGGCCGGATTTCCCACCTATTTTTTCTACCAAATAAGTCGGGCCAATCACGATTCCCTTATCTAACGCTTTGCACATATCGTACACGGTCAGAGCACAGACGGACGCAGCCGTTAGCGCTTCCATTTCCACTCCTGTACTTCCTTTTGTTTTAACAGTTGCCGTAATCATCAACTGATAATGCGATTCTTTGATCTCCCAGTCAAACTGAATATCCACTCCCTTTAACATTAGCGGATGGCACATCGGAATGAGATCTGCTGTTTTTTTAGCCGCCATAATCCCTGCTACTTGAGCGACTGCAAGAACATCCCCCTTTTGCACTGTACGGTTCTTAATTTTCTCATAAATCTCTTTGTTCACAATGACGCTCGTCCTTGCTGTTGCAATCCGAACCGTATCAGCCTTTTCTGTAATATCGACCATTTTTGCATGACCTTGTTCGTTAAAATGTGTGAATGATGCCAAATGAAATCTCCTCCACTTATAAACTATACACTATTTTTTCTCATCTGTCTTTTCCTACTCGTTTGATTGCCTAATGAAAACCATTTGCGATACACTAGTAAAACGAGAGGTGAAAAACAATGATTGTTTTACAAGTACGTCAACTTTCCAAATATTTTGGTGCTGACCTTATTTTATCGAATATAAAACTAGAAATACAGTCAAAAGACCGAATTGCTCTTGTCGGAAGAAATGGAGCGGGAAAATCGACGCTGCTCAAAATCATTGCCGGTGAAATGTCGTATGACAGCGGAGAAATCATGAAACCGAAAGACGTCACCATCGGCTATTTGGCTCAAGATAGCGGGCTTGATTCGACGCTGTCCATATGGGATGAAATGATGACCGTATTTGCACCACTACAAACAATGGAACAACAATTGCGCGCAATGGAATGGCAAATGGGCGATCCGGACACCATTGCTGACGATAAACGATATGAAAAATTATTAAAAGATTATGATACTCTTCAAGAAAAATTTAAAGAGCAAGGTGGATATCAATACGAAGCTGAGATTCGTTCCATTTTACACGGACTGCATTTTTCTGAATATGATTACAAAAACACTTTCGTTCAATCTTTGAGCGGCGGACAGAAAACGCGCTTAGCGCTCGGGAAAATGTTGCTAATGAAACCGGACTTGCTCATCTTGGACGAACCAACAAACCATTTAGATATGGAAACATTAACATGGCTCGAACAATATTTACAAACATATCCAGGCGCGATTTTCATCGTTTCCCACGATCGTTACTTCCTAGATAAAGTCGTAACACAAGTATACGAATTATCGAGAACAACTATCAAAAAATATATCGGAAATTACAGCAAATATTTGCAACAAAAGGCAGAAGACTTGGAACGCGAATGGAAGCTGTATGAAAAGCAACAAGAAGAAGTGGCGAAATTAACAGCATTTATTCAGCGCAACATCGCCCGCGCCTCTACAACGAAGCGCGCACAAAGCCGACGAAAACAGCTGGAAAAAATCGAGCGGATTGAAAAACCGAGCGCCGATGAGAAAGCTGCTTCCTTTTCCTTTGACATTGAGCGGCAAAGCGGAAATGATGTATTAACGGCAGAAAACGTTGCAGTTGGCTACACTCCTGAAGAACCGATCGTTCGCAATATTAACTTTCGTATTACAAGAGGCGATAGCATCGCGTTAGTAGGACCAAACGGAATCGGCAAATCGACGCTATTAAAAGCGATCACCAGCAAGCTCACGCCCCAAAACGGGCATTTCCGCTACGGATCCAATGTCCAAATCGGATATTACGACCAAAACCAAGCTCATTTATCGTCCAATAAGCGCGTCCTCGATGAGCTGTGGGATGAGTACCCACTAAAAACAGAAAAAGAAATCCGGACGGTGTTAGGAAACTTTTTATTTTCTGGTGATGATGTGTTAAAACCTGTATCTGCGTTAAGCGGTGGAGAAAAAGTGAGATTGGCGTTGGCGAAATTAATGATGCAAAAAGCCAATTTTCTTATTTTGGACGAACCGACCAACCATTTAGATCTAGACAGTAAAGAAGTGCTTGAAAATGCACTCATCGATTATCCGGGAACGATCCTTTTCGTTTCCCATGATCGCTATTTTATTAACCGCATTGCAACGAAAGTATATGAATTGACAAAAGACGGGATCACGGAATATTTAGGCGATTACGACTATTACATCGCGAAAAAAACAGAAATGATGGAACTCGAACGCCTCATGCTCGAGGAAAAACAAAACCATTATAGCAAAGAAAGCACCACTGGAAAGCAACAATACGAACAAGAAAAAGAAGCGAAAAGGCTCGAACGGCAACGAAAGCGGCGGATTGAAGAAATTGAAAATGAGATCAGCCAACTTGAAGAAAAAATTGCAGATATCGAACAACAGCTGTGCGAACCTGATATATACGAAAATTTCCAAAAGGTACAGCAACTCACAAAAGAAAATGAAAAGATGAAAGAAAAACTAGAAGCGCTCATAGAAGAATGGGAAACTCTTCATACATCACTATAATAATAGCAGCAACCATCCATCGATTTTGTATGGCGATGGATGGTTTATTTTCGATTAAATATCCACAGATTTTCACCCATAAATCTCCTTAAAAATCAAATTATTCACGATTTTTTCCACATTATCCACAAAAGACGGTAAATATATTCACAATTTATTGTGGTTAACAACATGTCGATATTCATGATTAAATCATTACTTTCCACATTATTCACAAGTTGTGGATAATAATATTCACAATAAAAAATTTTTTTAAAAAAAGAACAATCCCCTTGACAACAAGAGGATTGTTCTTTTTTATTCTAACTCTAGGCTCGGATCTGCGTTTAAGGTCATATCAGCTCGTTTCCCTTTTTCAAATAACACCGTCCCAGCCGCTGCAATCATGGCCGCATTATCTGTACATAAAGAAAGAGGAGGAATGACAAGCTCAATTCCTTCAAGCTCTGCCATCTTCCGCTCTAGCTCAGCCCTTAAGCCTCGATTAGCCGCAACCCCGCCTGCTAACAAAACTTGGCACACTCTATATTTTTGCACTGCTTTTACCGTTTTTGTCACTAACACGTCGATCACACTAGCCTGAAAGCTTGCTGCCATATCTTTTGCTTCGATCGTTTCCCCGCGCTGTTCAGCGTTATGCAACGCATTAATCACTGCCGATTTTAGTCCGCTGAAACTAAAATCGTACGAGTCTTCTTCCAGCCAAGCACGCGGCAAATCAACCGTCACCTTTCCTTCATGCGCCAGCCGATCGATGTGCGGCCCTCCTGGATATGGGAGCCGCAACGCCCGTGCCACTTTATCATACGCTTCTCCTGCCGCGTCATCCCGCGTTTCACCGATGACCTCAAACACTCCATGTTCTTTCATGTAAACGAGCTCCGTATGTCCTCCGGAAACAACAAGGGACAGCAACGGAAATTTCATTTCGGTCACAAGGCGGTTCGCGTAAATATGGCCAGCAATATGATGAACACCAACCAATGGAAGTTGATGCGCGAACGCTAACGCTTTTGCCGCATTAACACCGATAAGAAGCGAGCCAACAAGCCCTGGCCCTTGCGTAACGGCAATCGCATCTAATTCGGAAAAAGAAAGATTCGCTTGGTTCATCGCTTCCTCAATAACGAGCGTAATTTGTTCCACATGATGGCGCGAAGCCACTTCCGGAACAACTCCGCCAAATCTCTTATGACTTTCGATTTGAGAAGCGACAATATTCGACATAACTTCCCTTCCATTTTTCACAACAGCCGCTGCTGTTTCATCGCAACTTGTTTCAATACCAAGTACATACACATCTTTCTTCATGTTAAATTCACCCACATTACAAGAGCATCTTCTTGATTATCCGGATAATATCCCTTTCGAATGCCTCCATTTAAAAATCCTAATTTACGGTACAATGACTGTGCGACGTAGTTCGAAACACGAACTTCTAACGTCATCGTCACCGCCCCTAGTTGCTTAGCGGTGTCCATCATCGTCCGCATCAGCGCTTCTCCTAGCTTTTTGCCACGATATTCCGGCAATACTGCTACATTCGTAATATGCGCTTCATCGATGACAACCCACATGCCGCAATAACCAATAATTCGCCCATCGTGTTCCATCACAACATATTGGGCATACCGATTATGAACGAGTTCATTATAAAATGCTTCCCGGCTCCAAGGAAGCGTAAACGAAGCTTTTTCGATCGCTAATACGCCATCAATATCACCGAGTGTCATCGGACGAAACTTAATTTCCATAGCTGCTTTGCTCCTTCTGCTTCGCAAGCCAATTTGCTTCTGCCTCAGCAAGCCGGACGTAATTCGGAACAAACGAATAAACATCCTCTGGTTCCTTTTGCATTCCAAGAAACGCTAACTCGCTTGGACGCGGCAATTGCAACGGAGCAGGCGAAAAGAAGGCAAACGATCCAAGTTCACTAGCCAGTATATCTTTATGTAAAGCGATGTCTCCCCCTAAAAATAGAACGCGTTCATTTTTTTCTTTCAAGTATTGCGCCCATTCTCTTGATAACACAATTCGATCGCTTTCAACACATTCGAGTTGGCCATCGCAATACCGATACAATCCAGTATAAATTTGTCCTCTTCTCGCATCGAATAATGGAGAAAGGAATCCGTTAAAATAACGCCCATTTGCCGCCAACGTTTCAAGGCTAGACACACCAACAATAGGGATATTTAACGTCCATGCAAGCGTCTTAGCAATCGTAACGCCGATCCGCACTCCTGTATAAGAGCCCGGTCCCTTTGCCACCACAATTAAATCAAGTTCCTCAGGCATAATACAACAATCCGCCATTAGCGATTGAATGGCGGGCATCGCACGAGTCGAGTGGTCTTTCTTTATATTTGTGATCATTTCTCCTTTGACGTTCCCATCTTCCACTAACGCAATTCCCAGCACAGCATTCGATGTATCAATGGCTAATACTTTCATCTTTCAATAATCTCCTCGCATAACTGTTCATAGCGTTTTCCAATCGGCTCCAGAATCATTTTTCTTTCTGATTCTCCTTGATGATAAAGATAAATCCATAATAATTCATCAGGAAGTTGCGGCTTAATCAAATGAGCCCACTCAATGACGGTCACCCCATCGCCATCAAAATATTCATCAAACCCTAAATCTTCAAACGTATTCTCTAAACGATATACATCCATATGATAAAGCGGAAGTCGTCCTTTATACTCTTTCACAATCGTAAACGTCGGACTGCTAATTGTCCGCTTAATCCCTAACCCTTTGGCAAGTCCTTTCGTAAACGTTGTTTTTCCTGCACCTAAATCACCTTCTAAGGCAATAACATCGTTTTCTTTTAGCTTTTCTCCTAATTGAGAGGCAAACTCCAGCGTTTCCTCAACGGAGCACACAATACGTTCATAACGTTTCATGATTAGTCACCTAGCTCATTAAGATGAAGAATTTATCGATCAACAGCAAATAAAAACCTGTTCACTTGTGTTGTTCAACATGCTATCTCAGCAAATGTGAACCATTGGTAATGATGGATAGCCTGCGTTTGACATTGTACCATATTATAGCTAGTAGTTGCTACTTTTCGGATAAGACCATATATAAAAAAGTCCTTAGGAAATCTTTTCCTAAGGATGATGCTCTCTTTTATATAAAGGGGGAACGGGGTAGAAAAAGACACAAAAAAAGACGAAACTGCATCGTTTCGTTTGTAATGGCGGTTCCGACGGGACTCGAACCCGCGATCTCCTGCGTGACAGGCAGGCATGTTAACCACTACACTACGGAACCTTTATTTGGTTGCGGGGGCAGGATTTGAACCTGCGACCTTCGGGTTATGAGCCCGACGAGCTACCGGGCTGCTCCACCCCGCGATGATAAAAAAATAAATGGATATTTACTATGCTCTACGTTCCTTTGGCCGTCCCGCTCTCAGAAAGCTTAACCAAGTAGCAGCTCGAGTGGTGCGCTGTAGCACTTTCGAAGGTGCTTATTCGTCCTGTCCCTTCCTCTACTAGCATATTCAAGGAAGTTAAATGCGTCGGGACAACTCGTAGCAAATTCATTGATGTATCGCTCGTTGCTCCAGCGATGGTAAAAACACAAATATAGCCTAGCAACGTCCTACTCTTGCAGGGGCGCTGGCCCCAACTACCATCGGCGCTGGAGAGCTTAACTTCCGTGTTCGGGATGGGAACGGGTGTG
>NZ_JACHEP010000036.1 GCF_014201465.1 Anoxybacteroides tepidamans | reverse complement strand
GTTGGTTAGCACATCTATTTTAACCAAGGAGTCGGGTTCATGTCTCCTTTTTTGTTTGGATGTAAATTTATGTTAGTAAATTTGCTCAACTACAGAAAATATAGAAGAAGACGGTCAGCCATCTTCTTCTTAAAACAAAATGAAGCTATACAACGCAGCAATAACGAATCGATAAATTGCAAATGGCGTCAATTTGACTTTTGAAACAAAACGCAGGAAAAATTTAATCGCCAAAAGTGCGACTAAAAATGCTGTAACAAAGCCAATCGCAAAAATAGGAACATCCTGTGCCGATAAAGATGAATAGCTTTTTAACAAGTCCAATCCGCTTGCCGCTACCATCATCGGTACAGCGACAATAAAGGAAAACTCCGCTGCTGTTTTCCGGTCTGTTCCAACAAGCAATCCTCCCGAAATCGTTGATCCTGACCGAGAGAAACCAGGCCATAGTGCTAAACATTGAAAGACACCGATGCTAAACGCTTGTTTATAAGAAAGTGTATCGAGACTTGTTGCAGTAATAGTCGACCGTTTCTTTTCCGCAAAAATCATTAAGAACCCGCCGGCAACAAGACCGATTAACACCGTGTACGGGGAAAATAAATATGTTTTAATGGCATCATGCAAAATAAGCCCTAATACAATTGCCGGAAGCATCGCTAAAATGATGTGGAAAAGATTTAAACTTTTCTCTTCCTTATTTTCTTTCATAAGTCCAAAAAGATTGAAAAATCGTTTCCAATATACAACAACAACCGCCAAAATCGAGCCGAGCTGGATAAAAATTTCAAACGTTTTCGCTTGCTCTCCTTTAAAATTGATTAATTCCCCTGTCAAAATTAAATGCCCTGTCGAAGAGATCGGAAGAAATTCGGTTAATCCTTCTACCATTCCCATAATGATAGCTGAAATATAATGCCACAACATCGCTACACCTCGATCATTTTTACTTTTATCCGTACTTTGTTACAGTACAACAATAGAAAATGTTCCGTCAATATCGTTTTCCAAACACCGATATCATTGAACCATATATCTATGAAGAATAGCTAACAAAAACATAAAAATTTTCTCATAAAAAAAGATGAGGAGTCGTCCTCATCTTTCTAGCTTTATTTTTGCATTCCGTTTTTCACCCATTGTGCCACTTGGACTGTGCGTCTTGCTTGATGTTTAACGGCTGCTTCGGCGTTTTCGAGAATGTTGCCGTTTTGGTCAACCGTTACGCTCGTGCCGTACGGATTTCCTCCGCCTGCAAAAATCGCTGGATCTGTATAACCTGGCGCGACAACGATGGCGCCCCAATGGTACATCGTTGTATATAATTGTAAAATTGTTTGTTCTTGGCCGCCATGTGGGTTTTGCGCGCTAGACATCGCACTAACGACTTTATTAACTAATTTTCCTTGGAACCAAAGCCCTC
This sequence comes from Anoxybacteroides tepidamans, assembly GCF_014201465.1. Lineage (GTDB taxonomy): Bacteria > Bacillota > Bacilli > Bacillales > Anoxybacillaceae > Anoxybacteroides > Anoxybacteroides tepidamans. The sequence goes on along the minus strand of NZ_JACHEP010000036.1, from coordinate 18,107 downwards.
CTGTCGTATCTAAAAACTGCTTTAATTGGGAAGGCACGTTTCCGAAGCGTGTCGGCACGCTGAAGATGATCGCATCGGCCCATTCTAAATCGTTTAATGTCACCGTTGGAACGTCTTTTGTCGCTTCCACATGCGCTTTCCATGCTGGATTTGATTCGATCGCTTCTTGTGGCGCAAGTTCAGGCGCTTTCAAGACTCTGACTTCTGCGCCTGCTTCTTTCGCTGCCTCTTCGGCCCATTTCGCTAATTTGTAGTTCGTGCCTGTCGAGCTGTAATAAATAATCGCTAAATTCACATTTGCCATTTCATTCTCCCCTTTTGAAAAATTTATGAATTCTCACTGATCTAAGGAAGATCAATGAGCATCAAACGTGTGTCAGCATTTGCGGCCATTTTCAATTGAGGCGTTTCGGTTATTCTCGCCGAATCCCGTTTATATAGTTTGACCTCATCATTTAATTGCAATTCTCCTTCAATGAGAAAAAGAAAAATACGCCGGCCGCTTTCTTGCATAAACACGATTTCTTTTCCAGCTTCTAAATCCGATAAATAAATCGTTAAATCTTGATGGATGTGTGCAATGTTGGGCGATTGTGGATTTTTCGCCACCACCGGCAACAGTTGGTTTTGCAACTGCTTTATATCATAGCTCGTTTTTTCATAAGACGGGGTGAGACCGTGCTGTTCCGGCAAAAACCATAATTGCAACAAATTTACGTCTTCGGTTGCTGACGGGTTCACTTCAGAATGAACAATTCCGGTTCCTGCCGACATCCGCTGAATGCCGCCGAATGTCGTAATTGCTTCATTTCCTAAGCTGTCTTGATGTTTTAACTGTCCGCTAAGCACGATTGAAACAATTTCCATCTCTTGATGCGGATGCGCCCCAAAACCGTGTAATGGCTTAATCACATCATCGTTTAACACGCGCAAAGGGCCAAAATTCATATTGTTCGGATCAAAATATTCAGCAAACGAAAAACTAAAATACGTATCTAACCAACCATGATTGGCGTGATACCGCTCACTGGCGGGATATACTCGAATCAATAAATCCACATCCTTCCATTATACTTAAATCTCGAATTCAAGATAATAACTTACAATTCATAAATTTTTAATTCGAGATTTATTATATAAAAACATGATGCCATTGTCAACCATTCATTCTTTTAATAAAAAATGGACAGCTATACGAGCTGTCCTTATTTCGCTACTGTCATATTCGTTTGTTGCAATTTTGATTCCGCTGCAGGATGAAACTCGTTTTCCATTTTCGAAACAACGACTGTTGCAACACCATTTCCAATTAAGTTCGTAATCGCACGCGCTTCCGACATAAAGCGGTCGACACCGAGAAGGAGCGCGATTCCCTCGACTGGAATCATCGGGAATGCCGCCAATGTTGCGGCTAATGTAATAAATCCAGAACCTGTCACTCCAGCTGCCCCTTTTGATGTTAACATTAACACCCCGAGCAACGTAAGTTCTTGCCATATCGTCAAGTCAATGCCGTATGCTTGGGCGATAAACATCGCTGCCATCGAAAGATAAATCGATGTTCCATCCAAATTGAATGAATATCCTGTCGGAATGACAAGGCCGACAACGGATTTGGAACACCCATATTTTTCAAGTTTTTCCATCATTTTTGGCAGCGCTGACTCTGATGAAGACGTTCCTAATACAAGCAAAATTTCGTCTTTAATATAAGCAATAAATTTAAAAATGCTGAATCCATAAAATTTGGCAATTGCCCCTAACACGACAACGATAAATAAAAACATCGTCGTATAAACAGAACCCATTAATTTTCCAAGCGCTACTAAAGATCCTAATCCAAACGTTCCGATCGTATAAGCCATCGCGCCGAAAGCAGCGATCGGAGATACTTTCATCACCATATTCACAATACCAAAGAAAATATCGGTTAATCTTTCAAACAACGACACAACCGGTTTCGCTTTTTCCCCTAACGCAGCAGTCGCCAATCCAAATAACACGGCAAAGAACAGAATCGGCAGCAATTCCCCTTTCGCCATTGCTCCAACGACATTATCTGGGATGATGCCGAGCAAAAATTCAATCGCACCATGGTTGGCAGCCTCTGCTTGCTGCGTATATTGCGAAATGTCACCGCCTTTTACTGCGGCTGTATTAAATCCTTCGCCTGGTTTCACAAGATTCACCACAATAATCCCAATCGCTAAAGCAAACGTGGTGACGATTTCAAAATAAATAAGCGCTTTGCCGCCAATCCGTCCTACCTTTTTTAAGTCTCCCATATTTCCGATACCGATTACAACCGTAAAAAAAATGATTGGGGCAATAACCATTTTAATTAACTTAATAAAACCATCCGCCAACACTTTTAATTGTGCCCCAAATTCAGGAAACGAAAAACCGACAATAATCCCTAAAATAATACCGGTAATAACTTGAACAGTTAAATTTTTAAACGTGATTCTCATTTCTCCTTCTCCCCTTTGCTTTGATAACGCTTTCAAATAAATAACCGCTTTACTGATCTTATGTTAACGAATATTTTTAAAAATATTAATATTATGTTAATATTGGTCGTTTTGTTCATTTTGGTCTCCAGTACACAAAAAAATAAAGCCGAGCGACTGTCACTCAGCCTTTTTTATTTGACGCAAAAGCCCGCTTCCGAATTCCCGCTCAAATTCTTGGTATAAAGGCATAAACTTTTGTTTCCATGTTTCCCGTTCCTTTTCTGTTAATTCGTAAATATGCATGCGCGGATTTTGCTTCATTTGCGCCAATTCTTCTTCATTTTGCTCCTTTGATTGCGTTAAATTCCAAGCTGTCGTTTCCTGCATCGCCTCCATCATTTTTTCTTGAATATCTTTTGGTAAATGATCCCAAAACACTTTGTTGACCATCACCGCATAACCGAGGTATCCGTGATTGCTAATCGTCAAATACGGTTGAAACTGATAAAAACTTTTCGAGTAAATATTCGAGATCGTATTTTCTTGCCCATCAAATTCATGCTTTTCTAATGATTCATACACACGGTTAAAAGGAACGACAATCGGCTTCGCTCCTAAAAGCTGAAATTGCCTTTCAATCACTTCGCTCGGCATCACCCGAAATTTTAAACTAGAAAAATCGGACGGTTCTACAAGAGGATGACGGTTGCTCGTCATTTGCTTAAAACCGTTTCCCCATAAAGCCAATCCTTTGATACCTTTCCTCTCTAACATCGCCAATAAATTTTTTCCTACTTCCCCCGTAAACACTTTTTCTACATCGCCATAGTTTTCAAAAATAAACGGCAAATCAAGCACTTGCCACTCTGGAATCAGCTGCGTTACTTTGGATACCGAAGGCGCAATCATTTGTACATCGCCGCGCAATAACGCATCGATTTCCTCTTCATCAGAATACAGCGAACCGTTCGGGAACACTTCCACTTTGACGCGCCCATTTGTTTTCTCCTCTACCAGCTGGGCAAATTTCTGGGCCGCTAATCCTTTCGGCGTATTTTCTGCCACGACATGGCTAAAATAAATGACAATTTGTTGATTTAATCCTTTTTGCTCATCATCATAAACGATCGGTTCTGACGATTGTTTTTGCATCATAAACATGACTGCACCTACTAAAGCGATCGATAAAACTCCAATGCCCCATTGTTTCTTCATATCCCTACACCACTTCATTATTGATTTGAGAAAATTCTAACATACAACAAAAGAAATGATAAAATATATGTTAATGAACCATTGTCCAAAGAGGGAGAAATGGATGAAACGACTATCGATTCGTTGGAAAATTACAGCCCTTATTTTCTTTATCGTTGGCTTTTCGCTGCTGCTTGGCGGTACGATTGTCGTTGGAAACTTTGTGCATACAAAAGAAGAAGAGCTAAAGCAGCGCGCTCTGTTGACAGCCCGTACCGTCTCTGAGCTTCCTGAAATTAAACAAAAAATAACAGGAACGAAAAAAGAGAGGAGCACAATTGATCCAATCGCCGAACGGTTGCGCATTATTCATGGTGCAGCGTATATCACCGTTCTTGATATGCACAAAGTCCGCCTCTCCCATCCGGTCAAAGACATGATCGGAAAGCGTTCAAAAGGGAAAGATGAAGGTCCCGCCTTCGCAGAGCATACTTACACGTCAAAAGCACGTGGAGAAATAGGAACCGTCATTCGCGCATTTGTTCCAGTGATGAATGCTCAGCACGAACAAGTTGGCGTTGTCATTGCTGCCTATCAGTTGCCGAGCTTTCTTCAAGTGTTGTTATCATTAAAAACAGAAATTCTCGTCACCACCAGCCTTTCATTATTGTTCGGCGGCTTCGGAGCGTGGATGTTGGCTTCGCATATTAAACGGCAAATGTTTCAGCTGGAACCGCATGAAATCGCCAAACTACTTGTTGAACGAACAGAAACGTTTAACGCCATGCATGAAGGGGTCATTGCCATCGATACGGACGAGCGTATTACGATTTTTAACGATAAAGCGAAAAAAATGCTCGGAATTCACAAAGATGTGGTCGGTCAACCAATTCGATCTGTTCTTCCCGACACGCACTTACCCGAAATTTTGCAAATTAATCAACCTATTTATAACAAAGAACTACAGATTCGAAACCTAAACATTTTGAGCAATCGAATTCCGATTAAAGTAGATGGGCAAACCGTCGGCGCAGTAGCCATTTTCCAAGATCAAACGGAAGTGAAAAAACTAGCTGAAGAACTTACAGGCGTGAAAGCGTTCGTAAGCGCTTTGCGCGTCCAAAACCACGAATATATGAATAAGCTGCATACGATCGCTGGACTCATCCAACTCGGCCATAAAGAAAAAGCGCTCGAATATGTGTTTAAAGTGACGGAAGAGCAAGCAGAACTGACGAGATTTTTAAGCAAAAACATTAAAGACGAAAGCATTTCCGGCCTTCTTTTAAGCAAAATTAGCCGCGGAAAAGAACTAGGCATTCAAGTAACCATCGACCGGCATAGCCAGCTAAAGAAATTTCCGCCTCATTTGGACCATCACGATTTTGTTGTGGTTCTTGGAAACTTAATTGAAAATGCATTCGATTCCTTTCAAACGGTCGTTGATCGAAACAAAGAAGTGTACATCAGCATTGAACAAAACGACGAAATTTTATCTCTTTCTGTTGAAGATAACGGATGCGGCATTGACGAACAACATAAAGCACACATTTTTGATGAAGGTTTTTCGACGAAAGGAACAAATGACCGCGGCATCGGCCTATATTTAATTAAACAAATTGTCGATAAAGGAAAAGGGCATATTCATGTCGAGTCGGAAAAAGAAAAAGGAACGATTTTTACGATTACATTTGACATGTAAGAAAGGGGGATAGAGAATGTATAAAGTGCTGTTAATCGAAGACGATCCGATGGTACAAGAAGTAAACCGGCAATTTATTGAGCAAGTGCCCCAGTTTCATGTGATCGGTACAGCGGCAAACGGAATTCAAGGAATCGAAATGATTCGCGAGATTCACCCGGATTTAGTTGTTATTGATATTTATATGCCCTATCAAGATGGGCTCGAAACGTTACAACAAATTCGTACAGAAGGGCATACAGTTGATGTGATCGCCATTACGGCCGCAAGCGATATGGAAACAGTAAGGCGCGTGCTGCAAAACGGCGCATTTGACTATATTATGAAACCATTTAAATTTGAAAGGTTAAAACAAGCACTCGAAAATTACCACGCATTTCGTCAAACGTTAAAAATGAAAGAAAAGTTCACACAAAAAGAATTAGACGCACTTTTACAACCAAATGAAGTAGAAACGCGCCCTGAACTTCCTAAAGGACTAAACGATATTACATTACAAAAAGTTATTCACTATCTTCAACAACAAACAAAACCTGTTTCCGCAGAAGAAGTGGCAGAAGGCATCGGCATTGCAAGAGTCACTGCACGCCGCTATTTGGAGTATTTAGAAAAGCAACAAAAAGTGCAGATTAATATTCAATACGGCGGTATTGGCCGCCCTGTAAACCGATACATCATGAAACCATAATTTTACGCACATCTCATATTCTGATAATATAGATGTAACATTCCTTTTTTCATTCCGACTAATATAACACACATCTTTTTTCGCAATTAAGGGGGGTTTTTATGAAACCGTTATACAAAACACTAGCTGTCTCCCTATTAGGATTGTCGCTTATATCCGGATGCGGCGCGAAACAAGAAGTGGAAAAAACATTGCCAAGCAAGCAAACCGGAGAACAAAGCAACAAACAAGAACAAAGCAAAATTATTCGTTTGCTAGAAAAGAAGTTATCTTATACTGAAAATGGAAAAACATATGAAGAAATGGCTTATTTGAAAACGAGTGAAAACCAGTCATTTTCCCTCTATGTTTTAGAAGGATGGGAGTTGGAAGCGGAAGAACCAAACTCTGACGTCCTTTTAAAAGATGATTCTTTTGTCAGAATCCGCCTCATTCAGCCTGAATACGGGGCAATGGACTATGAAAAAATGGTAGAAGATCAGGCTAAAGCCGTTTCTGCCGATGCTGTGCGCCAAAATACAGACGATCTTCAAGGGCTGCTTCGCCAAGCGGTTTGGTATAAAGCATACACAAGCGATACCGCTGTGAATGTAATTTGGATCAAAGAAAACGTTCCAATGATGGTCACCATTCAAACACCGCGTGACCAAGAAGTACTTGAACCAATTTTCGCGATGCTCTCTACAGTGGAAAAAACAGAAGTGACAAAACCAAATAAAAGCTTAGACAATCCGAACGAACCGACAAGCTCTTCTAATGGACAATAAAGAAAAACAAAAAGTGCCCCCATTTCGCCTGGAGGCAGCCCGCGTCCCGTGTCCTGCGGGCAACGGCGAAGGCAAGTCACAGACTTGCCTTCGTCAGTCGAAAAAATAGGGAGTCTACTTTTTCGTCCGCCATAAGTTAAACCTCCCAGTTGTATTTATATAGTTAGTCAACACGCCTGCTATCGTATAAAAAAGTCTGCTCCAATTTATGGGGCAGACTTTCTGTTATCTCTTATTTTTTCTTTTTGCTCTGTTGAGCTTTTTGCTGTTTCTTTAATTCTTCCTGAAGTTTTTGAATGTTCGGCAACCCTTGGATATAGCCAACAGCTCCAGCTTGATTAATTCCATATGTAGCATTGATCGCTTTTTTCACATCCTCAAGTTTGACAGCTGTCGGTGCAAAATTGTCTAATTCGTCCCCCGGATGCTGGAAATTGCTCATAATGTAGCTAAATCCATTTCGGTTATCAGCCGCTTGAAGTCCTGTTGCCTCTGCACCAGCAGGAACAGATAAAATGCGGGATAACTTTTTCGTATCCACATTATACGCCCATACAAAATTGTTAATATGTTGGCTACTGTCTTCTCCGATAAACAATGTGCGATAATCCTCAGAAAAGCTTAAGTTATCCGGGCCTGCAATTTTGTTCACGTTCGCTTTATTGCCATAAGCATCAGGCCGAGCTAAATCTTCACCGACAAGAAGCGCCTTCATAGAAACGGCTGCATACCCGCTGTTAATCGGCTCACCAGCTGTGTTCTTTTGTCCTGGCTTTAAACTTAACTCATAAACCGCACCAGCTTTCACTTTTGCAAATTGAATGTGATCCGTAGGGTCTTGAGCATTTTTTTCCATACCTTTGCTAATGTCGGAAATGGCCACATACACTTTTTTGTCTTTCGCGTTCACCGCTAAACCTTCCATTTTATTAAACTCGCTTGTTGCCCCTAACATCGCTGCATAACGGCGCGTCTCTAAGAATGCTGCAGCTTTTTCCATACCCGGCTTCAATTTCAAATATTCTATTTTGCCATAGTTTGCACCTTGTCCTGAGTATTGCTTAACAGGAGTAAACCCTTCTTTTGGTTCATTCGACACTTCAAAAATATCGCTGAATTTAATGCCTTTATCAATGATCCGTTTAATTTCTTTATCCGTCGCATGCCCGAGTTTAATCCATTCTAAATTGCCAGCTCCGCCGTTTTCTGCACTTGTTTGTACAAATTTCGCCGCATATAATGTGCCGGCTGACAAATCACGCGGCTTATCAGCCACATACATAAACAGCATTGTATATTCACCGTCGTCTCCAAAGTAAGCGGTACGCTCATCCGGCATGACAACCATCAATTCATTGGAACGACGTCCAGTACTGTAATGTTTTACAACACGCGTCATTCCATCAGAACTGACAAACACTTCTGGAATAAAGCCGTAATAATAAGGGTTTGCTTTTTTCTCATCATCAAAATATAGCTTTGCGAAATCTTTTAAATGAGCTGTTGATTGACTGGTCTTATCTTGTGTATCAAATTCAAACGAACGGGCATCCGGCTCATATTCCTCTGAACTTAAGTGCGTATTCCATGGCGTTAGCGATCCGTTGCACGGCACCCATAAACCGTTTACTGTCGAAACATCAATTTTATCAACAGTTGCAATCTTTAGTTCTCCTGTTTTCATATTTTGATATAGTTTCGTTAACGTCATCGAAGCAGGTACGCGACGCCATGCCGGATTTCCAGCATTGTCTAAAGAATCATATTCATAATGAGAAACAAGATACAAAGAACCGTCTTTCATTGGACGAAGCAAGCTATTCGCATCAGGCGCGTCAGATACATAATGAACAGGTTTTCCATCTACAGATTTGTCGGTAATTGGGTCACCATAATAATCCGTTGGTGTACCTGCTGAGAACGTCTCGCCATTGGACATTTTAAACCGATCGGTTGTTTTAAAAAGCTGCTTATATGTAAGCGGGAAGTTTTTTGTTTTTCCATCCGTATACTTTACAACAACTGAAGCTGTTGTAAACGGCTTGCTCATTTCTTCAGCGGTAGTTGGTACTCTCGAGCCGTTAAATGAGATCGATTCAATCTTTACTTCTTTTTTTGTTGCGGCTTGAGACGGATGCAATGCCGGAACCATAATTCCAAGAGCCAAAGCAACGACAATTCCTTTCCTTTTCATCATTTTCCTCCTTGTGATAAAATAAATGTCCTACTTACATTTAACAGGATCATTGTTAAAATATTTTAATAGATTCGTAAATTAAATGTTAATTTATGTAAAATAAACATTTTCCTTTCAGCAAAACTGAAAAATGAACAAAAAATTGCTCCCAGCACGAGTGTTGATTATCCATTATTTTACTAAAAAAACACAGAATCATATGGCTGAACACAAGCTTTTCTGCCACATCCCTCGAACAAGAACGCCAGCGGGCTCTCTTCTTTGCCCGCAAAGCGTTCATTGTTCGAGGAGGGCATGCTATACGCATGCCCAGTCGGCAAGCGATCGCTTGCCGACTTCGACAGAAAAGCTAGGAATAGAGCTATCCAAACTAGTTTTTATTAGTTAATCAACACGCCTGTGCTCCCAGCATGTTCATAATCCTTAAAAAACCCCCTGCATCACGCAAGGGGTCATACGAGCATTTTATTTTCTTCTTTTCGGAAAAACGTCTTCATCGCGTGAAAGACGTCTGATTTTTGTTTAAGGATATAGTAGCGAAACTTTTCGTCTTTAATGTTTTTATAAGCAGACATAAGCGTTGAATGGCGGTTGTACTGATTGACTTCTCCGTATCCGAACATATTCGATACTTTCATCAGCTCATTGACAAGTTTTACACAGCGCGCATTATCTGACGTGAGGTTATCGCCATCCGAAAAATGAAATGGGTAAATATTATAACGGGACGGAGAATATTGTGTTTCAATCAATTCAAGTGCTTTTCGGTAGGCCGAAGAGCAAATCGTGCCGCCGCTTTCGCCTTTTGTAAAAAATTCTTCTTCGGTCACGACTTTTGCCTCAGTATGATGAGCGATAAACACAATGTCAACCGTTTCATATTTAGTCCGTAAAAAGCGGGTCATCCAGAAGAAAAAGCTTCTCGCCATATATTTTTCCCATAAGCCCATCGAGCCGCTCGTATCCATCATCGCCAAAACAACCGCTTTCGAATCCGGCTTGATGACTTCATTCCACGTTTTAAATTTTAAATCTTCTGGGTAAATCGGATAGAAACTCGGGTTTCCGTTCATCGCATTCCGTTTAAATGCGGCCATCATCGTCCGCTTTTTATCAATATTTCCCATCAACCCTGTCCGGCGAATATCGTTAAACTGAATATGCTGAACGACATTTTGGTCCATTTCTTTTCGCTTCAAATCCGGCAATTCGAGCTGGCTGAACAGCGCTTCTTGTAATTCCATTAACGACACTTCGGCCTCGTAATAATCATGTCCGGCTTGATCACCGGCTCCCTGTCCTGTTCCTGGTCCTTTCTGCCCATCACTAGAGCCATCCCGGGCTACAACATCGCCTACTTGACTGTCCCCATCTCCTTGGCCGACATGTTTATTTTTATCATAATTATAACGAATTTTATATTCATCTAAAGAACGAATCGGAATTTTAATGACATCGCGACCATTGGACATAATGATACTTTCTTCCGTGATTAAATCCGCTAAATTATTTTTAATCGCTTCTTTCACTTTCTCCTGATGCCTTTTTTGATCATCATGTCCTTTCCGATGGAGGGACCAGTCTTCTTTTGACACAACAAAATTTCCACTCATCGTTTCCCCTCCTAATCACATTTTTCTCATTCCATCATATACTGATTTTGGCGTCTACAACATACAATGATAACGGTTGTTTACTCTATCCTATGCAAAAAACTTAAATAATTGACAAATAATTAGGAAAATTCAATTGCCGGACAAGCCTAAAATAAGAAAAGCATGCCCGGTATAAAGGCATGCTTAGCGGTTTAATAAACTTCCCACATAGCGAAGCAGTTCGTTCGCCGATGTAGAATTGTACCCGTATTCATCAATGAGACGAGCGACGACTTCGTTAATTCTTTTTAATTGCTGCTCATCTGGCGTTTTCGTCGATGTCGTAATTTTGACAATGTCCTTTAAATCGGCGAACAATTTCTTCTGAATCGCTTCCCGCAGCCGTTCATGTGAATTATAATCAAAACGCTGTCCTTTTCGTGCATATGCCGAAATGCGAATTAAAATTTCTTCACGAAACGCCTTTTTCGCATTTTCAGAAATTCCGATTTGCTCTTCAATCGAACGCATCAGTTTTTCATCCGGGTTCATTTCTTCCCCTGTCAACGGATCGCGTAATTTCGTTTTATTGCAATATGCTTCCACGTTATCCAAATAATTATCCATCAGCGTTTTCGCCGATTCTTCGTACGAGTAGACAAACGCTTTTTGCACTTCTTTTTTCGCGATCTCGTCATATTCTTTCCGTGCAAGCGAAATAAAGTTTAAATACCGCTCCCGATCTTCATTGGAAATCGACGGATGTTGATCAAGTCCTTCTTTTAGCGAACGAAGCACATCGAGCGCATTAATGGACGGAACTTCTTTGCGAATAATACACGATGAAATGCGGTTAATGACATAACGCGGATCAATGCCGCTCATCCCTTCATCCGGGTACTCTTTCTTCAATTCCTCGACATCCACCTCATTAAACCCTTCCACTGCCTCACCATCATATAGGCGCATTTTTTTCACTAAATCAATATCCGGACGTTTCGGCTCTTTTAACCGTGTTAAGATCGTAAACATCGCCGCCACCCGGAGCGTATGCGGCGCAATATGCACATCGGCCACATCGCTTTCCCGAATCATTTTTTCATAAATCCGCTCCTCTTCTGACACTTTCAGATTATACGGAATCGGCATCACAATAATCCGCGAATGAAGCGCTTCATTCTTTTTATTTGCGATAAATGAACGATACTCCGTTTCATTCGTATGCGCAACAATCAATTCATCGGCACTAATGAGCGCAAATCTTCCAGCTTTGAAATTTCCTTCTTGCGTCAGCGAAAGCAAATGCCATAAAAATTTCTCATCGCATTTTAACATTTCTTGAAACTCCATAATCCCGCGATTCGCCTTGTTCAACTCTCCGTCAAACCGGTAAGCGCGCGGATCGGATTCCGAACCGTATTGAGCGATCGTTGAAAAGTCAATGCTTCCCGTCAAATCGGCAATGTCCTGCGATTTCGGGTCAGACGGACTGAATGTGCCGATACCAACCCGCTTATTTTCGGAAAAGAAAATGCGCTCGATCATTACATCTTCAATCCGTCCGCCGTATTCTTTTTCCAAACGCATCATATTCAACGGCGAAAGCTCCCCTTCAATGCGAATTCCGTATTCTTTATAAAAATCGTCACGCAAATGATGCGGAACGAGATGCAACGGGTCTTCATGCATCGGGCAGCCTTTAATCGCATACACAGCCCCGCGGTCCGTCAGTGAATAAGCCTCGAGCCCCCTCTTTAACATCGTCACGAGTGTCGATTTTCCGCCACCAACCGGTCCCATCAACAGCAAAATCCGCTTTCGGACATCAAGACGCTTCGCTGCCGGATGGAAATATTCCTCAACTAACCGCTCTAGCGCCTCCTCTAGGCCAAACAACTGTCCGCTAAAAAAATTGTACCGTTTTTTTTCATTAACTTCTTCTACCCCTGCATCTTTAATCATATTATAGACACGCGAATGAGCAGACTGGGCAACCCAGGGCTTTTCTTTTAAAATTTGTAAATACTCAGCGAAGGTTCCTTCCCACTTTAACCGTTGCTCTTCTTCCCGGTATCTCGCAATTTTCTTTAAAATATCCATTCAAGAACCTCCCCATCCTTGATGTCTAACTGAAAGATTATTACAATGTATGCAAGGATGTCCGTGATCATTCGCTTCGAAATAAAAAATTGCCGTTCCCCTCTAAACATTGCTTGTCACATCGGCTATAATAAAAAAAGGACTAACTATTTCTTAAGGAGGAAAAGTATAATGAGAACATTGCTTGTGCTCGGCGTGATTGTTGCGTTTTTAACGGCTATTTTTACTGCCGGCTATAATGACAAGCCTGGTGTAAAAAATTAACCGATAAAAAAACGACCTCCAATGAAGGTCGTTTTTTATTAATATACACCTTTAAACCCTTGTTGTCTTAACGCTTCGTATACTAAAATCGCGGCTGTGTTCGATAAATTAAGGGAACGCACGTTATCGTTCATCGGGATCCGCAAACAACGCTCCATATTATTTTCAATCAGCTCTTTCGGAAGTCCGCTTGTTTCGCGGCCAAACACAAAAAAATAATCTTTTTGCGGATCGCTGTAATCGAAAGAATCATAATATTTTTGGCCAAACTTCGTAATAAAGTAAAACTCCGCATCTGTATATTTGTCAAAAAGCTCTTGTAGCGAGTCATAATAAAAAATATTGACATATTCCCAATAGTCCAGTCCCGCTCGTTTCAACATTTTATCGTCTGTCGAAAAACCAAGCGGACGGATTAAATGCAACGCTGTGCCCGTCGCCGCACACGTGCGGGCAATGTTTCCCGTATTCGCCGGAATTTCTGGTTGATACAATACTACATGTAAAGCCACATCCATTCACCTCAAGTTGTCATTGTTCTCCGTTTTATTATACTATCCTTTATCAACAATATGAAAAAATTTATATTGAATATCCGGCGTATAGGCACTTGAATCTTCATATGACCAATACCGCATGCGGCTGTTTGTCGTATGCGCGTTCACAAGCGGCATTCCTTGACGATCTTTGGCAACGACAATCGTCGAATGATCAAAGCGCCCATCCCCTTCAAAATCATAACAAATGACATCGCCTAACATCAGCTGTTCTGGAGCTGAAACTTCCATCGCCTGTAACCCTAGATGTTCACCACTTAAATACCAGCGAAAGGCATGAGCAACCGCCCAACTGTAGCTCCAACTTTTATTTTTCATCCACCAACCCTTTTGGCGATTAGGATATCCCGTCATCGGAATGCCGCCTGCATATAAACATTGGGAAACGAAATTCGTGCAATCCACATCAAATTTAGGAAACGCGGGATGGTAGCTGTTCCACCACATTTCAGCATACTTTACCGCCTTCATACGATCATAGACGTAATTGATTGTTTCACCTTTTTTAGCCTCACGATCCATGCGCAACTTCTCTTCAAATGTGTCGACCACCTTAATGTTTTTGTCTTCCATCAATTCGCCGCACACAAAGCCCGCCCGCCTTTGTTCAACTTGCTCTTCTACATACATCCACCCGTGCTGTCTCACTAAAAACTGATAGTGCACCATATAATCGATGTCTGTTCGTTCCCCGATTCGCTGTTTGCGCAGCACTTGTCCTTTCAACACGCATTTCACAATTTCCGCTTCGCGCTTTTGAAACAGTTGGCGTTTTTTCTCAATGTTCGGATCTTCTTGGCATCTATTTGTTGACACGAAAAGCCGCGCCCGTTTTTCGAGCAATGCTTCTATCTGTTTCTTCATATCGCCCACCACTTTTCTTTTTTATTACATTATGTGGTGAACGAATCATTTTTTCCTTTGCGCATACAACATTTGTAACCCTTTTTCGATTTCTCGCAATACTTCTTCCTCTTTTTCGTTCTGTTGCGCCTGTTCCAACACTGGAATGACGCTATCATCACCAATTTTCCCTAACGCCCATGCAGCTGTCCCACGAATCACCGGTCGGCTGTCTTCCTTCAACAATTGCACTAAATCAGGAATAGCTGTCTTATCTTTATAATGTGCTAATGCTAAAATCGCATTTCGTTGAATCGGTTTTTTTCCACGCCACGAACCAGAAATCAAACCAAATTTTTCTTTAAATTCCCGATTCGTTATATGAAGCAACGGTTTTAACAATGGCTTCACCACTTCCGGATCCGGCTCCATTTCCGGATGCAAATGAAAGTCTTTTCCTTTATTTTCTGGACACACCGTTTGGCAAGTATCGCAGCCATACAGCCTGTTCCCAATTTTATCACGAAACTCATCTGCTAAAAATCCTTTCGTTTGCGTCAAAAACGCAATACAGCGTTGAGAGTTAAGCTGACCCCCTTGAACAAGCGCTCCCGTTGGGCATGCCTCAATGCATCTCGTGCACGTTCCGCACCGGTTTTCTATCGGCACATCCGGCGGAAACGGAATCGTCGTAATCATTTCCCCTAAATATACATACGATCCAAATTCCGGCGTGATAATCGAACAGTTTTTTCCGCTCCAGCCAATCCCCGCTCTCTCAGCGACCGCCCGATCAGCTAATTCGCCGGTATCTACCATCGACTTCACTTTAGCGTTTGGAACTTTTGCTAAAATAAAATCTTCTAGTTTTTTTAATCGCTCCCGTAAAATATCATGGTAATCTCTTCCCCATGAGGCGCGGCAAAAAATTCCTCTTCTCGCTTCCTTTGTGCTCCTTGGCGCATTTTTCATTTTAGACGGATAAGCGAGCGCAATTGAAATAATCGACTTCGCTTCACATAAAAGCAAAGACGGATTTGTTCGTTTTTCAATATCCGGTTCTTCAAATCCAGATTGATATCCTAGTTGTTGCTGCTGGCGAAGCCGCTCTTTCAATTCGACAAACGGATCAGCACTGGCAAATCCAATTTTATCAATTCCGATCGTTTTGCTATATTCGATAATTTCCTTTTTTAGTTCGATAACATCCATAACAATCCCTCCCTTCGCTAAAGTTCTAAATCCATGTTACAATAAAAAGAAAAAACAAGAGGTGAAAATATGGAAATTACTGTATCAGAAGCCGTAAAACAAGCCATTCCTTTATTCAAAGCAGGCGTGATTATTTACAACGATATCGTCGTTGATCATTCTCCACAAATGTTGAAAGGAAGATTACAACTTTTTCAAGAATCGATTTATTTCGATCTGCAGGAAACATCTATTTCTCAAATTAAAGAGCTAGCGGAATGGCGCGCCATATTTAAAGCGATCGGTACGGATCCGAGCCGATACCGTCCTTCTTCTGAAAGTTTGTATCGTCGCATCCAAAAACAGCAGTTTATTCCTTCGATTCACTCAGCTGCTGATGTCAACAACTTTTTCTCTCTTTATTATAAAATACCGATCGGCATTTATGATGCAGAGCAAATCAATGGAAACATTTTGATCGACATCGGTACAGACGAGGATGAATATCTTGCGATTAACGGTCGAACCGTTCAATTCGCTCGCAAGCTTGTCACAAAAGATGCAATTGGACCGTTCGGAAGCCCAATTGTAGATTCAGAACGAACAGCCATTACATATAAAACAAAACGTGCCATCCAAATCGCATATTTATTACCATCGATGGAACAAAGCGAGTGCGAACAGCTAGTTTCTTCCATTCAAAGTATGTTTACGCAGATTCATGGTGGAGAAGCTTTTGCGCAAATCATTTAAATATTTTAGGAAAAATAAAAAACGCAATGCCCCGTTCTCCCTAAGAAACGAAACACTGCGTTGTCCCCTATGTATATGTACAATGGAGCGGGTGATGGGAATCGAACCCACGACATCAGCTTGGAAGGCTGGAGTTTTACCATTAAACTACACCCGCATTTCTTGCAAAAAAGATCAAATTTTGTCGAGAGAAAATTAAAATAAAAAACAGGTACTCCCTGTTAAAATGGTGCCGATGGTGGGAGTCGAACCCACACTCCCTCACGGGAACACGATTTTGAGTCGTGCGCGTCTGCCAGTTCCGCCACATCGGCAAATATAATAATGATTTAACAACACGATATATTATACTCTATTTTCACTTACAAGTCAAGCCCTTTACATGCCGAGGGCCGGACTCGAACCGGCACGGTAGTCACCTACCGCAGGATTTTAAGTCCTGTGCGTCTGCCAATTCCGCCACCCCGGCGCAATCGGTGGAGGCGGCACCCGGATTCGAACCGGGGGTAAAGGTTTTGCAGACCTCTGCCTTACCACTTGGCTATGCCGCCGTAAAAAGCGGAAGACGGGACTCGAACCCGCGACCCCCACCTTGGCAAGGTGGTGTTCTACCACTGAACTACTTCCGCATATGGCTGGGGTAGCTGGATTCGAACCAACGCATCACGGAGTCAAAGTCCGTTGCCTTACCGCTTGGCTATACCCCAATATGTTTTTATAAGCAGCTTATGGGGCGACTAGTGGGAATCGAACCCACGCATGCCAGAGCCACAATCTGGTGCGTTAACCACTTCGCCATAGCCGCCATGTGACAGGGGCAGTAGGAATCGAACCCACACCGGAGGTTTTGGAGACCTCTGTTCTACCATTAAACTATGCCCCTATATAACGATGGAGGGGGACGGATTCGAACCGCCGAACCCACTGGGAGCGGATTTACAGTCCGCCGCGTTTGGCCACTTCGCTACCCCTCCATATAAATTTTGAATGGTGCCGACTGCAGGACTTGAACCCGCAACCTACTGATTACGATTCAGTTGCTCTACCAATTGAGCTAAGTCGGCAGAATTGAATAAAAATTCACCTACATTCGACTTTTAACTATTGGTAGGTTTTCTTTACATAAAAAATGGTGGCTCGGGACGGAATCGAACCGCCGACACAAGGATTTTCAGTCCTTTGCTCTACCGACTGAGCTACCGAGCCATTATCTTGTTTTGAGCACTTCAAATATCATTTTTTAAATTCCCTTCGCCCCACTCTCAGTATGCTCATTCAAGTAGCAGCTCGAGTGGTGCGCTGATGCATCGCTCGGTAGCTTATTCGGACGTGCTCTACCGACTGAGCTACCGAGCCGTATTATTTCTTAGATTAAACATACCATATTTATAATGGCGGTCCCGACGGGACTCGAACCCGCGATCTCCTGCGTGACAGGCAGGCATGTTAACCACTACACTACGGGACCATTTGGTTGCGGGGGCAGGATTTGAACCTGCGACCTTCGGGTTATGAGCCCGACGAGCTACCAGACTGCTCCACCCCGCGATGATAAAAAGATAAATGGATATTTACTATGCTCTACGTTCCTTTGGCCGTCCCGCTCTCAGTATGCTTATTCAAGCTGCAGTTCGAACGGTACGCTGTTGCCGTTTCGGAGAAGCTTATTCGATCGTACTCCACCCCGCAACGACGCAATAATAAAATATAATGGCGGAGGAGGAGGGATTCGAACCCCCGCGCGCCTCTCGACGCCTCTCGGTTTTCAAGACCGACCCCTTCAGCCAGACTTGGGTACTCCTC
>NZ_JACHEP010000035.1 GCF_014201465.1 Anoxybacteroides tepidamans | reverse complement strand
AAGGGATGAGGAATTTGAGTCATGACTGTTTCAGCTGCGGTTCGATCGTGACAGGACGCCTCCGTTACCACGTATCCCATCGGCAGTCCTTGGTCGGTCACCTGAAGATGGAGCTTAAATCCATAGTACCACTGCTTTTTCGATGCACAGAGCCCGATGTCCGCGATTCCTTGAAATCGTTTGACTCGGTACATTCTTGCGGCATGGCACAACTCGAGTGGCATGCTATCTACTACCGCATAGGCGTGGTGTTGCCCACGTTTTGCTAGCTCATGGCGAATCCATTTGATCGCAAAGCGCAGCGCTCGACAACGACGATTGTAGCGAGAACGTTCGAGAAAATGTTCATCCGTAAACAAGTTCCCAGTCACAAAGCGATGCCATGCACGTTCGGAAGAGAAGCCAAGCAGCTTTCCTAAAAGATGAATAGCAATGATCACCGCATCTTCTTGTTTCACCAAATGACGATTGCGACGTTGAAGATAGAATTGAATTTGTGACAGCTGGGCAGAAACAAAAAAGAAAATGGCTGCATATTGTTTTTGAATCTTTGCTTGATCTGTAGTAAAATGAAAGTGCTCTTGCATGGGGATTCTCCTTTCGAATGTTGGTTGGCACTTTCATTCTACAGGAAATCCACAAGCAAGGGCTATTTTTATGCTTACTCGATTTTATCTAGCAACACGGGTAGTTTTAACAAAAAACCACCCGCTTTTACGCCCGCGGGTGGTATTGCTGGTACACATCTTTTAAGCGCGCTTTTGTGACGTGCGTATAAATTTGTGTCGTCGAAATATCGGCATGTCCTAACAACTCTTGCACGGCACGCAAATCGGCGCCGTTTTCAAGAAGATGGGTCGCAAACGAATGTCTAAGCGTATGCGGGGTTAATTCTTTTTCGATATTCGCTTCTTTGGCGAGCTTTTTTAAAATTTTCCAAAATCCTTGCCTTGTGAGCCGCTCGCCGTGATGATTTAAAAATAAGGCATCGGTCGCGCGCTTTTTTGGATTGACAAGTTTCAGCCTCGCCTCTTCGATATATGTTTTGAGCGCGGAAAGCGCAATGCGACCGATCGGCACAATGCGCTCTTTATTTCCTTTTCCGTAACAGCGGACAAACCCCATCGTCAAATGCACGTCGGAAAGATTTAAGTTCACAAGCTCGCTGACACGCATGCCTGTCGCATACAACAATTCAAGCATCGCTTTGTCGCGAATGCCAAACGGCGTGTTCGGTTTCGGTGTTTCTAAAAGCGCTTCGACTTCCGCCATCGATAGCACTTTCGGCAAGCTTCGCTCCATTTGCGGCGTCTCGATATGAACGGTAGGGTCTTGTTCGGTGATTTTTTCGCGCAAAAGAAATTGATGAAACGAGCGAATGGACGCGATATGACGCGCTACCGTTTTCGCTGAGTTTCCGTTCTCTTTTAAAAACTTTAAAAATTGCAGAATATGAAGGCGCGATACATCGTTCCACGAACGGATTTGTTCAACGTTCACCAAATAATGGGCATATTTTCGCAAATCGCGCTCATAGGAAACGATTGTATTTTTCGCCAAATTCCGCTCAACTGTTAAATAATGGAGAAAATCTTTTAACTCGTATTCCAACGCTCTCTACTCCCCGTCACGATAAAAAAGTATAAATCTTTCCAACCAATCCGTCGATATTGTTTCCGTTGTCGATGCTTTCACCGCTGATCCTTGTGGCTCATCATAGCGGTGGTAATTCTCGTATTCTCGATGAAACCATATAAGACTATAATAAAATAAAATGGTGCAACCCGTAAATAAAACAAACACTTTCACCATTTGCCAGATCGTTTTCACGGCACAACCTCCTCAATCGATCGCACTTACACTTACTATGAGGATATGCCATCATTTTTTCGTTTTATACATAAAAAACCTTTCCCGATGGAAAAGGTTTTTTACTCCTCTTGTTTATCTTTTTGTTGACAACGATAACAAATGCCGTGAAATGTTAACCGATGGTCTTTAATTTTAAACTTCCAATCACGTTCGACAATCGCTTCTACTTCCTCTAACAAATCTTCTTGAATCTCCGCTACTGATCCGCATTCGATGCATACTAAATGATGATGAAAATGTGTCGCTCCTTCTTGACGAAGATCGTACCGCGATACACCATCGCCAAAATTAATTTTATCGACGATTTTCAACTCTGTTAATAGCTCCAATGTCCGATAAACCGTCGCTAACCCGATTTCCGGAGATTTTTCTTTAACGAGGAGGTAGACATCTTCTGCGCTTAAGTGATCTTCTTCATGTTCTAACAGAACCCGCACAGTAGCCTCGCGCTGCGGCGTCAATTTATATCCGGCGGTATGCAAAAGTTTTTTAATTCGTTCGATCCGATCTTCCATCTTCATTCCCTCCCTCGTCATTCACTTATCATTATAACAAAAGAAAGAGGGAAGGAGCAAAGTAAAATTATTATCAACAAATAAATAAAACCATTATCAAGTGATAATAATTATCACTTACTCATCAATTGAATTACTTGTTTCATGACGATCGGAGATACGTATGCCTCTAAAGAAGCAGATGCAAGCAATGAAGCGCTGATGACCGCCATGACGAACGTATAGCGCATAATCATCGGAAAGATCGGTTCGTGCATTCGCTTCATAAATTGATTACGTACCATTTTGAGTGAAAAAGAAACGGATACCGTCCCCATGACAATAAAAGCCGGAATAACAATAAAATTTTGCGGCATGACCGAAACGAATGATAATAAAAATCCTTGCCAGCCCATTTGGTTAACGAGAAAGCCGACTGTAAACCCGACAACGACCCCTTTTAAAAATAGCAAAATTAAAATAAGCGGCAGCCCGACGATCGAAATTCCGAGCACCCACATAAATCCGACATATTTTAAATTATGAAAATAGCTTTGTTGAAACATGTCGTTTGCGCTAGCGAACTGCCCTTTCGATACTTGTCCAAAAAATTGCGCTAAATAGTAATATAAATCTTGTTTTTGGCTGAAATTTAAGCTGTTGACGACAATCGCCCCAAAAATCACTCCCATGAGAAACAAGACGACCGTAAACAAATAAATCGACGCATGCTCCCGCACATGCATCGCAATGGCTGATTTCAGTGGTTGTTTTCTCATTCTCTCTTCCTCCTACTTTCGCTCTTACTAGATTGTATGAAAAAAGAGCGCGTCTATGACACGTTTAGAAGAAAAGAAAAAATCGCTCCTATGTTGAAGCGATTTTTCCGTATTGGCCGCCGCCACCTGCGTGGATTGCAAGCTTGCCGCTTCTGGCAAGCACGATCCGTTCCGCCAATTTTTCGCCGACGACATCCGCCAACTGTTCTTTTGTCGCTTGATGAAGCACATACATTTCCGTGCCAAAATGTTGAAGCAACATGTTATACGTTTTCTCTCCAAGACCCGGGATAAATTCGAGCGGCACTTGATAAATGTAAGGCGGGCGCTTTGGCGGCGCACCGCCCGTTTTCAACTCATGCAGCCGGTCAAACACCCCTTTTACATACCGGTCATGTCCGCACGACGGGCAGCGTTCATTGCTTCCGTTCATCGGGGCAAAGCATCGTTCGCACGCCGTTTGATAGTATTTGCCGAGCTTCGGGTTTAAGCCGTAGTTCGCAATAATCGCTCTCCCATCCTCCTTTTGTAACGCCTTTTTTAATTCGGCAAACGTCGGGTGATGCATGCGTACAATTTGATATTCGCGCGCCATTTTTCTTAGCGAATGGGCATCAGAATTCGACAAATACGGATAGCGATGCAGCTCAGCAATTTGATCGGCCATCTCGGAATCGGCGCTTAACCCCATCTCGACCGCGTCAATCCAATCGGGTTCGAACACTTCCGTTAAGCTTTGCTTCACTCCTCTGCCATATAGACTTTTAAACGGGGTAAAAGCGTGCGCAGGAATAAACAACCCTTCTAATTGCTTCACGATTTCTTGCAGTTTGCGTCCTGTTCCGTACATGCGCTGGGAACTGAGCGAGATGTTTTTGATGCGCTTTTCTAGCCACTCGGAAAATAAGCGCATCGATGCGATCGTCGGCATAAAAGCAAGCACGTGAACCGGGCCGTGACAATATTCGTCGTAAACTTCGATTTCACTTCCTAGTAGAAGCGTGACATTTCCAGCCTGCACACCCCCTTCTTCATGCTCGCCCCAGCCGTTTGCTTCGATTCCCCGCTCCAGCTCATCGAGCACCTCCGGAACGTGGCTATCGATCACGCCGACCATGTGCAATCCTTTAACACGTTCCGCCTCATGCAAAATATTTGTAAGCGTCAACGTTTTCGCCCCAGTAATTTTCACCGGTTTGCCGGAAGCTGTGCGACCGATATGAATATGAAGATCGATATAATAGTCGTTCATTTTTTTAATGCCTTCTGTAATTGCAAATATTGCAGCGCATAGGCGGTTTTTGCGTCGTAAATTTCCTGCTTTTCCAGCATTACTAACGCCTCCTCTAATGTGACTTCTAACAGATCGACAAATTCATCGTCATCAAGCGATGCTGATTCTTCTAGTTTCGTCAGTCCTTCCGCTACATATAAATGGATCAATTCATCTGCAAATCCCGGTGATGTATAAAACGATACGAGGTGGCGTATCGATCGAGCCACATAGCCCGTTTCTTCTTCTAGTTCACGCCGAGCAGTCGCCAGCGGCTCTTCTCCTTTTTCTAGCTTTCCCGCTGGAATTTCGACTAATACGCGCTCTAACGCTTTGCGGTATTGTCTTACAAGCACCAATTTCCCTTCGCTTGTCACTGGAATGACCGCCACCGCTCCCGGATGTTTCACCACTTCCCGCTTGCTCGTTTTCCCGTTTGGCAGCTCTACTTCTTCCACATAGACGTTAATCACTTTGCCGCTAAAAATTTTTTCTTTTCGAATCGTTTTTTCGATTAAATGTTCCATTGTTTTTCTCTCCCGTCTCTCGATCATTTTCGTTTCCATTGTACTATATTTCAGTGTAAAATGGAGAAAATTACCCATCTAGGAGGGAAAGACGATGAAAAAACGGCGCATCGGTACATCGGATTTATATGTGAGCGAAGTAGGGCTTGGCTGCATGTCGCTCGGCACGGATGAAAATAAGGCGATTCGTCTCATTCATGAAGCGCTAGAACGCGGCATTAACTATTTGGATACGGCCGATCTTTACGATCGCGGCTTAAACGAGCAGTTTGTCGGCAAAGCGCTGAAAGGAAAACGCGATCAAATCGTGCTGGCAACGAAAGTGGGCAACCGTTGGGAAGAGGGGAAAGACGGCTGGTTTTGGGATCCGTCGAAAGACTATATAAAACGAGCCGTAAAAGAAAGCTTGCGCCGCCTGCAAACGGATTATATCGACTTATACCAGCTACACGGTGGCACGATTGACGATCCGATGGACGAAACGATTGAAGCGTTTGAAGAATTAAAGCAAGAAGGAGTCATTCGCTATTACGGCATTTCTTCGATTCGGCCAAACGTCATTCGCGAATACGTGAAACACTCCAATATCGTCAGCGTCATGATGCAATATAGCTTACTCGACCGACGGCCGGAAGAACTTTTCCCGCTGTTAAAAGAGCATCACATTAGCGTCATCGCCCGCGGTCCAGTGGCGAAAGGATTGCTCACCGACCGTCCGCTTGAAGCGGCAAGCGAGGCGGTGAAAACGAGCGGCTACCTTGATTATACGTATGAAGAATTGCAAAGCCTCCTGCCGGCGTTAAAAGCAAATACAACGTCTCATCGCTCGTTTACCGCGACCGCTTTGCAATTTTGTTTATACGATCCGGTCGTTGCCGCTGTCATTCCCGGCGCGAGCAGCCTCGAACAGCTGACAGACAATATTGCCGCCATTTCGATGCCGGCATTGACGAAAGAAGAATACGAATGGCTAAAACAACATACGAAAGCGTCTATTTATCATACGCACCGCTAAAAAAGCCCTGAACACTCAGGGCTTATTCCTTAAATTTTCTCCAATCTAAATTGCTCTCATTTAGCAGTTCTTCAAACGTTTTATTTTTCTCGCGCTGTCGCTGCTCTTCTCGTTTCCGTGCCTCTTCTTCCGCTTTTTTTCTTTTTTCTTCCGCTTCAAGGGCGCTTTTTTTCGCGCGCAGCTTTGCGTATAAATCGGTATCAAGATAGTCTTTTAATGTGATTTTTTCTTCCGCTTGATTTGCTAGTGTAGGTTGTCTTTTTTTCATTGTAATCCCCCCGAATAAAAACAGCATTCTTTTTTCAAAATAAGATGGCAAATGATTTAAACGAAAGGAGAAACGTTCCATGGCCAACCGTGCGCAAAAAGGGAAGCCGTCGGCCGATACGGTCAGACCGACGATTGCTAAGGAAGAGCTGGAAAAAGCGATTCATCCGACAAAGCGGCAAAATTCCCCGCAATGATAAAAGGGGAGGCGCCAATGTGTTGCCTCCTCATCATAAAATCTCTGTAATATGCGGCATATGTTCATTCATCCATGCAATCGCCTCATCGAGCGTCGCAAATTCCGTTGTTTCAAACGTCATTTCATCTTGCAGCAGCCAAACATCTTTCTTTTCTTGATAAATGCCGGCAATCGACCAATGAAGCAAACTATACGGATCGTTTTCATGCATAAACGATACCCACGTTTTTTGTTTCGCCATATTGGCGATTTGTTTTAGTTTGTCATTCATGCTGTTCACTCACTTTCAAAAGCGACATGCGCGGATTTAATATTTGATTCGGGCTTTTTAGCTGAAAACACCCTGCTCCTTCAACAGCGTCAATCACCATTTTGTCATCATAAAAAACAAGACGAGATTTTTCCAAAAGCACCGGAACATAATTCGTTTCAACAACCACATCATCTTCATCTGCTTGATCGATAAGCCATAATGTCGGCACGCCGCTGACGGCACAACCGCAACCGTCCGTATCATATTTTAGTTTCAGTTGTTTTTTTGTATTCGCTAAAATCGGACGTAGTTGTTGCATTGCCCGCTCTGTAAAGGTAATATTCATAATGATCGCCCTTTTCGCAAGTTTTACATACGCTATTTATAGTATCAAAAACGACTAGACAAATAAAGGAGGAAGCTTGATATGGCTAAAGTGCAAATTAAAGTGAATGACAACGGCTCTTTTCGCGTCACAGGAGAAGTCGAATTAATCGATGCGGAAGGCAACAAATTCGAAACAAAGGAAACGTTTTCGCTCTGCCGTTGTGGCCTGTCGCAAAATATGCCGTTCTGTGACGCATCCCATAAAGGAAAGTTCCAATCGGTCGTCCGTGCTACCCCATCGCAATCGTAGGAAGTGAATCGATTGAACGAAAAGTGGCTGAAAAAATTCGTTCGCAACTGCCTGCGCCAATACGGACGCGACACGGAAGCTTTCCCGCTCACCGATTCGGAGTGGGCGGATCTATATCAAAACATTTTACTGGAAAAGCAGACAAACCCAGATATGGATATATACGAAGTCGTTCATGATGTCGTGTATGAGTATGTAACAAAATAAGCCTCCTTACACAGCCAAGGAGACTTATTTTTTGAAAAAAGCGGTTTTCCCGATCGTTTCAATAAGCGTTGGAAATAGCTGATACAGCTTGCTTCCGGCATTCATCCAGCGCGGCATGTTTACTTCCCTTGCCGGCATCATCATCACGTCAACGATGCTTCGGGCGACATCGTCCGCTTTAAGCATCCATTTTTTTACGTTTTTCACATAATCCCCTGACGCATCGGCCACCGTAAAAAAGTTCGTTTCAATTGGGCCGGGATTGACAGACGTCACATATACTCCGTACTGTGCTGCCTCCATGCGCAAGCTGTTCGTAAACCCAAGCACCGCATGTTTCGTCGCCGCATAGACGCTCGACTTCGGCGTCGCGATTTTCCCCGCTTGTGAAGCGATGTTAATAATATGGCCGCTTCTCCGCTTCATCATATGCGGATACACCATTTTCGTGCAAGCAATCAATCCACATACGTTCACAGCAAACATCTCTTCCGTTTCTTTTAAATCGATGTCTTCGACGTAACGAAACACGCCAAAACCGGCATTGTTGACAAGTACATCGATATCCATCTCTTCAAGTAGCTTGTGAAAAACCGCTTCAACCGCTGCTATGTCGCTGACGTCGAGCTGTTCATAGCGGCATGAAACATTATATGTTGCTTCGATATGTGCGGCAATGTTTGCTAATTTTTCTTCATTGCGCGCCAGCAAAACCGGAATGCCTTTCCGCTTGGCGACTTCGTAGGCGATCCGTTCTCCGAGTCCGC
This sequence comes from Anoxybacteroides tepidamans, assembly GCF_014201465.1. Taxonomy (GTDB): domain Bacteria; phylum Bacillota; class Bacilli; order Bacillales; family Anoxybacillaceae; genus Anoxybacteroides; species Anoxybacteroides tepidamans. Next base: position 12,474 of record NZ_JACHEP010000035.1, on the reverse strand, counting down.
CTGATGCTCCCGTAATGACGACATGTTTCCCTGCAAGCTTCAACGCGATCCCACCGCCTCATAAAAAAGATAGGAACTTCCTTCTTTCCGTTTTGTAACCGCTCCGATGTCCTCCAAATAATCGAGCTGTCCGACCGTTTCTGACATCGTCAGCAAAAACTCTTTTTCATAAACGGTTGGAAACAGCCGGCGGCACACATCAAACACGGTCATCGGGCCGTGCTTTAACATCTCCAGCACTTGATCGGCACGCTCTTTTTGCTTCGCCAGCCGTTTTTCGACCAGCTCCGGCACAGCGGTGACATCATCGCCATGTCCCGTCACAATTGTTGTAATTTCATAACGAAGCAGTTTTCGCAACGAATCGTTATATTGCAAAAGCGGTTTAGGGCGATCTGTTTCTCCTTCGTCTGGCGGCTCTAGCAGCGGATTCGACGAAACAGTCGCCAACAGATGGTCACCACCGATCATCAATCCGTCTTTCTCACGGTATAAAACGATATGGCTTTGCGCATGTCCTGGTGTTTCAAGCACCGTCCATCCTGCCAATCCATCAATACGATCGCCTTCGCAAACAGCTGTGGTGAGCGAGCGCTCGCACGAATAGCGAAGCGAACGGCGAAAGTTGGGCAAGCTCGGCAAAAAGGCGGCATCGATCCCGCACTCGATTAAAAATCGCTCGAAATACATCCCGTGCCATGCCAAAAATTGCGGATCTTTGCTAATCCATCGCTGCGCCTTCGGATGAGCGATGACCGGAAGTGATTCCGGCAAGTAATCAAGCAGTCCGACATGGTCAGGATGGTGATGCGTCAGCACGACTTGCTCGATGTCCGCGGGCTCATATCCCAACTCGTTTAATTGACGCTTAAACACATGCCACGCTTCTTCCGTTTTTACCCCCGCATCAACAAGCGTTAAACAATCCCCTTTGACCAAATACATGTTGACATCTCCGACAGGAAACGGAGTCGGAACTGCAATGCGATAAACTTCTTCTTTCCCCATCTCAACTTCCCCTTTTATCATTATATCGTGATAACTTTCTGACATTCATGTTATTTTACAGTTTACACGGATTTCGTCCGTTTGTCATTTTTTTCTCACCATTCGTAAAAAAATTCAAAAAAATTATCTTTCTTTCTATTGACAACAGGCTTGTTTTCGGTGCATAATTGCAAACAAATCAAGCGTGTGAACAATCACATATGGCAAACAGGCAATGACTGGGACCAGTAAATGATGAACGGTAATAAGAGAGTGAAACCCATAGGCTGAAAGGTTTCATTACCCTCTTCATCGTTGAACCTACCCCATGAGCTGTTAGGAAAACCTAGCCGTCTGGCCGACGATACCGGCTAAAGAGGTGGGCGCAGCTTGCGCCAACAAAGGTGGTACCGCGGAAGTAAAGACCTTTCCGTCCTTTTCTAGGGCGAGAGGTCTTTTTTATTTGACATGAGAAGGAGGAGCTACGATGAAACAGGAAACAACAGTCGCGTTTATTGGCGCTGGTTCAATGGCGGAAGCGCTCATTTCCGGGATGACAAAAACGCTGTATCAACCGGAGCAAATGGTCGTCACGAATCGTTCGGATGCCAAACGTCTTGAATATATGCAGCAAACATACGGCGTACGGATCGAAACAGATAAAGAAAAAGCGGTCAGCGAAGCGGACATTATTATCTTGGCAATGAAACCAAAAGATGCAGCAGAAGGCATCGCGTCGGTCGCCCATGTGATCAACGAACAACAGCTTATCATTTCGTTGTTAGCAGGCGTAACGACAGAAGCGATCGTATCGCTCATCGGAAAACAAGTGGCCGTTGTACGCGCTATGCCAAACACATCGGCAGCGATCGGCCAATCCGCCACAGCGATCGCGCTCGGCCATTATGCGACCGATGCTCATTTAGCGATCGCCAAAACGTTATTTGAAACGGTCGGCATTGTGGCTGTCGTTCAAGAACAAGATTTGCATGCGGTAACAGGGCTTTCAGGAAGCGGGCCTGCTTACGTGTACTATTTAGTCGAAGCGATGGAAAAAGCGGCGGATGAAATCGGGCTCGACCGCGCAGTAGCGAAAGACTTGATTTTACAAACGATTATCGGCGCGGCTCATATGTTAAAAGCAACGAACAAACATCCGTCCGTTTTACGCAAAGAAGTGACAAGTCCGGGCGGCACGACCGAAGCAGGCATTGGCGTGCTTGAACACTACCGTTATCAAGAAGCGGTCATTGCTTGCATTAAACGGGCGACCGAGCGCTCTGAAGAACTTGGGCAAGCGCTGCTTTCGTCCGTCAAATAGTGCAAGTTGTTTTTCTTTTCCAAGTACACGTGTTATCATTCAATATTGAACACAACTACTTGGAGGGGATTGACATGCTTTTTTCGCCATATACGATTCGCGGCGTGACACTGAAAAATCGAATTGTCATGTCGCCGATGTGCATGTATGCATGCGACACAGAAGACGGAACAGTACGAAATTGGCATATGATTCATTATCCGACGCGCGCGGTCGGGCAAGTCGGACTGATCATGATTGAAGCGACAGCTGTAACGCCGCAAGGAAGAATTTCCGCCCGCGATTTAGGCATATGGAGCGATGAGCATATCGAAGGATTGCGCGCGCTCACAACGCTCGTCAAAGAACAAGGGGCCAAAATCGGCATCCAGCTCGCTCATGCTGGACGAAAAGCGACGGTCGACGGCGAGATCATCGCTCCATCGCCGCTTCCGTTTGATGAAAACATGCGCACACCGAAAGAAATGACAAAAGTGGATATTGAAGAAACGATTCAAGCGTTTCAAAACGGTGCGCTTCGTGCCAAAAAAGCCGGCTTTGACGTCATTGAAATTCATGCGGCGCACGGCTATTTAATTAACGAGTTTTTATCGCCATTAACGAACAAACGAAACGATGAGTACGGCGGTACATTTGAAAATCGCTACCGCTTTTTAAGCGAAGTCATTGAGGCAGTTAAAGAAGTATGGGATGGACCGCTGTTTGTTCGCGTTTCTGCACATGATTATCATCCAGACGGTTTAACCGTGAAAGACTACGTCGAATACGCAAAGCGCATGAAAGCACAAGGAGTCGATTTAGTCGATGTAAGCTCCGGTGCAGTCGTTCCAGCGGCAATTGATGCGTATCCAGGCTATCAAGTGCCGTTTGCCGAAGCGATCCGCCATGGCGCGGACATCGCTACAGGCGCTGTCGGACTGATTACATCCGGGCGGCAAGCGGAAGAAATTTTGCGCAACGGCCGCGCCGATTTGATTTTCATCGGGCGAGAACTCCTTCGCAACCCATATTGGCCAAAAACAGCCGCAAGTGAGCTTGGCATCCCGCTTGAGGCACCAAAGCCATACGTGCGGGGATGGTAAATAAAGCGCACGTTTAGAGGATTGACCACCTGCTTTAACTTTGCGAAAATTTATAATGAGATGATTAAAAATAAGGGTGATACATGTGAGGGCGGAAGAGTTCATGAAAGCTTTAGACGAAATGGACAATGCGGAGCGAATTAAATTGCTATCATGGCTTTTCGACAAATACTTTGACAACAGACCTCCAAAAGATGTCATTGAAAAAGAACTAGAAAAAGAAATATGGGGAGAAGAAGATGAGTAATCTGGGAAGACGAGGCGAAGTATGGTTTGCAGAAATAAAAGGAAAACGAAGACCTGTGCTCATCGTATCTCACCATGATGTTGTCGTAGAATTGGACAGAGTAATTGCAAATATTACAAGTCAACAGCCACGAAACAAATATGATGTCGTCTTAGAATATTGGAAAGAAGCGGGATTCCGTCCGTTGTTAGGTGCTCAAAAATTAACACCATTCATTATCGGGAGCTTCTTTTCAAAATTGGAAACTTGCACGAACATGACCTAAAACGGGTAATGGAAACGATTAGAAACTATTTTTCTTAAAGCTGACCGACATTATCGGTCAGCTTGTTTTTTCGCCTCTTTCAATCGGAAACGATGAAAAATCGAAAGCAAGTGACACGTTCGGAAAAATCGTTTTCGCTTCTTCAACGAGCTAAGTGGGGAGTCCCTCCAAACGATTCTCCATTCCTCCTAGGGCATTTTCGATACGGGAAATGCCCTATTGGTGCTGGATTCTGAAAATCTCACTAGTATTGGGCTGAATGGATACTATTTAGATACCCGTGGTGCTAGATAAAATCGAGTAAGCAAAAAAATAGCCCTTGCCTGCGGATCTCCTGTAGAATGAAAGTGCGACCAAACATTCGAAAGGAGAATCCCCATGCAAGAGCACTTTCATTTTACTACAGACCAAGCGAAAATTCAAAAACAATATGCAGCCATTTTCTTCTTTGTTTCTGCCCAACTGCCATCGATTCAAATGTATTTGCAGCGCCGCAATCGTCATTTGGTGAAACAGGAAGACGCGGTGATGATTGCCATTCATCTTCTAGGAAAGTTACTTGGCTTCTCCTCCGAACGGGCATGGCATCGCTTTGTCGTGGGAAACTTGTTCACCGATGGACAGTTTATCGAACGGTCTCGATACAATCGCCGTTGTCGAGCGTTGCGCTTCGCGATCAAATGGATTCGCCATGAACTAGCAAAACGCGGGCAACACCATGCCTATGCGGTCGTAGATAGCATGCCAATCGAGTTGTGTCATCACGCAAGAATACATCGCGTCCAACGATTCCAAGGTATCGCTGACATCGGGTATTGTGCGTCGAAAAAGCAGTGGTATTACGGGTTTAAGTTTCATCTTCAAGTGACCGATCAAGGACTGCCGATGGGATACGTGGTGACCGAAGCATCTTGTCACGATCGAATCGCTGCTGAAACCGTGATGACGCAAATCCCTCATCCCTACAATTTAGGAGATAAGGGATTTATTAGCAATGATTTACAAAGAAAGCGATATGAAGAATATCAAATTGCCTTCTGGACTCCATCTCGCAAAAACCAGAAACATCGCCCATCTGCATCATGGGAGAGATGGCTCAAGAAAAAACGAAAAGTGATCGAAACGGTGTTCTCCGTCCTTGCCGACCAGTATCGGATCACAGACATTCGTGCCAACTCCATTTCAGGGTTTGAGGTCGCACTCGATGGCATCTTGTTGGTCTATTCACTGTCACACTTGCGCTAGCGCTCAACTAGCACCACGGGTTATTTAGATTACTTTAACTTCTAAAAAGTCACATCCTGTTATATTATTTTTCTCTATTAATTCTCTAAGTTCTTCTGATATGAATATTGGAATTTCATCACCCTTGAGTTTAATAATATGCTTTGATTGTATCGCCTCCTTACATAAAGCATATTTTTTTATACTATATATACTTTCACCATCAAGTTCAAACACACTATAATCTGAATTTTCTAAGTTTAATGCATCAACAACATTCAAAATGTTAGCTACCGAAAAACCTTTTAAAATTTTGTTTTCACCTTTATTCACTACATTTATAGGCAGATATTGTATACCATCATCTACTTCCTCTAAAATCGCTTTAAATCTTTCAGAAACTATAAACCACCCTAAATTGTTTGCTAAATAATCTGTTAATCTTTCTCCTTCTTTAAGGTCAAAATAAAAGGTGATTTCTCTATTCCAATTATGAATATACTTACCTTCCGATAATTCATATTGTTCAAATCCCTTTGTATCTATACAGTATGCTACTACATCTCTATCATCACTATCATCCATTAGCAACTTATAAAATCTCATTATTTCTTCCTCCAATAATCTTTATAAAGCATCTCCGGGTTCTTTCTAATTTCCTGTTTTAATTGTTCGAATAATCTTAAAAATTTCCTTTTATCCCCCTTAGCTATTTTATCAAAAGTTCTAATATTGCTTAACACATACTCGTGATAAGCATCTGGATGTCTTCCCTGATGGGGGAGTAATTCTATATTCCAAACGTCATCCAAATCTAGTCCATATTTTTTCGTTATAGCCTCTATTTGTGGAGTATATTTTTTACTTTTATCAGTAGCATAATGATGTTTTTGTAAAGGTTTACCCGTACCCTTAATAATACTCACAGCCTGATCTAATTTTTTCGGATCGATATCAAATCCTTTCTTAATGGCATTTGTTACTTTCGCAATGTTCTTTAGATCACCTAGTCCCGGAATAAACCCAACTAGCGCTTCGGCCACATCTTTTGCATTGGATTTCGGATTGCTTAACACTTGATACAAGCGATAGGCATCTTTGATCGTACCTACCACCGGGACGAAGTCGGTGACCACATCGATTAGTTCCTTTGCTGCGGACCATCCTTTGTTACTTTTGTTTTTTGAAGCCGTGTATATGTCCTGTGACAGATTATGGACGACGACAGTACGAACGTTTTTATCCATATTATACAAAGATAGTTGAATTTGTCGAGTCAGCGCTTCTTCTTTTGCTTTCTTTATATCGTTTGATTTTGGCGATTGCTGAAACGCTTCTCGCACTTCTTTACTAATTTGCACCGTGTCCTTTTCGAATGGTTTGACCGCGGACTGGAGCGCATCTTTGATATTCTTTACAGGGTTATAGAGCATGATTTCTGTTTGATTTCCTAAATTTCGGGAAGCTTCCCTTTTAATAAAATCAATAGGGTTATAAACCGTATTTTCAATCGTGTTTCTTACTGGATTGATCGCTACGATCGGTGCGGACGATTCATATGCCTTCCGTGCCTCTTGACTAATATGTACGGTGTCTTTTGGAATGGATGTTTTGCTCGATTTGGTGGGACTGTTTTGTGGATGGTTGACTTTTTCTGTTTTTGTCGCCGTACTTGTCACATGAGTATTCACTGTCCTTGAATAACTACTGCGTGTCATCACGGCACTGGCTGATTTTGAAATCGGCATGACTCTCCCCTCTCTTTACATATTTGCTCGTTTCTCTCGCATTCATTATAAATAATCAAACATTTTTTTTTCGATATTTTTTATTCGACATTTTTCTTTTTCAATCGACATTTCAAAATCATGAACAAGAGGCGAGAATCGTATGTCGGGCGTACTGTACGATCCAGTATGAATCTTCGTGAGAAGCTGGCCTGCATCATCGGCCAGCTCTTTTTTTACTCCGCGCTTCTTTTCGGAATCGGAAACGAGGCTAAATCAGACGCAATCGCCACGTTCGGAAAAATCGTCTTTGCCTCTTCCACGAGTTGGTCACACATCTTCCCTTGGTAACGCGAGCTAATATGAGTCAGAATGAGTTGCTTCGCCCCAGCCCGCTTCGCCACTTCCGCCGCCTGCACCGTTGTGGAATGGTAGTAATCGTGCGCTAAATGGGCTTCGTTTGCACTAAACGTCGCTTCATGCACAAGCACATCCACTTCTTCCGCAAGTTCCACGCTTGCGTCACAATAACGCGTATCACCTAAAATCGCTAGCTTTCTTCCCTTTTTCGGCGGGCCGACAAACTCACGGCCATCAATAACCGTACCATCGTCTAACATCACCGTATGCCCAAGCTTAATTTGCTGGTAAATCGGCCCCGGTCGAATACCAAGTGCACGTAATTTGTCCACTAGCAGCGTACCCGGCAAATCTTTTTCGACGATGCGAAACCCGTACGAAGGCATGCCGTGATCGAGCAATTTCGCCGTCACAACAAACTGCTCGTCTTCAAACACAAGCCCTTCCTTTATTTCAACGACATCGAGCCCATATTTAATTCGCGTTCCGCTGACCGAAAGTACTGTTTCGACAAATGAGCGAATACCTGCTGGCCCGTAAACAGTCAACGGCGTATCGCCGCCTTGAAACGAACGGCTGCCAAGCAACCCCGGCAAGCCGAAAAGATGATCGCCATGCAGATGGGTAATAAAAATTTTTTCGATCCGCCCCGGTCGAACAGGAGTATGTAAAATTTGATGCTGTGTTGCCTCCCCGCAATCAAATAGCCATGTCGTTCCGCGCTCTTCTAGTAACTGCAGCGCAACGGCCGACACGTTCCGCCCTTTAGAAGGAACCCCTGATCCCGTTCCTAAAAACAACAGTTCCAATGCGTCCACCTCTTCTCGACTTTTCTGTTGTTTAGCGTACCAATGTTTTCGATCCAATTCAACATTGTTTTCTGTGTTAAAATGTTTGCGTTCATGGCTAAAAATCTCTACAATTAGATATTTGAAGAGACAATTTTAGCTAAAGCGAGGTACATATTGTGAACAACGTGAATCCAAAGTCACTGATCGTTATCTTTGGCGCAACCGGGGATTTGGCAAAGCGCAAACTGTTTCCTTCCATTTACAGACTGTATCAAAAGGGGAAGCTTTCAGAAGAATTTGCAGTCGTCGGTGTCGCGCGGCGTTCACTATCTGATGACGAGTTTCGCCGTTATGTAAGTCAATCGATCGAAGATTCAACAAAACAAGAACTTTCTGATGAATCGTTTGTTTCCCATTTTTATTACCATTCGCTCGATGTGACAAGCACGGCTTCTTATCAGGAGCTTAAATCATTGCTCGAGCGTTTAGATGCAGCGTATGACATCCCGGGCAACCGTATTTTTTATTTAGCGATGGCGCCGGAGTTTTTCGGCACGATTACGTCTCATTTAAAATCAGAAGGTCTAACCGCCACAGACGGCTGGAAACGGCTCGTCATTGAAAAGCCGTTCGGTCACGATTTAAAAAGCGCTCAACAGCTGAACAAAGAAATTCGTCAAGCGTTTTCCGAAAAAGAAATTTTCCGGATCGACCATTATCTCGGAAAAGAAATGGTACAAAACATTGAAGTCATCCGCTTTGCGAACGCCATTTTTGAACCGCTTTGGAACAACCGGTTTATTTCAAACATTCAAATTACATCAAGCGAAACGCTCGGCGTTGAAGACCGCGGCCGCTATTACGACCATTCCGGCGCACTCAGAGACATGGTGCAAAACCATATGCTGCAAATGGTCGCACTGTTGGCGATGGAACCACCGATTAAACTATCAACCGATGACATTCGCAGCGAAAAAGTGAAAGTGCTTCGCGCGCTTCGCCCGATTACGCACGATGAAGTCGATCAATATTTTGTGCGTGGGCAATATGGACGCGGCTTTATTCGCGGCCAAGAAGTGGTCGGCTATCGGGAAGAAAATAACGTCGATCCAACCTCCAATACGGAAACGTTTGTCGCTGGCAAACTAATGATCGACAACTTCCGCTGGGCCGGTGTGCCGTTTTACATTCGCACCGGAAAACGCATGACAGAAAAATCGACGAAAATTGTCGTGCAATTTAAAGACATTCCGATGAACTTATATTATCGGACGAGCGAAAGCGTCCATCCGAATTTGCTCGTTATTCACATTCAGCCCGATGAAGGCATTACGCTTCATCTCAATGCGAAAAAAAGCGGCGAGAGCATGAAAACAACGCCAATTAAGCTCGACTACTGCAACAATTGCATCGACGGCATTAATACGCCGGAAGCGTATGAGAAATTGCTGTATGACTGCATGCGCGGCGATGCGACAAACTTCACCCATTGGGATGAAGTGGCCGCTTCTTGGAGCTTCATCGATCCGATTTCTGAAGTATGGGCAAATACGAAAGCCGCTGACTTCCCGAACTACGAAGCAGGCTCGATGGGACCGAAAGCAGCGGACGAGCTATTGCAAAAAGACGGCTTCCATTGGTGGCCGCTAAACGGAACGATATGAGGAGGAATTGATGATGAAAATGTACGATGTAACGGCACCGATTTTTGAAGGGATGCCTGTGTATAAAAATAAGCCGGAAAAACAACCGAAACTAACAACCGTCACCAACGATTACGTCACCGAATCGCGCATCGACATGGATGTGCATACCGGTACGCATATTGACGCGCCGCTTCATATGGTGAAAAACGGGGAAACGTTTGAAACAATTTCTCTTGAAAAGCTCGTCGGTTCATGCAAAGTGGTTGATGTCACAAACGTCAACGACAAAATTACAAAAGATGATTTGATCCATTTCGACATTCAAGAGAACGATTTCATCTTATTCAAAACAAAAAACTCATTCGACAACGCATTTAACTTTGAATTTATTTACGTTGCCGAAGACGCCGCTGCATACTTAGCCGAAAAACGCATTCGCGGCGTCGGCATTGACGCGCTCGGCGTCGAACGCAACCAGCCGGGGCATCCGACGCATAAAACGCTGTTTGGAAGCGGCATTATCGTCATCGAAGGGCTTCGGCTAAAAGACGTACCAGCAGGCGAATATTGGATGGTCGCCGCTCCACTCAAACTCGTCGGCACCGACGCCGCCCCAGCGCGTGTATTATTATTTGAACAATAAACAATCCCCCTCATCGAATGGTGAGGGGGATTGTATTAGCTACAACTGTATCAAAGGTAGTGTCTAAAGGGCAAATTACACTTCCTAAAGATATTCGGGCAAAACTTGGTCTGTCTGTAGGCGATCGCGTTACTCTCATTTGTGAAGAAGATCGCGTTATCCTTATGAATTCAGCCGTTTACGCCATGAAAATGCTACAAAAAGAAATGGAAGGAGAGGCAGAAAAAGCTGGGATATGTACCGATGACGACATCACAAATTTAGTGAAGGATATTCGGGCGGAGATGGAAGGTTTATGAGAGTATTGATTGACACCAATATTTTGATTTCTGCGTCTTTAAATAGTAGCGGTACGCCATATCAAGCGTACCTCAAAGCCGTTACTTATCCCAACCACGGAATCGTATGCGATCAAAATATTGACGAACTGCGACGCGTATTCAATCGGAAATTTCCGCATAAAATTCAAGCGCTTGAACACTTTTTATCACTGGCGCTTACTGTCCTTGAAGTGATTCCAACTCCCACCATTGATGTATCGGACGAAGCACTTGTCCGAGACGTTTCCGACCGTCCTATCCTTCGTGCTGCCATCGCGGCAAAAGTAGATATCCTCGTAACTGGCGATAAAGATTTCCTTGAGGCGAAGATCACAAGTCCGAAAATTATGACCACAGCAGAATTGGTCAGAGATGTGTAGGATTTTTATTCAAAATTCATTCATAGGTGCTTTACATGGAGTGGCAGCTATGGCAATCTGTATCGGTTTTCCAAATTTAACCTGGCACCCTTGTCAAAAGAACCATGGTTGCAGAGGCTCCATGTCAAGCCCCGATACAACAAACTTCTAATGAATATTTATCATTTATATACTGTAACACTCTGCACTTTTTTTCTTGCAAAAAACACCAATGATGATATGTCACTATGTTTTTATAATTTAGTACTGATTAAGGATTCTAATTATCGCAATGGTATTGGCGACTAATTTTATCTAATGCGAACACTGTCATTGACAATCCGATTATTAAAACTAAACCGGCTATGATCGCGAGCAATGGGTTTAGATACCAAAACTCTACAACACCTGACAACTTTTTTAATAACTCATTACCTACAAAGTAGATAAACAACATTGTTAAACCCGTACAACTAATGGCAATTCCTGTGGTAAAGAGTTGTTTCAAATTTTCACCCCCAAAAGAACACATACATTTATACCTAAATTATCACGAGTGTTTATTATCCATTATTTTACTAAAAGACATAGAATCATATGGCTGAACACAAGCTTTTCTGCCTTTTCCCTCGAACAAGAACACCGGCGGGCAAATGTCATTTGCCTGCAAAGCGTTCATTGTTCGAGGAGAGCATGCGTACAGCATTCCCAGTCGGCAAACGGTTTGTTTGCCGACAACGGCAGAAAAGCTAGGAATAGAGCGATGACAACTTGTTTTTATTGGTTAATCAACACGCCTGCTAAATTATATCAAAATTAAATTTCCAAGGGACCAATTATATAAATACACTTTGAAATTTTAACATCTCTATCTTTATATGGGGTACCCGTTATTTTTCGACAGCCATAAGTTAAACTTTCCAGTTGTATTTATATAGAACAAGAAATTAATAATAATAGGATTGAAAAACAAAGAAGTTTCTTTTTCATAGCTATCCCCTGACCAAAAATATCTTCTAGTGATCTGTGTACTTCTGCCAACTCATTATTTTGGGTCTATATAAATACAACTAGGTTTAAATTATGGCTGACGAAAAATACCGATTACTTCAATAAAAGACGAAAACGTTAAAGTTTCAAATTGTACCTATATAATATCGGTAATGCAGATTTAGGAACCATAGGTAATGGTTCTTTGCCAATATTAGTCGCACCTACATAAATAGGCGGAAGTAAGATAAGGAACAAAACATCCATGAGTAATTTTTACTCTCCACCCAAACATGAAAACAACGCTCATGGATCGTTTATTTTCACAGAAAATAAAGAGAATAAGCAAAAAAACTCTAATTTTCTCAACATAAAAACACCTCCCCAATTTGTTTTTTGAAAAAATTTATGTATATTCTGTAGTTGAGCAATTTCGATAACAATAATTACCATTTAAAAAGAGACAAACAGGGCACCCCTTAGGCGACATGGAGCTGTTTTTTCACAACATC
>NZ_JACHEP010000034.1 GCF_014201465.1 Anoxybacteroides tepidamans | reverse complement strand
ACACTTCTACAATAGGAGTTTTTTTCTTTTGCGTAAACGTTTTTTTATATCACACTTTATTTACTAATTTTGTAAGCTGTGCAACGCTAGTGGGGCACCCTTTCTTATCACCATATATACGCTCGAAACACTTTCGTAAAACTATATATTGTATCTTCCTTGAAGAAAGACGACCTTTTGAGACAGCCTCCTCTTTATTCCATTAGCCCCAGTTCAATCGCGCGGTGGGCGATTAATTGCTCGACTTCCTTCGGCAGGCCATCCAGCGTTCCGAATTCGTATTGCCATAAGTTGGCGAATGAGTCGACGCAAATCGGAAATGTCAGTTCGGTCGTTCGCCTGACTTCTTTTTTGAATGATTGGATTAAGCTTTCCTTTTTATTCATTAGTACGTCGCCTCTCTTTTGCCACATATTATGTAGTGAAGAGCCTTTAACCATCGAAACGGTTAAAGGCAGCTGATCTTTACATTTTGTGATTTGGCCTAAACGTTTTACAACCAGTTTCAGCCGAGCTGGCTGCCATTGTTCCGGCGTTGTTTACGACATAAATGGCTTCCGCGCTGCAGCGGTTTCCGTCTGACCAATAATGACAATTTTTCACTTCGCAAAGTACATCTTTTGCCATTGGCATCCCTCCATTGTTTGTAGATGATCGAATACATGTTTATTTTGTCTGATTGAAAAAAAGTTATAACGGAAATCATAATAATTTTCGTTGAGAATGTTTATCGTTTTTGTTGACATAGATAATCATTCTCAATTAGAATGAGAATAAAGATGAAAATGATGGAGGGAATCTGTATGTCATCTTTGTTAGTAGTGGGAGCAGATCATTTAGGAAATATTACTGATAAATTAATGAGCTCAGGATTTAAAGAAATTATTCATCTCGATGGACGAAAAGTGAATATGGTGAAACGAGGCATTCCAGAGCACATCGATCTCGTTCTAGTAATGATAGACTATGTAAACCATAATTTGGCGAAAGTGATTAAGCAAAAAGCAAAAAGCCAAGAAAAGCCGATTTATTTCGTCAAACGTTCGTGGAGTTCGATTCATCTGGTTTTACAAAAAATAGAAGTAACAAAACGAGATAATTAATTGATAGGTGGAGGGATACATAATGAGCGCCGCCAGTTTATCTATGTATCAAAAATGGCAGCAAGCTGTGGAAGAAACGTTGAAGCGGGTCATTATTCAGTATTATCAAAATCCACCCTCTTTGCGCTCCGCTTCGCTCATATTACAACTTGTTGATCGATATTGGGGGCATATGAATCGAAATTTGTTTGATTCACCCGTTCATTATTATACAGTGCTTGCAAAAACGACAGATCATCTTCTACGTTTTTTAAATCCGGCAGTTGATTTGAACCTTTCTCCATTTCTTTTGTTTGAAAGGATTGAATACGGGACGAAGCGTACAAAGACGTATGTGGATATCGATGTGGCCTATCACCATCACGAATTTTGTACAATTCGTAAGTTCGTATGGCAAGAGGATGAATCATTTTATTTACATTATACGCGTAGCGCGGTGAATGCTTGTGAAGGGAGGTTTGGAATTCGTCTGAAAAAAATTGAGTTTTGTTCGCTTCTTACGGGGGAACGGAAGATACAATATGTAGATGCTCACGGTCGTTTACAACCGATTATGGCAAAATGAATGATAATGAAAATCGTTTTCTTAAAAGAAATGTATGAAGTGACGGGAAAATTGAGGCTCGCTCCTCATTTAATTCACGGTCCGATCACGGAACAGTGGGCAAAAAAAAGAGAAAAATTGAATGACGAAGCGATTAAACGCCATCAAATAAAAGGAGTAGAAATGATCATGTTAGGAGAAATCGCAGCGATTGCGCAATATGTGTGTTCGATTGAATAAAGTTAGCAGTTAACGAAAAAGGTGCCTATTATTGTTTAGAAGGCACCTTTTCTGCTGATGTGTGGAGTATCCATAGTTATTGAAGTGCCTTTTTCAACACTTCTAAATTTTCTTTCATGATCGCAATATAATCTTTATTTTTTTCTATATCTTCTTTTGTCCGTGCTTCTAAGTTGTGAAGGCGGAGGACGTCGGCCCCTATTTCATTTTTCACGATGTCCGCTACTTTTGGCGTCACGTTTTGTTCAAAAATGACATAGCGAATATGGTACTTTTTCGCGGTGTCAATGATTTGCGCCAGTTCTTTTTGCGACGGTTCGTTGCTTGGCGAAAGGCCGGCGATGCTTAACTGTTGAATGCCGTACCGTTTTGTCCAATATCCGTAAGCGGCATGGGAAACGAGAATTTCTTTTTTCGGTGCGTTTTTCACGATTGTTTGGAACTGTTCGTCAAGCTGTTGGAGCTGCTGTTTTAAAGACGCAAAATTTTTCTCAAACGTATCTTTTGCTTCCGGTTTTAATTCGATCAAAGCATTTTTAATATTTTCCGCGATTTGAACCGAAAGAACCGGATCGAGCCAAACGTGAGGATCTTTGTCACCATCATTATGCTCTTCACCATTTTCTTCATGTTCACGAGTGGAGTCAAGAAACTCAATTCCTTTTGCTCCTTCGACTAACGTTACATGTTCATTTTTTAATGTTTGAATCGTTTGGTCAACAAATCCTTCCATTCCTTCGCCAATATAAATGAATGCATCGGCATCAGCAAGCTGTTTTATTGTTCGTGTTGTCGGTTCAAACGTATGCGCTTCCACCCCAGGCGGGTAGATGCTTTTAGCTTGCACGTAATCACCGCCAATTTTTTGCGCAAAGTCTTCCAGCGGATAGACAGTAGTGTAAACCGTCAAGACATTTTTGTTTTTAGATGGTTCTGTCGCTTCTTGTTTATTGCAGCCGAACAATGTGAGTATTACGACAAGAAGAACAGATAAGAGCGATTTAATTTTCATTGTTTTTCTCCTTCCTTGATTAAAGTGTTTTGAATAATGTCGAAATGGTTACGATTTAAAAATGACAGCTATTAAATCGAAACGATTACGATTTAACAACATCAATAATACAAAAAAAATAGGAAAAGTACAACCTCTATGTTATTTTTAAAAGTATTTGTTAATCAATAAAAACTATATAAATGCCATTTGGAACTTTAACGTTTTCGTCTTTTATGGAGTAATCGGTATGTTTCGACTGTCGGGTGACCGAACAACACCGCTTCCAGACAAATGCATTTATCTGTGAAGTGGTTCATTGTTCGGTCCTCTGTCACGCGAAGGCGTGACGAAGGCCAGTCACAGACTTGCCTCCGACAGTCGAAAAAATAGGGAGTCTACTTTTTCGTCAGCCATAAGTTAAACCACACAGTTGTATTTATATAGTAATGGCTTTTTGTCGTAGTCGATTAAGTTTAACTTGTTGGAGGGCATGTGTAACTCATGCCCAAGCGCTTATTTTTTTGTTTTTTCTGGAACAGGATCAAACCCACCGGGATGGAACGGATGGCATTTGACAATGCGTTTGACGGCCAGCCATCCTCCTTTGATTGCGCCAAATCGCCGAATCGCTTCAAGACCGTAATGGGAGCAAGTCGGATAAAACCGGCACGTCGGCGGCTTTAACGGTGAAATCACGATTTGATAAAAACGAATGAGCGCAATGAATAGTTGTTTCATGTATATCACACCTAACGAACGAAAGATACTAATTCATACTGTACCATAAAGCGGACAAGTTCTCACGTTTGTTGCTTTTATCACAACAAAACAGATGAAAAAAATCGGATAGATGTGTATGATAGGAGTGAAACTATTAGAATAGGAGTGATACGATGCCTTCAGTAGAAAGCTTTGAGCTTGATCATTGCGCCGTAAAAGCGCCGTATGTAAGACATTGCGGCGTTCATAAAGTCGGCAGCGATGGCGTAGTGAATAAATTTGATATTCGTTTTTGCCAGCCGAACAAAGAGGCGATGAAGCCAGAGGCGATTCATACGCTCGAGCATTTGCTTGCGTTTAACATTCGTAAACATGCGGAAAAATATGATCATTTTGATATTATCGATATTTCGCCGATGGGATGCCAAACAGGGTATTATTTAGTCGTCAGCGGCTCTCCTACGGTCGAAGAAATTATTGATTTGTTAGAGGAAACGATGAAAGACGCGCTCAACGCAACCGAAGTTCCAGCGGCAACAGAGCGGCAATGCGGACAGGCGAAACTTCATGACTTAGACGGCGCGAAACGGTTAATGCGCTTCTGGTTGGAACAGGATAAAGAAGACTTGAAAAAAGTGTTTGGATAAATTATGAGGCGACCATCGAAACAAGGTCGCCTTACTCTTTTTCTTTTTGTTCTGTTTCAGACAAATGTGGATTGTTGTCAATCGGGTCGACGGTATGTTTATACTGATACGCTTTTGATGTTGTTGCGACCGCTAACACAAGCACGACGATAATAATAATGAGCGAAATCACTAAAATAGTAAACATAAGCCCCCAACTTTCTTTTTTAACCTTATTTTAGCATAAAACACGTAAATTGAGTTTGTTTCCATTTTAGTGTAAAATATAGTTATGAAGGAAACAATTAGCAGTCTATGTATGCTTAAGTGTGAAAATAATTATAATTGAGGAGGGAATATAGATGAACAAATTAACAGATATTGTAAACGGACAAATTGCTAACTGGAGCGTATTGTACATTAAGCTCCACAACTATCATTGGTTTGTGAAAGGCTCGCAGTTTTTTACGCTGCATACGAAATTTGAAGAGTTGTACAATGAAGCGGCGCTGCATATTGACGAATTAGCGGAACGTCTTTTGGCGCTTGGGGGAGCGCCGGTTGCGACGATGAAGGAATGTTTGGAAAAAGCGTCCGTCAAAGAAGCAGTTGGAAATGAAACGGCAGAGGAAATGGTTGGAACACTTGTAAGCGACTTTGAGACAATGATTCGAGAGTTAAAAGAAGGGATGCAACTAGCCGATGAAGTAGGCGATGAAACGACAGGAGATATGTTATTAGGGATTCATCAAAGCTTAGAAAAGCATGTGTGGATGCTCAAATCGTTTCTCGGTAAATAAAATAAGGTTTCAAAGATCACTCTCATGGCGGGAGTGATTTTTTTCGTGATGAGGGAAACGTCTATACTCCTTTCTTTCCATTTGCATAAACTAGATCAGCGAAGGAAGGGAGGAAGGGATAGGGTGAATAAGTATGTGTTTTTTCTCGGTATTTCATTAATGGGTTCGGTTCTTTCGTCGCTGTTTGGGAGCTTGGACTTATTTGTGATCATTTTACTTTGCTTTGTTGTGATTGATTATGTAACAGGAGTGATCGCAAGCGCTCTAGCAGGAAAGCTGTCAAGCGAAGTTGGCTTTCGCGGCATTGTCCGCAAATTGCTGATTTTTGTATTAGTGGCTGTCTCCCATTTGCTTGATATTGCGATCGGTTGGGATCACCATTTTATTCGCGATGCGACGGTGTTTTTCTACATCACTAATGAAGTCATTTCAATTCTTGAAAATGTCGGAAGAGCGGGGTTGCCGATCCCTGATTTTTTAAAAAAGGTAGTTGAATTACTGAAAGATCAGTCCAAATAGGCATAATTTTTGTTGCTTCATCCACACTACAAATATGACAAGTGATGAAGGAGATGGTTAGTGTGGCGGAACAACAAAAGAAAACGTATTATGTATCGATGGCCCATGGTGAAATTTCGCAAGTGAAAACGGCATCACCATGGGATTTTCAAATTGAAGCGACCGATGATGAAATCATCCAATTGCGCGAATATTTCGATCAAAATTATTCGACCGATATTCAAAATTTTTTTCGCGCGCATGTCCCTTATATTCAATACCATTATGATCGTGAAAACGATGCGTACGATGAAACATTGAAAAAAATTTACCAGCTGATTTACCAGCTTGGAAATGAGGAAGCGAAACAGCATATTCGTTCGATGGGATTCGTTCGAGAGGAAGGATAGGTCACCAAATCTGGTGGCTTTTTTGATTTTTCTCTTGACAGAAGGCGGAGGTTCGTTATAATGAAAATAAATTGAACCGAGAGATCGATAGCTAAATCATAGCGACGGACGGCTTTAGCGTTTTTGTGATGGGGACATGGCAAAAACGAAAAAGCCTTAAAGTTTGTTGCTTGATTTAAGCGGAGAATGGATCGGTATGTTTCACTTTTCGAGGATGGTGGAGCATGCCGTTTTTGTTTCAAAGGGGGAGCAGCACGGATGAAATCTAAAGGAGAGATGGAAGATCAAATTAGCCGAGCCCTGACGCAATGGGAGAAGGAGTATTTAGGAAGGGGCCCAATATCTGTTAAAACCGATATTGTTCGCAATATGATTATTGTTCAACTACGAGGAATTTTAACGCCAGCTGAACAAAAATTAGCGGAAACAAAAGAAGGAATGCTATCGATTAAACGAATTCGCTCCGAATTAATCGAATCGGGCAGCGAGCAGTTACGAGAAATGATTTCAAATATGACCGGAAAACATGTTGCGAGCATTCATACAGATATTAGTACTCATACTGGAGAGCGGATCATCGTATTTTTGTTAGCGGAAAATTTAGAAGAAGAATTTCAAAAATGAAAATAGGTCGATCTTTTAAGGGCCGAGTGCCGGTCAGTAAAAGATAAACCGGAAACGTTTTTCGATTGGTGAATCAGTCGAAGAGTGTTTCCGGTTTTTTTATGGAAAACTATATCGAAAAGGAGATGATACAAATGATGGATATTGTCGTTCGTAATCTTACATCCCCTGCTATTTTATTTTTTTTACTTGGACTAATCGCAGCGTTCGTGAAATCAGATTTAAAATTCCCAAAAGGATTAAGTGAAACGTTAAGCATTTATTTATTAATTGCCATTGGATTAAAAGGAGGAATTGAATTATCAGGGCATTCGTTTGCCGAACTTGTTCGTCCATTAGTAGGCACATTATTTCTCGGTATATTTATTCCTGTTGTAACATTTGTTATTTGTCGCAAAATGGGAATTGATCGGAAAAATGCTACTGCCATTGCAGCAACATATGGATCTGTTAGCATCGTTACGTTCGGTGCGGCGATTTCATTTCTCGGTCTTACGAACACCTCCTATGAACCTTATATGAACGCTTTTGTTGTGTTGTTGGAAAGTCCAGCGATTATTGTGTCGTTACTTCTTTTGCACCTTTTAGAAAAGGAAGCATATCAGCTAAATCGAATGAATCATTATTTTTCTGCATACGCAGCATATACACCTGTCTTAAAGGAAAGTTTATTCGGTAAAAGCGTCCTTCTTATGTTAGGTAGTTTATTGATTGGATTGCTTGGAGGGAAGAATGCCCTTTCGGTTGTAAAGCCATTATTTATTGATCTATATCCAAGCGTGCTTATTCTCTTTTTATTAGGAATGGGATTAACGGCAGGAAGTCAACTTGCAGCAATTAAAAAATATGGAATGAAGCTAGTAGTGCTAGGGATTGGGTTTCCGATGTTGTATGGCTTGATTGGTGTATGCGTAGGTTTCTATACAAATCTCTCTTTAGGCGGGACCGTTCTTATGGGAGTGCTGGCTGCGAGCGCTTCTTATATTGCAGCCCCTGCGGCGATGCGTGCGTCCGTTCCAGAAGCTAACCCATCGATTTACTTAGGAATGTCGCTAGGACTTACATTTCCATTTAATTTAACGGTCGGGTTGCCTTTATATTATCAGTTCGCACATTGGCTATATTCATAAGTTGCGATTTTGAGATGCCTTTTGATCTAAGGCATCTTTATTTTTTGGGAAAGTCCCGTTTGTTTATAACGATGAAAATAAGAGACATTCGAGTATAATAAAAGGGGAACTATAACAATGGAGTTTGATCAATATGTTTATTTTTCAAGACTATTATGGAAATGAAGTTCGGTTGTCATTTATGGATCATCCGTTTGCGAC
Organism: Anoxybacteroides tepidamans; assembly: GCF_014201465.1. Lineage (GTDB taxonomy): Bacteria > Bacillota > Bacilli > Bacillales > Anoxybacillaceae > Anoxybacteroides > Anoxybacteroides tepidamans. The sequence continues at coordinate 13,730 of NZ_JACHEP010000034.1, read as the reverse complement.
GACGCTGGATCATGTCTGGATCGTGTGCCGCTATCAAGAAAAGTGGCTGCTGACCGATCATCGGGAGCGCGGGCTAGAGTTTCCTGGTGGAAAAAGAGAAAAGAACGAAACTGCCGAACAAGCGGCGATCCGTGAAGTGAGAGAGGAGACAGGCGGTGTTGTGGGGCGGCTTGTATACATCGGACAATACAAAGTTGGCGAATCGCTTGTGAAAAATATTTATTTTGCGGAAATTAAAGAACTGCAGCCGCAGTCGACCTATTTAGAAACAAACGGCCCTGTGCTGTTGGATGAGCTGCCGCCTAATCTTACGGAAGACGAACGGTTTAGCTTTATTATGAAAGATCAAGTGCTCGTTTACACGCTCGCGGAAATAAAAAGACGTTCGTTATGTCCGAACGCCTTTAGCGGTTTTTGATTAGCTTTTTTTCGATCCATGCAACGACTTGGTACATCACCGTGGCTAAGCAAGCAATAATGAGTAAGCTCAATAAAACAAGTGTAAAATTGAACACTTGGAATCCGTAAATGATCATATAGCCAAGCCCTTGTTTTGAAACGAGAAATTCGCCGACGATGACGCCGACCCAAGACAGTCCTACGTTGACTTTTAACGTCGAGATAATCGTTGGAAACGATGCCGGCAGCACCGCTTCTTGGAAGCATTGAAAGCGGCTGGCGCCAAATGTTTTTAATACTTTGAGATAATTTGAGTCGACTTCGCGGAACGATGTATAGACGACAATCGTCGTGATAATGACGGAAATCACCGTTCCCATCGCCATAATCGAAGAAAAGTTCGGTCCTAATGCGACAATGAGAATTGGTCCAAGCGCTACTTTCGGCATCGCGTTTAAAATGACTAAATACGGATCGGCCACTTTCGAAAAGCGCGGAAACCACCAAAGCAAAGCGGCTAAACATGTGCCGAACAATGTGCCGAGAATAAAGCCGAGCACCGTTTCAAACAACGTGACACTGCTATGGACAAGAAGGGAGCCGTCTCTTATTTTTTGGACAAATAATGTTCCGATCGTCGACGGAGAACTAAATAAAAGCGGATCGATCCATTTGTTTCGGCTGGCGGTTTCCCAAAGCGCGAAAAACGCAACGAAAATGACAATCTGATAAAAACGGATGAACCGCTTTTCTTTGCGAAGTGAGGCGATGTATTGGGCATGAAGGACTTTATTTGACTGTTTCAAGGGAATCAAGCTCCTTCCAAAGGAATTGGAACAATTCAGAAAAAGTTGGATGCTGTCGGGCAGCAAATGGGGATAGTCGGCGCAACTCGCTTGGTATGAGGAAGGTGCGAACGAGGCGTCCCGGCTTGGCAGAAAATAAGAAAATGCGATCGCTCATGGCGATGGCTTCGCCGATATCGTGCGTGACAAGCAAAGCTGTTTTTTCATAGTCTTTTAACGTTTTCCAAACGAGCTCTTCTAATTTTAGTTTCGTTTGATAATCTAAAGCGGAAAATGGTTCATCCAGCAGCAACATTTTCGGGTCGGTGGCGAGCGTGCGCACTAGAGCGGCGCGTTGACGCATTCCTCCTGACAATTGATTCGGATAATGGTGTTCTGTTCCTTTAAGACCGATGCCGTTCAATAAATCGAGCGCCTTTTGTCTCGTTTCTTGTGTGTTGATTCCCATTATGTTTAGTCCGAGAAAAATATTTTCTTGTATCGTTTTCCAAGGGAACAAGTAATCTTGCTGCAGCATGTAGCCGACAGACGGATGGATCGAGTGGATTTTTTCTCCCTCTAACATCACCGTTCCTTCAGTCGGACGAATAAGCGACGCAATGATTGATAAGAGCGTTGTTTTTCCGCAGCCGCTAGGGCCGAGAAAGGAAACGAACTCTCCTTTCTCAATCGAAAACGACACATTGTCTAACGCGGTGATGGCTGTTTTTTTCGTAAAGTACGTATGACTGACGCGATGGACGACTAAAAAGCTCATCATTTTCACCTGCCACGATTATTTCGCCATTGCTTTTTTCGCAAATGAGGTATTGACAAGGGTATTGTGATCGACGTGTTTTGGCAGTTCGCTGGCTTCGCTCATAATGGTCTGTAAGTTATTCCATTCTTCTTCATCCAAAATTGGATTCGTCGCATAGGAACCTTGCTGCTTGTAACGGTCGACGACTGTTTCGATCAGTTTTAGGTCGGTGTCTTTAAAATACGGTTGAATGGTTTTGGCGATTTCCGTCGCGCTGTTGGTATCGACCCATTGCTGTGCTTTGTAAAGAGCGCGGGTGAATTTTTCGATCGTATCTTGATTGTTTTTAATAAAGCTTTGTTTCGCCATGAATGTCGTATATGGAACGTGGCCGGATTCTGTTCCGAACGAAGCGACGATATAGCCTTTTCCTTGCTGTTCAAAAATGCTGGCAGTCGGTTCAAATAATTGAACATAGTCGCCGGCTCCGCTCACAAACGCATTGGCGAGGTTGGCGAAATCGATATTTTGGATTAAGTTCAAGTCTTTATGCGGATCGATGCCGTGTTTTTTCAACACAAATTCACCGACCATTTGCGGCATGCCGCCTTTTCGCTGGCCGAGGAAAGTGCTTCCTTTCAACATCTCCCATGAAAAGTTGTCGATTTTTTTACGAGAAACGAGAAACGTTCCGTCTGTTTGGGTTAGCTGGGCAAAGTTGATGACTGGATCGCTCGTTCCTTGGCTATAGACGTAAATCGATGTTTCCGAGCCGACTAATGCGATGTCGGCACCTTCTGAAAGAAGGGTCGCCATCGTTTTATCTCCGCCCCATGTCGTCGTCAGTTCGACGTTGAGCCCTTCTTCTTTAAAAAATCCTTTTGCAAGGGCAACATATTGTGGGGCATAAAAAATCGACCGTGTTACTTCGGCCACCCGTACCGTTTTTGCCGTTTCTTGTTTCGTACAGGCGATCGGAATGGCTAAAAAAACGGTAAACAATGAAATCATCGCAATGCGTAGCCATTTTTTCATAGGATCATACCTCCTTTTCGTGAATTTACCTTATCGTATGCTGGTGAAAAAAATGTGTGAATGCCTATCGAAAGGAAGAATACCATGGACGGACAAATGATCGAAAAACAGCGCTTTCCGTCGCCGCATCCGCATATTGACGTGTTTCTTGTTACTTATATGTCACAAGGGCTGAAGGTGAAAGGGTTTTTAGCGGAGCCAAAAGCAGAGGGGACTTATGATGGGTTTCTTTACCTTCGTGGCGGCATCAAAAACGTCGGGAAGGTGCGCCTTGCCCGGATTACGCAATTTGCGGCGGAAGGGTTCGTCGTGATGGCGCCGTTTTATCGCGGCAATCAAGGCGGGGAAGGAAATGAAGATTTTGCCGGAGAGGACCGCTATGATGCGTTGGCTGCGTTTCGAATTTTGCAAAATCACCCGAACGTTCACCGTGAGCGGATTCATGTGTTTGGTTTTTCACGCGGCGGAGCGATGGCGCTTCACACTGCTATCCTTGAACCTCGAGTTTGTTCGGTTGTCGTCTGGGGCGGGGTATCAGATATCGCGTTGACGTATTGGGAGCGACCCGATTTGCGCAAAATGATGAAGCGGGTCATCGGTGGAACGCCAGCGAAATATCCTGAGCGGTATAAATGGCGCACGCCGCTTTATAACATTGACCGCATTCAAGCGCCAGTTCTCATTATTCACGGCGAGAAAGACGAAAACGTATCGATTGAACATGCGTACCGTTTAGAAAAACGGCTCAAAGAAACAAATAAGCAAGTAACGGCATGGTACTTTTCGCCATTCACTCATTATTTTCCTCCGAAAGACAATCGGGAAACTGTGCAGCGGCTGGCGGAGTGGATGAAACAGCAGCGTAAATCGTGATACTATGAAAATAGATTAGATAAGGAAGGGGGCATATTCATGGGGATGCCGTTAGAGTTGCAAACGATGATTGTGACAAAAGGAAAAGAAAAACGAATCGAAGATAATTTGTTTGTGCTTGAAAAAGAAGGATATCGCATTTACCCGATCGATATTCCACTTGAAGTGAAGCGGACGCTACAAAGCGAAGTAAGCGGGCAAGCGATCGTGAAAAAAATCGAGCTTGGAAATAACCGGACGATTGTGACATATGAACTCGTTTCGCTGCATTCGATTAACTAATTAAACGAAAAAAGAAACTTCTGAGACAAAAAGGGGTGCAATGTTGATAAAGTTGTTGTATAATAAAAACAACTTTTTTCATCAGAAATCTGTATATCCCACTATACAGGGAGTCCTTCAAAAAACTGCGGTGGCGTTCACCTAGGTTCGTTGAAGGGAACCCGATGACGGAAAACGAGAACGGGAGATCTTCTGACCATCTACAAACGATTGGATGAAGATAAACCGGCTATGGTTAATTGATAGGCAACGGTATGCCTTTTTGTAGAAAAGGCAGCCTTGCGTCAATGACATAGCCGGTTTTTTCTTTTCCTTCCGAACATAGTCAGTCAATGGAAATGTTGTGCATGATGAGGAGGAGAGGAGGAAGTAGTTTTGCACGAACTATTCGTATGGAGTTGGTTTGCTGCATTGACGGTTGTGTTGACCAGCAGCGTTGTGTTTTTGCATCCGCGCGTCCCAGAACGTTACGTGCACACTCATGCCGGATTGTTATTATTACCAGCCGCGGTAGCGTTTATCGGATGGATCACGGCCAAGACAGGCGTGGAAATAGGACCGTGGCGGTTCGATGGCCTTAGCTGGCTTATGGCTTTCTATATTTCCATACTTAGTTGGATGATCCAGCGGTTTTCGCTGCGCTATTTGCACGGCGACCGTTCATATCGTTATTATTTCTGGCTGTTGACGTGGACGGCTAGTAGCGCATCAATGACATGGGCGAGCAATGATTTGCGTGTCGTTGCGATTTGCTGGGGGGTGCCGTTCGTCGGTCTTGTTGCTTTGACAGCCTTAAAAAAGGAATGGGCGCCGTCAAGGGCGGTGGCGGTACAAATGGGAACAATGTTTTTTATCAGCTGGTTGGCAGTTGCAAGTATGGTTGTATGGCTGTGGGCCGCGACGGACGAATGGCAGTTGTCGGCCGCTTTATCGTCGGAGCATCTTTCTCGCCTTGGTACTTGGGAGAAGGTAGCAATGAACGTGCTGCTTATTTTGGCCGTCATCATTCCGGCTGGACAATGGCCGTTTCACCGCTGGTTACTCGAATCAGTAGTGACACCAACGCCTGTGTCGGCGGTGATGCATGCTGGTCTTGTTAATGCTGGTGGTCTTCTGTTGGCACGTTTTGCTCCGTTGTTTAGCACCACGGTAGCGCATGTAGAACTGTTTGTTATCGCCTTTGTGTCTGTGCTGCTCGGTACAGGGATTAGCTTTGTGCAAGTCGATTATAAGAGACAGCTAGTTGCATCGACGATGTCGCAAATGGGCGTTATGTTTGTTCAATGCGCACTTGGTGCTTATGGGGCGGCAGTTGTGCATCTTATTTTGCACGGGTTGTTTAAAGCAACCTTGTTTTTGCAGTCTGGTTCCGTCGTGCCGCGTCCGGGACGCGCAGTGCAATCATCGGCGTCCGGGAATAGGTGGGGAGGTGCTTTGCTCGGTTTAACGATCGGGATAAGTTTTTGGTTCGTATCATCTGAAGAACCGACTCGGCTTTTGAGTGCCTTGCTACTTGGGGCCTCGATAGCAGTGACGTGGGGGCGGCTCGCTGATTTCCGTGAAGGCCGCTGGCTTGGATTCACTGTTGTTGCCATGTTAGCGCTCATTTCAGAGAAGGTGCGGTATTACTTGATGATGCTAGTCCATGGATCGTTACTGTCTGGAAGTGCGCCGCCTCTTGCGCTCGAATGGTTGGCATTTTTGTTGTTTGTGGTCGTAGCTGTAGCGATGATATGGATTATGCGGCGACCTTCGTCTAAGGCATTTACTTCCCTTTATATGTGGCTCGTTCATCTTGGAGAGCCGCGCCTGCAGACCGTTGAGCCACATCCTCGTTATTTGAATATTTATGTGAAGGAGGGAACTGTAGATGAGTAAGAACGCTATCTCGCTTGAACGTCCACGTGAACAAGTGAGACGAAAAAGGACTACTACAGTGGAGCAGTCTATTACTGAGCTCGTCCGGCAGGCGAGTGAAGCGATTGCCCCTCTTTGGCCGCTTTCAACGTTTATTGCCCGCCATCCGTGGATGGGGCTTGAGCATTTGCCGTTTGTGGAAGTGGCCGATCGGTTTCATCAGGGACAACAAGTCGATTTATATCCGACGATGGCATCCTTCCGCGCCGCACTCGCCAAAGGGGAAATCGACCCAACATTTCTTGAAAGCCGATTGCAGCGTTGGCTTGATGAATCGCCTCTTCCAGTGTTACGTCATGAGGCGGAACAGTTTTGTCGCTCTCTTCTTTGGAATGAAACGGTGCCGCAGGAATGGTTGGTTTCCCCCGACCTTGTTCAGTTGACTTCGGAGTTAGACGAAGCTGCTCTTGTTTGGTGCCGCTCAGCCGTCGAGCCGATAAGTGTGCGGCATGGTGAGCAAAGTCGCCGGCTTGATCAGCAGATGATAAAATGGTGCAAACTATTTTTAGATGAAGGGCAGGCAGCATGGAAGTTACCATTTCGAGAGCGTGGATTGTTTGGCGCTTGGCGGAAACTGGTTGGTTATGATCCAGAGCTGACGAAAGACGAGCGAAAACAGCTTTCTGACTGGCCGGACGATCCGGAATTAGCACTGAAGCATGCGCTGTCACACCTTCGTATTGATGAGGAAACGGCAGTTGACTATCTCGAATCCCATCTCCTTGCTTTGCCTGGATGGACCGGTATGCTGCTATGGCGTTCTCGACAAGTTGGTCAAGGTGTTGAATTGCTAATACACTACTTGGCGATTCGTCTTTCGCTGGAGTGGGCGTTTGTTGCGATGCATTTGCCGCTAGAACCGACAATGATTGATAGAAAAAAACATTCACTCCCATTATTAGCCGCCTGGATTCATTGGGGAGAAATGGCGCCGACACAATGGCGACAATTGAAACCAGAGGAGCAATGTGCTCGTTTAGCGTTTGCCGACCGTTTTTGGCGAGTCGAGCGTTATCGTCTTTGGCTTGAAGCATGGGAGGAAACGTATGAAGCGCAGTTAAAAGAAGCGATCATGGTGCGCTCGCCATCCAAACAGTCAAGGCGAACTGTCGCTCAGCTCCTTTTTTGTATCGATGTTCGTTCAGAACCGTTACGCCGGTATATAGAGCAGGAGGGGCCATTTGAAACATACGGTTGTGCTGGTTTTTTTGGACTGCCAATTCGGAAGCGCGAGCTTGACAGTCATCATACCCATCCGTCATGCCCGGCAATTGTTGATCCACAACATGAAATTTGTGAATTGGTCACGCCGGAAGGGATGACTCACTATCGCCGGCGGCGCAACGTATTCCGTTTTGTTGGTCAAACATTTAAAAAAGTGAAACAGCATTTGTTAGCAAGTTTATTGCTTCCCGAAATGAGCGGGACTTGGCTTGGACTGCATACGCTCGCCCGCAGCGCCGCTCCTCAATGGGTAGGCCATTGGATTCGTCAAGTGGAAGAAACGGTGGAACGAAAACCGCCTACGGTGCTTTCATTGGAGCGCCAAGAGCGGGCGGATACGTCCGGATTGCCGATCGGTTTGTCGACGCAAGAGCAAGTACAATATGTTAAACAACTGCTTAGCACTATTGGATTGACTTCATCGTTTGCGCCGCTGGTTGTCATATGTGGCCATGAAAGCGCAACGGTGAACAATCCGTATGCTTCGTCGCTCGATTGCGGAGCATGTGGAGGAGCGGCAGGGGCATTTAACGCTCGTGTGTTTTCTACACTTTGCAATTTGCAAGAAGTACGGGAAGGACTTTCTAAAGAAGGAATTATCATTCCAGAGGAAACGGTGTTTGTGGCCGCTGAACATATCACGACGGTGGATGAACTTCACTGGCTTGAGGTGCCGACGTTATCCGAGGCGGCACAACAGGCTTTTGCTATGTTAGAAAACGTGCTTCCGGCAGTAAGCAGAAAAGCGAACGCTGAACGGTTCGCAAAACTGCCGCACGTTGGACAAAGGCCACGCGACCCAGTGGCTGAAATGCGTCGCCGTGCCGTTGATTGGAGTGAAATCCGTCCGGAATGGGGATTGGCTAGGAATGCTGCTTTTTTAATCGGTCGCCGTGAACGGACGAAAAATTGCTACTTAGACGGAAGAGTGTTTTTACACAGCTACGATTGGCGGAAGGATCCAACGGGTGATATCCTCACCAACATTATCGCTGGTCCGGCGACGGTTGGACAGTGGATTAATTTGCAATATTACGCCTCTACGGTTGCCCCGCACTATTACGGAAGCGGCAGCAAAACAACACAGACGGTCACCGGAGGCATTGGAGTCATGCAAGGAAATGCGAGTGATTTACTTGCTGGGCTACCATGGCAGTCTGTGGCTTTCTCTGACCGGGAATTATTTCATTCACCGCTCCGACTGCTCGTCGTTATCGAAGCGCCGCAACATTATATTGAACGCTTGCTCAGCAACGATGTATCGTTTTATCAAAAAGTGAAAAACGGCTGGCTCCGGCTCGCTTCGATTGATCCGGATAGCGGGGAATGGATCAAATGGGAACCATCGGTGCTTTGATGATAATGAACCGCTTGTCGAATTGTTTGAAAAGAGCTGTTAACGAGCTAAAAAGTCAAATGAAGTTATTATTCATGCATGTATATAGTGTAAAAAGGGATGTCCCGTCTCACTTTGGGACATCCCTTTTGCGTTTAAACGATCGGTCCGCCTAGTTTCTCAATGTTCGGATCGATGTTCGTAAATTTTTTGAAGTTTTCGCGGAATTTTTCGGCCAGCGCTTTTGCTTTTTGTTCGTAAGCGGCTTGATCAGCCCATGTGTTTTTCGGTTGCAACACTTCGTCCGGAACGCCTGGAACGTGCGCTGGAATTTCAAGGCCGAAAATCGGATCTTTTACCGTTTCGACATTGTTGAGCTCGCCTTCAAGTGCCGCTTGCACCATCGCGCGCGTATATTGCAGCTTCATGCGGTTGCCGACGCCGTATTCGCCGCCCGTCCAGCCGGTATTCACTAAAAATACTTGCACATTGTGCTCGTCGATTTTTTTGCCGAGCATTTCCGCATATCGAGTCGCTGGAAGCGGTAAGAATGGTGCGCCAAAGCATGTCGAGAACGTTGCTTGCGGTGAAGTAATGCCGCGCTCTGTGCCGGCCAATTTGCTCGTATAGCCGCTTAAGAAATGGTACATCGCTTGCTCTTTCGTTAATTTGCTGATCGGTGGCAAAACGCCGAACGCATCAGCCGTCAAGAAAATAATCGTCGTTGGATGGCCGGCAATGCTTGGTTCAACGATGTTATCGATCGATTGGATCGGATAGGCCGCACGCGTATTTTCGGTGAGCGTCGCGTCATCATAATTCGGGATGCGTGTGTTTTCGTCAACGATGACATTTTCTAACACGGCGCCAAAGCGAATCGCGTCAAAAATTTGCGGTTCCTTTTCACGCGAAAGGTTAATGCATTTGGCATAGCATCCGCCTTCAATGTTAAACACTCCATTATTCGACCAGCCGTGCTCATCATCTCCGATCAAGCGACGTTTCGGATCAGCTGAAAGCGTTGTCTTTCCTGTTCCAGAAAGTCCGAAGAACAACGCGACATCCCCCTCTTGCCCGACGTTGGCCGAGCAATGCATCGATAAAATATCTTGTTCTGGAAGAAGGTAGTTCATGACCGAGAAGATCGATTTTTTAATTTCGCCTGCATACTCGGTTCCACCGATTAAAACGACACGGCGCTCAAACGAAATGATGATGAACGTTTCCGATTTCGTTCCGTCCACTGCAGGATCGGCTTTGAAGCTCGGTGCGGAAATAACCGTAAACTCAGCTTTGTGCGTCTGCAATTCTTCTTCCGTCGGACGGATGAACAATTGATGGGTGAACAAGTTATGCCAAGCAAATTCATTGATCACTTGAATCGGCAGGCGGTATTTCGGGTCAGCGCCCGCGAATCCTTTAAATACGAAGATTTCGTCTTTTGCCATCAAATAATCGAGAACTTTATTATATAATTTTTCGAATACGTCTTCCGAAATCGGCTGATTAACCGCGCCCCAGTCGATTTTTGCTTTTGTCGAAGGCTCTTCAACGATGTATTTGTCTTTTGGCGAACGCCCTGTATATTTTCCGGTTGTAGTCGCGACGGCACCCGTCAGCGTCAGCACCCCTTCTTTGCGGGCAAGAGTTTTTTCGACTAGTTGAGGAACGGATAAATTTTCCCGTATGTTTGATTGATGAAGCAATACGGCCAATTTATTTGTGACGTCAACAGTGCTCATGTACAAAACCTACCTTTTTTTTGTTAATTTATACCCTTGGAAACAGTATAACACATTTAAATAATTAGTCCATACTATTTGTTATAATTTTTGTTTTTATTTTTGTCAATTTTGTTTCAGATACAATATGAAGTATCTTTCTAATGCATGGACAATGCTGTCAAATTCTTCTGATGAAATATTCGTTATATCTAGAATTTCATCTCTGCTTAGACCGTGTTCGATTAATTTTTGAATAGTGGGTACTATATAAGTTGAAATTTTGTTTTACATCCAGCTGATTACCCACCACGTTATACCATATCGGCTTGTATTGAGATGAAAACGGAAACGAAAAATCTGAAATTCTTTATTGCAACTTATTATATATAAATTCAGTTTGAAATTCCGACACGTTTAATCAACCTGTATTCTTGTCTATACTGCTCCTAAACGAGTCAGTCAAAGGAGCGGATGAAGAATGAAGAAAAAAGGATTACAAATTACAAACGATCATGGTTGGACGATCGAACGTCTTCAAGAACAGGAACGCAAAATGAAAAAGGCGAACATGGCGAAACGAATTGCGGTGATTCGTCTGATTATGCAAGGCTACTTAGGAATCCAAGTCGCTGAGCTTTTGAACATCCATCGTGAGACCGTTTCGATTTACGTGCAAAAGTTTAATCAAGGTGGGATGGAGGCGTTATTAGAACGCCAGTATGCTCCCGGTAGAAAGCCATATCTGTCTCTAGACGAACAACATGAATTGAGAAAGATGCTGGAAGAAAGCACACCTGCCGATGAAGGATACGGCATCGAAACAAGCTGGAATACACGAATCATTCAACATGTGTTAGAAGAGAAATTTTCTGTCACCATGTCCCGTGGTGGAATTTGTGATATGCTCCATCGATGGGGATTTCGTTATACACGCCCTACGTATACCCTCAAACGGGCCAATCCTCAAAAACAAAAAGAGTTTCAACAGGAGATGGAACTCATAAAAAAAACTTGTCCGACAACATGGTCATAATTTATGAAGATGAAAGCCACATTCGGGACGACCAAGCTCTTCGTGCCACATGGAGTATCAAAGGGCGCCAAAAACAAATCCCTGCGTATGGGCATCACGCGACCGTTCGCTTATTAGGTGGTGTGAATATCGAAACGGGTGAATTTCTCTGTATGGAAACGAATCAATGCAATGCGCATGCTTTTCTGCAATTTCTCCAATACACATTGGAACCAGTATCCAGACAAACATGTCGTGATGGTCTTAGATCACGCAAAAATTCATCGCGCCAAAGTTCTTCAGCCTTTTTTCCATGAGCACGAAGAACGGTTGACTTTGGTATTCTTACCCCCGTATTCGCCGAATTTCAATTTGGTCGAACGAATTTGGGGATGGCTGAAAGAAAGTGTGATTGCCAATCGATTTCATGCAAATCGAAAAGAGTTGCAAGAATCGACTATTTCGTTCTTGGATTATCTCGCTCCATTTCCTGAAAAAGTGCTTCAACGTATCGGACAGATAGCTATGTCGGAAAATTAATCTGAATCTATATATAGTATCCTCAATCAAAAATGACCTCTAAAATTGGTGTATAACGCGTTTTAAACAGCGTTTTATATCCACTTGCTTAAAAAACGCTCTACGGGCTTAATAAGCGCCTTAAAATTGATTATCGGTTTTATAAGTTCAGAGATAGTTAGGGAGTAGCTTCGTTTGTCGTAACGTCGTTTTTATTCAACATAGTACCTATTATGTTGTATTTATTTTCTCCTTTGTAAAGAAGGATAGCTATGAAAACTTGTGAGTTTAGTTAGTTTAATTATCTATCACCTCAATCTTTTCTGCACCAACCTGCAAAATTTTAGACTCTTGCACAGGTGAGGTATACCAAACTCTAATTTTTTGACCAACATTTATATTCTTGTAATATTCCTCATCAACATAGAATAAAAAGCTATCATGATTAGCTGCATATTTAAGTATTTCGTCCTGAGACATACTACTGATATCCTCTTTGGTAATATCATTAATAACCAATAGTCTTTTACCGTTATACTCTTTCTTTAACGCTACATACCCTTCAAATAAAACAAAATCAGATGATTCTTTTCCTGTTTCATTATTAGAACAAGAAATTAACAATAATAGGATTAAAAACCAAAGAAGTTTCTTTTTCATAGCTACCCCCTGACCAGAACTAATAGAGATTAGTTTTAGTATTAAAAAACAATTTCAAAAAAATCAAAACGCTCTATAAAATCTAATAAAACTTTTAGTCAAATCTTACATTTGTATCACTTATATATATAGAGAAGCTCGCAGAAGGAGTAGAATACATGTTCATTACATCAGTGATTTTTGTGAATAAACCATAGGTAGGATTTGTACTTCCATCAGGACTTTCCCCACCAGAATGAATACCATAAATTAAGAATGCATAAGGATCAAACACGATGGCTCCACTGTCACCACCAGATGAATAATTCAAAATGCCTGTATTATTATCATTATTAATCTTTAACAATTTTTGACTTCCATACTGGTCACCAGCATAGTCTACATATTTATAACTAGTACTTTCAAGGTAGCCACATGTAACCCCAGTTGTATTCCCTGATTTACATAAATACATACCGCTATAATAATAAGTGCCTATGCCCTCGATTCTCTTATCATAGTCGTCATTGTCTTCTGCATGCCAATAAAAATAATTTGTTACATACCTTGGACTCAACTCGTTTGTGCTATCTAGTAGAATTAAACCGACATCAATTCCATTCCAATTGCCTACGGTATGATCTGTACCAACGCGTACATCATATTGATAGGCTCCACTTTTATCACCATTTAAACAGTGACCAGCTGTAATAAGAAAGTATCTAGAATCTTTTTCTCCTATTCCTGCTGAAGTACAAACTCCAAAAGGATCTCCATAATCACTTAAAGCTATTCCTCCTCCTAATTTTGTCCAGTTTCTCTATCTTGAAATTTCTGGATGAACTGATATTCCTTGTTTAATAACCAAAATGTCTCCAAATTGATTTTCAAAATGTTTTTGTATATGTTCTGATATTGACTCTACCTCAAGAACAACTTTTCCGTTCACTTCGTCAACACTAACAATAGTAGTTTGTTCTGCTATTGACTTTTCTTCTTTACGCTTTTCCAAATCTGCTTGTACTTTTTCTGCAATTTTAATCAAACTACTAGTGCTATAGTAAATTTTTTCCACTTTACTTTATTGCTTGATGAAACAGATTTAATTTTTTCCTTAAATTCTTTTATCTTACCCGTGGTGCTAGTTGAGCGCTAGCGCTCAACTAGCCCGAGTGTTACAAGCGAATACACCAACAATATGCCATCTAGTGCCACTTCAAACCCT
>NZ_JACHEP010000033.1 GCF_014201465.1 Anoxybacteroides tepidamans | reverse complement strand
GTAAGATCCCTCGAAGATGACGAGGTCGATAGGTCCGAGGTGGAAGCGTGGCGACACGTGCAGCTGACGGATACTAATCGATCGAGGACTTAACCAAGAAAAGTGGAGGCGACTGTTCAGCCACGAATATTGCCGCCGCTAGAGATCAATCAAAGTGGACAACATTCCTTTCTTCATGAGCGTCTGTTATCTAGTTTTGAAGGAACATAAAAACCTTGACACTTATCAATGATTTATTATAATAATAACTGTCTGACTGTGTGTATGAAAATGTCTAAATTCGACGCACCTGTTATCCTCGAATCGACTAGAAGAGAAAGAGGCAGTCGGAATAAGAGGGGAAAACGATGTTGCAATTTAGTAATTATGTTTTCTAACACATTCCGCAATAGCTCAGCGGTAGAGCAACCGGCTGTTAACCGGTAGGTCGTAGGTTCGAATCCTACTTGCGGAGCCATCTTGGAGAGCTGTCCGAGTGGTCGAAGGAGCACGATTGGAAATCGTGTAGGCGTTAACAGCGCCTCAAGGGTTCGAATCCCTTGCTCTCCGCCACTAATAATGATTATGGCCCGTTGGTCAAGTGGTTAAGACACCGCCCTTTCACGGCGGTAACACGGGTTCGAATCCCGTACGGGTCACTTTTTATGTCATTCGGAGGATTAGCTCAGCTGGGAGAGCACTTGCCTTACAAGCAAGGGGTCGGCGGTTCGATCCCGTCATCCTCCACCATAGTTTTTTTGATTAATTATCGCGGGGTGGAGCAGCCTGGTAGCTCGTCGGGCTCATAACCCGAAGGTCGCAGGTTCAAATCCTGCCCCCGCAACCAAATTAAAGGTCCCGTAGTGTAGTGGTTAACATGCCTGCCTGTCACGCAGGAGATCGCGGGTTCGAGTCCCGTCGGGACCGCCATCTTAATAATAATAACAAGGTTCGATAGCGGCGAGTGATACGCGATACATCGATGAATTTGCAACAAACTGCCTCAACGCTTTTTTTACAATTAAGATAGCGGAAAAAGAGACACAGACGTTTGAAAAATGAAAGATTGTTGCATATGAACAATTAGTATTAGTTACATAGTGTATTAAGGCTCGGTAGCTCAGTCGGTAGAGCAAAGGACTGAAAATCCTTGTGTCGGCGGTTCGATTCCGTCCCGAGCCACCATTTTGTCTCTTAGCTCATAGTAAAGATGAGTAAAGCTTCAATGTTCGGTTACGAGTTACCTCGACTCATTCATTATCATTGAAAAAGCGAGCAGAGGAAGAGGCATAGCAAGAACATAACTTATGCTATTACATAGGGTTTTGTTGAATATGCCGGCTTAGCTCAATTGGTAGAGCAACTGACTTGTAATCAGTAGGTTGCGGGTTCAAGTCCTGCAGCCGGCACCATGGAATTTAATGGCGGCTATGGCGAAGTGGTTAACGCACCAGATTGTGGCTCTGGCATGCGTGGGTTCGATTCCCACTAGTCGCCCTTTCTAATTAATCTTCGAGTGCAGCTAGTGGAAAACTTCAGCCACGAGCGATGCATCCGTGAATAAGCTGCGAGTTGCCTCGGCGCATTGAGCTTCTTTGAATAGGCTAGTAGAGGAAGAGGCATGGGAAAGGCGTAGCAGAGACTAACTGAAAGACTTAAGTATAAACGCGGGTGTAGTTTAGTGGTAAAACTTCAGCCTTCCAAGCTGATGTCGTGGGTTCGATTCCCATCACCCGCTTTTAAAAAAGGGCCTATAGCTCAGCTGGTTAGAGCGCACGCCTGATAAGCGTGAGGTCGGTGGTTCAAGTCCACTTAGGCCCATCATCATGTATTCCGCAATAGCTCAGCGGTAGAGCAACCGGCTGTTAACCGGTAGGTCGTAGGTTCGAATCCTACTTGCGGAGCCATCGGGAGAAGTACCCAAGTGGCTGAAGGGGACGGTTTGCTAAACCGTTAGGTCGCGTTTTTGCGGCGCGCGGGTTCAAATCCCGCCTTCTCCGCCAGTGTTTGAAAATTTTGGCCCGTTGGTCAAGTGGTTAAGACACCGCCCTTTCACGGCGGTAACACGGGTTCGAATCCCGTACGGGTCATTTTAAAGCGAGAGGGGCTGACCCAAAAGTCCGCTAAAAAGCAGACTTTTGGGTCAGCCCCTTTTCTTATTTGGTTAGGAAATTATAAAATCTTAACCCGTGGTGCTAGATAAAATCGAGTAAGCATAAAAATAGCCCTTGCCTGTGATCTCCTGTAGAATGAAAGTGCGACCAAACATTCGAAAGGAGAATCCTCATGCAAGAGCACTTTCATTTTACTACAGATCAAGCAAAGATTCAAAAAAATGTGCAGCCCTTTTCTTTTTTGTTTCTGCCCAGCTGCCACAAATTCCATTCTATCTTCAACGTCGCAATCGTCATTTGGCGAAACAAGAAGACGCGGTGATCATTGCCATTCATCTTTTAGGAAAGTTGTTCGGATACTCTTCCGAACGTGTATGGCATCGCTTTGTCACTGGGAACTTGTTCACCAATGGACCATTTCTCGAACGTTCTCGATACAACCGCCGTTGCCGAGCGGTACATTTTGCAATCAAATGGATTCGTTATGAACTGGCGAAATGTGGTCAACACCATGCGTATGCAGTTGTAGACAGTATGCCCATCGAGTTATGACACGCGGCAAGAATGTATCGTGTCAAACGATTTCAAGGGATCACCGATATCGGATATTGTGCTTCAAAAAAACAATGGTATTATAGGTTCAAGTCCATCTTCAAGTGACAGATCAAGTTCTACCGATGGGATACGTGGTGACGGAAGCGTCTTGTCACGATCGAACCGCCGCTGAAACGGTCATGACTCAAATTCCCCATCCCTTCAATTTGGGCGACAAAGGATTCATCAGTAGCGATTTGCAAAAAAAAAAGCTGTATGAAGAGTACCACATCGCGTTTTGGACTCCATCTCGCAAAAATTAGAAACACCGCCTATCTGAATCATGGGAGAAGTGGCTCAGACGAAAACGTAAAGTCATTGAAACGGTGTTCTCTGTCCTAGTTGACCAGTATCGTATCACAGAAATCCGTGCCAATTCGATTGCAGGGTTTGAAGTGGCACTTGATGGTATTTTGTTGGCGTATTCGCTTGTAACACTTGGGCTATATAAATACAACTGGGAGGTTTAACTTATGGCGGACGAAAAAGTAGACCTCCCTATTTTTTCGACTGTCGGAGGCAAGTCTGTGACTTGCCTTCGTCACGTCTTCGCGTGACAGAGGACCGAACAACCAACCGCTTCACAGACAAATGCATTTGTCTGGAAGCGGTGTTGTTCGGTCACCCGACAGTCGAAACATACCGATTACTCCATGAAAGACGAAAATGTTAAAGTTCCAAATTGCATTTATATAGTTGAGCGTTAGGGTTCAACTAGCACCACGAGTAAATATAGATATGGATGAACGAAATTGGTTTACTCGCTAACCTTTTGTTTATTGCGGTTTTATGTTTGCTTTGTGCTGAAGAAATTGTTTTCCGTATTCACCGTGATTGTGAAACGATGCATGTTCAATTTGGATTGTTGTATGTTTAATTCCATATTTGTTTTCCAGCATTTCGTTAATTGCTAAAATAATACAAAATGGCTGAATATGTTCATTAACGAAGACATGGGCTGTTAACGAGTAATGATCGGAAGAAATCGCCCATATATGCATATCATGCACATCTTCTACTCCTTCAATGCTGCTGATATCGGCACGAATTTGATCCAAATCAAATTGTGATGGAACGGAATCCATTAAAATGAGATACGATTCACGAACGATTTTCGCTCCTCCTATAAAAATAATCGCACCTATGACCATACTAATAAACGGGTCGATCATATAAAAGTCTGTGAAATAGATGATGACAGCTGAAATAATGACTCCAACCGAACTAAAAAGGTCACCGATAAAATGCCACAATGCGCTTTTTATATTTAAATTTTCCTCTTCTTTTGTACTTCGGCTAAGAATGATCGTTAATACAATGTTAACAACAAGCCCGATAGAAGCAATTGTCAGCATCAATTGAAAATCGATGGATTCTGGCTCAATGAATCGTCGAATCCCTTCTATAAAAATTCCGATGGCAATGACCGCAAGAGCTAATCCATTTAAGAACGAAGCAATGATTTCAAACCGCAAGTATCCGAACGTAAATGTTTTGTTAGGAGGTCGAGATGCTAAATAAAGGGCGACCATGCTAAGGCTGAGCGCTAGCACATCCGATGCCATATGAGCAGAGTCGGAAATTAATGCAAGTGAATTAGAAAAAATGCCTCCGATAATCTCAACAAATGTGAAAAATAGCGTTAACAGAAGAGTAATCCAAAGCGTTTGTTTCGACTTGCTTTGTTCTTTTACGTGCGGGAGATGATGATAATCGTACTGAGCCATATTACACCTCTTTTTTATAATAATTTTAATTAAGTACTTATTATAAATATATGGGAAATGTACGAAAAATGCAAATGATAAGTTGATGAACATTTTTGTGAAATATATGTTAAAAATTTTCGAAAAATATAAACATCTTTTATCTTTTATCAAGGAATTTACCGAAGGATGTAGAATATATAGATTAACTGTAAAACTTAATTAAGGAAAGGATGAGATGCCCTTTGATCGCAACAAACCCGACAGATTTTGAAATTCATTTGTTTCATGAGGGAAGTCTGTATAAAAGCTACGAGTTATTTGGAGCACATGTAATAAAAGAAAGCGGTGTGACTGGAACGCGATTTTGTGTGTGGGCCCCTCATGCGCGTGAAGTTCGGCTAGTAGGGAGTTTTAACGATTGGAATGGGAGCAATCATCCACTTGTGAAAGTAAGCGAACAAGGTGTATGGACGATTTTTGTTCCAGAAAATTTAGAAGGTCATTTATACAAATATGAAATTGTAACCCGAAATGGGCAAGTACTATTAAAAGCGGATCCGTATGCGTTTTTTTCAGAATTGCGTCCCCATACTGCTTCGATAGTTTATTCATTAAAGGGGTATAAATGGAATGATAAAATATGGAAGAGAAAAAAATTAAGAAAACCGATCTATGACCAGCCTCTATTTATTTATGAACTTCATCTCGGTTCGTGGAAAAAGAAAAAAAATGGGGATTTTTATACGTATCAAGAGTTGGCCGATGAATTGATTCCATATGTAGTGGATCATGGATTTACACATATAGAATTGTTGCCTTTAGTTGAACATCCGTTTGACCGTTCTTGGGGATATCAAGGGACAGGATATTATTCTGCTACAAGTCGCTATGGCACTCCGCATGATTTGATGGCTTTTATCGACCGGTGTCATCAAGCAGGAATTGGTGTTATTTTAGATTGGGTTCCGGGTCATTTTTGCAAAGATGCCCACGGTTTATACATGTTTGACGGAGAACCGACATATGAATATGCGAATATGCAAGATCAGGAGAACCCGGCATGGGGAACAGCCAACTTTGATTTAGGGAAACGAGAGGTTCGAAGTTTCCTTATTTCCAATGCATTGTTTTGGATGGAATATTTCCATATTGATGGCTTTCGTGTTGACGCGGTAGCGAATATGCTGTATTGGCCGAACAGCGACTCCCTTCACAAAAATCCATATGCAGTGGAATTTTTGCAAAAATTAAATGAAGTAGTTTTTGCCTACGATCCAGCTGTTTTAATGATTGCGGAAGATTCGACTGATTGGCCGCGTGTTACCTTTCCGACGTACGAAGGGGGGCTAGGGTTTAATTATAAATGGAATATGGGGTGGATGAACGACATTTTAACATATATGGAAGCGACACCTGAACAACGTAAACATTTGCATCATAAAGTAACATTTTCGCTTTTATATGCATATTCAGAAAATTTTATTTTGCCATTTTCCCATGATGAAGTTGTGCACGGAAAGAAATCATTACTGAATAAAATGCCGGGGGAATACGAGCAAAAATTTGCACAACTGCGCTTATTATACGGGTATTTCGTTACGCATCCGGGGAAAAAGCTGTTGTTTATGGGGGGGGAGTTTGGACAATTTGACGAATGGAAAGATTTAGAACAACTTGATTGGGTGTTATTTGATTTTGACATGCATCAAAAAATGAACGTGTATGTGAAAGCGTTAGTAAAGTTTTATAAACGTTATAAATCGCTTTATGAATTGGATCACTCACCGGAAGGATTTGAATGGATTGATGTTCATAATGCGGAGCAAAGTATTTTTTCCTTTGTTCGCAAAGGAAAAAAAGAAAACGATATATTGATCGTCGTTTGTAATTTTACAGAAACAACGTACCATGATTATAAAGTAGGAGTTCCGTTACTTGCAACTTATAAAGAAGCATTCAACAGCGATGCAATGATCTTCGGAGGGGCTGGATATGTCAATAAAAAACCGATCGTCGCTGTCGAAGAGCCGTTTCATGGCAAACCTTATCATATTCAAATGACGATCCCGCCATTTGGAATTTCTGTATTGCGCTTAATGAGAAAACGAGAGGAGAGAAAAGGGGATGGCAAAGAAAAAGTGCATCGCCATGTTGTTGGCCGGAGGGCAAGGTAGTCGGTTAAACTCGTTAACGAAACAGATTGCCAAACCAGCTGTACCGTTTGGAGGGAAGTATCGCATTATTGATTTTACGTTAAGTAATTGTACAAATTCTGGCATTGATACGGTCGGGGTGCTAACTCAATACCAGCCTCTTCTATTGCACACATACATCGGCATCGGAAGCGCATGGGATCTTGATCGGAAAAATGGAGGGGTTACCGTTTTGCCGCCTTACTCGGAAGCTTCAGGAGTAAAATGGTATGAAGGAACAGCGCACGCGATTTATCAAAACATTAATTACATTGAGCAGTATGCCCCAGACTATGTGCTCATTCTTTCAGGTGATCACATTTATAAGATGAATTATGCAAAAATGCTTGATTATCATATTGAAAAAGACGCGGATGTGACGATTTCGGTCATTGAGGTGCCGTGGTCGGAGGCGAGCAGGTTTGGTATTATGAATACAAATGAACAGATGGAAATTGTGGAATTTGAAGAAAAACCAACTTCTCCGAAAAATAACCTTGCTTCTATGGGCATTTATATTTTTAACTGGTCCATTTTAAAACAATATTTAGAAATTGATAATGCCAATCCAAATTCGAGCCACGACTTTGGCAAAGATGTCATTCCGTTATTATTAAAAGAAAAGAAACGGCTTGTTGCTTATCCGTTTAAAGGATATTGGAAAGATGTCGGAACGGTGAAAAGCTTATGGGAAGCGAATATGGATTTATTGAATCCTGAAAGTGAATTGAATTTATTTGATCATTCGTGGCGAATTTATTCAGTCAATCCAAACCAGCCTCCCCAATATATTTCCGTCGATGCATCAGTAGTCAATTCACTCGTGAATGAAGGATGTATCATTGAAGGGAGTGTGGAGCATTCGATTGTGTTTCAAGGAGTTCATATCCAAAAAGGAGCGATTGTGACAGATTGTGTCATTATGCCCGATGCGATCATTGGAGAAAACGTATATATTGAAAAGGCGATTGTGCCGTCAGCGATGGAAATTCCATCGGGTATGATTATTCGCCCTTCATTGTTCGGAGAAGAAATCATTCTTGTCACAAAAGAATGGCTAGAAGTATAGAGATCGGAACCCATCGAGAAAGGATGAGCAACGATGAATAAAATGATGTTAGGCGTGATTGATGCCACAACGTATATGGAGTCGCTTCGCGAGTTAACGTTACACCGTTCAATTGCGGCTGTTCCGTTTGCCGGAAGATATCGACTGATTGATTTTGTATTATCGAATATGGTGAACTCCGGTATTGAGAGCGTAGCAATTTTTCCTAAATATCAATATCGGTCATTAATGGATCATTTGGGATCCGGCAAAAATTGGGATTTGAATAGAAAGCGTGACGGATTATTTTTCTTTCCTTCTCCTGATTTAAATATTCCTTCTCCCCATCTTGGGGCATTCCAACATTTTGAACAACATATTGATTATTTTTTACGAAGCAAACAAAAATATGCCCTCATTTGCAATAGCTATACCGTTTGTAATATCGATTATCACTCTGTTTTAAAGCGACATATCGACAACCAATGCGACATTACCGAAGTACGCTACCAAGGGCGGTCGCTTGAAATGTTCATTTTAGAAACGTCGCTTCTTCTTGATTTAATTGCCAATCGCGTTCATACGGGTTATAACAGCATTGTCGATGTCGTCCGCGATTCTTTTCATCAATTGAAAATTTGCGATTACGAACATAACGGCTATGTGGCGATTATTGATTCGATTGAGAAATACTTCCGTCATAGTTTGGAATTGTTAAATCCAGAGGTGTGGCAGCAGTTGTTTGTGAAGTGTCGCCCGATTTATACGAAAGTGAAAGATGAGCCACCGACGAAGTATACGGAAAGTGCCATCGTCAAAAATTCGATGGTCGCGAATGGTTGCGTGATCGAAGGGCATGTGGAAAACAGCATCATCTTCCGGGCAGTGAAAATCGGGAAAGGGACAGTTGTGAAAAATAGTGTTATTATGCAAAAGACGCAAATTGGGGAGCAATGTGAATTGGATTCCGTCATTATTGATAAAGATGTGAAAGTTGAAAATGGTGTCAAAATATATGGAACGGAACGGCAGCCGTTTGTCATTCGTAAAGGCACTGTACAAGGAGCGTTGATGAACCAGTGAGAATTTTATTTGTTGTGTCAGAATGTGTACCGTTTGTGAAATCAGGAGGATTAGCAGATGTAGCTGGTGCGTTGCCAAAAGAACTAAAACGATTAGGAACTGATATTCGTGTGATGTTGCCGAAATACGGCACGATTCCGGAATCGTTTCGCGACCAAATGAAAAAGATCGCCGAACTTGTCGTTCACGTCGGGTGGAGGCGTCAATATTGCGGAATTGAAATGCTTGAGCATGAAGGTATGACGTATTATTTTATTGACAACGAGTATTATTTTAGGCGCGACCGTTTATATGGCCATTACGATGATGGGGAACGTTTTTCGTATTTTTGTCGAGCCGTGTTAGATTCGCTACCTGCGATTTCGTTTCAGCCTGATATTATTCATTGCCACGATTGGCATACAGGGATGATTCCGTTTTTATTGCGCGAGGAATATAAAAAAAATTCCTTTTACAAAAACATTCGCTCTATGTTTACGATTCATAACTTGCAATTTCAAGGAATTTTTCCGCGTGAAATTTTAGGAGATTTGCTCAATTTAAGCGACCGCTATTTTACGATTGAATATGTCGAGTTTTACGGGAACGTCAGCTTTATGAAGGCGGCGCTTGTGTCTAGCGATATGATTACAACTGTCAGTCCAACTTATAAAGAAGAGATACAAACGGAGTATTACGGAGAAAAGCTCGATGGACTTCTGCGAGCACGTGGGCGGGACTTAGTCGGTATTTTAAACGGGATCGATGACGAGATTTACAATCCGAAAAAAGATCCATATATTGCTGTTCCGTATGATCAAACAACAATTGCACGGAAAGAGATCAATAAACAGGCGCTTCGTCATCGTTTTGGATTGCCGGACGAGGAAGATGTGCCGATTATCGCCATGGTTACACGTTTAACGAAGCAAAAAGGTCTTGATTTAGTAAAATGTGTATTTCGTGAAATTATGGCGGAAAACGTTCAATTTATTGTTCTTGGTACAGGAGATTGGGAATTTGAGCACTTTTTCAACGAAATGGCGATTACATATCCTGATCAAGTAAAGGTATATATCGGATTTCATGAGGAGTTGGCGCATCAAATATATGCGGGAGCGGACTTGTTTTTAATGCCATCGCAATTTGAGCCGTGCGGGTTAGGGCAGTTGATCGCATTACGATATGGAGCGATTCCGATTGTACGTGAAACAGGTGGATTAAATGATACTGTGCAATCGTTTAACGAGTTTACAGGGGAAGGAAACGGGTTTAGTTTTAAAAACTTTAACGCTCACGATATGTTGTATACGATTCGTCGCGCGCTCGGATTTTATCATCAAAAAGAAATGTGGGAAAAACTGATGAAAGCGGCGATGAGCCGCGATTACAGCTGGGCGCAGTCGGCGTTTAAGTATAATCAACTTTACGATGAATTAATGGCTGGGAGTGGGAGTCGTGTTCTCTAACAAAGAAGAGTTTAAAACGATTTTTTTAAAAAAATTAGAAATGATGTATGGAAAGCGGTTTGAAGAATCGACTGTACGCGATCAATATCAGACGTTAGGGAATATGGTTCGTGAGTATATAAGTCAAAATTGGATTCGAACAAATGAACAGAATCGAGCAAAAAATCATAAACAAGTGTACTATTTGTCGATTGAATTTTTGCTTGGGCGCCTTCTTGGGAGCAATTTATTAAACCTTGGCATTCGTGATGTGGTCGAAGAAGGATTAAAGGAGTTAGGGATCGATTTGGGAGAAATTGAAGAGAGCGAGGCGGACGCTGGGCTAGGGAACGGCGGTCTTGGCCGCCTTGCCGCTTGCTTTTTAGATTCATTGGCTTCGCTCAATTTGCCGGGGAACGGCTGCGGCATTCGTTATAAGCATGGGTTGTTTGATCAAAAAATTGTGGATGGATTTCAAGTTGAACTGCCAGAGCAGTGGTTAAGACATGGAAACGTATGGGAAGTGAGAAAAGAGGACTTAGCGATTGAAGTGAATTTTTGGGGAAAAGTAGACGTATCGAATGAAGGAGGGCGGTTAACGTTTCGCCATATCGACAGCGAAAAAGTAATGGCTGTCCCGTATGATATACCGGTGATCGGATATGGAACGAAAACGGTGAATACGCTTCGACTGTGGAGCGCTGAGCCGGCGAAAACGTTCCCGCCGCATAAAAGCGTAATGCAGTATAAGCGAGAAACTGAGGCGATTTCTGAGTTTTTATATCCCGATGATACGCATGACGAAGGGAAAATTTTGCGGTTGAAGCAACAATATTTCCTTGTCGCTGCAAGCGTTGGCAGCATCGTTCGCGCTCATCGCCGCCAATACGGACATTTATATGATTTGCATAAGCATGTCGCTATTCACGTCAATGATACCCATCCGGTTTTAGCGATTCCAGAGTTAATGAGGGTGTTGTTAGATGAAGAAGGAATGAGCTGGGAAGATGCATGGCATATAACGACAAATACGATCTCGTATACGAATCATACGACATTATCGGAAGCGTTAGAAAAGTGGCCAATTCGTATTTTTCAGCCGCTCCTTCCACGCATTTATATGATTGTCGAGGAAATTAATGAGCGTTTTTGTCGCGAACTTTGGAATCGATATCCTGGCCAGTGGAAACGGATTGAAGAGATGGCGATTATCGCACACGGACTTGTCAAAATGGCACATTTAGCAGTTGTCGGCAGCTATAGTGTAAACGGAGTGGCGAAACTGCATTCAGAAATTTTAAAACATCGCGAAATGAAGCTATTTTATCGCGTGTTTCCACAAAAGTTTAATAATAAAACGAACGGCATTACTCATCGTCGCTGGCTGTTAAAAGCGAATCCACAGCTATCTGCATTGATTATGGATACGATCGGCGACGGTTGGATCAAACGACCAGAAACGTTGCTTGATTTAAAGCCGTATGCATACGACCGTTCTTTTCAACAAGAGCTGGAAAAAGTGAAGCAACAACGAAAAGCGCTGCTGGCGAAGCGCATTTATGAGCAAACGGGGATGGTGGTCGATGAATCATCGATTTTTGATGTGCAAGTGAAGCGGCTCCATGCTTATAAACGGCAGTTGTTAAACGTACTGCATATTATGTATCTCTATAATCGTCTAAAAGAGGATTCAAGCTTTTCAATTTACCCGCGCACGTTTATTTTTGGTGCGAAAGCTTCACCAGGGTATTATTACGCCAAAAGAGTGATTAAGCTCATTAATTCGCTCGCGGATAAGGTTAATCGCGATCAACAGACGAACGAGCAATTAAAAGTGATTTTTTTAGAAAATTACCGCGTTTCGTTAGCGGAAGAAATTTTTCCTGCTGCGGATGTCAGTGAACAAATTTCGACAGCTAGTAAAGAAGCATCTGGAACAGGCAATATGAAATTTATGATGAACGGTGCGATTACGCTCGGAACGTTAGACGGAGCGAACATAGAAATTTTGGAAGCAGTTGGAAAAGAAAATATTTTTATTTTCGGATTAACCGCTGAAGAAGTGTTGCATTATTACCAAAATGGCGGATACCATGCGCATGAATATTATCACCATGATCGGCGGATTAAACAAGTGGTTGATCAGCTTGTAAACGGATTTTTTCCGGATGCTCATGACCATTTTGAGCCGATTTACGATTCGCTGTTAATGCAAAATGATGAATATTTTGTGTTGCGCGATTTTGCTTCTTATGCGGAAGCGCAAGAGCGGGTGGAAGCGGCGTATCAAAACCGAGATAAATGGTTGCAAATGAGCGCCATCAATATTGCGCATTCCGGCTATTTTTCAAGCGATCGAACAGTTCAAGAATATGCCAATGAAATATGGGAGATTCAACCGCTAACATAGCGAAAAGGATCCTTGCTACTTTCAGTATGTTGTGCGGAGGGAGCTGTAAGCACCCTCCGTATAAACTTAATCATCCCCATTAAGCAAATCGCCAATGCTTCCTAAAATACTGCCTTCTCCAACAGAACGTCCGCCGGCGCTTGGCGCAGCCGCGATAACTCGGTCAGCAAGGCGGCTGAACGGCAACGATTGCACCCAAACGGTTCCCGGTCCTGTTAATGTCGCAAAAAATAATCCTTCGCCGCCGAAAAAGGCGGTTTTAATTTTGCCGACATATTCGATGTTATAGTTGACTTCTTTTGTCATCGCGACTAAGCAGCCGGTGTCGATGCGCAGTTTTTCGCCTAGCTGCAGATCTCGTTTATAAATCGTCCCTCCAGCATGCAAAAAAGCAAGACCATCTCCTTCAAGTTTTTGCATAATAAACCCTTCTCCGCCAAAAAAGCCGGTGCCGAGTTTACGTTGAAAGTCAATGCCGACAGATACGCCTTTCGCAGCACAAAGAAATGAATCTTTTTGGCAAATCACTTTTCCGCCTAATTCACTTAAATTAATTGGGATAATTTTTCCAGGATACGGTGCGGCAAAAGAAACACGTCGTTTTCCGCTTCCGTTATTTGTAAATACCGTCATAAACAAACTTTCACCTGTTAGGAGGCGTTTTCCGGCACCGACAAGTTTGTTGAGAAATCCTTTGTTAGAGCTTGCTCCATCTCCGAAAACTGTTTCCATTTCGATGCCGTCTTCCATCATCATCATGCCGCCCGCTTCCGCAATAACGCTTTCATAAGGGTCTAGCTCAATTTCAACAAATTGCATATCATCTCCATATAGCTTGTAGTCAATTTCGTGTGCGTTCATTTTACTCACCTCAATCACGTTGTTCTAATCCTATCTATTCGTTATTACGGTTTATCATTCCTTTTTTGTTTCAAAAAATGAGAAAGAGACCATCAATGGAGCGACGGTCTTGGTATTACGGTTTCTTTTTTTCTTCTGTATAAGTGTCTTTTTCATCAGCAGGTAAATCCCCGATGTTCGACATGATTTGTTCGTCATCTAATCGATGTTCGAACTGTTCATGTTCCTGCGTAGGATAAATGACCATCGGATGGCCGTATAAATCAACAGCGGCAAAGTTTTCAAATTCTTCAACATACCCGATATGTTCTTCCGCTTCTGCATATGCTTCGTTGTAATGATCGACATGTTGCCATAGGTCGGACGGTGTGTCGGATGTCCCATAGCGGGCAACTTCTTGCCAAGCATCTTCCGCATCGTATACTTCCGCATCCCGGTCATCGAAGTCAAATTTTCCGAAAGGAGGCATTAACACCCCTTCTTCAAGCGGTCGTTGTTGTGAAACAAATTGGTCAGGGCTATGTTTTTTACAAAAAGTTGTTGTTGGCAGCGCTTCTAGCCGCTCATATGGAATCGGTTGACCGCATATTTCACATCGACCATACGTACCGTTTTTCATCGCTGCAAGTGCGCGTTCAATCTCTTTTAATTCTCGTTCCGCATGTTCATTGAGAGCGAGGTCTTTTTCCCGTTCATACAGTTCCGTTGCTTCGTCGGCTGGATGGTTATCATAGCTCGCTAACTCGCCGGTGGAATCATGGGCGTGGCTTCGCGCCATTCCGAAATGATCGTTTTTGCCAAGCCGTTCTTCGAGCGCGCGTTTTGTCTTAAGAAGCTGTGTCTGGAAGGCGGACCGTTGTTTGTTTGTTAACATAGGAACATGCTCCCTTCTTATAAACCTTTATCATGTAGTATGGACGAAAAATAAAAAAAAACACGGTTCATTTGACCGTGTTTATAACCAATGGCTGATGAGAATACCGATCACCAGCCAAAATCCAAATTGCGTATTGGTTTGGGCAGTCGCTTTCATGGCCGGCATCATTTCAATTGGTTTCGTTTTTCCGATAAATCCTTTCGTAGCAACAAACGCTTTCGGTACGCTAAGAAAGACGAGCATCGTCCATGGAGAAACGACATGCAAGGCAACTAACCCAATCATCCATGTAAAAGAGATGATAAACATGCCCGCTAATATTCGAATCGCATTCGTCCGTCCGACTAAAATAGCCAGCGTTTTCCGCCCATGCTTTTGATCGCTGTCAAGGTCGCGAATATTATTTGCTAATAAAATGGCACCAACTAAAATGGCGATAGGAATGGAGACGACAACAGGAACGATCGTTACGTCACCTGTTTGGATGAAAAAGGAAATCAAAATAATTACAAGTCCCATAAAAAAACCTGCTGCGAGTTCGCCAAATGGTGTGTACGCAATCGGGAGCGGCCCGCCCGTGTAAAAATAGCCTGCAGCCATACAGATGATGCCAATGACCGCTAACCACCAGCTACTATTCATGCAAATATATGCGCCAATGAGCATAGCGGCGGCAAAAAAAGAAATAGCTAACAAAAGGACAGTTTTTGGTGGAATTCCATCGCGAACAATCGCTCCGCCAATCCCGACCGATTCAGCAGAGTCTAAGCCTCGTTTATAATCGTAATATTCGTTAAACATATTTGTTGCTGCTTGAATGAATAACGATGCAACGAGCATGGCAACAAACAAAGAAATATGAATGTTCGTTTCGTGAAAGGCTAGTGCCGTGCCAATCGAAACAGGAATAAAAGCAGCGGTTAGCGTATGCGGACGGGTGAGCCTCCACCATACACGCCAATCTCGATTGTATTTGAATATGGATGTTTGTTGTTTCGATAATGGTGATTGCATAAATCATACCCCTCGTATTAGGATCATAAAAGCATTGTTCAAAAAACGTTCAAAATAAGTGTAGGTAAACGTTCAAGAGGTGTCAACCCCTAGGAATAGATAAATTATTCCTTATTATATATAATGGGAAGTGATGGTTTGTTTTCACGTGTTTGTGAAAAAAAGTTTAGTAACACAAGAAAGCGGGATTACAGTGGCGATTTTATATCAACATAAAATTCAAGAACAATTAAGTTTGATCACCAAATCAGCAAGCCAGCCGTTTATAAGCTGGAGCGAAATAATTCCAGCTGTTGACCCTGCTCATTTCTTTATGCTTGGGGAAGTGAGTTCGTTTCGTGACCGGTTTTATTGGTCGGATCGTTTGAATGAAACAGTGTATGTTGGGTTAGGTTGTACATATGTGATTGCTGTAGAAGGGGATCAACAACGTTTCGCTGCCGTTGAAAAAGAATGGAAGCGTTTTATCGGAATGACAGCGATCCGTTCGAATGGAACAGAAGCAGTTCCCCTTATATTCGGCGGATTTTCGTTTGATCCATTGAAGCCAAAAACAGAGCAATGGGTCGGATTTTCTGATGCGAAGTTTATCGTGCCGACGGTGTTATTATCGATTAAAGAAGGGCATGCGACGGTTACGATTACATTACCTTCGCAAAACAATAAAAAAATGATTGAAAGCGTGGTACAATTATTCGATTTATTATATCACGAACAGTTTCGGCGATCAGACAGCTTTCCTTCAATTGTAAAATACGAAGAAATAAAGAAATATGAATGGATTTATGCGGTCGGAAAAATTATTCATGATATTAATAACGGCAAGTTTGATAAAGTCGTTCTAGCGCGGGAAGTGCGGTTTACATTTGACGATCGATTGGATGCGGGTGTAGTGCTTGAGCGATTGCGGGAACAGCAACCGTTCAGCTATCTTTTTGCATTTGAACAAAATGGGAACTGCTTTATAGGTGCTTCTCCTGAACAGCTTGTCAAAAAAGAAGGGAATACGTGCTATTCAACGTGTCTGGCCGGCTCGATTCGACGAGGAAAAACAATAAGTGAAGACGAGCAGCTCGGTCAATGGCTTCTACAAGATGAAAAAAATTTATGGGAACATCAGTTTGTTGTGGATATGATAAAAGAAGCGATGATGGAAGTGTGCGAAAATGTAAAAATTCCGGGGAAACCACAATTGTTAAAAATGCGTGATATTCAACATTTGTACACGCCTGTCGTCGCTGAAAATCGCGGTGACGTTTCGCTGTTTTCGCTCGTTGAACGGCTGCATCCGACTCCTGCGCTAGGGGGAACACCAAGAGAGAAAGCGCTTGAAACGATTCGCAAAATGGAGCCGCTTTATCGCGGGTGGTATGCCGCTCCGATCGGTTGGATGGATGCGTTAGGAAATGGAGAATTTGCGGTGGCGATTCGCTCTGGTTTGCTGCAAGGAAATGAAGCTTCTCTTTTTGCTGGATGCGGAGTTGTTGGCGACTCAGAGCCTTTGAGTGAGTATGAAGAAACAAAAGTAAAATTGAAACCAATGTTATCCGCATTAGGGGTGGAGTTAGATGAATAATGATTTAACGCTGTATGTTGCTGCATTTGTTGATGAGTTAGTGAAAGTCGGAGTGCAAGATGTGGTTGTGAGTCCGGGGTCACGTTCGACCCCTTTTGCCATTGTGATGGCGGAGCATCCAGCTATCAATGTGCATATGAACATTGACGAACGTTCGGCCTCTTTTTTTGCACTAGGCATGGCAAAGGCGAAGCGAAAACCGGTTGCTCTTCTTTGTACATCAGGGACAGCGGTGGCGAATTATTTGCCAGCGATTGTCGAAGCTTATTATTCGCGAGTTCCTTTAATTGTGCTTACGGCAGATCGCCCGCATGAACTTCGGGATGTCGGAGCTCCGCAAGCGATTGATCAAATTCATATTTACGGAAAGCATGTGAAATGGTTTGTAGAGATGGCGCTTCCAGAAAGCTCGAACGAAATGTTGCGCTATGTCCGCATGATGGCAGCAAGAGCGGCAGCGGTGGCGATGACAGCTCCGCAAGGTCCTGTTCATTTAAACTTTCCGCTTCGCGAGCCGCTCATGCCAACTATCACCGAGCAAACGTGGAGCCAAATCGAAGCGAAAGAACCTTCTTATATTCATGTGACCATCGGAAAAAAAACGCTCGAAGACGAACAGTTTCGCCAATTATACGAACAGCTTGCACATGTCGAAAAAGGTTGGATCGTTTGCGGCGACATCGACAAGCCGGGGTTTGCGGAGGCGGTAACAAAGCTGGCTGAAGCGTTGCACTATCCCATTTTGGCCGATCCGCTTTCGCAATTGCGCAGCGGAACCCATACGAAAGACTACATTGTCGAAAGCTATGATGCCATTTTAAAAGACGAAACGATAGCGAAAATATTGTTGCCGGATGTTGTGATTCGGTTTGGGTCGATGCCGGTTTCGAAACCGCTTTTGATGATATTGAAACGCCACCCATCGATTGCGCAAATTGTAGTTGATGGGGAAAGCGGCTGGCGTGAACCAACTTACACCGCCTCGCAAATGATTTATTGCGATGAAACTGAGTTTTGTTCCCGATTGGCGCAATTTAGCACTCCTCTCCCACGAAAGAGCGAATGGGCGGAAACGTGGCGATATGTGAACAAAATCGCGAAAGAAGTGCTTCTCGAAGTGAAAAAAGAAAACGCGCTTTTTGAAGGAAAAGTATTTATTGAATTGACCGAACTGCTTCCGGAACAGTCGTTGTTATTTGTTGGAAACAGTATGCCGATTCGTGATGCTGATACATTTTTTATGGCAAATGGTAAGCAAATTCGCGTGATGGCGAATCGCGGTGCCAACGGCATCGACGGGATCGTTTCAAGCGCGTTGGGCGCTAGTGTTGTCGCAGAACCACTTGTGCTTGTAATTGGAGATCTTTCCTTTTATCATGACTTAAACGGATTGTTGGCGGCTAAACTACATCGGTTAAATGCAACGATCATTGTGATCAATAATAATGGCGGCGGCATTTTTTCTTTCTTGCCGCAAGCGAAGCATAAAAAACATTTTGAAACATTATTCGGAACGCCAACTGATTTACAGTTTGAACATGTTGTCCGCATGTACGATGGAGATTATCAAAACGTAACGGCGTGGGACGAATTTCGCTACTATGTGAAGCGGTCGACCGAGTCGGAAGGATTACATGTCATTGAACTACGCACATCAAGGGAAGAAAATGTCGCGAAACATCGCTTTTTGTGGGATCGTGTTTCCCAGGAAATCAGAAAATTTCTCAAAAAAAGGAGAACACAATGAGAATTTCGGTTCGCGGTGTGTCATATCATGTGGAAGTGTATGGAGATGGTGAGCCGCTTTTATTGCTGCACGGGTTTACGGGAAGCACGGAAACATGGAAACCATTTTTTTCAGATTGGAAGCAACGAAAGCTAGTGATGGTAGATATCATCGGCCACGGGCAGACGGATTGTCCGGATGAAGTAGAGCGATATGATATCGAAAACGTTGCGGCTGATCTTGATGAGCTATTGGGTCAGTTGAACATTGACAAAACGCATGTGCTTGGATACTCGATGGGGGGACGTCTTGCGCTTACGTTTGCGATTCGCTATCCTCATCGGGTTAAAACACTTATCTTAGAGAGCAGTTCGCCGGGATTCAAGACGGAGGAAGAACGAAGGGCACGCATTCGAAGCGATGAAGCGCTCGCTTGGGAGATCGAGCAGTACGGAGTGGCCGCCTTTATTGAGAAATGGGAACAGCTCCCGCTTTTCGCCACGCAAAAGCGGCTGCCGAAAGAAATACAAGAACAGATTCGCGCGGAACGTTTAAGCCATAGCGCCAAAGGGCTAGCCAACAGCTTACGCGGCATGGGGACGGGGAGGCAGCCGTCTTGGTGGGAGCATTTAAAGCAAGTGTTCATTCCAACGCTTCTTTTTTGTGGGGAATGGGATGAAAAATTTGTCCAAATTGCATTAGCCATGAAAGAAAAACTCCCGAATTCTTATATTTTGAAAATTCCCTGCGCAGGACATGCAATTCATGTGGAACAACGAGAGATTTTTGCTAAAATAGTAAATGAGTTTATCGAAAAAGGAGGACAAATGAATGGCGATTGAGTGGGTAGCGGAACGTCAATACGAAGACATTTTGTACGAAACGTATAACGGGATTGCGAAAATTACGATCAACCGTCCCGAAGTACATAATGCGTTTCGCCCGAAAACGGTTCAAGAATTAATTGATGCTTTTTCATATGCGCGTGACGACTCTAAAATTGGTGTAATCATTTTGACAGGTGCGGGTGGCAAAGCATTTTGCTCTGGCGGTGACCAAAAAGTGCGCGGCCATGGCGGGTATGTAGGAGACGATCAAATTCCGCGCCTAAACGTATTAGACTTACAGCGTTTAATCCGTGTGATTCCAAAACCTGTCATTGCGATGGTAGCAGGATATGCGATCGGTGGCGGCCACGTATTGCATGTCGTATGCGATTTAACGATCGCGGCGGACAACGCGATTTTCGGGCAAACTGGTCCGAA
Organism: Anoxybacteroides tepidamans; assembly: GCF_014201465.1. GTDB lineage: Bacteria > Bacillota > Bacilli > Bacillales > Anoxybacillaceae > Anoxybacteroides > Anoxybacteroides tepidamans. The sequence goes on along the minus strand of NZ_JACHEP010000033.1, from coordinate 2,070 downwards.
AGTCGGCAGCTTTGACGGCGGATATGGTGCCGGCTATTTAGCGCGCATCGTCGGCCATAAAAAAGCGCGCGAAATTTGGTATTTATGCCGTCAATATAACGCTCAAGAAGCGTTGGAAATGGGGCTTGTCAACAAAGTCGTTCCATTGGAGCAATTGGAAGAAGAAACGGTCAAATGGGCGGAAGAAATTTTAGAGAAAAGCCCGACGGCAATTCGCTTCTTAAAAGCTGCGTTTAATGCAGACTCTGATGGCCTAGCAGGCATTCAGCAGCTCGCTGGCGACGCAACGTTGCTCTTTTATACGACAGAAGAAGCGAAAGAAGGAAGAGACGCATTCAAAGAAAAACGCAAACCAGACTTTAAACAATTCCCTCGTTTTCCGTAAAAAATTGGTAATGGAAAGCAGCGTTACAGCTTGGTGAATGTCATCAAGCTGTTTCTTTGTATCGAACAAAGGAGAGAGTGTGCTATGTATACATCAACGCCAAACTGGCTTATGCAGCGCGCGTTTTTAACACCAGAGCGCATCGCGATATATAGTGAAAACGAACAAAAAACGTTTGCCCAACTTCATGAAGCAGCGATCAAAAAAGCAGGAAAATTAGCTCATTTAGGAGTGCGAAAGGGCGAGATTGTCGCCTTATTAATGCGAAATAGCATAAACATGGTAGAAATGATTCATGCGCTTCATTATATCGGGGCGGTTGTGCTATTGCAAAACGTAAGGCTCACCGTTCATGAATTAGTGTGGCAGCTTCAAGATAGCGGGGCAAAATGGTGGATTGTCGGTGATGAATGGGGCGTTTATAAAGATGAAATAGCTGTTCCAACGATTACAACAAGCGAACTGGAGAAGCTGCCGCAAGATGATGTGCCGCTTCAGGAACAATATCATTTCGATGATATAGCGACGATTATGTATACGTCTGGAACGACCGGAAAGCCGAAAGGGGTGCTGCAAACGTATGGAAATCATTGGTGGAGCGCGGTCGGTTCGGTTTTGAATTTAGGATTGTACGAAAACGATTGCTGGCTTGCAGCTGTTCCTTTTTTTCATGTCAGCGGCTTGTCGATTTTAATGAGAAGTGTGATTTACGGCATGAGCGTCTATATGATGGATCCGTTTGATGCGAAAAAAGCGAATGAGATTATTATGAGCGGAAAAGTGACAATGATGTCTGTTGTGAGCGCGATGCTGCAACAAATGCTTTCACAGTTAGGGGAACGCACCTATCCGTGCATGTTCCGCTGCATGCTGCTTGGAGGCGGGCCTGCACCGAAACCGCTGCTTGAGGTGTGCCGCGATAAAAATATTCCGGTATATCAAACGTATGGAATGACGGAAACAGCCTCGCAAATGGCAACGTTAGCACCTGAATATAGCATTACCAAATTAGGTTCGGCCGGCAAACCGCTGTTTCCGGTGCAGCTTCGCATTGAAACCGAGGGGAGAGCGGCTCGCTCGTATGAAGCGGGCGAAATCGTTGTAAAAGGACCGAATGTGACAAAAGGGTATTTGCACCGTCCGGAAGCGACAGAAAAAGCGATTCGCGACGGATGGTTTTATACAGGTGATATTGGGTATGTCGATGAGGAAGGATTTCTTTATGTGCTTGACCGCCGCTCGGATTTAATTATTTCCGGTGGTGAAAACATTTATCCCGCGGAAATTGAGGCAGTGTTGCTATCGCACGAAGCGGTCGAAGAGGCAGGAGTGACAGGAATCGCGGATGAGCGATGGGGACAAGTGCCGTGTGCGTTTGTGAAATTAAAAAACGGGTGTGTTGCTACAACAGAACAGCTCACCGCATTTTGCCAAACACAACTTGCGAAATATAAAGTGCCTAAACGTATTTATATAGTCGATGAGCTGCCACGAAATGCGGCGAAAAAATTATTGCGTCGCGAACTGCTCCATTTGATTCCAAAAGATCAACGGTAAAAAGAGGGTGTCCCAAAAGTAACGGGGCACCCTCACTAGCGTTGTATATATGTTTTAAATTTACTGTTTAACTATAAATTTACTTTTACAAAGGGACAAAAAGGCAACCTCCAACTAAAGTTCGCTTT
>NZ_JACHEP010000032.1 GCF_014201465.1 Anoxybacteroides tepidamans | reverse complement strand
TCTGATGATAGGTGTTTGTTGGTACCCCTGCATCATACCAAGAGGGCTTTTTTCTTTCAAGTCCCCCAAAACCTTTCTAACAGGAATGCTCTTTTAAATGCGAAACACCATCATCAATAGTGCAGCCAAAATTGCTAGTGATCCAAAAGCAATCGTCGGACCGAACGACTGCCATAGAAAATCTGCCATTACGCTTGCGGGCAAAGAAGTGAGTGAGCCCGCTGGCGTTCTTGTTCGAGGAATTAGACAAAAAAGCTTGTGTTCAGCCTCACTATTCCGCATTTTCGCTCATGAACCCATTATTTTGACAGAAAATAATCGATAACCACCACTCGTGTGAAAAATACATTAAGCTGTATTATCCTTCCATTTATGAAAAACAGGAGAAAAAAGTTCGCTCACCATAAAAAATCCCTATGGATCTAGACTTTTTGTAACTGCCTAAAGATTTCTAATAATACTATATTTAGACTCAACCACACTCCGCCAAACACATACCCAGCTACGACATCGCTCGGATATTGAACACCTAAATACACTCGACTGAGTCCTACAAGAATGGCGGCCGCAAGTACAACTGAAGGTAATAGTGTTCGAATCCAAGTTTTTTGCGAATGTCGGGCTAATAAGAAAAATATAAACCCAAAAACGGTTAACACTATCAAAGATTGTTCACTAGGAAAAGTATAAGGGAGTTTTTCCGCTGTTAACGTACTTGCGGGACCGATACGGTGAAAAATTCTTCGCAATCCTTCGTCCAAGATTTCCCCACCAATGGCGACGAAAAATAAAAAACCAATTTCTAACCATCGATCTTTTTCTTTTATCCAAATCCAGCAAAGTGTTAAGACAATAATAGGAATCAACACTTTATATGATGAAAGTAGCGAAACTTTTTTCATCCATGGTGTCCATGTTTCTTCAAAAACCGCATGGACTAGAAACGTGCCGATTTGGTCAAATCGAGAAAACTCGTTTCCTAAATAATCTTGAATCAAACCTAACATCAAAATGAAAAAAACGAAAAAAAATGTTGCAGCACCGGCTATGAGAAATTTGACACGACCTAGGGAATGAAGCCTCTCTAGTAACCGTTCCAATACCGATCGTTCAGCATCTAAAATTTGCTGTTTGTACACTCTGTAAAAGTAGACAATAGCTAAAACAGCAGCTGCAACAATCCCTATCATAATCAAATACTTTTTTATAGAACCGTGAAACTCTGCCCATTTTGGACCCAAAATTTTCCCGAGGGAAATAAACGTACTTGTCCATATGAATGCCCCAAGATAAGCATATAAGGCATAGGATCGGAAAGGAATCCGTGTGATCCCTGCGAAATAGCCTGTGATGTGGCGGACACCAGGAATGAAGTATCCTATAATCAACATTTTGTTGCCGTATTTACTGAACCATCTAGAAATTTTTTCTAATCTATCAGGTCCCAAATGAAACCGACGGCCATATTTGTAAAAAAAAGGAGTGCCTAATTTGTATCCCACCAAATACGCAACGGTCATTCCGATTGAGCCTCCGATTCCGGCGAATAGAATACTTGCCAACCAATGTAACCGTCCTTGTGACACAAGAAAACCGGAATAACTCATCAAAACTTCACCAGGTACTGGTAGTGCAATGAGTTCTAGCATAAGGGCAAAAAACAAGACCATGTATCCGTATTGATCGACCCAAGCAGTCACGAACCCCAAATTTTTCTCTCCTCCAAAAGATTTTCCATTATTATTTCCCAAAACTTTTATGATGCTTTCTTTTTTGCTTTGTATAGCAATGGAAAAACGATCCAAATTACTCAAACATATTGTTGTAGAAATCTCGACATATGATTCCATCGTTTTTACATATTGTCACCCTTGTTTTCGTTTTCCCCAAAATAACAAGGTGACTGAACCTAAAGAAACCCAGAAGAGTGACAGAAGTATGATGACACCGATTAAAGGAAAATTGATTCCGGCTGTCAAAAGAAGAGCTCCTCCGAGAACCTTTAACCATCTAGGCTTGTCAGAAATTCTAGGCATCCACTCGCCGACAATTTGACTAACGGCAGTGAAACCAACTAAAAATACAAACAGAGTGAATAGCAGCAATAACACAGCAATAGGAAGACCAATGATCGTGACCGATAACAAGATGCAAATTGCGATGAACAAGATATTGATAACGACACCGATGAGAAACGCTCTCCTAAGTGACAAACGAGCCACTGATATGAATGGCTCTAATCGATCCTTTGCCATAAGAAAAGTTACAACCGGTAAGATGATTAACATCATACTTAAAATAAACCGGAAAAACCAGACACCCGCAACAAAAATACCTCCGATGAACAAGCTATTTGCCGTCGCCTGATTAAAATTAATATTCAATACATTATCAGTTAATTGGGCTCCGGGCTCTTGAATGATTTTTCCACCAATTACAAGCACTAACCCCTTAATGCGGGCCGATGATTTAATATTGAGATCACCGTTAAGGACAATGACCGCGTCGCGTACCGAGCCGTAAATGGTTGCATTCCCACCAATAATGACAACATTCTCTACTCTTTGTGTTTCCGTTAACACCGTATCCTGACCATCAAACACATTTTCAGCCGCAAATACGATCGAGGACTTGAACACGATCATTACACTTAAAATCAAGAAAAATACGATCTGAACGAACTTTTGTTTCACAATATTCGCCCCCTTACGTCACTTTTTGCACGAACAACAGGCGTCGTAAAAACCAAGTCGATGCGACGAACAAAACAACAAAAAAAATGGAAATGCCAACTAACAGCTGAGGCACCGAACTGATTAAAGTCGGGATCACTCGCAAAAGACTAAACATAATGCTAAAGACGGAAGACGAAAGCGAAACAATAAAAATGCCAATAGGAGACAATGCGAACACGATTATCAAAGTTAAGGCAATGAAAAAAGTAAAAACGAACCATGACATCTTAATACGTAAAGTATCCTTTGCCGTTTGATCAGCACCAATGACGGCAAGAACGTTTTCTTCAAAGCTTTGTGGAATTTCAACAAATTCGTAGACTAAGAAGACATTGTTTTTCATTGTAACCATTTCTTCCATCAATACTTGGCATTGATTACAGTTTTGTAAATGAGATTCGATCAACTGACGCTCGTCGTCCGTTACCTCACCATCTATATAGGAAGAAATCAATTCTTCCACATGTTCTTGCATTCCGCCATCCCCTCCTACTTTGAAAGTTCATTTCGTAAAGTGAGTCGAGCCACATGGATACGTGATTTCACTGTGCCAACCGGTATTTGTAGAATTTCTGCAATTTCATCATAAGTAAAGCCTTGGATATCGCGTAATACAATAATCTCCCGGTGTTCAGGAGAAAGTTTTTGCATAGCCTCTTCGAGATGAATCCGCAACAACAAATGGTCCATCGATTTTGAGTGAGTACTTTCCTTTAGAATATGTTCTCGTTCGATCACTTCTTCTTTTCTTTTTTTCTGAATGCGATCATGACACAAGCGAGATACAATACGAGCAATCCAAGATGAAAAGGCGTACTCGTTCTGCAATGCCTCTAGGGAATAATATGCCTTAATGAAAGCTTCTTGTGAAACGTCTTGAGCTTCTGCCGGGTCATGAAGCATAGCGTACGCCTGCCGGAATACGTGCCCCTTAAATCGGCTCATTAATTGCGCGAACGATTCAGTGTTCCCTTGTTTTGCCTCAAGAATTAACTGCCTTAGTTCTTGGTCCACACAATCTCAACCCCAATCAGCTCGAAACTACATACTTTTGTTTAATGTTTTCATCTCTATCTTTTTCCATTGATCGACAATCCATTTGAATATCGGTTCCAATCTGTCTTTTTGCGATGCAGCGAACCATGCTCCGATTAATCCCGTCAACGCACCTCCGATAACATCAAGCGGATAATGCGTTCCTACATACACCCTCGATACGGCGAGAAAAAGAGCCATGACCAACATACCGGAACCGAATTTACGATTTCTCCAGAAGACCGTCAGCGCCAACGCAAATGCACCTGTCGCATGATCGCTCGGGAAAGACGGATCCATAGACTTTTCTATAAGAAGTGTAACCGGATGATCCACAAACGGTCTTGGTCGAAAATAAATGGCTCCAATCAATTGGTTAATTGCCAACGCAATGATCGCAGCAGTGACAGCTAATAACACGGTACGACGATTATCTTCTATCTTTCCTTTTTTCGCAAACCAAATCCCTAGCAGAACAAGTCCAAAAAATAACGGCCCGTACTTTGAAAAAAGAACGATGCTTTGATCGAATATAGGGTAATTGCCTGCAAATTGATTGATCGCTTGAAACAGTTGAAAATCGAAATTCATATTTTTCTCCCCTCGTATTTATGTTTCCATCTATATAAATACAACTGGGAGGTTTAACTTATGGCGGATGAAAAAGTAGACTCCCTATTTTTTCGACTGTCGGCCGCAAGTCTGTGACTTGCCTTCGTCACGCCTTCGCGTGACAGAGGACCGAACAACCAACCGCTTCACAGACAAATGCATTTGTCTGGAAGCGGTGTTGTTCGGTCACCCGACAGTCGAAACATACCGATTACTCCATAAAAGCCGAAAACGTTAAAGTTCCAAATTGCATTTATATAAAAAGACTATAGTTGTGGGGAAAAAGTTCATTAAAATTAATCAGAAATATTTACAACTTACGCTTAGCATGCTGAATAAATCCATAAACTACTATAATCAGCTAATACTTTTTCAATCAACCTCTTGCATTTTGTCTTATAAATTATATAAATGCAATTTGGAACTTTAACGTTTTCGTCTTTTATGGAGTAATCGGTATGTTTCGACTGTCTGTCCTCTGTCACGCGAAGGCGTGACAAAAGCAAGTCATAGACTTGCCTCCGACAGTCGAAAAAATAGGGAGTCTACTTTTTCGTCCGCCATAAGTTAAACCTCCCAGTTGTATTTATATATAAACGGCTGAATACTAAAAAAAAATACACAACTTGTCATCGTAGCGATCTAGACAAATTGTGTATTTCTATACCATATCAATACAAATTCTTCGGTTCAATTTATATAGCTTAGCGGATTCACCGCATTGGATTTCGCGGCATTCCACGGACCGCGGTGCAGTTCGAAGTGAAGATGCACACCCCACGACTGTCCTGTATTCCCCGTGTAGCCGATTATTTGTCCTTTGCTTACTGTTTGACCTTCACTTACTAATCGAGAGGCCATATGGGCATAAACGGTTGTATATACTTGCCCATTAATAACGTGAGAAATGAATACAACGTTTCCATAGCTGCTAGAATAATAGGAACGGAAAACATAACCGTCGGCTGCGGCTACAACTGGTACGCTCTCTCCACGTTTCGCAATGTCAATTCCGTAATGATATTCTCCGCCGCGCGGACCAAAACCAGATGTAACCGAACCGGCTGCTGGCCACATAAACGCACCACTCGTTACTGGCGGCACATTGCTACTCGAACTGTTCGATGAACTCGATGAACGAGCCGCTTCTTGTTGTTGTTTTACAAGCAATTGCTGGAGCTGCGCCCGAATCGCCGCTTCTTGTTTTTTTAGCAATTCCTGCTCTTCCGCTAACGCTAGTTTTTGTTCACTAACATCCTGCTCCTGCTGTTTTAAACGAGCGATGAGCTGTCCCTTTTCATCCATTTGCTGATTCAATGTTTGTTTTAATTGTTCAAGCTCTTTTAAATCGTTTTGTAACGCCGTCAATTTAGACGTCAGCTCATTTTCCTTTTTTTCTTTCAACGCTTTATCCGCTTCTTGTTCTTTTATAATTTGTTTGTCGGCCTCAAAAATCGTCGTGACAGCACTAATGCGGTTAATGAAATCGCTGAAGCTTTGCGAACCTAATAATACATCAAGATAGCTAATCACCCCGCCGCTTTGCTGCAACGAACGAACCCGCTCTTTCAACAGTTCGTTTCGTTTTTCAATACGCGCTTGCACTTCGGCAATTTCTTTCTTCAACACTTGAATGTCTTGCTTCGTGTCATCGATCGTTTGCGATAAATTACCAATTTTTTCACTCGTTTCGGATACGGCCATATCTAACTTCTTCATTTCTTCCGCGAGTTGCGCTTGCTGTGTCTGTAACTGTTCAATTTGTTGATCGGCTTTGCTCATTTTTCTTTGCAAAGAAGACTGTTTCGATTGAATGCTGTTAATCGCATTTCGCTTCTGTTGAATTTCTTGATTGCTCACCGCAGCCGCCACATAAGGCGAAAAGCTTGTCACACCAACCACGGCCGCTACCGCTAACGACATGATCTTTTGCTTCACGACTTTATTCCCCTTTCCCTCTACTAAACTTTTAAAAATTTCCGAACCGACATCATGCTTCCCCATACGCCGATGCACGCACCGAGCACTAATAAAACTGCGCTAATCTTCCACATAAACGGATCAAACGGAAGAAGCTGCAAAAACGGAACAGTTACCTTTGGCTTTAAAAATTCGTACATGTTATAGTACACGAACGAAATCAACACAATCGGCACAATCGCACCGATAATGCCAAGCCATAATCCTTCAAGGAAAAACGGCCAGCGGATAAATCCATTCGTCGCTCCTACTAATCTCATAATCTCGATTTCACGGCGGCGCGCAAAAATCGTAATTTTAATGGTATTTGAGATTAAAAACATCGCTGTAAATAACAACCCGACAATTAAACCTAATCCGATGTTTCTAGCAACACGCAACGTTTTAAACAGCTTTTCGACCTGTCCTTGTCCGTATTTCACTTTATGAGCAAACTTAAACGTCTCAATTTTCTTGGCAACCTTCATCGTATCCGTCGGCTTCGCTGTTTTCACGACATACACATCGCTCAAAGGATTGTCTTGTTCAAACAGACGGAACGAGGATCCTTCTTCACCAAAACTCTTAATTAAATTTTTGAGTTCTTGCTCTTTCGATGAATATTGAACGTCTTTCACTTCCGGAATAGCTTCAATTTGCGCCTTTAACGCCTGCTTATCTTTGTCCGTTGCCGTCACATCAATGTAAACGCGAATTTCGACATCGCTTTCGATTTTGTTCGCAAAATGGTTCATATTAAACATGATGACGAGAAAGACGCCAACAAGCAAAAGCGTCACCGTCACCGCGCTGATCGAAGCAAACGTCATCCAGCCGTTGCGGCCGAGACTTTTCAAGCTTTCCCGCATATGGCGTCTGAGGGTGTTAATTGTCATACCCGTATTCCCCCCTCGCCTCATCGCGGACGATTTTCCCGTTTTCGATCGCAATGACGCGCTTTTTAATCGTATTGACGATCTCGCGGTTATGCGTGGCCATCACAATCGTTGTTCCACGATTATTAATCGTTTCAAAAAGTTCCATAATGCCCCATGAATTGTCTGGGTCCAAGTTTCCTGTCGGTTCATCGGCAATGACGATTTTCGGCGAATTGACGATCGAGCGCGCAATCGATACGCGCTGCTGCTCGCCGCCAGAAAGCTCATTCGGGTAAAAGCGAGCCTTATGCTTCAAACCAACTAAATCTAACACTTCCATTACTTTCTTTTTAATAATTTTCGGCGATTCTTCAATTACTTCCAAAGCAAACGCTACATTTTCATATACCGTTAGCTTAGGAAGCAATTTAAAATCTTGGAACACCACTCCTATATGCCGGCGCAATAACGGCACCTTATTGTCTTTCAGTTTGGCAAGGTTTACGCCGTTAATCATAATTGAACCGCTCGTCGGTTTTTCTTCGCGGTACATCATTTTAATAAATGTCGATTTTCCGGCACCGCTCGGACCAACGACATATACAAACTCCCCTTGCTTAATACGAACGTTAATTCCATTCAACGCAATGACGCCATTTGAATACGTTTTATATACATCTTTCATTTCAATCATTTTTAATCACCTTATTTTGAAAAGTCATCATGGATGTCATGATTCGATTTGTCTCGTGCTATTTATACAAAATTCCACAAAACATATTATAACATGATCCGAGCTGTTTTTTGTTTACATTTATATTTCAAAACTATTACGCGCAAACGTTCCCAAAAAAAACAATCCGGCATCTATAGATACCGGATCGCTTACGTTTATTTTTTCGATGCTAGCCATTCAGCTACTTTATCGACATCGTCGCCTTGAATGACGCCAGCTGGCATACCGCCGCGCCCTTTTTCAATAATTTGTTTAATTTCGTCCTTCGAGTATTTACTTCCTACTTTTTGTAAATTCGGTCCTATTTTTCCTTCTAAATTTTGGCCATGACAGCTCGCGCAGCTTTGTTGGTACACTTGTTCTGCCGCAGATGCGGTTGAACCTCCGCTGTCTTTGTTATTGCTCGCTCCATTCCCCCCGCCACAAGCAGCTAGCACAAGTGACGTGCCTAATAATAGACTAACTACCTTCACTTTCATGAACGAACTCCCCCCTGTAGAAATTGCATACAATTCTATTATAACCGATTTTTTCATTTTTTACGCTCGTTTAAATCCTTCCCCAAGCACTTCGGCAGCATCCATCACGACGACAAATGCCGATGGATCAATGCTTTTCACTAATTGTTTCAATTTCGTGAACTCTGTTTGCTCAACAACACACATAAGCACCGGCCGTTCGTGTTCCGTATATCCGCCATATCCTGACAATTTCGTCACTCCACGGTTAATTTTATGCAAAATCGCTGTCCGCACTTCTTCTTCTTTGTTCGTAATAATCATCGCCATTTTCGAATAGCCAAAGCCAACCTGGACGAAATCGACCATTTTGCTTGTGACAAACAAGCCGATCAGCGCATATAATGCCCGCTCAATATCAAATACAATCGCTGCGGTTAGTACAATCAATCCATCGATCAAAATGACGCACGTTCCAAGCGATAACCCGGTATATTTATGAATGATTTGCGCCGCTAAATCCGTTCCGCCCGTCGATGCTTTGCCACGAAACACGAGTCCTAAGCCGATGCCGACGCCGATTCCGCCAAAAAGCGAGCCGAGAAGCGGATCGTGTGTCGCTGGTTCGACATCTTTCGTCAAATATACGACAAACGGCAAAAATAACGTGCCAACTAGCGTTTTCAGCCCAAACTGTCTGCCGAGCAACACCACTCCAGCAATAAATAACGGAATGTTAAATGCCCATTGCACATAAGCCGGCTGCCAGCCAAGCGTCGCATGCAAAATCGTGCTAATGCCGCTCACTCCGCCGGAGGCGACGCGGTTCGGCAATAAAAACAAATTAAACGCAACCGCCACAATCGCTGAGCCGATTAATATGTATACGTATTCGATGATCGCTTCGACCGTTGGATGCAACGTTTTGTCTCTCTTTTTTCTCATGCTTTCCCCACCTTCCTTCGTGAGTATAGCATGCCCTTTTTTTCAAGTAAATGCCATCCGATTAACGCAATAACAGTTTACTATAATAAAGTAAAAAAGAAAAAGGCGATCAAACGATCACCCTTTACTTTAATTTGGAGCGCAAATAGGCGTCAATAAACACATCAATTTCGCCGTCCATGACCGCTTGGACGTTGCCGACTTCCGTGTTCGTGCGATGGTCTTTGACGAGCGAATACGGATGGAAGACGTACGAGCGAATTTGGTTGCCCCAGCCGATTTCTTTTTGCTCCCCGCGGATTTCCGCAAGCTCAGCTTGCTGCTCTTCCATTTTTTTCTGATAGAGCTTCGCTTTTAACATATTCATCGCTTTTTCGCGGTTTTTAATTTGCGACCGCTCCGACTGGCACGTCACGACAATGCCGGTCGGAATATGTGTAATCCGTACGGCGGAATCGGTCGTGTTGACGTGCTGGCCGCCTGCGCCGCTTGAGCGGTACGTATCGATTTTAATTTCGTCGGGACGAATCTCCACTTCAATATCATCGTCAAACTCCGGCATGACTTCGCAAGATACGAACGACGTATGGCGGCGTCCGGAAGCGTCGAACGGCGAAATGCGCACAAGGCGGTGCACACCTTTTTCTGCTTTTAAATAGCCGTAAGCATTATGCCCTTTAATCAAAAGAGTGACGCTTTTAATGCCCGCTTCCTCGCCCGGCAAATAGTCGAGCGTTTCCACTTTAAATCCTTTTTTCTCCGCCCACCGCGTATACATGCGGAGAAGCATCGAACCCCAGTCTTGCGATTCTGTTCCGCCCGCTCCCGGGTGAAGCTCTAAAATCGCATTGTTTTTATCATAAGGTTCGTTTAATAAAAGCTGCAGCTCAAATTCGCTAAAATCTTTTGTCAGCTTTTTCGCCTCCGCAACAAGCTCTTGCTGCAAATCTTCATCCGGCTCTTCTTTGACGAGCTCATATGTCACTTCCAAATTTTCAAATCGCTCTTCTAACTGGCGAAACTCGCCCACTAACTCTTTCAGTGCATTTACTTCACTAATGACCGCTTGTGCCGCTTTCTGATCATCCCAAAAATCGGGCGCAGCCATTTGCTCTTCTAACTCCTGAATGCGCGCCTCTTTCTCATCGAGGTCAAAGAGACCCCCTAATATCCGCTAATCGCTTAGCCATTTTTTCTAAATCTTGCTTCACTTCTATTAAATCAATCATTGACGTTCACCTCGTTCATCATTTTACTGGATGGTTTTTAAACAATCAACGGGACAAAAACAAAGCGAGAGGCTCCCCCCTCACTTTGTTTTTTATGCGTTTTTTCCGCAGCAATTTTTATATTTTTTGCCGCTTCCGCAAATGCACGGATCGTTGCGGCCGATGTTCAGAGCCTTTCGCACCGGTTTCCGTTTGACTTCCCCTTCGTCTTCTTTCGGATGAACCGCTTCGCCTTTGGCAACTTCTTGGCGTTCAAGGTTGTTGTGAATTTCCGCTTTCATAATATATTTCGCGACTTCTTCTTCAATGGAAGCGATCATCGCTTCAAACATCGCATACCCTTCCATTTGATATTCACGAAGTGGGTCGACTTGACCGTACGCTCGCAAATGGATGCCTTGGCGCAGTTGCTCCATCGCGTCAATGTGATCCATCCATTTCATATCGACGGCGCGAAGCACGATGACGCGCTCAAATTCGCGCATTTGCTCTGGCACAATTTGCTGCTCTTTTTCGTCATAGCGCATTTTTACTTTTTGCCAAATGAATTCGATCATTTCTTCCGGCTCTTTGCCGCGCAAGTCATTGACCGTGACATCGCCTTCCGGCAAAAGATTTGCGTTAACATAGTCGATAATGCCTTTTAAATCCCAATCTTCCGGCATTTCTTCGCTCGGCGTATGCGCGTTCACAACGCGTTCAATGACCGATTGAATCATTTTTTCGACGATGTCGCGAAGATTTTCTGAATCCAATACTTCAAAGCGCTGACGGTAAATAATTTCGCGCTGCTCACGCAAAACGTCGTCATATTGCAACAACTGCTTACGCGCATCGAAATTGTTGCCTTCGACCCGTTTTTGCGCCGATTCGACCGCTTTCGTCACCATTTTGCTTTGAATTGGCTGCGAATCGTCCATGCCTAAGCGGTCCATCATCGCCATTAAGTTTTCTGAACCGAAGCGGCGCATAAGCTCGTCTTCTAACGATAAATAAAACTGGGACACCCCTGGGTCGCCTTGGCGTCCCGAACGGCCGCGCAGCTGATTATCAATGCGGCGGCTTTCATGGCGCTCCGTACCAATGACTGCCAATCCGCCGAGTTCTTTCACGCCTTCGCCGAGTTTAATATCCGTTCCGCGGCCGGCCATGTTGGTTGCGATCGTGACCGCGCCTTTTTGACCCGCCTGCGCGATAATTTCCGCTTCTTTCGCATGGTTTTTCGCGTTTAACACGTTGTGCGGAATGCCGCGTTTCTTTAACATATTCGAAATCAGTTCGGATGTTTCAATCGCTACCGTCCCGACAAGCACCGGCTGCCCTTTCTTATGGCGTTCGGCAATGTCTTCCACAACCGCATGGAATTTTCCTTCCATCGTTTTATAGATTAAATCCGGACGGTCTTCGCGAATGACCGGTTTGTTTGTCGGAATGACGACGACTTGCATGTTGTAAATGTTGCGAAACTCTTCTTCTTCCGTTTTCGCTGTACCGGTCATTCCTGCTAGTTTTTCGTACATGCGGAAGTAGTTTTGGAACGTAATCGTCGCGAGCGTCATCGACTCGTTTTGAATTTCGAGTCCTTCTTTTGCTTCAATCGCTTGATGCAAGCCGTCACTATAGCGGCGCCCTCGCATAAGACGGCCGGTAAACGGGTCAACGATCACGACTTTTCCGTCTTCGACCACATAATCAACGTCGCGGTGCATCGTCACATGCGCTTTTAACGCTTGGTTAATGTGGTGGTTGAGCGTCACATGCTTTAAATCAAACAAGTTGTCGATGCCAAACGCCCGCTCCGCTTTTGTAATTCCTTCTTCCGTTAGCTGTACGCTTTTCGTTTTTTCATCGTACGTATAGTCGACGTCTTTTTTCAACGTGCGAACGAACGCATTCGCCTGAATGTACAGCTTCGTTGATTTTTGCGCCGTGCCGGAAATGATAAGCGGCGTGCGCGCTTCGTCAATTAAAATCGAGTCCACTTCGTCGATGACGGCAAAATGAAGCGGCCGCTGCACCATATGCTCTTTATACAGCACCATATTGTCACGCAAGTAGTCGAAGCCGAATTCGTTATTCGTTCCGTACGTAATATCAGCATTGTACGCCGCTTGTTTTTCTTCGCGCGACATGCCGGTTAAATTTAGGCCGACCGTCAAGCCTAAAAACTCATATAATTTGCCCATTTCGGTCGCGTCGCGGCTCGCAAGATACTCGTTCACCGTCACGACGTGCACGCCTTTGCCTGTAAGCGCATTTAAATAGACCGGCATCGTTGCCGTTAACGTTTTCCCTTCCCCTGTTTTCATTTCGGCAATATTGCCTTCATGCAAGACGATACCGCCCATAATTTGCACTTTATATGGATACATGCCAAGGACGCGCTTCGCTCCTTCGCGCACGACGGCAAACGCTTCGACTAATAAATCGTCAAGCAATTCCCCTTGTTGGTAGCGCGCTTTAAATTCCTCCGTTTTTTGGCGCAACGCTTCATCGGAAAGCTTCGCCATTTCCGAACCGAGCGCATCGACTTGCTCTGCCATTTTTTCTAACCGGTGGATTTGGCGCTTGTTCGGATCAAACACCTTTTTTAATACTCCAAGCATACTGAACGCTCCTTATTTCAGATAGAATCACTAACTTACATGATATCATTTACAGGAATAGGTGACAACTAAGACGCGGAAAGGAGGGGGGAAAAGCGGAAAAAGAAAAGCCAGCGTTCGCGCTGGATAGGTTACACTTGCGATTGCAGTTGTTCAATGGTTGCTTCGACCCTTAATAAACGTTTATTCAAGGCATAAATTTCAAACCCTTTTTCATCAATCTTTTTATAAATATTTTGCAATAATGCATGTACATCATCGGCTAGTTGAATTTCTAGTCGTTGCACCGTTTCTTTTACCTCGCCTAATTGCGTTTCTACGTGCTCAAGCCGCGCCTTGACGTCACGCATTTCCTCCTCAAGACGGCTGATGCGCTTGTTTGTCTCTTTCATCTCTTGTTCAAGCGCACCTAATCGAGTTTCCATGTGGGCGAATCGCTCGTCCATCTGGGCGAACCGCTTATCGATTGCCGCAAATCGGTCATCAATCTGTTCGAACCGCTTATCAATCTCCGCAAACCGAGCATCCATTTGCTCAAATCGCTTATCAATCTCCGCAAACCGAGCATCGATCTGCTCGAATCGCTTGTCAATCTCCGCAAACCGAGCATCAATCTGCTCGAATCGCTTGTCAATCTCCGCAAACCGAGCATCAATCTGCTCGAATCGCTTGTCAATCTCCGCAAACCGAGCATCGATCTGCTCGAATCGCTTGTCAATCTCCGCAAACCGAACATCGATCAGCTCGAATCGCTTGTCAATCTGGGTGAACCGGTCGCGCACTTCTTCTTGAAAAGACATGAAACTACTTTCAATATTCGTCACTTTCGCTAAAATTTCGCGCAAAATGGCCTCCATCCTCCCTCACCTCCTTCCAAATAGTAGTATAACACCCTCTGTCAAAAAGCGACAGAGGGTGTGTGCGTTAGTTCGTTTCAATTAAGCCGTATCGGCCGTCTTTGCGGCGGTAGACGATGTTCGTACGGTTTGTTTCCGCGTTTGTAAAGACGAAAAAGTTATGGCCAAGCATATTCATTTGCAAAATCGCTTCTTCGCTGTCCATCGGTTTTAAGCTAAATCGCTTCGTCCGCACAAGCTCAAATTCCTCTTCTTCCGGTTCAGCCGGTGCAGTCGAAACGTCGTTTGGCGCAAACACATGTTTTGCCTCTTTATCTCGCCATTTCCGGTTTACTTTCGTTTTATGTTTCCGGATTTGGCGCTCTAATTTATCCGTCACTAAATCGATCGCCGCATACATATCATCATGGCGTTCTTCGGCGCGCAACACTAATTGCGGCATCGGAATCGTTACTTCAATTTTAGCTTGTTTATCGTTATATACTTTTAAATTAACGTGTACTGTTACTCCTTCCGTTGATTCAAAATAGCGTTCTAATTTGCCGATTTTTTTCTCCGCATACTCCCGTAATGCTTGCGTAACCTCAATGTTTTCACCGCGAATGTTGTACTTCATACGCTGTATGCCTCCTTTAATCAAAGGTTATACATATAATTCTACAATCCCCTACAAAATCCTTCTTCAAACGTCGAATGTTTTTTTGAAAATTTTGTGAAACAAAGGTGTTTGTGTGGTAATATTTACTTAGGCAATCATCCGTTTATTCTAGTTCAATTTTACTATATACGGAGTGTTTGACGATGCGCAAGTTGCATATATCAGAAGCAAAAAGCGGCGATATACTAGCTGTCGACATTTTTGGCGCGAACGGTGCGATTTTATTGTCAAAAGGCGTCAAATTGACAGATCCGTATATTCACGCGTTAAGGCAAAAAGGGATTCAATATCTTTACATCGATGACCGGTATACGTTTGATATCACGGCATGGCCGATGCTCAACTCCGCAATCCGAAAGCAGGCTGTAAAAAAGTATATGAAACGATGACGTCACTCATTAATGAAAAATCATTGATGAATCGCGTTTCGTCGTTTAATTTAGGAAAAGCATATGAAATTTTAAACAAATATTCGCACTGACATCGGCGCGTTATCACCGCAAACAATATTCGCCACACGAAGCCGCTGAATATTTATCCGCGACCGGAAATGTTTTGTTTGATTACGAGCTCATTAAGTTGTTTCTTTCCCATGTGGCGATTTACCCTGTGGCCACTACCGTCGTACTCAACACCGGCTACACCGGCGTCGTCGCGAAAATTTTCCCTGATTTTCCATTGCGACCGCTCGTCCGCATCATCCAAAACCCGTACGGAGAAGAACTCAAAAGCCCGTACGAAATCGACTTGCGGAAAGAAATAAACGTGACGATTGTGAGAGCAGTATAAAGGAGCTCTGCTAGTAACGAGCTCCTTTATCGTTTCCTTTCCCCAACATTCCAACCGCTTGCAAAAGAAGCTGACTTCGCATATTGAGGTCAGCTTCCTAGCAGCATTATTGCTCAACGTATTGACGCAAGTGATCCATTATATTCGTTTTCCACGCTTCGAACGCTGGGGCTAAATAATTTTCAACAATGTGTTGCTTCGCATTTTGGTCATCTAGTTTGCCATCTAGCTTCCATGCTTCATCGATGACAGCGGAAAACCGCTCAATTTCCACCATGATCGCCTGATCTTCCGCAAAAAAAGAAGCAAGCGACCGCTTATTCGTCGCTTCAATTTGTCCAAACGCCGTAAAAATATCCGCTAACACGACATCGCCTTGTGTTCGTTCGTAATTGTGGAAACTTTCCACGACATACGTAAACCCTTCTTCGACCGTATCAAGCAGCGCCGCATATTGGCGGACGACGGCTAATTGCTCAAGAGTTAAATTCATCATATTCATAACCTACCTTTTTTTATCATAAAACATCCCGTCCATCGAAAAGGCTTCTTGGTACGGATTCGTATAGTTTTCGTTCGCTTTCTTTTTTTGCTTCAACGCTTTTAAGTCTTGTTGAATTTGCTGTTTGAGCTGTTGCAGTTTTTGCGCAATCGTTTGATTGAGGGCGACCATTTCTCGCCCGAGCCGCTCCTCTTCTTCGCTATATGGAGGCGCTAGCTGTGCGATTAACTCGTCTCGGCGCTGTAGCAGCTGCTCGATCGCCGCAATCGTTTCCTCGCGTCCTGCTTTGGCAACTGGTTTTTCGAGCAGCCCATCTAACGCTTTCGTCACCTTCCATAATTCCACTACAACATTCACTACACTTGCCCACCTTGCGCATATTGCCGCTGGCGATTTAATTGAATGACTTGTTTCCACGTATCACGGAACTCCGCCACATAGCCTTCGACTTCGTCCAAAATCGCCGCATCGCTTTTAATATTTGCTTCCACTAACCGGCGATATATATAGTCGTACATCGTCATCATATGTTTCGCCACTTCATAGTCCATGTTGAGCGTGACCATCAGCTCTTGAATAATTTTTTGCGCTTTTAATAAATTCATATTGCGTTCTTCAATATTGTTTTCCTCAATCGCTTTGCGCGCCATTTTAATAAATTTTAAACAACCGTTATAAAGCATAAGCGTTAACTCGCCCGGTGATGCCGTCTGCACGGCGTTGGCCTGATACGATTGATACGGATTGTTTGTAGCCATTGACAACACTCCTTTTCATTATTTCGTTCCGCCGCCAAAGGCGTTCATTAAGTATGCGCTTTGCGAGTTCGCTTTATTAATCGCTTCCTCCATCGCCGTAAACTGCCGATAGTAGCGGTCTTCGATTTGCTTTAAGCGATTGTTAAACGCATCAATTTGGCTATTAAGTAGATTCAAATCGCGACCAATCGAAAATTGTTGGTTCGTCCAAACCGTCCGGCCAGCTTTTTGTTCGACTTTGCCGATCGTGCTTTTAATCGTATCTCGCAGACGGCGGGCGATGCCTTTCGTATCAAACGCCGTACCGTTCGCATTAAATAACTGATACACTGAATTCGGGTCTTTTTCAATTGCCGCCCGCAATTTCGTTTCATCGATGATTAGTTTTCCGTTGTCACGATAATTGCTTGATGTCGTAATCCCGATTTCCGAAAGGGTATCATAATTTGGATTGATCTTTGGATCGTTCACTTTGCTGTAGACGTCAAGGCGCATTTGGCTTAAGCCACCTGACAAAATCGAATCACGGCGAAGAAGACCGCTTTTTGCTTTTGCTTCCCAAAGTTCGATTTGCTTATCTGTCATCGACTTCTTCTGCTCATCCGTCAGCGGTGGATAATCGCGATACCGTTCTTCTGATATTTTGGCATTAATTTTGCCGATAATTTCGTTATATTTGTCGACAAAGCCTTTAATCACATTGAACGTCGCATCTATATCATTTGTCGTCGTAACGGTCGCAGTGCCCGCTTTTTTGAGCGTATATGTCACGTTGTTAATCGTAAACGTGTTCGTTGAGCGAGTTGTCGTAAGGCCATTAATCGTAAATTGTGCATCAACACCTGCTGTTTTCCCTGTCAATTCCGCACCATTCGCAGCGCCTGTAAACCCAAGCTGTTGGAAAAACGAAGCCGTCGTTGCGTCCCCCATCACTAAACTTGCTGCTGCTCCTGTATCTTTCTTTGTAATCGAAATTTTCCCTGTCTGTATATCGCGGAACACCGTAATGCCAAGGTCGCTATTGCTGTTTAATTGAGAGATCACCGCATCTAACGACGAATTGGCTGCGATCGTAATCGTCACCGGATTTGTTGGGCTCGTGCCGTCACCGTTTATCACGTTAATTTTCAACGTCGTATCTGTACCGCTTGGTGTATAGCTAGAAGCAGCTGCAGAAACCCAAGTTGCTGCTGTGGCGATTTTCGTGACAGTTAAATTTGTGCTAATATTGGCTGCCGAAGTATTCGCTGTCGCAGTAACAACACTTTCATCTGAACTCACTGTCTTCTTTTTTAACATACTGCTTTGCAGTGTTAAATTATTAAAAATATAACTATCTAAATCTTGCAATAATATATTCATCGAACGATAATCATCGCGCTGCCACTCAAGAATTTGCTTTTTTTGATACAACTTATCAAGCGGTATACGCTCCGCTTTCATTAAATCACTGACGAGTTTGTCAATATCCATGCCGCTTGCAAGGCCGCTAATGCGCATTGTATTCATAATTTTATTCACCATCCTTAAATTTTCTTATCCACAATCAGCCCGACAAATTCCATCATCGCTGCGTACATGTCCAACAGCTTTTTCGGCGGAATTTCGCGAATGACTTCTTTCGTCCGCTCGTCGACAATTTGCACATAATATTCCTTTAACTCATCGTGCAATTCAAACTTAATCGACGTCTGGCTCGGCTGCAAAAACTCATTCATGCCTTTAATAATGTTTTCAAGTTGATCTTTTGATAACTCCTTGGACGATTCTTTCGTCTCTTTCTGCGCTTCTGCTTTCGGCTGATCGTCTGCCTGTTGCGATGGCACCGTAGTCGAATTCGAAGCCCTTTGGCTACTTATATCCAAAAACGAAAAAGAAGGTTGAGAAGAAATACGATCGATGGTCATCTCTTTTCGCTCCTTTATAATACACTCCTATTGTTTATATCGGATGAAGAAGAGGAAGTTTAAAGGGGACAAAGAAAAATAACCCGTCAAACTAATGGGCTATTGCTTATGAGAGTTATGAGAACTTTAAATTAGCCACATGTTTTCTAAAAAAGCTCTTAACATATCATATACCGTTAATGGATCCATACTTTCTTTTTTGACGCCTTTTTTTCCCCATGGGCTACCCAATTTCGATATTGATATGCCTTCTTTACGTTACCAACCAACTGTGAATCAATCGTCCCTTTGAATAAATAAGAATATCTGTAAATCTGCCTCTCTCCACTTGATTTTTCGCATAACGAATCCAATTTTCTTCAAATACCGTTAATGCTTCTTTCTTTTTTGGAAAAGAGATCATTTGCGTAACATATTCTAGCACGAGCGATTCAAAAACAGAAACGAGTGAAACAATAGCTAAATCATCAAGTTTCATTTTTATTTGCTTCATTTTCTCAAAAATTTCTTGGTGTGATAAATCAATAAATTTACTATTCGAGCTTAATATCGATCCTCTTAGTAACAATTGCCTCTGAGCTAAAAATGCATTTCCGCAGTCGCTTCATACCAATCCATCACTTCGGATAAAGCCGTTGTCATGCAACTGCCCACCTCATCAACTCAACAAACACTTTCTCGCTCCACGTCTCATTTAATCCGCCTCGTCTATTAATTTACCATCATATTCAAAATTGGAAAATAAAATACATCTTGTTAAAAATACAGTGTTTCCCTCGACGAAAACATTCTTGAACAAGACCTCTCATCATCTGAGATAAAAAGGCGGTCTTTTTTGGCGGTTCCTGAATATTTTATTGGAAAACAGTCCAAAATTTCGGATAAAAATGATATAATAAAAAGGGGTAAAATAATGAAGAAAAAAAGAGGTGATTTTATGCCAATCGCTTTTACACCTGATGAGATCATAAAAGCGAACAAACTGCTTGAGATCTCGCAAAAGAAGTTAAAAGAAGAAATTGCGGAAAAAGAGCGGCTCGCGATTGATTTTTCCGAAGGCATCTTGGGAGTTATCCTAAGTTACGATTTGTATAAAAAAATGGTGGAACAAATTGAGGAACTTGAGGAAAAGATCATGGAATTGGAAATTGCAGAAATCCTTGCGAAAAGAAATCCGGATCATCAAGAAACGAAGTGGATCGCTTATGAAGAAGGATCCATCCTAAAGGAGTTTCAACGCATCCGAAATGGAAATACGACTACACCCTGATATTTACGCGATGGATTTTGTCGTCTTGTTGGAACAATTCCCTTTGGAAAAAGGTTTTTATGAACTTTCTATATGTATTGAAAAGGCGATCCAACTCATTCGAAAAGATCCCGAAGCAGGAGCCCCTTGTCGATATCCTCCCCTGATCGGCTGGATGAAATACAAGTTCCATTCCAAATTAAGACCACCGCATGGACAGAAGGCGGATATGCGGATAGTATATCGTATCAACCCTCAATTAAAGCTAATTGACATCCTTTGTATCGGCAAGCGATTACCAAAAGAAATGGAAGATATTTATAACAAAGCCTATATCCGCGATCAAGAGTGGTAAGAGGGTCATCTTTTCTTTTACGTCTAAGATGATTTTTGAAGAGGCTGTCCGAAAAGAGCGGTAAAACGACTTTTTGAGGGCAGCTTCCAATTTAGCTGATTTTTAAAAACAAGGGGCGCGGTTGGTGACAGGAGGTTTATTGGTCTTTCGGTTGCTGCCTAGTGAAATGAACAATCCAATAAGATATAATAAAGATCCAAATGTAAAGGGGGATGGAAAAATTGGGAATGGAACATTTAGAACAATTTTTAAAATGGAAAAAAGAGGAGGCAGAACGGAACCAAATCGATAGAGAACAGATAAAGAAGCAATGGTTAAATGAAATCGAATCGTTCTATAAACAAATCAAATCGTTTCTTGCCCCGCTACAAGAAAAACAATTGTTGTCATTGAATTGGGAAGAAATAAAAATACAAGAAGAAAACCTTGGCGAGTACACCACAAAAAAATTACACATCAACTTTCCAGACCAAAAAGTCGTTGTGGAACCAGTCGGCAAATATATCATCGGCGCCAACGGAAGAATTGATATGATCGGCAAAAATGAAAATGTAAGGTTCTTATTAGTGGATAAGCGAGCAAAGTCCCCTAAAATCACGGTCTCGTTCGATAATGAGATGACCAAAGCGCTAGAAAAAATCCGACCGTTAAAGGACACGGAATATGCTTGGAAAATCGCTACTCCCCCACCAAACATCCAATTCATTGACTTAAATGAAGATTCCTTTTCGGATGCTTTATTAGGGGTCATTGCAAATTGAAGAGACGAATTACTCTATCGGGGGAGAATAAAAACCTTGAAGACATTATTGATTTTTACCATTTATGCAAACGTGCGCTTTTAGTGTATAAGGAACGTATTGAAAAGGGGCTAGAAATAAGTGAAGAATGGATTGGTTTGACGCCAACAGAATTGCAGCAATATTTTCAAGACAACCTCAAAGAACTAGAAAACTTGATATGCTTAGACTTATTGGTCGCCGTAGAAGCAAAATTACGAATAGATTATTTATCACGGGTATATAATCGCAAAAAGGACTCTCTAAGCCGTATATTCCGTGCCATATACAAAGAAAGAGGCGAACATGCTTCTCTTGAGCATGACATTTTAGAAAACTGGAAACAACAATATCCGAAAGCAAAATCATACATTAGTGACTATAAAAGTACCCTACAATTTCGCCACTGGCTAGCTCACGGAAGATACTGGACGCCCAAACTAGGCAGGAAGTATGATTTACCGACCGTTTACACGGTTTGCCTAAACTTGATCGATTGTTTAGGCCTTGAACAATAAACTCCTCGCCTAGCAGGCGTTCGTTTTTGAAAAGCAATTAACGAGCCTTTTACTCAAACGTCTGTGTCCCGCGTAACCTCTGCCACGTCTTTGCGATACGCTTCTCTGAAAACAATGTTTTCTTGCGCTCATTCCAATGGTTGATCGATGCGAGGAATTTCTTCTTTAGACAACGATAGACATACTTCTAATGTATAACGAACGAGAATAATGAAACTCCTATTTTTTACCATGTGTCGACTGGTGTATTTGCTAATTGAATTTTGAGCCACTCCGATTACATCCTTGTGAGCCACTTAAAAATTGACAAATGGTAAATCTGAGGCGTCTTGACATGGAGCCTCTAGAGGCATGATTTCACTCGAAAGGCGACACATCAAGGTGTTTCGATAGGCAACAAGCCTATCATGCCTCTCAC
>NZ_JACHEP010000031.1 GCF_014201465.1 Anoxybacteroides tepidamans | reverse complement strand
TCTGCCCTTGCCCTTACTGACCCTTTCTTTCCTTTGGCGAGTGTTGGTCAAGGGCGAATCCCTTTCCGCAATCTCCTTCATTTTCCTTCAAAAGGCAGCTCGTGATTACTTTTCATAGATTTTTTGACGCTACCAAAGTGGTGCGGAGATCCATTCTGCCTCATCACCGGTTTACAGGGATTTCACAATTTGTTGCATTTAATATTGCAATTTAGTATTTCTATTCCGATAACTTCTCAATTTGTATTCTCTCGGCTCCATTTAACCAAATACGTTCCCCTACAGCTTTCAATCGATCAAAATGTGTATAATCAATTTTGGCAAATACATTAACAGGTTCATCCCCTCTATGGCTTCGTGTACGTTCTGCCCCATAATAAATAGCTATGATCTCAGAAACATCCGGTTCTTCGTCCATTAGCCAATCCCTCCAATAAACAACTTCACCAATGCTTGTTGATATGGTTTGATTTTCCCTTTTAGGATGCCCATTTGATGTAAATGGAAAGTTCAGTTCACGGCCCGACCACCGAGAATGCCTCACAATACTACTAAAAGGGAGAGCCTCCCAAATTTTTTCACAAGTTTTAGGAGCTTTGTCTTCCAGCAGTGTTGCAGGAAAACTTCCTCCATTCTCAAAGGTAATTAATATACGTCGCATGTTTCACCACCCAATTAATTTCTATTTGCTTGCCGATAATTTACTGTTGCCTGTTCATCCACATCTAACCCCTCAGGCTTAATAACAACTCCATACTGTTCTAAAGCAGCTTGGCGGTCGATATATCCGTCGATTACATCCTCAAGTACGCGACTCACTTCCCGTTCAAATGGGTGCCCAAAGCCGCCTCCCCCACCGGTTTTTACAACTACTTTACTTCCTTTCTTCAA
Organism: Anoxybacteroides tepidamans; assembly: GCF_014201465.1. Classification (GTDB taxonomy): domain Bacteria; phylum Bacillota; class Bacilli; order Bacillales; family Anoxybacillaceae; genus Anoxybacteroides; species Anoxybacteroides tepidamans. The sequence continues at coordinate 22,761 of NZ_JACHEP010000031.1, read as the reverse complement.
CGGTTTTGCATTGACTTTCAACACTTTTTCTTCTTTGCTACCGTCATAAATCGTCACCTCAGGCTTGGATGCCTCGCCACCTCCGAATAGTCCCCATGCTGGTGTGATTGATCTTTCAAACCAAAGGTATAAAAATGCTTCATCAGTAAGCACCTCATAACCACGGACAATACCTAAGCCTCCTCGATTCTTACCTGCCCCACCGGAATTTGAGCGGAATCCGTAAGTAGTCACCTTGAGTGGATATTTATCCTCAAGAACTTCTATTGGTAAATTTTTGAAATCACCATTCACGTTATTAATCAAACCTGATTGACCATCATTCTCAGCAAAACCACCCCATCCCCCGGCAGTTGCTTCTACATTTAAGAATGAAGAATTTCTTCGCGGATCCATACCGGCAAACGTGATGATCATGGAGTCTCCGTAATGGGCACCTGCGCTCTTTTCCTTAAGGGCTGGTGAAAGAGCTTTTACTATGAGATCAATCAAGAGACCTAAAGCAGAGTAATAAAAGACACATGCTGCAGGTTCTTCTGCACTGAAAATCGTTCTTTTTGGCACTACGACATTAAGGGTTTTAAAATTTCCTCCAGTTACAGGCGCATCTGGATTAATCAGCTCTTTAAATGCAACACGGCATGCCGATATCGTTTGGGCTAATCCACAGTTTGTCATTCCCTTTACCTGTTGGCTGGAACCTGTTAGATCAATAGTAATATTTTCTCCCTCGACCGTAATTGTAACCTTAACTTTTACTGGCTCATCAGATACACCGTCATTATCCAAATAACCTTCTGCTTCATATACTCCATCTGGAATTTGCGCAATCATTTCTCTATCTAAAAGTTCAGATTGCTTGAATATATCAGCAATACAACGTTTTACTGTTTCAAGACCAAACCTGCTGATAATTTCATGAAACCTTTTTTCTCCTGTACGACAAGCAGCAATCTGTGCATTAAGATCCCCTAATGCACTTTCACTGAAGCGACTGTTCGTGGTTATTAGATTAATAACGTCTTTTCGTGGTACTCCTGCATCATATATTTTAGTAGGAGGAATCCTAATGCCTTCCTGATAAATTTCCGTTGCATTCATTGAAAATCCAGGATCTTGGCCACCTACATCCAGCCAGTGGGCACGATTTGCTGTAAATCCAATCAATTCTCCATCGTAGAATACTGGTGAGATAACTGTAATATCATTTAGATGTGTACCTGTTAAATACGAATCATTCATGATATAAACATCACCAGGACGATAATTTTCAATACCTCCTATATATTGGGTAGTGATCTTAATACAATCATCTAAATTTCCAAGAAAGATTGGAAGCCCTGCTGATTGACCTAGCAGTTCAGCATTTCTATTGAAAATTCCGACACTACAATCTTTCATTTCATAAATAATGGGAGAAAAAGAGCTTCTCGCAAGACTCGCGTTCATTTCCTCAGCAGCTGAATATAATGCATTTCGAATAATTTCAGTTGTAATAGGATTTTCCAAAAACTGATTTGGTGCAACGTTAGTGTTCGTTTCCATCCTTATTCTCCTCCTTGGTTATTTCAAAGTTCCCTAACCGGTCGACTTCCACTCGGTAACCCTTAGGAATAACTATAGTTGTTCTTGGATCCTCTACAATAGCAGGACCATAAAAACTATGGCCATAATGTAAATGTTTAGATGCTATAACAGGTGTGTTTTGTTCTACACCATTCCAGATAACTTGTTTATGTGTTCTGGCAATTACATCTGTAACTCTTTTGGAAATACTTCGTTTTTCTACCTCGTTTTCTTTTTCAATCTTTCCATACCCAATGACACGGATGTTTACCGATTCCACCATTCCATCTGAATTACTATGTCCATAAATTTTTTCATGCATTTTGTGGAAAAGGGCAATAAGCTGGCTAAAAGATTCATCAGATTGAAAAGGAACGTTTACCGTATACTCCTGTCCCACATAGCGAAGGTCTATTGTACGTTGCAACAGCATATTCTCTTCTTTTACTTTTTGCTGTGCCAAGATCTTTTTCGTTTCTTCTTCCATTTCTTCATAAAGGGCATTCATTTTCACTTTGTCATCCTTATTTAATGTAGACACAAAGGTACGGACTGTATCATGTCTAATATCCGTCTGAAGCATACCCCATGCAGAAAATGTTCCTGCTACGGCTGGAACAATAATTTTCTTGATTCCTAAAAGCTCAGCTATTGATATAGCATGCATCGGACCTGCTCCTCCAAATGCGACAAGAGCAAAATCACGAGGATCAATTCCTTTTCTTACAGTAAGTGTACGAATTGCATCAGCCATTTTGGCGTTTACAATATCACAGATTCCCTCGGCCGTTTCAAGAACACCTAATCCCAAGCGATCTGCGATTTCTTTAATAGCTTTGTATGCTGCATCTCTGTCTAATTTCATATTTCCACCAAGAAATCCGTCTTCATCAAGGCGACCAAGAACAAGGTTTGCATCTGTTACCGTCGCTTGTGTGCCACCTTTTCCATAACATGCTGGCCCTGGATCTGAACCTGCGCTTTTCGGTCCTACCCGGAGTCCGCCTCCTTCGATCCAAGCAATAGATCCGCCCCCTGCCCCAATAGTGTGAATATTGACCATCGGTGTTAAAATTGGGAATCCTTCTAGGCTTGTTTCTGATGTAACATCAGGTTTACCATCAATGACGAGGCTTACATCAAAACTAGTCCCTCCCATATCTACACAGATTAAGTTTTTATAACCCGTCAGATTTCCGAGAGTGATACTTCCTACCGCACCGCCAACTGGCCCTGACAATAGAGTTTGAATCGGCATCTTTTTCGCAATCTCAGAAGTCATTACACCTCCATTAGATTTCATGATATATAAGTCGCCTTCTAAGCCATCCGACCTAGTTCTGACTTCTAAACTTGAAAGATAGTTTTCAACAATCGGCGCCACATAAGCATTGATTACTGTTGTGCTAGTACGCTCATACTCACGCCACTCACGTGCAACTTCATGGGATAGTGACACAGAGATATGAGGTGCCTTTTGCTTAATGACATTCTTTACTGTGATCTCATGCTCAGGATTTTTATAAGCATGTAATAAACTAACGGCAACAGAGTTAAATCCTTTTTCAATAATTTGATTGAGTACCTCGTTTAATTGATTTAAGTTGATACTTGTTTCTATTGAGCCGTCATATAATATCCGTTCTTCGACTTCAAATATATTACGGCGTTTTACTAAAGGTTCAGGTTTCCGGTATTTGATATTATACATTTCTGGACGATTTGCACGCCCAATTTCATAGATATCGCGGAATCCCTTAGTTACAATTAAGGCTACATTCGCTCCTTTACGCTCAAGAAAAGCATTTAGCCCTGCAGTTGTTCCATGGACAAAATATTCAATGTCCTTAAAATCAGTTACTAGGTTCTTCATCCCTTTCAATACTCCGTCAGCCAAATTTTTTGATGTAGTTAAGATTTTTTCGGTTTTATAGCTATCCTCTTTCTTATCATAGAGAACCAAATCAGTAAATGTACCACCTATATCGATTCCTAAACGATATCGCGTCACAAAATTCGCCCCTTTCTATGTTTTTACTTGTATTGTTCATTAATTTAAATTTATATATGGCAATGGCATATGCCGACATTGTTAAGGTTTTCGCGCTTATTATATTAATCAGGTGGCAAGTAACATTGTTAAACCTTTTATTGTCACTAAAAAATACCCTCAATTATCACTCTAAACTTGGATAATTTATTTTCAGCTTGTCGACTTTGGTCGACAAGCTGAAGTGGACAATCCTATGATTATCTACTTGTTCAAAGAAGTTAAGTACTAAATATCAATGTAAAATTTCCCCTTCCATTTCTTTTAAGAATAATGTAGCTATAAACGTAATAACCAAAAAGGTTGAGATAAAGGAAACCGTAGCTAAGAAACTAGTGTTTGCGGCCAACATCCCACCGATTACGCTCGGGGCAATGGCGTTGGCTACACGCTGAGCAGTGGCTCCTACAGAATAGCTGACACCTCGAACCTCGGTCGGATAAAGTTCAGCCATCCACGTGTCCCATACTCCCCATGCGCCTAAACTGAAGAAAGATAGAACAAAGTTCCAGATATACATTTCTGCCATAGTACTTGAGGATGCAAAGCCAAATCCTCCGATAGCAGCAAGGAGAACGAACGTAAACATGACTTTTTTACGTCCAAACTTGCCGGTTAAGTATGACGCCGTCATATAGCCAGGGAACATGAACAAGGCAGATAACGCCATAAAGCCCAATCCTTGCGGAGCACTCAAACCCTTTTTCGCCAAAAGCGCCGGCATCCATGAAGAAAGTGCCCAATATCCCCAAGAGAAACAAAAATTAATGATGATCTGCAAAGCAGTTGGACGCAGAAATTTGCCTCTAAAGATCTCAATGAAGGACCCTTCCTTTACGTCTTCCACGATAAGTTCAACATTGTCAAATTCGTTATCCATCTTGCCGGCGGAAAGCCTGCGAACAACTTCTTTAGCTTCTGTTTGGCGTCCTTTTCCAACTAGCCAATACGGAGATTCCGGAACCAAGGCTGCAACAACAAGGAACCACAAACCGGCAATCGAGCTGATTCCAATGATCCACCGCCATCCCATATCCATAAAGAGGTACGTAATACCTATCGCCAGCAAGAATCCCACAGGCCAACCGGAAGCTAGATAGACCGTTGCTTTCCCACGGGCTTTTACCGGCAACAATTCTTCAAAGTACGGGAATGTAGCGACCATCAGACCTGCGAGGCCAACTCCCGAGCAGAATCGCAACCACCAAAGCATGTCATAATTCACGGAAAAAGCGCTTAGAAGAGAGATGATTCCATACGAAATTAAGCTGTAAATCATCGCTTTTTTTCGGCCGAATTTATCAATCAGCTTACCCCAAGCGAGACATCCAGGGATCATTCCGAGAAAGATAGAACCGATCAAAGAGCCAATTTGTGCTCCATCCAGCTTGAACTCCGCACCTATCGAAGCACTTGCAAGAATAATGATCATCATTTCCCATGCTTCAATTGCAAAAGAGAAAAACAGGGCTAATCCCGCTTTCCAATGCTCACCTGTCACCGGCATCTTTTCAAATAGCTCCCCCACTTGTACGAGTGTTTTTGATGGCTTAGAACCATCTCTATCCGCATGCGATAAATAATTTGTGCTCATGTTGATCCTCCTTCTAATAGTGCTTTTTAAGTATTCATTAAAAAAGTTGCCAAGCTTTTAGTTCTTCATCCGGCGGTGACTGGTATCCATCCAACTTGCTATGACCCCATCCGAATTTTTTATTAATCTCTACTAAGAATTCCGCGTATTTCAACGGTGCTAAACTTGCATCAATTACAGGAATTTCCATTTCTTCTTGAACCTCACGGTAAAATCCGAACTCAATGGTGCAACCTAATATAATAACATTCGCTCCGTCTTTTTCTTTGGCTTCTCTGACCGCCTGTTTAATGCGTCTCATCGTTTCCGCATGATCTCTCTGAAAATCATGTACCCCCATGTCGAGAGATTTGAATGATGCCAACTTTTCCCCAAATCCGTATTTATGGACGTTTTCCTTCATCTCCGGAATCCACTTCCTGCGCCCGACAATGATGGAAATGCTCTCACCGAGAGTGGCTGCAATGTGCAAACTGGCCTCTGCAGGTGCGGTCACGATAGTCTTTCTCGTTACTTCCCTAGCAGCTCTTAAAATAGGATCATAAAAACACCCAATAATAGCTGCATCATACTTTTCATCTTCTGCCTTCTTCACCAATCTTAGAATTTCTGGCATAACCATGACCTCGTAGCAGTTGTACTCCAGATGAGTCGGCCCCGGTGCAGGTGACAAAGAAACAACATCGATGATCGTGTCCGGTTGTTTTACTTTCTCAAACTCACTCTTGAATGTCGCATCAAACAAATCCGTCGTAACAGGATTAATCCATAAGACTTTTTTCTCCATTTCGATTCCTCCGTTTTCTTAAGTTTAACAATCAAAATATTCCAAAAATTTTGATCGTTAGACAAATTATTACGTCATTAATTTAATAATTCCTTCTTAACTATAAAAATTTTGATAAAAAAACAATTAATTTTTATTTATTTGAATATAAAACCAAAAATTATGGTTATATTAAATTTTTTAATTTTTCAATCCGGATCTTCTCCGTTACGTTTAGGCAAATCCGCTCTCCACAGCTTCAAATTCTCTCTAACCAGTCAAAGTTGAGCGTTGACGCTCAACTAGCACCACGGGTTTTTTCCTTATATTTTTGTAGTTTCGAATAATTTAAAATCTTTCACTTCATGTACAGGTGGCGATTGATACCCTACCTTCTTACTATGTGTCCACGACAATTTTTGTTTAACTTCTACTAAAAACTCAGCATATTTAAATGGAGAAAGACTCGCATCAATTACAGGAACCCCTAATTCTTGCTGCAATGATTCAAAAAAACCAAACTCAGCTGTGCAACCTAGCACAATGACGTCTGCTCCATCTTTTTCAATCGCTTCATTCGCTGCTTTTCTAATTCTTCTCTTTGTTTCTTCATGATCTTTCTGGAAATCATGTACTCCAAGGTCAAGGGATTTAAACGACGCTAATTTATCTCCAAATCCGTATTTGTGAACATTTTCTTTCATTTCTGGAATCCACTTTTTTCTACCCACTAGAATAGAAAAGCTTTCTCCCAACGTGGTGGCAATGTGTAAAGCAGCTTCTGCAGGTGCGGTAACAACCATTTTTTCAGTAACTTCACGGCATGCTCTTAAAGCAGGATCATAAAAACACCCAATAATAGCTGCATCATACCCATCTTCTTCAGCCTTCTTCACCGTCCTAATTAATTCAGGAATAACCATAGCTTCATAGCAGTTATATTCCAAATGAATCGGTCCTTCTCCAGAGGCAAAAGAAACTATATCCACTACCGTATCTGGACTTTTATAGCGTTCGAATTGTGCCCTGAATTCTTCATCAAAGACCTCTGTGTGCAACGGGTTAATAAATAAAATTTTTTTTGTCAAAATGTTCACCCTCTCTTTCTTTTTTGTTTAATAATTTAGAATAATCAAACTACTCAACTGTTTATTATGATATTACCACAAAAATTTTGATATATCTATATTTTTTTTATAAAAAACAAAATATTTTTAATTATTTTAATTTCTATTCCGATAACTTTTCAATTTGTATTCTCTCGGCTCCATTTAACCAAATACGTTCCCCTACAGCTTTCAATCGATCAAAATGTTGTAAATTAGCACGTTATTTCGGAACAAAATGGCCATTTTTTTGCAAATTCAAACGGGTTTTTGCGCGTTAATCCAGCTAAAATCTGGAGTATTGTGCAAATTTCCTCCCTTCTATTTACAGAAAAACCGTTTGGTGGCTTGACACGGAGCCTCTGCGGACATGTTTTCTAGCGAAAGGGGCGAGCACTAGCCCTTGTTTCGCTAGGCAACTAGCCTAACATGTCCGCCACTCCATGTAAAGCCCGTGCTTCTGATTTTGTAAGTATATTCCAATCCGAAATAATTAGCTAATGTGCAAAACAAATAATTTGCAAATTTACAAAAATGTGTATAATCAATTTTGGCAAATACATGAACAGGTTCATCCCCTCTATGGCTTCGTGTACGTTCTGCCCCATAATAAATAGCTATGATCTCAGAAACATCCGGTTCTTCGTCCATTAACCAATCCCTCCAATAAACAATTTCACCAATGCTTGTTGATATGGTTTGATTTTCCCTTTTTGGATACCCATTTGATGTAAATGGAAAGTTCCGTTCACGACCCGACCACCGAGAATGCCTTACAATACTACTAAAAGGGAGTGACTCCCAAACTTTTTCACAAGTTTTAGGAGCTTTGTCTTCCAGCAGTGTTGCGGGGAAACTTCTCCCATTCTCAAAGATGATTAATATACGTTTCATGTTTCATCATCCGATCAATTTCTATTTGCTTGCCGATAATTTATTGTTGCCTGTTCATCCACATCTATAACCCCTCAGGCTTAATAACAACTCCATACTGTTGTGCTCGAATGGAGGGTACGCGATTTCGATTTCACTCAACACCCAAAAAATTCGCTCGATGTCAACGTATAGATGCAAAAACACTTATTTCATCGTCGGCTATTTATATTTCACTGACACGGACCAACGATAGCTGAAGCGACCTTGCGAGCATCATCGCCGGGCTTGTAGTGCAGCTGGTTTGGTCTTTTTACAAAAATGCAAGTGTTCCACGATATCACTGAAACAATTATCATAACTTCACAGCTTTCTAGAGAAGGTTTATAATTAATGAATGTATGCGCTGCTTGTACAGGATGCAGCTGGGCAATCGAAACTATATAAATGCAATTTGGAACTTTAACGTTTTCGTCTTTTATGGAGTAATCGGTATGTTTCGACTGTCGGGTGACCGAACAACACCGCTTCCAGACAAATGCATTTGTCTGTGAAGCGGTTGGTTGTTCGGTCCTCTGTCACGCGAAGGCGTGACGAAGGCCAGTCACAGACTTGCCTCCGACAGTCGAAAAAAATAGGGAGTCTACTTTTTCGTCAGCCATAAGTTAAATCTCCCCAGTTGTATTTATATATGTCGCACTAAATTATTACGAAAAGGATGGGAGGAAGATAGAGAGGATGTTCCAACAAATTTCACAGGAGCTAAAAATATTAAATGGCCGATTTTCTAACATCGAATCAGAAATCACCACGATCAAATCCGACGTAGTAACCCTCAAATCGTAATGGTAAACCTCGAAACACAGGCCCACAAACTCGATGATCGGTTTTCCAACCTCGAAATGCAGGTCCACACCACAAGCTCGATAGCCAGGTGGCAAATATTGAAACAAACATGGCGACAAAAGCGGATGTTGCCGATATCCCAGCTATTAAATGCATATGGTCATGTAATTCCGGATATCTTGAACACAATTCGGCATACGCACGAACATCAAACAGGTATTCAACTAACTCAAGATCCATGGATTAGAGCAACCTTGTTGATATGGATTTCGTCGTTATTAGCTACATGTTCAAATGTGTATACTTATGCACATGATTTTTTACTCTAGTTTTGCAACACCATCCAGAATGAGAAAAAGGATTCCATAAAAATCATATTCGTATCGAACAAATATTTCCAACCAATCCACATTCCTTTTGAACGGACATTATTATATGACGACAAAAGAAAAAGAAGATGCCTTTCACATCTTCTTTTTTACATTGCTATTTTACTGTATAGTCAAAACTTTTTCCTTTGCCCGATTTACCTTAAACGTAAGAGAAGTGCTAGAGACAATTCTTTCTATCGTACCATTTTTAATGTAGACAATTCGATCGGCTAATGCTTTGGCATCTGCTTGATCATGTGTAACAAAAATGGACGTAATACCCGTTTGCTTTAAAAGGACACGAAGCTCTCCTCTTATTTTTTCTTGTAAGCTTGCGTCTAAATTACTAAAAGGTTCGTCAAATATAAGTAACGATGGAGCTGGCGCTAACGCACGGGCTAAAGCAACACGTTGCTGTTGACCACCACTTAATTCATATGGATAACGGTTTTTAAAGTCTTTCAAATTGATAAGTTCTAGCATTTCTTCTAAACGAGCCAATTTCTCTGCTTTTTTCATATTTCTTAAACCGAACATAATGTTTTTCGCCACTGTCATATGTGGAAATAATGCGTAATCTTGGAATACCATTCCTACTCCACGTTTTTCAGGAGGCGTAAAGTGTGTATGTGATAATATCGTTTTCCCGTCAATCTTAATCGTTCCTGACTGAGGAATCTCTAATCCAGCAATTAATCGCAAAATGGTGCTTTTACCACTACCGCTATCACCAAGAATAGAAATGATCTCTCCTTTATCAATACTTAAGGAAAAATTTTTAATGGTTGGCGTTTTAGCATTTCGATATTGAAAAGTTAAATCTTCTATTTGAACATGCATATTAGTTTGCCTCCTTTTTTTCAAGCACACGATGGAAAATAAAAATGGCTGTCGCACTAATTAAGATAATGAGAAGCGATGCAATAGATGCTTCTTGCACACGCTCATCATTTGCGTATTTAAACGCTTGTGTAGCCAACGTCGCAAAATTAAACGGCTGTAAAAATAATGTCAAAGGCAATTCTTTTAAAATGTCAACAAAAACTAAAATAAACCCTGCAGCTATTGCATTTTTCATTAAAGGCAAATCAACCATAAAAAATGTGCGAATGGTGGAGGCTCCTAAAAGCCTTGAAGCTTCCGTAAAAGTATTTCCGATTTTCTCAAAGCCAGCTTCCACCGAGTTATATCCAATAGCCAAAAAGCGTATCACATAAGCCGAGATTAGCATGACTAAACTTGTTCTTAATACAATTCCAGTATCCCATTTTGCTAAAAATGTATCGATACTTATAAAGATCGTAATAATAGCAATTGCTATTGCCGCACCTGGTATCGAATACCCTAAAGTTGTTACTCGAGATACTAATTTTGTAAAAAGAGATTGGTGCATTCTTGTAAAATTAGCAATAATTAAAGCAATAGAAATAATAATAGTAGATGTAATAGATGCCACGAAAATCGAATTTTTCGCTAATTGGAAAAACGCTTGACTCCAAATAGTTTCATACGTCATAAATGCCCAATAAAGAAGCTGGGCTAACGGGACTAAGAATGCAATACTAAAGATAGCAAAGCTATATGCAAATAGTAGCCAACCTTTCCAGCCTTTTAATCGCTTTGGATGAATCGGCCTAACTTTTGTTGATGCATAGCTATATCTTTTTCTTCCTCTTAACATTTTCTCGAGGATTAGTACAACGATAACAATAAACATAAGGGTACCCGCTAGTTTTAAGGCTGAGTCAAGATCTTTCATCCCATACCAAGTACGGAAAATAGCGGTACTGAACGTTTGAATCCCGAAATAACTTACGACACCATAATCATTCAACACTTCTAACATGACTAATGTAACGCTTCCAACAATGGTAGCACGTGAAAGTGGGAGCGCTACCCTGAAAAAAGTAGAAGTTGGACTACTTCCAAGCAATATGGCGTTTTCAATGAGTGATGCAGATTGATATTGGAAAAAACTTTTTGTAATCGTATACACATATGGATATAAAAATAACGTAAAAATAAACACTGCACCTTGAGTCGACATAATATTAAAATAGGACTGATTTACTTGTATATCAAAAGTATTTCGTAAAGTCGTTTGAATAACTCCTGTATAATTTAAAAGCCCATGGTACGTATAAGCTCCAATATATGGTGGAATAGCTAATGGCAAAATTAACCCCCACCTGAAGAAGCCTCTTAGTGGGAATTCATACATTATGATGAGCCACGCTAAACTCGTTCCAATTAGTATAGTTAAAATAGCCGTAAATATAAGGATGGTAGCTGTGTTGTTTATATAATCTCTCATCAAATAAAACTTTATGTGCTCCCAATTTTCATTAGGCTCTGTAAAAAATTTAAAGCCAATTAATAAATTGGGGAATAAAATGACAGCGACAAAAACAAGACTTAAAATTGCCCAAATATTCAGATGCTGTTTTGCATGTCGGATTAATTGCAACGTTGACACTTCCTTTATTCCATGGACCGAGCATTTGTATACTTTCCTTACTATATTCCTAAATTTAAGTATAACGAACATCATTCTCAAAGTGTATAGTTTTTTATGGATCAAGCGTGTTGATTAACCAATTAAACCTAGCTGACATCGCTCTATTCCTAGCTCTGCCGTTGTCGGCAAATGAACCATTTGCCGACTGGGCATGCTGTACGCATGGCCTCCTCGAACAATGAATGCTTTGCGGGCAAATGTAATTTGCCCGCCGGCGCGTTCTTATTCAAGGGAAAAGGCAAAAAACTTGTGTTCAGCCGTATGATTGTATGTTTTTTAGCAAAATAATGGATAATCAACACTCGTGTTTATCGATGTTAGTCAAACATCAAATTATTTCCAACCTACTTGGTTAAAAATACGAATAGCTTGTTGTTGATTTTTACCTAATACTGTTAAATCAATATCTTGCTCTTTAAATTCTCCCCAAGATTTTAAAAGTTCAGATGGTTCAACGTTAGGATTTACAGGGTACTCATAGTTCACTGCTGCAAATTTACCTTGAGCTTGTTCACTTGTTAAGAATTCGATAAACTTGATTGCGTTTTCTACATTTTTTGCATACTTCGTTACAGCGGCAGCACTTACGTTAATATGTGTACCTGTTGTTTCTTGATTCGGGAAGAAAATCCCTACACTCTTCCCTACTTTTACTTCTTCCGGATCATTAGAGTTTAACATTAAACCGATGTAATACGTATTCATAATCGCCAAATCTGCTTCACCAGCAACTACCGCTTTTGCTTGGTCACGGTCATTTCCTTGTGGATCTCTCGCCATGTTGTTAACAATTCCTTGCGCCCACTCAGTCGCTTTTTCTTCACCCATTACTTCAATAAAAGAAGAAAGTAAAGAAATGTTATACATATTTTCAGATGAACGAACAACGATTTTACCTTTCCACTTATCATCTGTTAACGCTTCATACGTAGACAAATCAGAAGGATTTACACGATCTTTCGCATAAACAATGACACGAGCACGCTTTGTAATACCAAACCAGTAATTTTCATCATCACGATATTTATCTGGAATGTTATTGAAGATTGTTTCGCTTTCGATTGGTTGTAATAAGCCGCTTTCTTTTGCTACGTATAAATTACCAGCATCTGCTGTAATAAATACGTCCGCTTCTGTTGCTTCTCCTTCAATTTTTAGGCGCTCCATTAATTCGTCGCCTTTCCCTTCAACTACATTCACCTTAATACCCGTTTGTTTTTCAAATAATTTATATAGTTCTTGGTCTGTTTCATAAGCTCTACTTGTATAAACATTCACTACTCCCCCGTTTTTTTCCTTTTTCGCTTCTCCTTTTGAGCGATCTTCTTCTCCATTGCTAGAGGAGTTTGCACTTTCATTACTCGAAGCGCAACCTAATAACGTTGCAATAACCAATAAAAAGACAACACTTAAACTTAAAAGCCTTTTTGCCATCTTTCGCACCTCTTTTAATTTAGTAATGAAACTCGTTATCAATTGTAATTATAATGATAATCATTATCAAGTCAATGGCTTTTCATTAAAAAAATTATGAACAATTTATGACTTTTCTCCTAATATATAAATACAACTGGGAGGTTTAACTTATGGCGGACGAAAAAGTAGACTCCCTATTTTTTCGACTGACGGAGGCAAGTCACAGACTTGCCTCCGTCACGCCTTCGCGTGACAGAGGACCGACAGTCGAAACATACCGATTACTCCATAAAAGACGAAAACGTTAAAGTTCCAAATGGCATTTATATAGAAAATTATTATTCCCTATGTAAATTGAGGGGGGACACACGGCTGTGGATGATCCAAAATTAGGCACCTTTCTCCCATAAATTTAGGCATACTCAAACAAGGCAGCAGCCATCTCCGATTCCCAATCAAGAGGAAATTGCCCAAATAAAAAACGATGAATAAAAGAAATGAACGCGGCAAGAAGAAAAAAGTCAATGAGCGCTCGAAGCTTGAATGTTCGCGATGAATCTTGATAACCAACGGTTTCTGCGATTAAACGAATGTTTTCATCTGACACAATTTTTTTCAACAAATTTAGGAGTGTGATATGCTTGTTCATAAGAGCACCTCCTGAGTATATTGGTATGGTCACTTACATCTACAGGAAAGGTGCTCTTTTTTCTATGTTTCTTATGGATATTATTGGTTAATCAACACTCGTGTTCTATTAATTTTCTTACTATTTCGTATCGTCATCAACCGCTAATATTTTTTCATTATACCCCATCCCTACACTCGACAACTTAACACATATGCTGGTGGAACATTCAGCCAAACCTTTTTAATCTGTATTTCATTAAAATAGTTTTTGAAAAAGTTCATTTTTACTAAGGAATATTGGAAAGCAATAAATTGCCCGTCATTCTTCAATATCTCTTTCACATCGTTTAATATTGTTTCTGAAATATTGGAAGGTAAAGAAGCGAAAGGAATACCCGATACAATATAATCCACCTTTGAAATGTTATATTGCTCCATATATTTTTTTGCATGTTCCGCACCATCGTTTATTATTTTAACATTTTGTTTATATTTATATTGACTGAGCATTCCTTCATAAAATTCCTTATTATTCTCGAAAATTATTAACAAAGTGTCTTCTTTTTTTCTTTCAATAAGCTTTTCTGTAAAAACACCAGTTCCCGGACCGTATTCTACAATACATTCACATCTTTCAAAGTCTATATTTTCCACCATTTTTTCCGCCAGATATTTGCTGCTTGGACAAACTGCCCCAACAAACCGTGGACTTTTAGCAAATTCTATGAGAAACTTCACCATTGTTACACCAATCCTTGCCCTATAAATGTTTAAGATGATTTTAAATAAACTTGTTTAAGACACACTATATAAATACAACTGGGAGGTTTAACTTATGGCGGACGAAAAAGTAGACTCCCTATTTTTTCGAATGTCGGAGGCAAGTCACAGACTTGCCTTCGTCACGCCTTCGCGTGACAGAGGACCGAACAACCTACCGCTTCACACACAAATGTATTTGTCTAGAAGCGGTGTTGTTCGGTCACCCGACAGTCGAAACATACCGATTACTCCATAAAAGACGAAAACGTTAAAGTTCCAAATGGCATTTATATAGATAAAGTTTCGATTAAAAAACTTAACTAAAGTCATCTCTTTCTTGATCGATTGCCCCGTTTTTTCATTAATAATTCTCAACAAGCCATTGTTAAATTTCTACATCGTACTTGTGTATTTGCTTTTTATATTGTTCAATTCTTTCCTTGTTCAAGAGTGGTTGATTTTGCTGATTGTTCAGTTTCCAAATACTGGTTAAAATATTCAAAAACATACCGACACATGTTTGCAAGTTCTTCATTCTTAATTTTGTATCAGACTAATTTAAATCATCTTCTTTTTTCTTCAAGCAATATATCCCCCCTAGAAAACATCAATTTGTCCCTTTAGACTCTTAAACACTTTACATAATTGTACCATACAATCCAAATCTAGCATATAAGTTGACTACATGTAGTATCGCTCCTCCCATAAATAAAAAACGCCCGCTCATCGGACGTCGTAACTCACTGTACTCGTTTTGATTCTTCATCGATGCATAATTCGCCTTCTTGCAAAATTTTTTCTATGAGCGGGCATGCTGGCGATTTCCCGCCAAATCCTGCGTATAGCTAAACTTTGTATGGCGCTATTTTTTCATTACGATCTATCAGCTCTTTGATCACCCATTTGATTTTTCGAATGCGAAAACTTTCTATTTTGTCACTTCTTTTAAATTTTGAAATAGACTCGTTCGTTCTCCCACATTTTTCTCAATTTCCCCCCACAATTTTTCACCCACTTCTTCCTCAAACCTTGCACAACTTTATTTCGATTTTTGGAAAAAGAAAAAGGGAAGAACGGATGATTTCTCCCGTTTCTTTCCTCTTGTTTTTACCACTTGTTTATTCGATTTTTTTGATATATCAATGTTTTTCTCTCTATTCCTCTCCCCCTCTTTTCCAAATAAGGAGCGAGAGTATCCGATGTCTTTTTCCAGTAAAAATCATCCAAAATCCAACTTTATTTCTCTTTATGAACAGTTATTTTCCAAGTGGAACGAGTTTATTTGGTGCTTACATTTTTAACACTAGCCGTGAAACACACTCGACATGATTCGTATGCGGAAACATGTCGACCGGCTGGACTTCGCACGTTTTATAGCCGCCGTCTTCTAAAATGCGCAAGTCGCGGGCGAGGGTGGCTGGGTTGCACGATACGTAGACGATGCGCTTCGGTTTCATGGCGATCATCGTCTGTAATAGCGTTTCGTCACAGCCTTTGCGCGGTGGGTCGACGACGATGCAATCGGCTTTCACCCCTTGTTCATACCATCTCGGAAGGACCGCTTCCGCTTCGCCAACGGCAAATTCGACGTTTGTAATGCCGTTTAACGTCGCGTTTCGCTTTGCATCTTCAATCGCCTCCGGAACGACTTCGACCCCGTACACTTTCTTTGCTTTTTTCGCTAAAAAGAGCGAAATCGTCCCGATGCCACAATAGGCGTCAATGACCGTTTCCTCTCCTGTCAATTCGGCATATTCAAGCGCTTTTTCGTACAACACTTTCGTTTGTTCAGGGTTCACTTGATAAAACGAACGAGCGGAAATTGCAAAACGAATGTCGCCGATGTAGTCGTAAATATATTCCGATCCCCAAAGAACGCGCGTATCTTCCCCCATAATGACATTTGTTCGCTTCGGGTTAATATTTTGCACAATCGATTTTACATTTGGGATGCGATCAATAATCGCCTCAATAATTTTCTTTTTATGCGGCAACTCTTCCGTGCGCGTAATCAAAACGACCATTACCTCTTTCGTCGTTGCCCCATAGCGCGCCATAATGTGGCGAAGGACACCTTTATGCGTTTGTTCGTTGTACGCTGGGATGTTATATTGCTCGCAAATCGCTTTCACTGTCTGCACGACCGTATCGTTCATTTCCTGTTGGATCAAACACGCTTCCATATCGATAATGTCATGGCTGCGCTCTTTGTAAAAGCCGGCGATGAGTCCGCCTTCGCGCTCGCCAACCGGCACTTGCGCTTTATTACGGTACCGCCACGGATCACTCATGCCAAGAACAGGATGAACAGTGACATCCTCAATCTTTCCGATGCGCGCCAGCACTTCTTTCACATGTTTATACTTCGCTTTCAGCTGCCCTTCATAGCTAAGATGTTGCAGCTGGCAGCCGCCGCATTGTTTGTAAACGGGACACGGTGCGTCTACGCGATCCGGGCTCGGTTCATATAGTTCAATTAAACGCCCATAGCCATAACCTTTTTTCACTTTGATGACTTTAATTTTTGCTTTTTCCCTAGGCAGCCCGTTCGCCACGAAAATTGGAAAACCGTCAATTTTTGCCACGCCGGCGCCATCGTGCGTCAAATCTTCAAAAATGACATCATAGTATTCGTTTTTTGCAACTGGAGCTTCTACTTTTGCCATTGTTTCTACTTCCTTTTCGTGAAAATGCTGCATTGATTGTATCACACGATTGTGCGGAACACAAAAAGAGAACAGGACTTCCGCTTAAAATCCTGCTCTCATTTGTTCGGCTTTTTCTTTCGGAACAAACACTTCCAAATGCCGATATAAATTGACGAACTCGCCCGGTAGCACGCCCCCGTATTCACCGTCCAAATTGAGCTGCATATTGTTGGGAGCGGTTACTTTAATGCGGTTCGCTTTTGTATATATTAGATTCGGATCGTTAATATGCTCCCCTCTGGAAGCTAGTGTCACAATGCGAATAAATTCCGCCAAATTTGTTTTCTTTAAAATAATTAAATCAAACATGCCGTCATTAAGCGATGAATCAGGTGCCAGCTTTTCAAATCCGCCGACCGAGTTCGTAAGCGATACTAAAAACAGCATAATTTCGCCTTCATACACTTTCCCGTCATACTCAATTCGCGCTTCGGTCGCTTTAATCGACGGTAACATTTCAATTCCTTTTAAATAGTAAGCAAGCTGTCCAAGCATCGTTTTCAGTTTGCTTGGCACTTCATACGTCAACTCGGTTAGACGCCCGCCGCCGGCAATGTTAATAAAATAGCGCATCTTCCCTTCGTTCATCACGCTGCCAATATCAATCGGCACCGCTTCGCCTGTTGCAATCACTTCACACGCTCCTTCAATCGTGCGCGGCACCCCGATTGCCCGCGCAAAATCGTTCGTCGTGCCGACTGGAACGATGCCTAATTTCGGACGATACGCTTGATCGGCAAGCCCGTTTACGACTTCATGAATCGTTCCGTCTCCGCCAGCAGCAACAACAAGGTCAAATTGGCGTTCAACTGCCACTCGCGCCGCTTTTGTTGCATCTCCCGCCCCCGTTGTCGCATGGCAAGACGTTTCATATCCCGCCTGCTCTAGCTGAATGAGCACATCTGGTAAATGCTTCTTAAATAGTTCTCGTCCTGACGTTGGATTATAAATAATTCTTGCTCGTTTCATAGCCCCATCATCCTAATTTATGTTTTCAATCGATTCCACTATTTAACATAATACCGGAATCAATGTTTCGTTGCAATGATTTCGCCCCAAAAGATGAAAGGACTAGCGCTCCGCCAGTCCCTCTAGGATTACTCTTTTTCCACCGTTTGCGACGGTGCGCTTTGGATCGTTCCTTTTCCAGATAAGTTTTCGAGCAGCTGTTTGACATCAATGCCAGATGATGCTTTGAGCGATTCTTGCAATGTCGCCATTAAGTTTGTCGCATAGCCCGTTACGCGGTTGGCACCGCCGTTTGCGCTGTTGGAACCTGTATCGACAACCGTAATTTTATCAATATTCGCAAGTGGTGCAGCAACTTGTTTTGCATATTCAGGAAGCATTTTGATAATCATGTCGAGAATTGCTGCTTGACCATATTGTTCGAACGCTTCGGCGATTTTTTGCTTCGCTTCCGCTTCGGCCAACCCTTTTAGGCGGATAACTTCTGCTTCCGCTTCCCCTTTTGCCTTTTCCGCTTCGGCTTTGGCCAATCCGTCCATACGGATCTTTTCCGCTTCCGCTTTTGCCATTGCTTCGATGCGGTATTTTTGCGCATCCGCTTCGGCCATTTGCTTCGCTTTTTCCGCCGCTGCTGCTTGCTCAACCGCATAACGGTCGGCATCCGCTTTCTTCTTCACTTCTGAGTCATATTGGCGCTCGCGGCGCAAAATTTCTTTTTCTTCCAATTCGATTTGCTTTTGCCGCTCGATAATTTTAATTTGCATTTGCTGCTCGGTCACTTCTTGTTTCGCTTTCGCTTCTTCCAAATGATACGCTTGATCCGCGCGCGCTTTCGCGATATCTTGTTCGCGGCGGAATTCTGCCAGCTTCAACTGGTTGATTTTTTCCGCTTCGGCGATTTCCGTCAAGCGTTCCAATTCCGCTTTCCGTGCTTCTTTATCGGCTTCGGCTCGCTTAATACGCGTTTCTTTTTCTGCTTCTGCTGTGGCGATATCAGCGTCGCGTTTCACTTGGGCGATGCGTGGTTTTCCGAGCGCGTCCAAATAACCGTTTTTGTCGCGCACGTCTTTAATGGTAAACGAAACGATGACAAGCCCCATTTTCGCCAAATCGTGTGAGGCGACACGCTGCACTTCTTGCGAAAACTTGTCGCGGTTTTTATAAATTTCTTCGACCGTCATCGAGCCGAGAATTGAACGAAGATGCCCTTCTAACACTTCTTTCGCTTCATTTTCCATATCTTGGCGCGATTTCCCTAAAAACTGCTCGGCCGCTGTCGCAATTTCGCCGATCGAGCTGCCGACTTTAATGATCGCGACACCGTCCGCCATGACCGGAACGCCTTGTTCCGTGTACACTTCTGGCGTTTGCACATCTAGCTTAATAGATAGTAAGCTGAGCGGCTCGGCTTGTTGGAAAATCGGCAAGACAAATGTCCCGCCGCCACGGACAATTTTAATTTTGTTTCCGGATTCATCGACGTGCACATTTTTGCTGCCGAGATAGCTTCCCGTCACAATAAGCGCTTCATCCGGCCCGACAGTGCGATAGCGCAACATAAAAATCGCAATCAATCCAAGAAGCAATAAGACCACGACCCCAACAACGATTAAAATCGGCATTAAACATCTCCTCCATTAAATATGATATGGATCGTGCTTCGCCACAGTGGCGACGCCGTTTTCCATTTCGATAATGATTACTTCTGTTCCTGCCGCAATTTCCTCGTTTTTCAAGCTTTTCGCCGGTTTCGCAATCGCCCCGCTTGTGCGCTCGATCAAAATTTCGCCAAACCCGTCCGCCGGAACAGTAACGATCACTTTCGCAAGGCTTCCTTCCAAATCCGCCTCTGAATAATTGAGCGACGCCTCAGCTGAACGGAGCGGAATGAACACAAAAAAGTGCAAAAGCAAGACGACGATAAAGGCGATTCCCGCACTTACAAGGCCGATTACGGTTGATGGCATGCCGGTATATTTTTCAAATAAATATCCTGCCGCACTCCAGACGGTGAAAAACGAGAAAATGAGCTGCGGGCTGAAAAAAGGGTGGTCGGGCACATCAAAAATCCCGTCTAATATATCGCTCAACAAAATATAAACAAATGTCAAACTGCCGCTCACAATGAGCACAAATAAATAAACGGTTTCGATCGGATATCCGAACATCTTCTCACTTCCTTTTTGCCCGGGTTCATCTATGTATACGAACGATTCAAAAAAGAGTTTCATATTTTTCTTTATTTTGATAAAAATCCCTTCCTCTTCATTTTAATAAGTTTTCACTTATTTTTCATCAAAATTTGCTATGATTTTTATAGAAATTTCGCCGGAGAAAGAAGGGAGAACAGGTGAAACTACTATTAGCGGAAGACGATTTATATTTAGGAGAATTGATCGTTCATATGTTAAAGAAAAAAGGGGCCGATAAAATCGATTGGGTGCAAGAAGGGGAAGATGCGTACGAATATGCGCTTGCTTCCTTTTACGATGTTATCATTTTAGATTGGATGTTGCCGAACGGAGATGGGGTCGAAATTTGCAAACGTCTGCGCCAAAAAGGCTATTCCGGGGCGATTTTAATGTTGACGGCGAAAGATGCGGTGCAAGACCGCGTTCAAGGGCTTGAGGCCGGAGCCGATGATTATCTCGTCAAGCCGTTTGAAATCGATGAGCTTGTCGCACGGTTAAAAGCGTTGTCCCGCCGCACGTTTGTGCCGATCCAAGAAGAAATCGTCCGCTTTAAAGATTTTGTCTTAAATCGAACGAGCCATACGCTCCATCGTGGCGATCAGGAAATTTTCCTCACACCACGCGAATTTCAGCTTCTTGATTTGCTTTTGCAAAATAAAGGGCGCGTCTTGACGCGGGAAACGCTTCTTGACCGTATTTGGGGATATGATGCGGACGTTTCGATGAAAACGATTGATGCCACTGTTAAGCTGCTGCGGAAAAAGCTTGATGAGGACGTCATTCAGACTGTACGCGGGGTGGGGTATAAAATTGAAGAATAAATTTATGACATTTTTGCTAAAAAACAAACAAGATATGTTTCGCCTCACTCAACTTCGATTAACGGCGCTGTACAGCGGAATGATGATGATTTTTTTAACGGTCTTTATTATGATCGTTTACTCTCTCCTTTATATTATTATTACAAACGATCAAGAACGGCGAATTAACAGTCTGGCCGATCAAGAAAGGAAAGCGATCGAAGATATTTTAGTTCAACAAACCTTTCCTAATTTTATTGACAATCAAAATGTCATTTTTTTAAGCGAAGATCAGTTTTTTTTCTATGTGGTTAATCCAAGGAGAGAGCTCATCATGGGAGATGAGGTGAACAGAGGGGTAAGACCGGCACTTTTGGCCGCGCTGCAAGAGTGGACACCGGATGAAAAAGAGCTGAAATATATTGATATCAGCCTGCCATCCCGCCAGCATGAGTTTTCGCGGTTCCGTTCGCTTGATTTAAGGATTTTAGCCGCTGCCCGGCCCATTATCGTCCATAACCAGTTTGTCGGCGTGTTGTATGTCGGAATGGACACGACCACTTTTTCTCGTCTGTTTAAATGGTTGTGGATGGTGCTGATTGGGCTCGCCGTCTTGTTTATCGGCGTGGCCGTTTTGTTAAGCCACTTTATGTCCAAACGGGCGCTCGTCCCGATACAGGAAGCGTATAACCGCCAGCGCGAATTTGTTGCCAACGCTTCACATGAGCTAAGAACGCCGTTAAGCGTCATTTTTTCATCCGTCGAAGCATTGGAAATGGACGATGAGTTAAAAACGAGCGAATTTAGCCAAAAAGTGCTGCACCGGTTGCGCGATGAAGTGAAACGCATGACAAAGCTGATTAACGATTTATTGACGTTAGCGCGTTCCGATTCCGAGCACGCGTTTCTCGAAATCGTAAAAGAACCGTTCGATTTCCGGCCTCATGCCGAACGGACGATCCAACTATTGCAAGAGCTGGCCGACAAAAAAGACATTCACTTGTATTTCGCTAGCCCTGAATCCATCGTCGGTCGCGGCGATGCCGATAAATTAACGCAGCTTTTATATATTTTGCTAGACAATGCGATTAAGTACACACCAAATGGCGGCCACGTATCGCTTTCTCTCCGTGTCGAACTTTACAAACAGCAGCGCATTTTAGTTATTTCGGTGAAAGACACCGGCATCGGCATTTCGCAGGAAGAAATCGGCCGCATTTTCGACCGCTTCTATCGCGCCGATAAAGCGCGAACGCGCCAGCACGGCGGCCACGGACTCGGATTATCGATCGCCAAATGGATCGTCGATGCCCATCAAGGCACGATCCACGTTCAAAGCGAAGTCGGCAAAGGAACGGAGTTTATCGTGAGAATTCCTTTTTAAAGGGGCTTTTCGATTGCGAAAAGCTCTTTTTTTGACCAAAAAAATTTTTTTATCTCCTTCTCTTTTTCACCTAATTTTCTCTTTTCTTTTCTACAATACAACATGTAGACAAGCCGGTAGCGTCAAAAAATCTATGAAAAATGCCTGTGAGCTACCTTTTGAAGGAAAATGAAGGAGATTGCGGAAAGGGATTCGCCCTTGACCAACACT
>NZ_JACHEP010000030.1 GCF_014201465.1 Anoxybacteroides tepidamans | reverse complement strand
TGGTTAGCACATCTATTTTAACCAAGGAGTCGGGTTCATGTCTCCTTTTTTGTTTGGATGTAAATTTATGTTAGTAAATTTGCTCAACTACAGTATATTCTAAAAAAAAAAGCAAAACATGTCAATAATTTATTTAAAAATTTATAATATTTTAACAAATTAACCTCCCTATAGTTAAACATTATAAAAACAATAAAACCCCTAGAGCCACTTGCCCTAGGGGGTTCGTTTATTTCAACCATTCCGTATGGAACACGCCTTCTTTGTCGATGCGTTCGTATGTGTGCGCACCGAAGTAGTCGCGTTGGGCTTGAATCAAGTTCGCTGGCAATGTTTCCAATCGGTAGCTGTCGTAGTATGCTAAGGCGCTGGCAAATGCCGGAACTGGAATGCCGCGCATCGCTGCCGTTGCAACGATCTCGCGAAGCGATTGTTGATAGTTTTCGACGATGTCTTTAAAGTATGGGTCAAGCAATAAGTTTGGCAACGCTGGATCGCGGTCGTACGCTTCTTTAATTTTTTGCAAAAACTGGGCGCGAATGATGCAGCCGCCGCGGAAAATCATCGCGATATTGCCGTATTGTAAATTCCAGTTGTATTCTTCCGATGCGGCTTTCATTTGCGCAAAGCCTTGGGCGTACGAGCAAATTTTGCTCATGTAAAGCGCGCGGCGCACCGCTTCAATGAAATGCGCGCGGTCGCCTTCGTACGGCTTCACCGCAGGACCAGCTAATAACTTGCTTGCTTTCACACGCTCGTCTTTCATCGCTGAAATAAAACGAGCGAATACCGATTCCGTAATAATTGGAAGCGGAACGCCTAAATCGAGCGCGTTTTGGCTCGTCCATTTTCCTGTTCCTTTTTGCCCTGCTTTGTCTAAAATAACATCGACGAGCGGTTTGCCTGTTTCTTCATCGATTTTCGTGAAAATGTCCGCTGTAATTTCGATTAAATAGCTGTCTAATTCACCTTTATTCCACTCGGCAAACACTTCATGAAGCTCTTGCGCGTTTAAGCCAAGCACATGTTTTAATAAAAAGTACGCTTCGGCAATGAGTTGCATATCGCCGTATTCAATGCCGTTATGCACCATTTTTACGTAATGGCCAGCACCGTCTGGACCGATATATGTCGTGCACGGCTCGCCATCCACTTTTGCCGCAATCGCTTCAAAAATTGGACGGACAAGCTCATGCGCTTCTTTTTGTCCGCCAGGCATAATCGACGGTCCTTTTAACGCTCCTTCTTCCCCGCCGGAAACGCCTGTGCCGATAAAATGAATGCCGAGCGCTGCTAGCTCTTTATTGCGGCGCTGTGTATCTTTAAAATACGTATTGCCGCCGTCGATTAAAATATCGCCTTTTTCTAAATGCGGCTTTAATTGTTCGATCGTCGCATCAGTCGCCGCGCCTGCTTTGACCATCAACAAAATTTTGCGCGGCTTTTCAAGCGCATTGACAAACTCTTCAATGCTGTATGTACCAACTACATTTTTTCCTTCTGCTTCTTTTAAAAACTCATCCGTTTTTTCCGGCGAACGGTTATATACAGCGACCGAATACCCGCGGCTTTCAATATTGAGCGCAAGGTTTTTCCCCATAACCGCTAAACCAATGACACCGATTTGTTGTTTTGCCATTCGAAACGTTCCTTTCTATTTTTGTTTGTTCATCAAAGAACATACCATAGTCCATTTTCTCATTCAAGTTTTGTGATTAAATTTTTATTAAAGAAAAGAGCCCTCAATAAGGACTCTCTTCTTGCTAGCATCGTTTTAATACCCTCCGTATTGATAACCACCGTATGGGAATTGTGAGTAATACGGATAGTGAGGATAATGGTAATGATGTGGATAGTACGGATGATATGGGTAGTGATGTCCATACGGATAATGCGGGTAATAGCCCCCATAACCTGGATATGAGCCATATGGCCATTGTTGTCTGTCCATGCAAAATGCCTCCTCTACATTTTTCGTGAAATTTTTTTCATTTTCACTACATAGGATATGCGTGGAGGGAAAAAATGTATAGGCAAAAACCTAAATAAACTTTTCCCCTTACTTCATGATCCGTTTGGACAAGTGACCGCCCACTGGATCTTCTTCATCCGGCACAATGAGCGGTCTGTTTTTCGATCATCATCGCCCGAGCCCATTACAAACGATAAATACTGGACGCATTTTACTGTCAAGGATGTTTCGTTAATTCAATAATTGCCTTATCAATCGGCAGCCAACCTTTATATCCTAAGTGCAACGTGTCTTTTAAAAAGTACGGGTCATATTCGTGGCTGCTTAAGTCAAGTACCGGAAACCCTTCTTTTTCGATTTGCTGTTTAATTTTTTTATAATATCCTTCCCGTTCTTTTTTGCTTAATCCCATGTAATCATACCAATATCCATTGACTGGTACAGATACAAATAAAGGTTTCGCTTTAGCCTCTTTTAATACATCAAGCACCATTTGAAAATCCTGATATTCAGGAGAAACAAGTAAACTGGAATCTTTCCTAAATCCTCTCAGCTGTTCGATTTTTGGCCTAATTCTTTTGTTGTAGTAAAAATCATCGATGTAAAACGGATTGTTTGTACTTTTAGCTTTCGCCATTTCATACGCATTTTTTTCTAATTGATCCCATGATTTATTTTTGATTAGGGAAGGCTTCGGATGCAATTTTGTCAACTGCACATCGAAAATAGAATCTAATAAGTCCCGTTTTTCCAATACTTTCATAAAAGCAAACGCAAATGGTTTGATCATCGTACTCTTCATTTGCGTTTTTTTGTCTTTATGAATTTTCGCTTCCAGCAAGGTCTTTAACATCGCATCATTTTTCACAACATCAAACGTTAACAAACGTTTGGATCCTTCGATCTGCAACCTTTCACTTACTTTCGGTTCTAGCGCAAACTTATAAGCTTGTAATGTCGAAAAGTTGGCACTGAAAGATTGTTGCGTTGCCCCTTGCCGGTAAAACCATTGCGGTGAAAGGATAAACAGAAGCTTTTTATGTTTTAACCCTTCTGTTTGATTAGCGAAATTCAGAAAATGAACAAACGATTGCATTCCTCCCCTTCCGACGAGAAAAGGGGTAACTCCGATCGCATTTACTTTAAAATAATTAGACGGGTGAAATGTATCAAGCCTCGACAATTCCGACGAACCGTAGATCGGCAAATATTTTGGGCTTTCGAGCATTTTCTTTTGGATAATTTCTCCTTGAAACATTTCAAAATCTAGGTCTACTGCCGCCTTTTCAACCTTTTTATCCGTAATCATTGGCAAAAGATATTGATTCGGTATAAAAATGATGAAACAAAAAATCAAAGCAGCCGCTATTAGCGGGCTAAATGACGGTCGTTTCATGCCCAATTCTCCAATATTGTAATAATTTTATTAGGAGTAGACCATTGTTCCCGATCAAATTCAGATATTCCGACATGGATCCCTAGCTTTTCTTCGATCCCAACTAATAAAGATACCGTTCCAAACGAATCAAGCAAACCTTCTTCGAATAATTCGATATCCAAATTTTCTTTTACAACGTCATCCTGGCAAATTTCTTCCAATAATTCAAGAACTGTATTTTTGATATTCATTTAATCTTCCTCCATATTTTTTAGAATAATCGGCCTGAAAAAATTAAAAAACCAAAACATATGACATGGAAAGTGATGATGATGGAAACGACGTCTGTCACCTTGTTTTTCTTCCAAAAGTTAAATTGTTTATTCATCCTTTCGAAATAATCAAAAGAAATCATTAACGCCGCATGATAAAGTCCGTATGCGATATAGTGAAGTTCCATTCCATGCCAAATCCCCATTAATAAAAATAACAAAAAATATCCTATGTAGGAAATGACATGGCGATTTTTGATCCATTTTTTCTTTGCCATAAAAAAGACAAACCGCATATACACATAATCCCTAAACCAAGATGATAACGACATATGCCATCTGTTCCAAAAATCTTTTATATTTCTGCTCATAAACGGCATATTGAAGTTTTCCGGTGTTTTCACTCCCATGATATAGCTTGCACCAATGGCAAACGCGCTATATCCTGCAAAATCAAAAAACAAATATAAACTATAAGCATACATATAAATAAACGTCGCTAGCGGCGTATCCCCTTGAATGAACGGCGTTTCGATGATCCGATCATCGATCATGTAAGCGATGATAAACTTATATAAAAATCCTAAAAAGATTTTGTTGATCCCCTGATATAAAAGAAGCCGGTATTCTTCCTTTGTCGGAATGGTGTCGATATCTTTTTTAAATCGTTTAAAACGGTCAATCGGTCCCGATGAAATCGTCGGCGAAAATAACAGAAAGGCCAATTGTTCCTTCAGCGTTAATGTTTTTAGCGCCCCATCTCGAATATCGATGATCATTTGCACAGTTTTAAACGTCAAATACGAAATCCCTAAAAATCCGACTGCGTTTTTGATTTCGAATACTGGAAGAAGTTTCGTTATGAATAAAGGAACAATCGAAAGAAACGTAACTGCATAAAAGACACCGCTTTCGTTTTTTTCTTTCCGGTAAGATACGTACCAGTTGACCAATATGACTTGCCAAAAAATATATACAATAAAAGAAACGAATTGATTGACTTCCGATATAAACGCTAAAAGAAGAATAACAAAATGGACAAACGAGTTATAAACCATGCTTCTTTTCTCTTTATAACCGAGCACGATAATAGGGATCAGTAAAACAGCAAGTATCATAAAAAAGGAAAACGATGAATACGGTATCATACTCCAACCTCATTTGCGATTTTTTTCCTGTCTGCTTTCCCGTTGTTTGTCATAGGTAACGAGGAAACATATACAAACTTTTTCGGAATCATATACGCCGGCAATAGCTGTTGCAATTCTTTCTTTAAATAGGCTGTTAACTGATATTCTTTTTCAAAGTCATGTTTCTTTGGCACCACTACTGCCATTAAATATTGGCATTTGCTTTCTTTATAAATGGGCACAACAACAGCGCTTTCGACTAACGAAAGCTTTCTTAATTGCGCTTCGATTTCTTCCAATTCCATTCTGTAACCGTTCAGTTTGATTTGAAAATCAAGCCTTCCGGCGCAAAACAATAATCCGTTTTTCATATAGCCGACATCGCCTGTTTTATACGCCGGTTGGTTATGATAGAGGAAAAACGATTTTTTCGTCAGTTCTTCATTATGCAAATATCCTTTGCTTACACTTTTGCCGGTAATAATGATTTCGCCTTTTTCCCCTTCGTTCACTTCATTGCCGTTCTCATCCACCACAAAAATTTCAACATCTTTTTTCGGCGTTCCAACCGGCAGTGACGGATACTCATTTAAAATTTCTTCGTTTATTTCGATGCTGGTAACCGCAACCGTTGTTTCGGTTGGTCCATATGTGTTATAAATCACCGCATGCGGAAATCTCGCTTTTAATTTGCGCGCTGTTTCATTTGGCAACATTTCTCCGCAGAATAAAAACGTTTCCAAATGTGGCAACATTTCCGCCGAAAATTGTTGATCCATTAAACACATTTCAACGAACGAAGGAGTCGAAGTCCAAACATGAATATTCGATTCCTTTAAAGATTGGAACAGCCATTTAGGATTGGCAATTAAATCTTTCGAAATCGTCCATAATGTTCCACCTAAATATAGACACGGATATAAATCCATTACCGAAAGATCAAAGGAAAAAGGTGCTTGATTTAAAAATCGTTGATGTTCTTTTAATCTGAAATCGGAAACCATCCATTCGACGAAGCTTGCCAAATTGTTATAGGTGATTTGAACCCCTTTTGGATTTCCGGTGCTTCCGGACGTGTAAATAATATAAAAATTTTGCTCTCCTTTTACAAATTTGTCTCCAGACGTTTCCGCTCCTCTGTATAAAGCGATCGTATCTTCTATTTCGGCATTGTCCATAATAAATAACTGATCTTGCCATTTCAAACTTGCCGGAACGCTGCTAGGCGATAAAAATAATTTTGCTCCTGAATCATCGATAATTTTTTTGACTCTTTCTTCCGGAATGCTTGCATCAATCGGAATATAAGCATGGCCAGATTTCACCGACGCCAAAAAACATACTATCATTAGTGGTTCCATATGTCCATAAACAATGACGGGAGAATCGCTCCCTTTCATTTTTTCTGATATAAAAACGGATAGTGCATTTGAGTATTCTTCAATTTCTCTATACGTTAAATAATGTCCATCAGAAAAAATGGCAACGCAGTCTGGTTTTAATTGTGCCCACTTTTTTATTTGAGTATATAATTCCATTTGAATCCCCCTTATTTATTTAAAACTCATTATAAATGTAAGTGCTTGAATTCGTCACTTTAAACCCGTAAATCATTAATAAGCCTAGCAGTATAAATAAATAATACATCACTCTCATCGTCCAAAATACATAAGATAGATTGAAAAATGCTTTTAATTTTTTTGTAAAAAACCCCATACTACCCCTCCTATCTCAAAAAAAATAATATATTAAAGTTAAAAATATATTAAAATTAAAATAAAAGTTTATTTATTTCCTTTTTCATCCATTACCTAGACATATATTTGACACTGGCTACAAAAAAGCCACCAATTATTGGTGACTTTTCATATGCTCCTTAATCTCTTTCACTCCTTCTAATCGTTCAAACAATTCATTCGGGTCAATAAGTGTAATTAACCGCTCTGGCAAATTGGCGACACCGATAAAATATGGTGTTTGCCGATATGCAAGCATGTTTACTTGCTTGATCGCTTCTTCAGGAATATCGAGAATTTCTTTCGCATCATCGACAATGAACGCAACCACCAACTCTTCGGTGCTAACAACAATCAGCCTCGTTTTCTCCGTTTTGGTATATGGGCGGTGATATAAGATACGCATCGTATCCAATACCGGAACTAATTCTGTGCGAATGCGGACAACGCCAACCATATAATCCGGCATGTGCGGAATAACAGTCGGCTCGCTCATTTTTTCAATCGACACGACGTGTTCAACAGGAATGGCGTATTGTTCATAATCCAACTGAAACACCACGACTTTATTCATGTTTCTTTCTCTCCTTCTTCCAACTCCATATACATTATGATACAACATATATAAAGAGCATCCAACATAGTGATGCTCTTTTTTATTTCGTCACTTCTTCGATAATTGCCACAACCATTTCTGCTGTTTTCACCAGTTCTTCAATCGGCATCCGCTCGTTCGTCGTATGAATGTCTTCATATCCGACCGCCAAATTCACTGTCGGAATGCCAAAACCGGCAATGACGTTTGCATCGCTGCCGCCGCCGCTATGAAGAAGCTCGCACGGGCGACCGATTTTCGCTGCAGCACGTTTGGCGACCTCGACGACATGATCACCGGCACCGAATTTAAAGCCCGGATACATGACTTCGACATGCACTTCTACGCGTCCTCCCATTTCCTCCGCCACCCGTTCAAACGCTTCTTTCATTTTTGCCACTTGCGCTTCCATTTTTTCTGGCACGAGCGAGCGAGCTTCCGCTAAAATATCGACGCGGTCGCAGACGATATTCGTTTGCGTTCCGCCTTCAAAGCGCCCGATATTCGCCGTTGTTTCTTCATCGATGCGCCCAAGCGGCATTTGCGCAATCGCTTTCGCGGCAATCGTAATCGCCGATACCCCGCGTTCCGGTGCCACACCGGCATGCGCCGTTTTTCCGTGAACGACAACCTTTAATTTCGCTTGCGTCGGCGCAGCCACGATGATGTTGCCGACTTTGCCGTCGCTGTCGAGCGCATAGCCGAATTTCGCTTGAATAAGCGTAGGATCTAATGCTTTCGCTCCGACAAGACCGGACTCTTCGCCAACAGTAATGATAAATTGAATCGTGCCATGGGCGATGTTTTGTTCTTTTAGTACGCGAATCGCCTCAAACATCGCCGCCAAACCAGCTTTGTCATCCGCCCCTAAAATTGTCGTGCCATCTGTGACGACATAGCCGTCTTGAATGGACGGTTTGACGCCTTTGCCCGGTACAACCGTATCCATATGTGACGTAAAATAAATCGGATCGACTCCTTCTTTTGTCGCCGGCAATGTACAAATTAAGTTTCCGGCACCGTGACCCGTTTTCGCTTTTGCATCATCCTCGACGACATGCAAACCGAGCGCTTCGAATTTTTGCTTCAATACTTTCGCAATCTCGCCTTCGTACTTCGTTTCCGAATCAATTTGCACAAGCTCTAAAAATTCATCTATTAACCGTTGCTCGTTAACCATGTAACTTTCCTCCTGACAATATGTATTGAAAAATACTATATAAAAAAAGTATACACGATTACGGCGGAGATGTCATAGGCAAAAAACCTCCGCGGTTAGCGGAGGAAAAGATTACAGTGGAATATTCCCATGCTTTTTCTTCGGCCGCTCTTCCTGTTTATGGCGCAGCATGTCCAATGCCTGAATGAGCTTCATGCGAGTATCGCGCGGATCGATGACGTCATCAACCATGCCGTATTTTGCTGCCACATACGGGTTGGCGAATTTGTCACGATATTCCTCGATTTTTTGCGCCCGCGTTTCTTCCGGATTCGGGCTGTTTTCGATTTCGCTGGCAAAAATAATGTTCGCTGCCCCTTGCGGCCCCATCACCGCGATTTCCGCGTTCGGCCATGCGTACACGACATCGGCGCCGATCGATTTACTGTTTAAAGCAACATACGCCCCGCCATACGCTTTCCGTAAAATAACCGTAATTTTCGGCACGGTCGCTTCCGAATAGGCGTATAAAATTTTCGCGCCGTGGCGAATAATGCCGCCATGCTCTTGCTTAACGCCAGGGAAAAAGCCGGTGACATCTTCGAACGTAATAATCGGAATGTTAAACGAATCGCAAAAACGGATAAACCGCGCTGCTTTATCAGACGAGTCGATATCAAGACCGCCGGCCATAAACTTCGGCTGGTTGCAAACAAGCCCGACGACTTCTCCTTTAATGCGGGCAAAACCGACGACAATATTTTTCGCAAAATCTTTTTGTACTTCCATAAACGACCCTTCATCGACGACTTGCAGCACGACGTTGCGCACATCGTACGGTCTTACCGCATCAACCGGAATCGCATCCGCTAAATCCGGGCGGTAATCGTCATCATCTGGTACAGGGACAACCGGCGGCTTTTCCTGGCAATTTTGCGGAAGGTAGCTTAACAATCGGCGCACTTGTGCAAGCACTTCTTCTTCCGTTGCTCCGGAAAAATGGGCATTGCCGCTAATCGTATTATGAACGCGCGCACCGCCTAAATCTTCGGCACTTATTTTTTCACCTGTCACCGTTTCAATCACTTTCGGACCGGTAATAAACATTTGGCTCGTCTTTTCCACCATGAACACAAAATCGGTAATCGCCGGCGAATAGACGGCGCCGCCGGCACAAGGTCCCATAATAACCGAAATTTGCGGAATGACACCAGAATAAATCGCGTTTCGGTAAAAAATATGGCCGTACCCGTCAAGCGATAAAACGCCTTCTTGAATGCGCGCGCCCCCTGAATCGTTCAAGCCGATAACAGGCGCACCTGTTTTCGCCGCTAAATCCATAATATTGGCAATTTTTTTTGCATGCATTTCCCCTAATGCCCCGCCAAATACCGTAAAATCCTGCGAGAAAACGAACACCGTCCGGCCGTCCATTTTGCCGTATCCGGTCACAACGCCATCACCCGGTCCTTTTTTTCCTTCAAGACCAAAATCGGTACAGCGATGTTCAATAAACGGATTTAGCTCGACAAACGTTCCTTCATCTAAAAGTAAAGCGATGCGTTCGCGAGCGGTGAGCTTCCCTTTCGCATGCTGTTTTTCAATTTTATCGTCGCCACCGCCAAGTTCAATTTCGCGACGACGGTCATACAGCTCGTTAATTTTATCGTACATATCTGTCATTTTTGCTGCACCCCCGCGCCCGTTTTTTCGCAAAGTTCATATAAAACGCCGTGAGCGGATTTTGGATGCATAAACGCGACAAGCGCTCCGCCAGCTCCCGTTTTCGCTGCATCATGAATCATGCGAATCCCCTTCGTTTTTAATTCGTCGATGCGCGCTTGAATGTCATCAACACCGAGCGCGACATGATGGATGCCTTCTCCCCGCTTTTCAATAAACGTCGCCACAGCGCTATCCGGCGCAGTCGGTTCGAGCAACTCAATTTTTGATTCTCCCAATTTTAAAAACGCCACTTTTACTTTCTCTGACTCGACTTCTTCAATGCCGAGCAACTCCAGCTCTAATATATCTACATAAAATGGCAACGCTTTCTCGATCGATGTTACAGCAATGCCAATATGATCAATTTTTTTCGCTTTCATCCGCCCGATCCCCTTTGCTGCAAAGATTCACAAACACTATGTATTTTCGACTTTTCGACAAAAAATCCTGCTAATACCTTCATGAATTTTTCGCTTGTTTGTGATGAAAAATGGCGATACAATGATAAATGACCATATTTTTTGATAGGGAGGAAATGTTGATGTCCCGCAAAAAGACGCAAAAAATTATTGTGTATTTAATGCTCGGTTCGATGTTGCTCACAACGATTTTAACAGGCATTAGCATGTGGTTTTGATAAAAAGGGCGACTTTATATCGCCCATTACAGAAGACTTATAAGGCTTTATAAAAAACTTATAAAGACCTATGCTTCCTTCCTTGTCCATCGCACCCGATTTCGCCGAAGCTACTCTCGTTTCATGTGGCACTCCAAGGCTTCAATTCCCCACTAACGTGTGGGTACATATCCATGATCGCATGTGGCGCTAATCCATGGATTTTATAAAATTTTATTCGCCACTTTATTATATCAAGAAGTTTTTGTATATTTTTATAAATTTGTTTTAGCTGTCATACCCCTCTTTTGTTAGAGTTAGAGCGCCCCATACCTTTTGGCAATCAAAGCAAACGGCTCTTTACTGCGGACGATCAATACTTTCGCGCCGATCGGAACTTTTTCATATAACGCTTCGACATCGCGATTGTGCATTCTCACGCACCCTTGCGTAATATATTTTCCAATCGATTGCGGGTTGTTCGTCCCGTGAATCCCATACGTTCGGCCGTCTGTGCCATACGCATCAAAACCGATCCATCTCGTTCCGAGCGGATTGTTCGGTGCACCGCCTGGGATGTTTTTCTTACGGTAATATGGATTTTTCGCTTTCACTTTGACAGTAAACAACCCTTCTGGTGTTAATGCGGTCGTAACGCCCGTCGCCACGGGATAGATCGACTCCAATTTCCCGTTTCGAATAAAGGCAAGCTGATTGGTCGTTTTGTTCACAATGATGAACGGTTGACGGACCGCTGATGTCACCGTCGGCCAAAATGAAGAAAAGATCAACATAAATGCCAATAATAGTCGCATACAATGTCACCCTTTGCTTTTTTTATAGTTTAAAGCAAAAGGGCAAGCGGCATGCACTTTATTTTGCGGAGCGAAATTGGCTTTTGATGAGCAAATATTGCTCTAGCTCTTTTACTAAATGAAGCAGCGCCGCTCGCTCTTCAAACTCTTCGCGCGTTTTCGGAAGCGGCATCGTCTCAAACCGCTTTTTCATCTCGTTCAATTGGCGAAGAAACCGATCCGCTGTATTGCCCGGATGAATCGCATCGCTCAATTCATCGATAAAATCAGCAATGACATTGCGCTGCTCCACCGTATATGTAAGCGATGTGACGAGCGGCAATACTCGTTCCACAATTTCGAACTGCTTTTCCCGCATGCGAAAATAATGGTAATACCCTTCTTCATTTCGCAAAAAACGGTTTTCCACATTGCGTAATGCCGCTAACTTCGCCTTTTGTAAAATGTTTGCTGCTACCATCAACTCTTTTCCGTCCCAATCGCTTTCGTTCGTTCGTAAATATTTCACGATTTCTTTAAAAATAATGCGAAATAAATCTTCGATAATGCGCTGGTATTCTTTCAGCTCGTTTTCGACGCTCGGCATATACATATTCACCATAAGGGCTACACCAATGCCGATGATAATCAGCAATAGTTCGTTCACAACCATTTGCATCGTAAACTGTTTTGCCGCATAAAAATGGAGAATAATAACCGAGCTTGTAGCGATCCCTTCTGTTATTTTTAGGCGAACTGTCGTCGGAATAAATAAGAGAAGCAATAACCCGATCGTTAATGGATGGTAGGCTATTCCTTTAAAAAAGACGAACGAAAACACGATCGCTACAATGCAGGCGACAAAACGCGCCCATGCCGTTTGCAGCGATTTCTTTTTCGTCACTTGAATGCACAACAACGTAATAATCCCAGCTGACGCAAAATTATGAAGGCCGATCCATTGGGCAATGCTAATCGAAAGCGCTGTGCCGATGGCCGTTTTGGCAGTGCGGTATCCAATTTTCAGCATAATTTGTATCCCTCATTTTTGCCCAAAGGTAAAGAAGCCGAAAATGCGGGCTTCTTTACACTTCATCGCAATATTGATCGAAGGCGGCTTGCAGTTTTTGAATGACCGCAATCGGCTCGTGCCCTTCAATTTCATGGCGCTCAATCATCGTGCAAATTTTTCCGTCTTTTAACAGCGCAAATGACGGAGAAGACGGCGGATAGCCTTCAAAATATTCTCGCGCTCTTGCCGTCGCTTCTTTATCTTGTCCAGCAAAAACTGTCACAAGATAGTCTGGACGCTTATCGTAATGAATCGCATGCGCTGCTGCTGGACGTGCAATGCCGCCGGCGCAGCCGCAAACAGAATTAATCATCACCAACGTCGTTCCTTTTCGTTTAAATGCTTCGTCTACCTCTTGCGGCGTGCGCAATTGTTCGTATCCAGCTTCGACTATTTCTCTGCGCGCCTGCTCGACGATATCGTTAAAAAGTTGAAATTGAAACATGTTCACACCTCCTGTCCGTTTCTTTTATCGTACCATATTTTTTCGTTAGTCCCTACCCTCATATGCAGCAATTAGTTCTTGCACCGCTGCTGTGACCGCTTTCGTTCCCGACATGACAAGGTTTTCAATGAGCGGTAATTTTTCTTTCACACGCGGATTGGCGAAAAAACTCGTTTCTAAATAATCTTTAATCATCGCGTAAACCCAATCTTTTAATTGATGGCGGCGACGTGTTTCAAACACCCCCGATTGTTTTGTAACCGTAACAAATGTTGCAATGACGCGCCAAATGTCCGCAATTCCTTCACCGTGAAGCGCCGAACACGTATATGCTTTCGTTTCCCATCCTGGTGTTGCCGGACGCAAGTAATGGAGAAATTGGTTATATTCTTCTTTTGCCGCCAGCGCTTTCGGCTTATTGTCTCCGTCCGCTTTATTAATGATGACCGCATCGACAAGCTCCATAATGCCTTTTTTCATTCCTTGTAGCTCATCCCCGGCTCCTGTGAGCGCCAAAAGCATAAAAAAATCAACCATGCCGCGCACGACAAACTCGCTCTGCCCGACGCCGACCGTTTCAATCAAGATGATGTCATACCCCGCCGCCTCGCATAAAAGCATCGTTTCCCTCGTTTTCCGGTGAACGCCGCCAAGCGTCCCGCCCGATGGCGACGGACGGATAAACGCATGCGGATGGCGCGCCAAGTTTTCCATGCGCGTTTTGTCACCGAGAATGCTGCCGCCGGTAATCGAACTGCTCGGGTCGACCGCCAAAACGGCCACCCGATGCCCTTTTTCGCATAAAAACTGCCCGAACGCTTCGATAAACGTGCTTTTTCCTGCTCCCGGCACGCCGGTAATACCGATGCGAATCGACTTTCCGATGTGAGGAAGAAGCGCATTCAATATTTGTTGCGCCATCTCCATATGTTTGGCGGCGTTGCTTTCAACTAGTGTAATCGCCTGCGCTAAAATCGTCCGGTCATTGTTTAATACGCCTTCAACATATTCCGCGACGGAGCGTTCTTTCCGCTTCACCCACCGCTTCGCTGCCGCCGTTTGGGACGGCTCGTCACTTCCCTTTACATACGCCGTTGCAAACTCATCGGCATGCTCACGGGGCACCCACTCTGGTCGAGATGTTCGTTCATCGTTCATTTTGTCACTTCCTCATACCCGAGTCGCTTATAAATTTCTTGCAACACTTTTTCCGCCGCCGTTGGAATGATCGTTCCCGGCCCGAAAATCGCCGCCGCTCCATGCTCGTATAAAAACTCGTAATCTTGCGGCGGAATGACGCCTCCGACGACAACGAGAATGTCCTCGCGGCCTAATTTGCGCAATTCTTCAACGAGTTGCGGCAGCAATGTCTTATGCCCTGCCGCAAGCGAACTCATGCCGACGACGTGCACGTCATTTTCGACCGCTTGCCGCGCTGTTTCTTCCGGCGTTTGGAAAAGCGGTCCGAT
Organism: Anoxybacteroides tepidamans; assembly: GCF_014201465.1. Classification (GTDB taxonomy): domain Bacteria; phylum Bacillota; class Bacilli; order Bacillales; family Anoxybacillaceae; genus Anoxybacteroides; species Anoxybacteroides tepidamans. Next base: position 11,496 of record NZ_JACHEP010000030.1, on the reverse strand, counting down.
ATCGACGTCAAACCCTAAATCAGCAAATGCCGTCGCAATCACTTTCGCACCGCGATCATGGCCGTCTTGCCCCATTTTCGCAATCATAATGCGCGGTCTGCGCCCTTCTAGCTCGTAAAATTCATCGGTCATTTTTTTCACGCGCGCAATTTCTTCTTCGTTCGTAAATTCGGAGCTGTAAACGCCGCTAATCGAGCGAATAACAGCTTTATGGCGCTTCGCCACTTTTTCAATCGCATACGAAATTTCACCTAACGTTGCGCGGGCGCGCGCGGCTTCGACCGCTAATTCCAACAAGTTTCCTTCGCCTGTTTCCGCCGCTTTCGTAATGGCATCTAGTGCTCGCTGCACGCGCTCTTCGTCGCGAGAAGCGCGCAGCTGTTTTAATTTTTCAATTTGCCGCAGCCGCACTGCCGTATTGTCGACTTCTAAAATGTCGATCGGCTTTTCTTTTTCCGGACGATATTTGTTCACACCGATAATCGTTTCCGCTCCGGAGTCAATTTTCGCCTGCCGTCTTGCCGCGGCTTCTTCAATGCGCATTTTCGGAAGGCCTGTTTCAATCGCTTTCGCCATCCCACCGAGATTTTCGATTTCTTCGATATGCTTCCACGCCCGCTTCATCAACTCGTTCGTTAACGTTTCGACATAATAAGAACCAGCCCACGGATCAATGACGTTGCAAATGCCTGTTTCATCTTGCAAATAAAGCTGCGTATTGCGGGCAATGCGCGCGGAGAAATCGGTTGGCAACGCAATCGCCTCATCAAGCGCGTTCGTATGGAGCGACTGCGTATGTCCCATCGCGGCCGCATGAGCTTCGATCAATGTCCTGACAACGTTATTGAACGGGTCTTGTTCCGTTAAGCTCCAGCCTGATGTTTGTGAATGCGTCCGAAGCGCCAACGACTTCGGATTTTTCGGGTTGAATGTTTTCATCATTTTTGCCCAAATGATACGGGCTGCTCTCATTTTCGCAACTTCCATAAAATAGTTCATACCGATCGCCCAGAAAAACGAAAGGCGCGGTGCGAACGAATCGATGTCAATGCCGGCTTTTAAGCCTGTACGCACATACTCTAACCCGTCTGCAAGTGTATACGCCAATTCGATGTCGGCCGGTGCGCCTGCTTCTTGCATATGATAGCCGGAAATGCTGATGCTGTTGAACTTTGGCATGTATTTTGACGTGTATTCGAAAACGTCGGCGATGATGCGCATCGACGTTTCTGGTGGATAAATATACGTATTGCGCACCATATATTCTTTTAAAATGTCGTTTTGAATCGTTCCGGACAGCTTATCTTGCGTCACGCCCTGCTCTTCAGCTGTGACGATATAAAACGCCATAATCGGCAATACCGCACCGTTCATCGTCATCGATACCGACATTTGGTCAAGCGGGATGCCATCGAACAAAACTTTCATATCTAAAATCGAGTCGATCGCCACTCCCGCTTTGCCGACATCGCCAACGACACGCGGATGATCGGAATCATACCCGCGGTGTGTCGCCAAGTCAAACGCGACCGAAAGGCCTTTTTGGCCCATCGCTAAATTGCGGCGATAAAAGGCGTTGCTTTCTTCTGCCGTCGAAAAGCCGGCATATTGGCGAATCGTCCACGGTCGGTTGACATACATCGACGGATACGGCCCCCGCAAATACGGCGGAATGCCTGGCATATAATCAAGAAAATCAAATCCTTCGATATCTTTTTGCGTATATAAAGGTTTGATCGCAATTTGTTCGTTTGTTTGGAATAAAAGATCATCGATCGATGCTTTCAACTTTTCTTCGATCGCCTGTTTCCACTGCTGCTCGTTCACACGCTCTCTCGGCACATGCAAGGACACGTTCGTAAAATCGACCTTTCTACTCATCGAGAGCCACCCCCATCTCCTTCATAAACGCCACAAGCGTTTCATAGCAATTTGAAGCGATGTGAATAAACCCATCCACTCCCGCTTGAACAAATGTTGTTTCGATTTCAGACGGTTGTTTTCCAGCGACGTATATGTTGCGTGGCGGATTTGCGCTTTTTAATGCTTTCGCAATAGCTGGGACCGCTTCCGGATAACTTTCGTCTGCTCCGCAAATGATATAGTGCGTCCCTTCCGCTTCCAAAGCTCCTTTTATCGCATCGTCGTTCGACATATAGCCGTCATTTTTGACGACGGCAAATCCCCCTGCTTCAAAAAAGCCGGTGATAAAGTCGGCGCGCGCTTTATGATGTGCGATAGCGCCAAGATTAATTAAATGCACGGTCGGACGTTTCCCGCGCTTTTCGAGGTGATGCTCCGCCGCTTGCCGCAATTGTTCAAACGGCTCGGCCAAGCGCCATTGCCGAATCGGCTGAATCGGAATCGAAGGGCCGGCCGTGGCCAATGCGGCGTTTATGTCTTGAGCGGTCGCTCGACGTTGAGCGAAAGAAACAGCTGTTTGCATCCATGATATTCCGCTAAATGTAACGTTTACTTCGTTGCCATGCACCTCATCGAGCGGCTGCTCAGAAGCGCTGCGTTGTTGCGCCAGCGGTTCTGCTAAATTAGCGTAAAAGTTTGTGCCGACAATTTTTTCTTTGCGCATTTTCACATTTTGTTCGCGCAACTTAGCGACTTTTTCGACCTCCGCCTGCACAAATCCTTCTTCAAGCGCTTTTGTCATGCCGCCTTTTGCTTCGATTTGTTGGAACAGCTTCCACGCTTCTTCGGCGACTTGTGCCGTTAATGTTTCCACATAATATGAGCCGCCAGCTGGGTCAATCACTTTACCAATATGCGCTTCCTCCAGCAAAATCAGCTGCGTATTGCGGGCAATTCTCCGCGAAAACTCATCGGCCGGTTGAATCGCTTCGTCAAACGGAGAAGCATGGATGCTGCTCGCTCCCCCGACTACGGCCGCAAACGCCTCTGCCGTCGCCCGAAGCATGTTGACGTACGGATCGTACACCGTTTTCGTAAAATGGGATGTGCGCGCATGAATCGCGATTTTTTGCGACTGTTCGTTTCCGCCAAACGCCTGAACGATACGGGACCAAATGAGACGGGCGGCGCGAAGCTTAGCGATTTCCATAAAGAAATTCGAACCGATTGCAAATGAAAAGCTGATGCGCTCCGCAGCTTCGTCAATCATCAACCCGCGTTCAAGGCATTCGCTCATATATTCGACTGCCGTTGCAAATGCAAATGCCAATTCTTGCACCGCATTCGCCCCGCCATTATGATACGGTTCGCTATGAACGATGATCGTTTTCATGTGAGGCATATGTTCTTTCGCCCATTTTGTGACATCGGCCATGACATCATACAACGTAGAAAGCGATATCGAAAGCTTGCCTTTTTCTGCAAGTGCCGCGAGCGGATCCATGCCGACCGTGCCGCGCAACGTATCGAGCGGAATTTGTTGCTTTTGCAAATAGGCAACAAGCAGCGACAAAAACGAAAGAGAACATGCTCCTGCATCAACGCGAAGCGAATAGTCGGAAATTGAAACACCGGAGAACATCTCTTCTAAATCATCGAGCGAAGAAACGATAAATCCGAGCCGATCTAACACAAGATGAATTTCCGTTTGTCCTCTTGCTAGATCGTGTTTAGCGATTTCGTTCCATTCATTTGGGCTTGCTGCAAAAAGCTCCTGGCTAACCGCCCACGGCTTGCCGATATACCCATTCGGCTCCGTCCCGCGCACATAGCTTGGAAAGCCTGGATATTGTTCAAGCTGAAGCGGTTGAAGATCTCGTCTTGTATAAATCGGTTTGAGCTGCAATTGTTCATACGTCATCGAGTGCAATTTTTCAATCGGTTTTCCTTTTAACGATTTCTCCACTTCTTCTTTCCATTCCTCATCACTCGGAATCGGAAATGACACGTTTTTCATTGTCGAAAGATCCGCCACAAATAATCCCTCCCCTTTGTATGCCTTTTCCCCATTTTAAAGCGCTTTCTTTTCAATTTTTAAAACACTTGCTACACATTTATTGTAGTATATATGAACCGCGCGGGCAATGAACAAAAAAACGTTTGAGCGACCATTTCTGGTTGAAATAGCGGCAAGTGACGGCAAAGGTTGAACGGATTTGCGAATCTCTGCAGATGCATTGTAAAATGTGCAAACACGAGTGTTGATTATCCATTATTTTACTAAAAAACACAGAATCATATGGCTGAACACAAGCTTTTCTGCCTCTTCCCTCGAACAAGAACGCCGATACTCCCAGTCGGCAAGCGAACCGCTTGCCGACTACGGCAGAAAAGCTAGCAATAGAGCGATGTCAACTGGTTGTTAATGGTTAATCAACACGCCTGATGTGCAAAAGCAATCATCCATTGTTGTATAATGACGGATGGATAAGTGGCACAGCCGCCCAAAAATGTGCGTATAAAAAATAAGGTTCAGATTCGGTGTCTGAACCTTATTTTTAATAAAACATTGGCAACGTGCCATAGACGCTTGACAAAAAACATGTACGAGCGGTTTATTTGATTCCCATTTATCTTGCAAAAATCTCCTCGCCTAATATTTCTTTCAGCTGAATGATTTTAAATACTTCCTCTACATCCGGCTGTATGTGCGAAATCGTGACATCTTTATTTTCTTGTTTCAATGTATCTACTAAATGGATGAGTAAACCAATGCCTGTAGAATCGACAAAAGGAACTTCTCCCAAGTTGATATGAACATACTGAAAAGGTTGCAGCTTCTTTATAATTTCTTCCATCGTCTCGGTCACTTCAATATCTAAATCTCCTTTAAAGGAAACCGTTACATTCTGTCCATCTTGAACGCATTCATATGAAAACACCCGGCATCTCCTCCTCGCTCTGTTAATGAAAAACGATTTGTTCTTTTTCATTCAAAAAAGCTTCAATAAAGTGCTGATCTTTTTGAAAAGTATATTTTACCTTTCCAATTTGTATAACCGTTTCTGCTCTCGCAAGTTCGATTTTAACCGTTTGGTCAGATGGAACAATGATGCGCGTCGGAACTCCGGACTCTGAACCAGTCTCTTTAATTGTTGCCCCTAGCCGCGCATAAATCTCTCCTCCACGCACTAATCCTTTAATTTTTAATGAGCCTCCTGCATGGATTTTGCAATTGTAACATCCTTGTCCTATAATCTCTATATCGCCACTGCAATATATTTTGCTATTTAATGCATAGGATAGCTGAATATATCCATTTTGGCTACCTTCGATGTCGTTTTTCTTTATTATCTCTCCTATATCTTCTAGCAATCTTGTAAGTTGCTCCAACGAATGATACTCGTTAGGAACACGTGAAAAGAAACAAAGCCGAAGTTGCTCCGAAAGGTTCATCCAGTCTTGATCTAGTAACTGACTTCCTTTTTTGCTAACCTCTATATATTGCTTAATCGTCGTCACTAATAAACGAAATTTATGGCTTAACAATAGCTGAATTAATGGAAACAAGCCATTTTGTTTCAAATCGGTCATTTTAAAGGCTGAAGTGGCCATTAATTGTTTTATAGAGGCAATTAATCTTTCAACATGTTCTTTAATAATGCTTAATAAGTGAGTTAACTCTAAAACAAGCGGGTTAGATTCTCCTGAAGATATGGTACCTCCAATTACGTTTTGCCCGATAATGATCGCCTGTTTCGCGACCACATTCGCTCGATTAACGTTTTTCAACACCGTAATATTCCCTTCAGCTTCAACAATCATTCCATTTTCAACATTTCCTAATATATCTACATCACCTTTAAAACGAATATTACCTGAGGCGATATCTACATCACCTTGATGAATGAGCTTCTCAATTACCGATACTTTTACTAACATTCCTTTTTGCTCAATATGGGGACGGCCTGTTTCAACGGCAACAATTTTTGTACCATTTTCGATGGCTGTTACTCCTTTTCCTAGCTGAACCTTAACAGGATAAGTCGGCTGAGCTGGAATCAGCTCATTCGTCACTGTTATACCAGGTATTCCCGGAACAGGTGGATGAACGATCGCCATTACTTGTCCTTTATTCACAGTCGAGATGTTTTTTAACTCACGAAAATCGACTGTACCGTCCTCGCGAAGTTTTGGCCCTGTTTGTTGGCTATCTATATTAACCTTTAACTCAACCCACCCATTTTTTCCTTCTTTTGGTTTAACACCTGTTGCAATAACAAAGCTACCTGCTTTGTTCGTATTCACTGCATTTCTAATTTCGACAAAATCAAATCCTCGAGTAACATTTAATGCTTCAAGTTCCTGCAAAATTTGTTTATATTCAAGATCATTTCGAATCTCAACGTGTTCCTCTGCGTTCAATTCAATATGATAATCAGGCGCGATATCTTTGATGACAAAGCTCTTTTTCATTCCCGGTTCTACATGCAAAACCACATTTAATTTTTCTTGATCGATCGTTATATTCCACTTCGTTTCTATGATTTCTTCCTTTACTTTAATTTCAAATTGATCAGTTTCTGTTACAACTGTTGTACCGGTGACAAGTTCATTATTTTTAAAAAGTTGAACACCTTTTCCAATCGTAATGGTTGGATAATGTAAAGGGGAAGATTTGCAAAAAATTTTTCCGTTTTCTACCCATACTTTTCCTTCTAGATCGTCTTGAGAAAGCGGCTCTTGAATTTTGAGTTTTTCGGACTCTTCTTTTGCGTTGCTCTCAATTTTTAGTTTTTCGGACTCTTCTTTTTCATTGCTCTCAATCGAAGAATAATGTGAATTCAATAACAGATCTTCTATTATATCTTCAACATTCTCCGCACTATCCTTCCTCTCTTTCTGATCTTGTATTTTTGTTAATTTTACAATCGCTGGTTTAAAACCAATGCCTAAAATTCCTTTTGTCTCTTTTTGAATAATTTCAATTAATACGTCATCTTGAGCGCTTTTTAGAATTTTTAATCCTACATTGATCGCCTCATCAATATTACGTCCTTTTGCAATAATCGTTTGTCCCATTCCGATCTACTCCTTTGAATGGATAAAGGAAATCGTGTTACTTTCTTGATGAATCTTCAGTATGACCATTGTAATATCATCTTTTGGCGGAACTCCCTCAGTAAATCGATGAATCGCTTCAACAACATATTTTTTGATTGCGTCTACACTTTTATGTGAATGTTCTAACAAAATATTAATGAGACGTTCATGTTTAAATTGTTCCCGATTTTTATTTTCAGCTTCAACAATACCGTCTGTATAAAAGAAAATCATATTGTTTTCTTCTAGCTTTACCGATTTTTCTTCATATACTTGATTCGAAAAGGCGCCAATCATAACACCTGACGCCTTAGGGGGATCGACAATCTTTTTTTCCTTTCCATTTACAAACAAAGGCATATTATGACCTGCGCTTGCATACGTAAGAACATTAGTTATCGGATTCCAGTCCGCACAAAACAAAGTAACAAACGATTTTAATGATCGCAAATCTTGGTAAAGAGCTTTGCTCATAGCAGCTAGTGTTTCCGCAGGACTTGTTGTACTTTCGGATGCGCTACGAAAGGCACCACGCGTCAAAATCATTAACATAGCCGCCGGGATTCCTTTCCCCATGACATCGCCAATGACCATTCGAATATTTCCATTTTCCAAACGATAAAAGTCATAATAATCTCCGCCTATTAATCTTGCCGGAATAGAAATTCCTTGTATTTCCGCGCCATTGATGCGTGGGAAACCATTTAGCAGTTTCGCTTGGATATTTCTCGCTAACTTAATCTCTCTTTCTAACCTTTCATCTATCGAATGATCATTGGAAGATGTTAGTTCGCAAATACGTCGATACTCATTTACATACATTTAGACTACCTCTCCTTGAACCGCTTCTAACACCTTAAATAAACCGACCGTTTCTAAAATGCTGTGAATAGGTTCGTCAATTCCCTTTAATTTAATGATAAATTGCTTTTCTTGTGATAAATAGATCGCTTCCATAATCATGCCAATACCAGTCGAATCAATAAACTCTAAATTTGAAAAATCAATAATTAGCTCTTCAATGTTTTCGATTTCTTGAATATAAGCTTCAAATAAATGAGCAGTAGATATATCTAAAATTCCTTTAACATTTAAGACAATCGTTCGATCTGAATGCTCCTTTTGAACCGTTAGTTCCAACATGATCCCCCCCTTTGAGAAACAAATCAATTTTTATACGTCAGAAATATCTGATAATTAATCACACCATTTCCAATTCAAAATAGTGGACACGATCACTCTATGCGCAATGAAAAAATTGAATACCGAACTAAAATACACTTATAATATTATTTTAAATGTATAATTTTTTCTTTTTTTTGAATTATAATTTTTCGTTTTTTGTTTGTCTAATCACTGATCGCGTCTTTAAGACAGCAATCAGTGCTGATTAACACGAAAAAATGACATGTTACACACGTTTTTCGACTTTTTTATTAAAAAATAAATTTTAAAATTTTAACATAATAGGATTTATATTGTATTTTACTGTTTAATTCTCCCCGCAACTTTTTTCCTAAAAAATAATAGGCAGCTGTGTCACAATCTTTTTACAAAACGATATCAATAAAAATAAAAAAGAGAGTATTTCAATTTACTCTCCAATCTTTAACAATACCATGGTAATATCGTCTTTTTGAGGTGCGCCTTGCGTAAACCTATTCACCGATTCGATAACATATTGCCCAATTTCTTTTATTCCTTTATCAATATTACTTAATAATGCATCAATTAGGCGATCTCTTTTATATTGATCACCATTTTGGTTTTGTGCCTCTAAAATACCATCAGTGTAAAAGAAAATCATATCGTTATCTTCTAGCTGAATCGACTCTTCTTTGTACACTTGATTTGGAAGTCCCCCGATCATCGTTCCAGTGACGTTAGGAATTTCTTTTACCGTTCTTTTCTTTCCTTTGATAAATAAAGGTAAAAGATGACCCGCATTCGCATACGTCAATACACCTGTTTTCGGATCCCAATCAGCACAAAATAGCGTGACAAAAGCTCTTAATGTTCGTAAGTCTTCATATAATGCTTGATTGATCGCTGCGAGCGTTTTCCCTGGGCTGTCTGTGCTCTCTGCTGCACTTCGAAAAGCACCTCTTGTTAAAATCATTAACATAGCAGCTGGAATTCCTTTCCCCATAACATCCCCTATTACAATACGAATCTTCCCATTTGCCAATAAATAAAAATCATAATAGTCTCCGCCAATGAGATGCGCTGGAAGAGAAGAACCTAGCACTTCGCCGCCTTCAAATTTAGGAATCTTTCCATTTAACAACTTCATCTGGATATTTCTTGCTAAATATATTTCGCGCTCTAATGTTCTATCCATCATTTGTTTTTTGCCGGGAATTTTCGAATAGAAAACGGATGGATCCTTAACGAAGTTCATTAAATAACATCTCCTTAAACGTTTTCTAAATTGCATTAATAATGGATTGTAAACGTGCCGAATCAGCTCCACTTTTTTAAACACCAAAATTTTAGATGCATCCGTCTTATCCACTAACATAAAAACATAGGCAATTCCCTGATGTTTTGCACCATAAGCGTATAGAGAATTGCCCGAAATTAGGAGGTTAAAGTATTGATTACATCTTTGTTTTCTCCATTAGAGTCTATATTATTTATATTCGACTGACAAGCGAACTCCAAGAGAATTTTCGTGCCATGAGACGACGTATATACCGCAACCCTTTCGGACAATGTGCTCATTAATGAAAATCCTTTTCCGAGAGAACGCTTGCTGCTATAACCTGAAACTAAAATGGTTTTTGGAAGCTCGTGCAACGGAATGCCAGAACCTTTATCTGTAATCAACACTTGAAATACATCACTTTTGGAAAATAAAGAAATTTCTCCTTCTGTCGCATGTTTAATCAAATTCGTTGTTGCTTCGCTAACGGCTAATAATATTTCCATTTTCGATCTTGTGACACGATAGTTAGAGACATATTGTGAAACAAAATTTCGGCTGCGCGGAACATCGGTGACATTTTTTATCGGCATCGAATCGATATAATCCCCTAAATTTTCAAACAATTCTTGTTCTTGAACACAAAGATGAATTTTATTGTTAGACAATGTACGAATGACATCTTGATACGATTGCAAAATTTGCAACATTGTTTTCTTTTTAAACTCCAACATCGGTGTCAAGTCATGGACGAATATAAAAACTTCCTCGCCGTATGGAGAAAAATAGGCTTCATACGTTTTGTCCGGAAGCTCGATAAATTCATGAAATTTTTGTCTGCTTTGTTTGCAAAATTCCGCTAGCTTTGAAATTTTTTCTTCCGGCAACGATAAATGAGTATCATTCATGAGGCGGTCTGTATAACGCAATAATACAGACTCTCCAATATGCTGTTTTCCTTCCGTGCTACGATTCGTTTCCAATGTTACGAGTTCGCGCTCTTCTTGCTCCGCTGCCACATAATTTTCAAACTGTACTGTATCACGAATTTCGGCAATCACATTTAAATCAACCTTTTGAACTAACTCAGGATCCAAAACCGTTCCTGCCAACTCCTGAAGCAGCTGGTGCACCGTTACATCATCTTGATGCCGCGCCATCAGATGATCCAACTGGTTGCAAATTGCCAAAATACGCGATTCAAGCGGAATCTTTTCTCCTTTCAACCCTTGCGGAAATCCTTTGCCATCCCATCGTTCATGATGGTGCAACACCCAGTCGGCAAACGGTCCTTTCGGATAAATCGTTTTAATAATTTCAGCACCCTTTTCACAGTGGCTTTGATATTCTTTTTCCTCGGAAAGCGTCAACGCACCGCGTTTTTCAAATACATAGGAAGGCAAAAACGATTTGCCGATATCATGCATAATCGCAATTTGCACTAAATCAGGCCGCCGGCGCTTAGGATATTCGAACGTTTCGAGCAGCGCTTCGCAAATCGCCCCGACGCGCGTCCCATGCCCCGTAATGCGCGTAGCAATGCGATTTTCCAAAAGGCGCACAATTTCACGCGACATATCTTGGCGTAAAAAAAATTGCTGAATGTATTTCTTGGAAAAAAAGATAATAACGGCTAGAAAAAAGGAAGCATATACAACTTCAATAGCTAACTGCTGTGCGCTATTACTCACCAATAATTTCGGCAAAACGACCATGCCTACAAGAATAGGCACAATCAATTCCTGCATTTTTGCCTTAAAATTATGAAAGATAGGAACCCCCATTACTGTTCGGAATATTCCTGATAAAAGAAAATGATTAGTCAATTCAAATGCACAAATAGCTAAAAATACGCGCAAAAATAACGGGAAAGAGTCTGTAAGCTGGATCGTAACCAATGTGATTAACCCGGCGATCGAATACATCCCTATTGTAACAAAATAGCGAAACCAATTAATGTTTCGAAATGAAAAGTTTGTTAAATTGTTAGGCAATACACTAAAAAAATAATTACTGTAGTTGAGCAATTTCGATAACAATAATTACCATTTAAAAAGAGACAAACAGGGCACCCCTTAGGCGACATGGAGCTGTTTTTTCACAAC
>NZ_JACHEP010000029.1 GCF_014201465.1 Anoxybacteroides tepidamans | reverse complement strand
CGGCGTTCTTGTTCGAGGGAAGAGGCAGAAAAGCTTGTGTTCAGCCATATGATTCTGTGTTTTTTAGTAAAATAATGGATAATCAACACTCGTGTGCCCTTTCAATTCCCTGCGCCGCGATATCGTTTAACCCCTTTGTTCCATAAAAACACGGCAATCGCAAAAAAGACCAAACCCATAACCGGTGTTAAAAAAGCGTAGCCGTACCATTCTTTTTTGCCGAGAAAATACGCTGAAGGGTACACACCGACAAACGCAAACGGAAGCAACCATGTCAATATATAGCGAATGATGCGGTTATAAATATCGATCGGATAGCGGCCGTAGTTGCTAATATTGTACATCATCGGCATAATCGAGCTTCTCGCATCCGACCAAAAGCTGACCGTTGCCAGCGAAATAAAAACGCCTGCATAAATAAACATCCCGCCGAGCACAAACAAAATAAAAATAAATAAATCATACCAATGAAGCTCTAAGTGCAGACGCGAACCCGCATATACCATAATAATGATGCCTGTAATCCCGCCAAGAAGCGATTCGAGCTCCATTCGCTCCAAAACGATTTGAAATAAGCTGTGCACCGGCCTCGTTAAAACGCGATCCATTTCCCCGCGCACAATATACCGCTCATTAAAATCCCAAATATTGAAAAACGCCCCAAACAACGCAAACGGCACTAAAAAGAAGCCATAAATAAAAATCATTTCATCTCTCGTCCAACCGTTCAGCAGTTTCGTATGGCCAAAAACAACGAGAATAAAAATTAAATTCACCGCTTGAAACATGAGATCGGAAATAAACTCCACAAACAAATCAGCTCGGTATTGCAATTTCGTTTTGATATATTGGGCCATATATTGAAAAAAGACGGATACGTAAAACACGACATCATCCCCCTTGAACGACAAGCTGCTTTTTCGCTGCTTTCCAGAGTAGCTGAATTGGAATCAGCAAAATGACGCTCCAAATGAGTTGAAACAATAACCCGTCGATAACAGCTTGCCCTTGGAAGCTTTCCGTAAAAATCATGCTCGGAATATAGCTAATTCCTTGGAATGGAAAGTATTTCATTACTTCTTGCGCCCAGCTAGGATAAAAGCTAATCGGCAAAATCAACCCAGAAAACAAGTCAATGACGAACCGTTTTGCCCGCAACAATCCTTCGTTATTCAACGTAAAAAACGTCACCATTCCCGCTAACAAATTCAATTCAGAGTTAATAATAAAACTGAGCGTAATCGATAACGCAAAATATGCCCACGTGTTAATATTCGTTGAAAAATGAAGCGGAAAAAGAAAAGCCGTAATGATGACGCCAGGAAGCGAAAGGAAGAATAAACGGAAAATCCCTTCTCCTAGACCTTGCATTGTTTTCATGCCTAAATAACTGTACGGACGGATTAATTCTGTCGCCACTTTTCCTTCTTTAATCTCCATTGCAATTTCGCGGTCAATATTGTTAAAATAAAACGCCCGTGCCATCCATGAAACCGCTACATACGTCGTCATTTGTTCGATTGACATTCCTTGAATCGATGATTTCCCGCTATAAATGGCGGACCAAAGAAAATAATAGGCTCCGATATTAATGCAATAAATTAAAATACCGGTATAATAGTTCGTGCGGTAGGCAAGCATCATTAAAAAGCGAATGCGAATCATTTCGATGTATTTATCCATGCGCAACACCTTCTTCATAGATGTTGCGAATAATTTCTTCCGTCGAAATTTCATGAATGTTGATATCTTGAATGTCATAACGAGCTACAACACGGCTAATGACATCAGATACATACACAGGCGGCACGTGCGCGATCCAGCTGTTGGCTTGCTCGCCTTTGCGCCAATCGATTTTTAAATCATTAGTGAGGACGCGCAGCTCCTCATCCACGACTTCTTTTGCAAATGTGAACTGAATTTGTTTTCCTTCGCCCCAATTTTCCTTTAACCGCTGCAACGAGCCGTCGTAAATGATCTTTCCTTCATCAAGCATAATGACGCGTTCACATAACGCTTCAATATCCGAAATATCATGTGTCGTTAATAAAATCGTCGTCTTGTATTTTTCATTAATTTCTTTTAAAAATTGGCGAATTTTTAGCTTCACCAACACATCAAGCCCGATGGTCGGCTCATCTAAAAACAAAAGCGGCGGGTTATGAATTAAAGCCGCTGCCAATTCACAACGCATCCGCTGCCCAAGCGACAATTTGCGCACCGGCTTATCTAACAACGGACCGATATCTAATGTTTCAATGACATGTTCCATATGTTCTTTATAATCGCGGTCCGATACCCGATACACTTTTTTCAACAAACGAAATGATTCTTGTACCGCAATATCCCACCATAGTTGTGAGCGCTGGCCGAACACAACGCCAATCGTTCGCACAAATGCTTCCCGCTCTTTATGCGGATTCATGCCATTCACCACGACTTTCCCAGAAGTCGGCGTCAAAATCCCTGTCAGCATTTTAATCGTCGTCGATTTTCCGGCGCCGTTTTCCCCAATGTACCCTACCATCTCTCCTTGCTTGACGGTAAATGAAATATCATCGACCGCACGAATGATTTTATAGTTTCTCGTAAATAAATCACGAAACGCTCCCATTAAACCGGAGCGGCTTGAATAAGACTTAAATTCTTTTCGCAGTTTCTCTACTTCAATTGCATAATCCATTTTCTCGACCTCCACATAAGCAATAGTTTAGCGAAAGTCGAAATGAGAAACAAATGGTATGCTTATGCTAAAATAAAAAACGGCAAAAAAATCGCGTAGGAGGCTTTTAAGCATGCAATTTACCAAATCCGAACAACTATATAAAGAAGCGCTTGAGCATATTGTTGGCGGCGTCAACAGCCCTTCCCGCTCCTATAAAGCGGTCGGCGGCGGTGCTCCTGTCGTCATGGAACGCGCACAAGGCGCTTATTTTTGGGACGTAGACGGCAATAAATATATCGACTACTTAGCGGCATACGGACCGATTATTACAGGGCATGCGCATCCGCATATTACAAAGGCGATTCAGCGAGCAGCCGAAAACGGAGTATTGTATGGGACACCTACTCCTTATGAAATTTCATTTGCGAAAATGTTAAAAGAGGCGATCCCTTCGTTGGAAAAAGTGCGTTTCGTCAACTCCGGAACAGAAGCAGTCATGACGACCATTCGTGTTGCCCGCGCCTATACAGGAAGAGATAAAATTATCAAATTTGCCGGTTGCTATCACGGCCATTCTGATCTCGTGCTTGTCGCCGCAGGCTCTGGCCCATCGACATTAGGGACTCCCGATTCTGCCGGCGTGCCGAAAAGCATCGCGCAAGAAGTGATTACCGTTCCATTTAATGATGTCGATTCATTTAAACAGGCAATGGAACGATGGGGCGATCAAATAGCAGCAGTTCTTGTTGAGCCAATTGTCGGCAATTTCGGCATCGTTGAACCGAAACTAGGATTTCTTGAAACGATCAATGAACTCGCCCATAAAGCGGGAGCGCTCGTCATTTACGATGAAGTCATTACAGCGTTTCGCTTTATGTATGGAGGTGCGCAAAATTTATTAGGCATTGAACCGGACTTAACAGCGCTCGGAAAAATTATTGGCGGCGGTCTTCCGATCGGCGCATACGGCGGCCGCAAAGACATTATGGAACAAGTCGCTCCGCTCGGCCCTGCTTATCAAGCGGGAACAATGGCCGGAAACCCAGCTTCCATTCTTGCCGGCATCGCCTGCTTAGAAGTGCTGCAGCAAGACGGCGTTTACGAACATCTTGACCGCCTCGGTGCAATGCTTGAAGAAGGAATTTTAACACATGCCAAAACATACGATATCCCAATTACAATCAATCGTCTAAAGGGGGCGTTAACCGTCTACTTCACTACACAGAAAGTAGCAAACTATGAACAAGCCCAACAAACAGATGGCGACATGTTCGCAAAATTTTTCAAACTGATGCTAAAACAAGGAATCAACCTTGCTCCTTCGAAATACGAAGCATGGTTCATTACACTTGCACATACAGAAGAAGATATTCGATATACAATCCAAGCGGTAGAACATGCATTTAAAGTATTAAAAAATGAATAAATATACAAAACAAACGGGAGTTCACCTCTTCCGTTTGTTTATAAAAAACAACTGAAAACGCTTACAAAAAATTTTACTGCCTCCATATTAGAACATGAATATTGTATCCAAAAAAATGAATAAATAATTGATTTCACCTCTTGAACGTGGTAACATAGACTATAAATTTCTGAAAATTTTTATTTAACGATTGTTACTTCATATTTTTCTTATAGAACATTGTGCGCAGGAGGTGAAAGGCAAAAGGTGGGAGTCCCCACTTTCAAGCCGCCAAGATGAAACAACGCTGGAATCCGAGCCTTTTTAAAGATTTCCATCACGCAGAACACGATGCCTGTGGAATTGTGGCCGCCATTGAAAAACGGCGCATTCCAACGAGAGAAAACATTATGACCTGTATTCAAGCCCTTGTCAAAATGAATCACCGCGCCGGATTTATTAACGGAGAAGGCGATGGCGTCGGCATTCATATTGATATACCAAGAACGCTTTGGATGGAAAAGCTAGCGAATGCCGGTCAAAACCCGGAAATTGCAAACGATAACAATTTTACAGTTGGACATATTTTTATTAATCGATCGACGAATGTCGAACAAGTGAAATCCATCATTAAACATTTATTCAAACAATTCGGTTTATCGCTTATTTTTGAATCTGATCGCGTCACATCCTCCCATGCGCTAGGACCGATCGCTTTGCGGCAAGAACCTGTTTTTTGGCAAGTGGCTCTTTTGCCAAATCACGATGACCGGTTAACTCAACGTCTGTTTGATCTGCTCATTGAAATCGAAAAAGATGAAAATGTTCACGTTGCTTCTTTAAGCAACTTCCATGTTGTCTATAAAGTAATGGGGGCAGGAGATATTTTACCGAAATACTACCATGATTTAGCAAATCCGCTCGTCGCCTCGACCATGACATTAGGACATAACCGTTATTCAACGAATACATTATCGAACTTTTTCCGTGTTCAACCGTTTAGCGTGCTAGGACATAACGGAGAAATTAATACAATCGCCAAACTTCGTGATGAAGCGATGATGATCGGCGTTCCGCTTACAAGCGGCGGAAGTGATTCGCAAGATTTGAGCCGCACTATGGAAACGCTTATTTGCCGTCATGGATATAGCTTATTTGAAACGATGGATCTATTGTTCCCGCCGATTATTAATGAAATCAAAGCATATCCGCCACATCTTCAAGATTTGTATGCGTACATTCGCGAGGCATGGGGACATTTTGCTCAAGGTCCAGCCGGCATTATCTCTCGCTATGGTGATGAAGCGGTATTTAGCGTTGATGCGCTAGGATTGCGGCCTCTTTGGAAATTAGACACGGAAGATCGTTTCGTTTTTGCGTCTGAGCCAGGAATTATTGCAGCAAGCGAATACACAGGAGAGCCAAAGCCTTTAGCCCCTGGCGAAAAAATCGGTTTAAAATGGGGGCATGACGGAAACATTCAAGTGTTTGAATATGTTAAGTTCCAAGAAGAAGTATATACGCGCTTTTCGAAACGGTTCGATATTACGAACTTCCGTAAACGACTCGATCCTCCTGTTTTGGAAAAACATCTATTTGTCGCAACTCCAACGAAAGTCCATAACGGGCAATACGCCGCTTTCGGCTGGGATCGCGAACATATTCAGCTTCTTGAGCAAATGGCCGAAAAAGGTGCCGAACCGATTCGTTCGCTCGGTCATGATGCGCCGCTTGCTGCGATTGATCCAAACCGGAAAAATCTCGCTGATTTTATTAAAGAAAGCGTCGCTGTTGTGACAAACCCAGCGATTGACCGTGATCGCGAGACGGAGCATTTCTCAACAAGAACCGTAATCGGAAAGCGTCCGTCATTATTTGAATCACAAAAATTTTCTTATGTAATAGAACTTATTTCACCGATTTTGATCGAAGGAAAATTAGGATATGACTGCGCAACTGCATTAGGACATCCTTCATACGACCAAATCGTCCATGCGTTCCAGTCGAAAGATTTAGCATACGTCCTTTCCGCTACGTTTACGGTAGATGAAACGATTAAAGAAGCACTGCAACGCCTTTCTTATGAAGCATGTGAGGCTGTTCGTTCTGGAAAAACATTGCTTGTCCTTGATGATGCAGAAGCACATCAAAACGGAAATTTATGGATAGATCCGTTATTAGTAACATCTGCAATTGATCAAGCTTTAACCGAAAACGGATTACGGCGTGATTGTTCGATTTTGCTTCGCTCCGGTGCGATTCGTTCATTGCATGACTTTATTGTCGCTTACGGATTAGGCGCCAATGTCATCAGCCCGTATTTAATGTTCGCAACCGTCGCGTCTGAAGACTTGATCACACCTGTTGTCAATTTATTTAACGCTCTGAATAAAGGATTAGAAAAAGTGATTTCAACGATCGGTATTCACGAATTGCGGGGATATAGCCGCCTCTTCTCATCGATCGGCTTGCATGATGAAATCGCTGATGTATTAAAAATCGTCAACTTCTTTGGATCTGATTCATTACAGTACGATTTTGCAGCGTTAAAAGAAGATGCAATCGCTCGCGCTAAAGATTACGCCGATGAAAATGCCAAGCCAGGAAAAACATTCCATGTATTCCCGCGCATTTGGAAGGCAATTGGGGAAGTGGCGCAAACTGGTTCATACGATAGCTATCGCGAAAAATTAACTGAACTAGAAGCGGAAACACCGACAACGATTCGTCATTTGCTTGATTTAAAGAAAGCGAAAAAAGAAATGCCGGTTGAAAAAGTCGATATTAGCGTCGGAGAGCATAGCTTGCCGTTTGTAATCGCCTCGATGTCGTTCGGTTCGCAAAACGAAGTCGCATTTCGCGCTTATGCGGAAGCAGCTGATCGGTTAAATATGATCAGCTTAAATGGCGAAGGCGGCGAAATTAAAGATATGCTCGGCAAATATCCGCGCACGCGCGGTCAGCAAATCGCTTCTGGCCGTTTCGGCGTCAATGCTGAACTGCTCAACTCTTCTAATTTGTTAGAAATCAAAATTGGTCAAGGGGCAAAACCAGGAGAAGGCGGTCACCTGCCAGGTGCAAAAGTAACAGCGAAAATCGCTGAAGCTCGTAATGCGACGATCGGCTCTGATCTCATTTCGCCATCTAACAACCATGATATTTATTCGATTGAAGATTTGGCGCAAATGATCGCTGAGCTTAAAACAGCGAACGACCAAGCGAAAGTGGCCGTCAAAGTGCCGGTCGTACCAAACATCGGGACAATTGCGGTTGGCATTGCCAAAGCCGGAGCTGACATTATCACGTTAAGCGGTTTCGATGGCGGAACAGGAGCGGCCCGCATCCATGCTTTACAACACGTAGGTCTGCCGGTCGAAATTGGCGTCAAAGCAGCGCATAATGCTCTGTTGGAAGCCGGTTTGCGCAATAAAGTGGAAATTTGGGCCGATGGCGGCATTAAAAGTGCGCTTGATGTCATCAAAGTTATGTTGCTTGGTGCAAACCGAATCGGATTCGGTACCCTTTCAATGATTGCGATCGGCTGTACAACATGCCGCGGCTGTCATTTAGATACATGCCATGTCGGCATCGCTACGCAAATCGAATCGGAAGCGCAGGCAAAAGAACATGGATTACGCCGCTTCGTTCCGCGCCAATTTAATGCGGCGGTGCAAGGGCTCGTAAACTTGTTCACCGCATTTGGAAACGAACTTAAAGCACTGACAGCAGCGCTTGGCTATGAGCGGTTGCAAGACATCGTCGGGCGTTCCGATTTATTGGAACAAGCAAGAGGTTTAGAAAAAATTGATTTAACTCACTTGCTGAAAGTACTGGAAGTCGGACAGTTCACGCAAAAAGAAGCAACTGCAAGCGTTGAAGAATCGCAATTGCTTGTCGCTGCAGGAGCCGAATATCTCGATTACCGCGTCGAAGATTTGCACCGCTCACGCGAATTTTCGGCTGTCACTTCCGAACAGCGCGTTCTCGGCAGCCGCGTCTCTTGCCATCGCGTTCGCGGCCGTTTGGATGGCTCATATAAAAAGCTTCCAAATGTTACATTACGTTTCAAAGATGGATCCATTCCTGGAAACGGACTCGGTGCTTATAATAGCCACGGCATCCATATTCATGTCGATGGCGGCGCACAAGACGGCATCGGGAAAACAGCGCTTGGCGGCAGCATCCTCATTTTTAAAGCAAAAGGAAAAGACGGAAAGTTTTATAACGGATCGGTCGGAAAAGGGTTTGGCTACGGCGCACAAAAAGGACTGCTCGTTGTCCAAGGAAACGCCGATGCCCGCGCTGGCATTCGCCTTTCTGGTGCCGATATGATTATCGGCGGCCAAGTCACCACACCAATTCCGGAAGAAGAACACGGGAATATCGGCGCACGTGCAAACATTAAAGGATTCGCATTTGAATATATGACAAACGGGCGAGGTCTCGTTCTCGGCGACCCTGGTCCATGGATTTGCGCGGGTATGACAGGCGGAGTCGTCTATTTGCGCCACCAACCAGAGATGGGATTAACAAGAGCAGCGCTTGAACGCCGCATCGCGAAAGGAGCGCAAGTTCGTATTGAACGCCTAAGCGAAAGCGGAAAAACCGATGTATACGAACTTTTATCCAAATATATTGATTTGCTCATCGAGCACGAACAATTTGAAGAAGCGGAATCGTTAAAACCGCTGCTTGACAAACCGGAAGATCACTTTTTCCAAGTCATTCCGGCAAAAGAGCAAGCCGATCCTTCCGTTTCAACTGAATAATGTTTACATTCCATTTCATAAGAGGTATCTCGTCAATGAGGTACCTCTTTTTTATTTCAAAAACATGTATATAAATGCAATTTGGAACTTTAACGTTTTCGTCTTTTATGGAGTAATCGGTATGTTTCGACTGTCGGGTGACCGAACAACACCGCTTCCAGACAAATACATTTGTCTGTGAAGCGGTAGGTTGTTCGGTCCTCTGTCACGCGAAGGCGTGACGAAGACAAGTCACACACTTGCCTCCGACAGTCGAAAAAATAGGGAGTCTACTTTTTCGTCAGCCATAAATTAAACCTCCCAGTTGTATTTATATAAATAATAAGGAAAAATGAATTTTATATAGCATGGTCGCCTTTTCTTTTTCAAAATCATGTTCATTTTCCTACTTGATATCCTCTTACAAACCATGTATATTACTAAATTGTTTATAATTCGTTTTGCATTAATCATTTATTTTTGAAACAAAAAGGAAGGATTTGGAGATATTATGAAACTCGGAGCCCGCATTTTTAAAACGGGAATAGCCGTTACATTAGCACTTCTTTTAGCGAACATCATGAATTTTCCTTCGCCGGTTTTTGCTGGTATATCGGCCGTCTTTGCGATGCAGCCGACGATTTACCGTTCTTACTTATCCCTTGTCGAGCAAGTGCAAGCGAACATTATCGGTGCCATTTTTGCGATTATAAGCGTCCTTTTATTCGGTCACAATCCATTTGTTATTGGATTAACCGCTATTTTAGTCATCGCCCTTTGCTTGCAACTTCGTTTAGAATCGACGATTTCGGTTGCATTGGTGACGGTCATTGCCATTATGGAATATACAGAAACAAATTTTATCCAATTTGCCGTTGTTCGATTTTCGACGATTATGCTCGGAGTGCTTGCAGCATTTATCGTCAATCTCATATTTCTCCCACCTAAATATGAAAAAAAACTTTATCATAGCATTACAGAAAATACGGAAGCGATTTTAAAGTGGATTCGCATGAACATTCGCCACGCCTCTGAGCATCATATGTTAAAAGAAGATATCGAAAAGCTAAAAGAAAAAATGATCAAGCTTGACCAGCTGTACTTGCTTTATAAAGAAGAAAGAATATATTTACAAAAAAACCGATACCAACGATCGCGGAAACTCGTATTATACCGGCAAATGATTTCGGCTACGAACCGAGCGCTCGATACGTTAAAAGTGCTGCATCGCCTTGAAAACGAGCTTTATCATATGCCGCCGGAATTTCAACAAACTGTCCGTTCACAACTCGATTATTTACTCCATTATCATGAACAAATTTTATTAAAATTTATTGGCAAAGCGAAATTCCAGCAAGAATCAGAAATTGCCAGCAAGGCGTTCTATGAAAAAAAGCGGCTTGTTGAGGCGTTTTACGAATATAACGAGCAAGGCAACGAATACCACCTCTTTTTGTTAATCGGCACCATTATTGCCTACGGGGAGCAATTGGAGCATTTAGATAAACTGATTGAAAGCTTTCAACAATATCATAAAGACGAAGAATCGTTGGGGATTTCTGGGCGGGAAACATAAAAAATGTCCGGCTTTGCTCAGTCGTTCGGAGTAAGGCAAAACCGACGGCTATCTCTCAACTTGAGATAGCCGCAAGCTGCTGATAAAAAGGGATCTCACTTTCGATAGGAAAGAAATTTTTCATACCACGTATCAATAAAATCCGGCGCAAATGGCTCCTTTCTTTGATGAATCCAGCTGATCAACTTTTCCACATTGTTTTTTAAAATGCGGTCAATGACGCTTGGATAGTTCATTTCCCGACGATGACGTTCGTATTCATCCTCGTCTAAAAGAACGTACGTCATATTTGGAAATATTTTTACATCTAAATCGTAGTCGATGTATTTGAGCGCTTCTTTATCCCACACGAACGGTGAACTTAAGTTACAGTAATAATAAACGCCATCTTCGCGGATCATGCCAATAATATTGAACCAATGCTTCGCATAAAAAAAACAAATCGCCGGCTCCCTTGTAATCCATGTTCGTCCGTCCGCTTCCGTTACAACGGTCCGGTCGTTGGCAGCAATAATATAATTCGGAGTTCCTTTTAACACCACCGTTTCTTGCCAAATTCGATGAATCGAACCGTTATGTTTATAACTATGAATTTGAATGATTTCTCCGTCACGAGGATATTCTGTCGTCATACTTTTCCCTACTTTCATTTGGGCGCTTCTTTTATCTTATTATAATGATTCGCAAACAAAAGAGCCATCAAAATCGTGATGATGGCTCGCCCACATAACATTGGAGTTGATACGACCGAATCACTTCTTCCGTTTGCTTTTCAAAGATTTGCTGAATTTCTTTCAATTGCTGTTTCATTTGTAAAATTTGTGTTTGAATCGACTGCAGCTTTGCCTCGTTTTGCAATGCGATTAACTCTTCTTCAATCGCCTGGCACCGTTCAATTTCCGACTGCAAAAACAACAGCTGCTCCATCGTTTTCAACTGCTCTCTCACTAAACGATCAAAAAGATCCATGCGCTTCTCTCCTTTCGAAGTTATACAATGATTACATTCGGAAAAGAAGAAACGATTTCCTTTGACTATCTATGTAGAACGGTGATAACTTTTGTCGAGAATTCTCTGTTCACAAAAGACAGGCACCCCTTGCCGAAAAAAGGAGTGCCTCGCTGTAATTATTTGCTTTGGTTTGACGTTTGGCGCGTTGTGCTTTGCGCTTTGCGAGATTCGGATTGAGCGTTTTGTTGTTTGACTTCTTGGATGTTTGTTTCCGCCGCAAATTCTGTGCCAAATTGTCCGGCTGCGCCTGCTTGTGCAGATTGCGCATTTTGTTGTCTTACTTCTTGAATGTTCGTACCAGCAACAGTTTTGTTCGGTTGTTTTGCCATCATTATCACCTCCACAACTTTTAATGTGTCCAGAAGGTGATTTTTTATCCACGAAAATTACATGATCAACGATCTTCCGCCGTCCACAATAATCGTCTGCCCGCGGATCATTTCCGCTTGGTCAGAAAGTAAAAAGAGAACTGCATTGACAATGTCTTTTGGCTCGACCATTCTCCCTGCAGGAGTTTTTGCAACCGCATCGGCCAACAGCTCATCGCGGTTTGGAAAATGTTTGAGCGCATCCGTGTCAATCGCTCCGCCGGATACGGCATTGACGGAAATGTTTTTCGGCGCTAATTCAACTGCTAAATAACGAGTGAGCGATTCGACTGCTGCTTTGGAAACGCCGACGGCCGTATAATTTTCTAAATAGCGAATCGAACCAAGGGAACTAATGCTGACAATTTTGCCTCCACCGACTTTTTCCATGCGCTTTGCTGCTTCTTGGGCGCAAAACAATAGCGCTTTACTGTTAATGTCCATCGTCCAATCCCAATGCGATTCTTCCAGTTCCATCGCTGGGCGCAACACACCGGAAGCGGCATTGTTAATCAATACGTCGACCCGGCCAAACGTCTCATCAATTTGCGCAAACATTTCTTGAATTTTTTCCACTTTACCGACATTCGCTTTCACAACGAGCGCTTTTTGGCCTAACGTTTCAATTTCTTTCGCCGTTTGCAATGCCGCTTCTTTGCTGCGCGCATAGTTGACGACAATGTGATACCCTTCTTGCGCCAGCCGAAGCGCAATTGCCTTTCCAATTCCCCGGCTGCTTCCAGTGACAACCGCTACTTTTTCACTCATTGATTCTCTCTCCTTATTTTATGAATAAATTCACAGGCTGTTTTTCAAACTATAAAAAAGGAGGAACAGCCCATGTACGTCGGACGTGATATGACCGAACTTTCCATGATTCCAAAATCGGAGTGGAAAGACAGCGAATTAGCTTTTTTCCACCATTCCTTGCAGCAAATCACACCGTATTTAAACGCTGAAGGGCAAACGATCCACCGCGAAATTATTGAAGAAATCGAAGCGCGCGGCGGGCTTGAGCAAATCGAGTCCCCCGACTAAAGCAGGTGATTTAACCACCTGTTTCTTTCTTTTTATACTCATGCCAAATGCGCTGGTGTGAAACCGGAAACGCATATTGCTGAAACTCATGCTCATCCACAAGCTTTAGCCGCTCCGTTTCTGCTACATCGCCCACGATTGTACCATAGTAAGCGACAATATTCCAAACTAAATGGGAAAACACGTGCTGTAAAGCGGCAAAAGGATGTTCAAGTTGCACGCTGATTCCATATTTTTCTTCAAAAAAAGCTTCCAATTGTTTTTTCCGGTTTTCTGAAGCTGTTTCACAGTTTGGAAATTCCCATAAATTCGCTAGCAGTCCTTCACGGCCCCGTTTATGAATAAGAACGCGCCCCTTTTTGTCCATAACTACTGCTGCCACAATGTCTACTTCTTTTACTTTCGCCTTTTTTGTTTTCACCGGAAGCACCTCTTGCACACCTTCATGAAATGCGCGGCAATGAGCGCGAACAGGGCAAAGCAAACAGGCCGGTTTTCCCGGTACGCAAATTAACGCACCAAGCTCCATTAACGCCTGATTAAAATATGAAGGGTGGTCATGGGCGATAATCGCTCGGACGATATCTTCAAACAGTTTTCTCGTTTTCGGCTTTGCAATATCTTCCCATACGAGAAAAATTCGCGACAACACACGCATGACGTTGCCGTCGACCGCCGGTTCCGGAATTCCGTAGGCAATGCTTAACACCGCACCCGTTGTATATGGACCGACACCTTTTAATTTTGAAAACTCCTCAGCCCGATCTGGAACTTTTCCGCCGTACCGTTCTTTCACTTCTTTTACCGCCGCATGCAAATTGCGAACGCGCGAATAGTAGCCGAGCCCTTCCCACGCTTTCAACACTTTTTCTTCATCGGCATCCGCAAGCGCTTCTAAAGTCGGAAACTGCTCCATAAACTGTTGAAAGTACGGAATGACGGTGTCTACCCTTGTTTGCTGCAGCATCACTTCCGATACCCAAATTTTATAAGGATCCGTTTCTTTTCGCCATGGCAAATCACGTTGTTCTTGTTCAAACCATTGAATTAAGTCGCGTTGAAATGTTTCAATCGCAAACCCTTCAATAAATGGCGCAATTTTTTCGTTCACGCTGACTCCTCCAAGATGATAATAAGTACAAATATCAGGTGTGTTGATTAACCAATAAAAACCAGTTGACATCGCTCTATTCCTAGCTTTTCTGCCGTAGTCGGCTAAGCTCAGCTTGCCGACTGGGCATGCTGTACGCATGCCATCCTCGAACAATGAACGCTTTGCGGGTAAATGACATTTGCCCGCCGGCGTTCTTGTTCGAGGGAAGAGGCAGAAAAGCTTATGTTCAGCCATATGATTCTATGGTTTTTAGTAAAATAATGGATAATCAACACTCGTGTACAAATATGTATAAATTATATCATTTTGTGTATATGGATGTGCGATAGATAATTGATTGATAAAGGGACTTCTTCGCCTTGAAACTTCCCCATCTTGATTCTAACCTTCACAAAAACGGAAATTTTATGTAAAAAACGCATGGTTTCCCATGCGTTTTATGCTGGCGGATTTAAATCGTCATCTTCAATGTATTTTTCGAAGTATTGAACATCTTTGCGTGCAGTAAAACGATCAGCTTTTTCTACTTTTACCCCGATGTTGTAATCAGGAATCATCGCATATTTCTCATAGCGGCCTTTTGGCAGAAGGAAGTTTCCTTCAGGGAAATGAACACCTAAGTTTCCTTTAGCAATATCGGCAAACTTAGCGCGGCCTTGGAATATTCCGTATTGATTGTAAACGACAATATTTTCTCCTTCCTGGATGCTTAATTCCTTTGCATCTTCAGGGTTCATCAATACATCATAACGATCTGCCCCATTAAATGGATCGATTTCTTTAAAGACCATAGAGTTAAATTGTTTTCCGCGTCTTGTTGTAATATAAAAATCGCCAGATTGTTTGTTCAAATCAGGAATATCAACAGGAATTAAATTTCCTTTTCCGTCAGGAGTCGGGCAAATACCGCCTTCACAAAGCCATGCCCCGCCCCATTGGAATACATCTCCCGCTTTTTTCAAATGTTGAATTCCATCATAGTTTGGATTAGCTTTTGCAATTTCATTTCGAATTTCTTGAGCGTCTTTAAAATCAACCAAATGAGCGGTTTCAGGCTTCACGCGCTTCGCTAAATCAATATAGATTTTCCATTCCGCACGAGCTTCTTCAATTTTATTTTTATTTCCTTCAATTTCAGGAGAGAAATACACCATACGCTCCGTCGAAGTAGAAGTTCCGCCGCCTTCTTGCTCATAGCGCGTTTTAGCAGGAAGAACGATCACCGCTTCTTTCGCGTCCACTAATGTAGATGTATTGAAAATAATATCTTGATGGACACGGATTTCCAATTCGGATAACGCTTTTTCCACAAAATGCGGATCAGGCATCGTTTCCAAGAAATTTCCGCCAGATAGGTAATAAAGTTTGACTTTGCGTTCATGACCTTCAGGGAGCAAAATGTTTTCAAGTGTTACCCCGACGACATCTCCTTGCCATTTTGGCAGTTCAAATCCCCACAATTGTTCAATCCGCTTAATGTGATCCGCATAAAAATCTCCGCCAGGAAGTGAAAATGGATCAGCACCCATTTCTCCGCTTCCTTGCACAGAAGAGTGACCACGGAACGGCATAAGCCCGTTGTATTTTCGTCCCAAGTGACCACGAAGAAGCGCAAGGTTTGCTACTTGTGAAATGTTATCTGTTGCAAAAGAGTGCATCGTTAACCCAAGCGCCCAAACATATACAGCATTTTTAGCTTTTGCCAATACTTCTGCCAGTTCAATGATTCGTTCTTTAGAAATTCCGGAAGATTCAACGATCTTGTCCCAAGAATACTCTTGCGCTTTTGCCTTCATTTCTTCATAGCCATTTACGTGTTCTTTTACAAATTCATGGTTAATCGCAGAACCATGCTCTTTTTCTTCCATTTCGAACCAATGCTTCATAATTCCATACATAAACGCAATATCGCCGCCGATATTGACTTGGTAGAAATCATCGGCTAATTTCGTCCCAAACAAAGCGGATTCTACAACAGATGGAATCCAATATTTTTCCATTGCTGGCTCTTTGTAAGGGTTAATTACGATAATTTTCGTTCCTCTTTTCTTCGCTTCCAACATGTACTTTGTAGAAACCGGTGAAGCGTTGGAAGCCACGCTTCCCCAAAACAATATGACATCGGTTCCGATCCAATCTTGATAATTGCATGTTGAAGCCGCTACACCTATCGAACGTTTTAATGCCGTTTTGCTCGGTGAGTGGCAAATACGAGAAGCATTATCAATATTATTAGTTCCTAAGAAACGAGCCACTTTCCCGGCAACATAATAAGATTCATTAGTAATCCCACGGGAAGTCAAATAAAACGCATATTGTTTTGGATCTAGTGTTTTCATTTTATTTGCAATGATATCCAATGCTTCATCCCATGTAATCCGGGAAAATTTACGCTCTCCTTTGCGACGAATGAGCGGATACGGGATTCTTCCCAGCTTGCGAAGCTGAGTGCTGTCATATTTCCGCAGTTCATCAATATCTGCATGAAGAATTTCAGGTTTGATGGCAGGCATCGTGCTTAAACGAAGCAAATTTAAGCGAGTTGTGCAAAGGTGCGGACCTGTAAGTGTCTGATCAAAAAGACCAGCTACGCCAAGGGCACACCCATCGCAAACCCCTTTTGTAATGATATTTGTTGCATATCCTAAGTTATCCCTATTTTCCCAAACTACTTTCAATGTATCGCGAATATGTTTAGGTTTCACTTTCCCAAGTCCAAAAGGAATCGGGCTTACCCAATGTTTCGGTGCAGGCATTAAAGTTTTTTTCATTGGTCCTGGATGTTTAGTCGCTCCCATTATAATCACTCCTCGTATTTTTTAATACATCTAATACGTACACGTATTATAGATCATGCGTGTTGATTAACCAATAAAAACCAGTTGACATCTCCCTATTCCTAGCTTTTCTGCCGTAGTCGGCAAGCTGTACGCATGCCCTCCTCGAACAATGAACGCTTTGCGGGCAAACAACATTTGCCCGCCGGCGTTCTTGTTCGAGGGAAGAGGCAGAAAAGCTTGTGTTCAGCCATATGATTCTATGTTTTTTAGTAAAATAGTGGATAATCAACAGTCGTGATAGGTTTCGCTACAAATACACTCAACCCTTCAACTCTTTAATGCGATAAGGATGTGTATAGACGTTTAAGTTATCGCCCCGAATAAATCCGACCGTTGTAATGCCAAGGTCTTCTGCTAATTGAAGCGCCAATTCCGTTGGGGCAGATTTGGACAACACGACGCTGCATCCGATTTTCGCCACTTTTAGTAATATTTCAGAAGAAATACGTCCGCTAAAGACGATGACTTTATCATCCAACGTAATGTCATGTTGCAGGCAATACCCGTAAATTTTATCCAACGCATTGTGGCGGCCAATATCCATGCGAGATAAAATAATGCCATTTTTATCACACAGGGCCGCATTATGCACCCCACCTGTATCTTTAAATGTTGTAGCAGATTCTTGCATCTCTTTCATCAGACGAAAGCAATCATCCAATGAAAGTTCAAGAGTTGCATCTGACATATTCTTTACTGTTTTGACATCGTTAAAAAAGTAAAAGCCCTGTCTGCTCATGCCGCAACAAGACGTAATATAGCGTTTAGATCTGAATTTTTGATAGAGATCATTAAATGAAGGCAACGTGATATGCGCAAATCCTTCATTTTCATCAATCCATAAATCCCGAATGTCAGAAACGCTACGAATAATGCCTTCTGATGCCAAAAACCCAATGACCATGTCCCGAATATGCTCAGGCGTACATACCATCGTTGCCAATTCCTCATTATTGACTTTAATCGTTACAGGATATTCAGTTACAATTAGATCATCAATCTGCTGAAGCTTCCCGTTAGAATATCGAATAACATTGCGATGAATTTGATTGGGTTTCAAGCGACCACCCTTCCTTACTCCCCTTTAGTCTTATCTTCAAATCCGCAAACTCCTAAACCTTTTTCCACGCTCATTTCGAAAAAATAGGTGCCGTTTCGAACCAACCATTTTTTCTATTTCTTTAGCATCATAAGCCATGCACTTTTTGAAAAAAGTGCATGGATTTAAGTTTTATTTAGATGGTACGTTTTTCTCCCATCATCGATGAATATGTAGGTTGTACGTTTTTCTCCCGCAATTGACGAATATCAATACGCACTAATAGAGAAACGACTAAAGCGACAACAAATAGTCCAGCAAAAAATGTTAAGCTTCCGGCATAACTTCCCGTTTTATCTTTAATATAGGCTGCAAACAACGGACCTACTAAACCAGCAGCAGACCAAGCTGTTAGTATATATCCGTGGATAGCACCTAATTGCTTCGTTCCGAAAAGATCACCAATATAGGCTGGGATAGAAGCGAAACCACCGCCGTAGCAAGC
The DNA here is from genome assembly GCF_014201465.1 of Anoxybacteroides tepidamans. GTDB lineage: Bacteria > Bacillota > Bacilli > Bacillales > Anoxybacillaceae > Anoxybacteroides > Anoxybacteroides tepidamans. The sequence continues at coordinate 12,841 of NZ_JACHEP010000029.1, read as the reverse complement.
GTAAACAATAACAACCATAATACCGTAAATGATTTTGCTTGTAACCGTCGGCAACAAGAAGAAGATCGGAATTTGTAATACAAAGAACGTAGTATAAGTGTTTGGTCTTCCAATGTAATCAGAAATAGTTGCCCAACCGATACGGCCAAGTCCATTCGCAATACCTAGAGCACCAACTAATGCGGCAGCTGCCTCTGTGCTTAACCCAATACTTTCTACCGCTAAAGGTTTCATTGCAGAAATGACTGCGATCCCGCATGTTACGTTAATGAAAAGCATTAACCATAAATAATAAAATCTTCTTGTTTTGATGGCCTCATTTGCTGTTAATTGCGCTAAATCTTGTATGACTTTTTTGCCTTTTCCGCCGCCAGTTGCAGAGAACCCTTTCGGTAACCAACCTTCAGCTGGCTTCTCTAAGTATAGAGAAGAAAGCACCATGATAACAAAATATGCTGCTCCAAGAATAAAAAATGTATTCGCAATACCAACTGAGCCGATTAATTTATTCATAATAGGACTAGCTATCGCTGCGGCAAATCCAAATCCCATGATAGCAAGACCTGTTGCAAGGCCTCTTCGGTCAGGGAACCATTTAACGAGAGTGGAAACAGGCGCTATGTAGCCTACTCCAAGCCCAATTCCGCCTAATACTCCATAAAATAAATATAGCAGTGTAAGCGACTCAGCATTAACTGCAAACCCTGAACCGAAAACCCCTACTCCAAAGAATATTGCTGCTACAAGTCCTGATTTTCTTGGACCGTGCTTCTCAACAAAGTGTCCCATAAAAGCAGCTGAAAGACCTAAAAACAAGATCGCTAAACTGAACGTGAATTGCACTTGTTTCGCCGACCAGCCGAAGGTATTCATCAAAGGCGTTGTAAAATTGCTCCACGCATAGACAGAGCCGATCGAAATGTGGATTCCTACTGCTGATAAAGCGATCAACCAACGATTTTTCATTTGCTAAACCCCCTTCATAATCATAAAAAAACTGTCCCGCAATCAACCCTTATCTGTTCGTAAATCCTATTATCACTGTGGCAACAGTGATTAATCTCCATAAAAAAACCGCCACATTCCCTATATATCATGGTTTGTCCATTGATACATTAGAGAAGTGGCGGTAGTTTTAACACAGGGGCACTGCGGTAAAACCAACGACTTCTTTGTTTTTTGTTGTAAAAAGCTTAACCGATAACAGAGTAATCTCAATTACCAAGCCAAACTTTTTATAGGTTTATCATAACATGAAAACACATTATTTAACAATATCCATTTTACTCTTCGATTTTATCTTCAAACATAAATACCGAAACAGCCATATCTTCTTCTATTTTAATGTCGGAAAATAAGTGTGTCAGCTTCGATCCTACAAGTTCTTCCAATCCATCCGGTACCTTTTTAGCGTAAACCTCTTGAATCATGCGTGTGCGAGCGGCATGAACGATCTCTTTTCCTTCCTGCGACTGCGCAATAAATTTTTCCGTTGGCGTTAAATTCCCATATAAAATCGTCACCGCGATATTTTCGACAAAATAAGTTTTTACCTGTTCCGGACCTTTTCCAAACAACTGTTTACGAACTTTTCGAATAATATCATTGAAAGCTGCTTCTTTTTTTGACATATGAAAACCCCTTATCTAAATCAGAAATTGAATCTTCTAGCGATGCTCACAAATTCATTCGAGGTGCTACTGCCTCATCAAACATAAAGTATAATCGTTTTTTCAACTGCATATTATTGACATGGACAACAAGATTGGCACATCACTCCCTTCTTTAATGTAAAGGCAGTGTCTGTCAAGCGAATGCATGCCTTTTTAGGTTGCTACATTAAGATTAGGAACAAATAGTTATCATCATAAATATAGCATTAGCGTGAACTAATTTGCATGCCTTTGCGAATCAAGCAGCTCCAGTTTATAATAAAAGTGCGTTGAAAAAGTTAGCCACCTTTTCTTGCGTTTATACAGAAAATGTGTCTATATTTATAACAGTAACAATGCGCAAACACCTCATCAACACTGATCATCGTTGAAATGGAGATTCCAAAAAATGACCTTATAAATTGAAAATTCGATGTAATCCATTTTTCATGACGATGTTTAAAGCTTTTCATTTATAAAAATTCTAGCGGTTTCAGTATGATTGTCCAATCGTTAGAAAAAGATGAGGATATACTAACAGGTAAGAACAATAAAGGAGGTTCAGTTCTTTGGATACAGGAACACACATCGTCATGGGAGTGGCGTTAGGTAGCCTCGCCACTTTAGATCCCGCTGTTGCTCATGACCCAGGTTTAGCTCAGGCAGTATTAGTCGGCGCATTAGCCGGTTCACAAGCGCCTGATTTAGATACGATTTTAAAGTTAAAAAACAACGCCAAATATATTCGCAATCATCGCGGCATTACTCATTCCATTCCTGCTTTATTCATCTGGCCTCTCCTTATTACGGGAGCGCTTGTTTACTTTTACCCAAACGTAAACGTCTTCCATCTATGGTTATGGATTTCACTTGCGGTATGTTTGCACGTGTTCGTTGACATATTTAATGCATATGGAACACAAGCATTGCGTCCATTCACAAAAAAATGGATCGCTTTTGGTGTCATTAATACGTTTGATCCGACTATATTTGCGCTTCATCTTGCAGGTATCGGCGTCATATTTCTCGGCGCCCATCCAGGTTATACGTTTTTAACGATTTATATCGTGCTCGCTGGATATTATGTCGTACGGTTTCGGCAACAAGCCGCGATTAAAAAAGCGATTTATCAACAAATTCCTCATGTCGAACAAATCATTACTGTACCGACCTTGCGCTTTCGTGAATGGCATTTAGCCGTTACCACAAAAGATTATTTTTATGTCGGACGGGCTAAAAACGGAACAATTCATATTTTAGATACGTTTAAAAAATGTCCGATCCCTTCACATCCGGCAATTGAAGCGGCGAAAAAAGATGAAAATTTATCGGCATTTTTATCGTTTTCGCCGGTTTATCGTTGGGAAGTGAATGAATACAACGATCATTACGAAGTGCGGTTTACCGATTTGCGCTACCGCAGCAAAGGGTATTATCCGTTTGTGGCCGTCGTTCAGTTGGATCTTGACTTCAATATTGTAAGTTCCTACACAGGCTGGATTTTCAGTGAAGGAAAGTTGCGCAAAAAACTCGAACTTATTCCAAGCTAACCGGGCGGTTGGACGGGCGGTTGGACGGTGCCAGCCGTCCGGTTAATGTTTTAAATAATCGTTTTGGTTCAACAAATGCTTGTATTTCGGGTTCATTGTTTGAAATTCGTGCAGCCGCGCGCCATATTGATCAATCCATTGACGTACGACTTTTTCCGTTAGCTCTTTTCCTTTGTACGAATATCCTGCGCGTGCATACGTTGTTTCAAAATCTTCCCATAACAATTCCACCCACGTCCGCGCTTGCGCATAAGTGAGGGAATCGTTTTTTTCAAGCAAATAGTTCGTTAACCGCGCAAAATATTCATTCATTGTCGTCATCTTTTTCGCCCCTTTATACCAAGATTTAAACAACATAATCCCCCAGCAATTCGCCATACTAAAAATGTGTTGGTTCCCCAACACAAGCGAATGATGAGGAGGGAATCCAGCCATGCGGAATAAAGCACGCAGCTTCCCTAATCAAAATAATAACAAATTCGAAGGCGAACCGCGCGCCAAAGCAGAGTATGCTTCTAAACGCGCGAACGGGACGATTAACACCCATCCGCAAGAACGCATGAGCGCTTCAAATCAGCGGGATGAATAACGGAGCGAGCCTGAAGTCTTCTCCAACAGGAGGTGTCGTACTATGACTCGTCACTTACGAAAAAAGTTTTACGACAACCTTTATTCCAATCCGTTCCAACAGCCATGGGCGAATCCAAAACATGCCCATTCACAAGTGAATGGTGAAACACAGCAAACACTCGATTTAATTATTTTAGAGCGGCAGACGCGAAAACAGTCATAAGGAAAAGGGTGCTCCAAATGAGCGGGGCACCCTCAATATGCTACGGTTTAATAAGCAAAGAAATCGGCAGCGCCTCTTCGCTTCCATCACCGTTTAATCGATATCCCCACGCAAACACCCCGTTCAAATAACGGATTTTAAAAAATGAACCTGGATCACCGTCAATTTCGTATATATCGCCCGGCCGAAAGTCTTCCGGGTTCAATAAATACGCTTTCGCCATCGCGATTTTCCGTTCATAAACTGCAAACTCATTGACCATTCCCATCTGTTCCGCTTTGCGCGCTTTTTCCGTCAATGTAGCGATCTCTTGCTTCAGTTCATATTCCGTCATTTCGCTATATCGTTTTTGTAACATCTTTCATTTCCCCTCGTCTTTATAAAAATGGAGCTACACATGTGGAAATCATCGTCAAATACCACTATTCTTCTTTTAATACACCTAATATTTTTTCAATATTTTCTAACGAAAAGCCTTTGCGGTAAAGCGTCTGCTTCATTTTTTGCTCATACTCCCGCCCATCGTACGCTTCATAGCGGCGGTGTGCCTTTCGCGCGTGGTATTCGAGCGCTTCCCATTCTTGATCTTCCCCTTGAAGCTCGTCATACTCAGCAAGCACTTCTTCCATGACGGAGCGCGAAAAACCTTTGCGCTGCAACAGCTGCTTGATCTGTTGCTTCCACTGAAGGGTGGAGCGTTTTTTCGTTTGCTTCATCGCTTTTTCCACTAGTTTTTTCGCTGTTTTCAGCTGCTCATCGAACGTGAACAGCCGCATGCTTTCCACAGCCAACTCTTGCGAAATCCCTAACTTTTCAAGTTCTTTTGCAATGACAAGCGGGCCTTTCATCGTTGTTTTCATTTGCGTGCGCACGTAAGCCGCCGCAAATTCACGGTCATCTACATAACGATGTTTCCGCAGCTCGTGCAGCACATCGCGAATGACCGCGTCGCTTGTTCCTTTTTTCTTTAAATGATCGGTGATTTCTTTTTCCGAACGCATTCGATAGGCCAAAAAAGATAACGCGGCATGATACGCTTTTTTCACTTCGTCTGCATATACTATTTCCTGCAGCATAAATTCGTCGAGTTCCGCTCCCTTTTTCAGCCGAAATTCGACCAGTACATTTTGGTCAACGCTGAACGAAACCGGTTCCCCGTTCTCCTTTAAGGCGTAAACTGTAAACCGCTCATGATTGCGAGGGTCGACCGCAATTTTTGTAATCATCCACATTTCCAACACCTCACCATTTATCGTATCATAAAAGAAACCAGCCATAAACAAAACGAAAGAGGTGGGATTTTTGAACATCGCCATCGCCGGAGGAACAGGGTTTGTCGGGAAAGCGGTTGCCGATTATTTTGGCAGACAAGGACATCATCTTTATATATTAACAAGGACGCCACGGACTTCGCCTCAATCAAACGTTCATTACGTACAATGGCTTGCGCCGGGAAGTCATCCAGAAACGATGCTTCCTTCGCTTGATGCGATCATCAATTTAGCAGGCGAGTCGATCAATGGCGGCCGCTGGACGAAAAAACGAAAAGAACAAATCATTCAAAGCCGCGTAAAAGCGACAAAAGAAATCGTCCGTCTTATCCGCCGGTTGCCTTCACTGCCAAATGTTTTAATCAACGCCAGCGCCATCGGCATTTACGGAACATCATTAACAGATATATTTACCGAAGAATCGCAGCGCATCGGTGACGACTTTTTAGCCAAGACGGTCGAACAATGGGAGGAATCCGCCAAACAAACCGAAGCGCTCGGCGTTCGCACCGTTTTTGCCAGATTTGGCATTATTCTCGGCGAAAACGAAGGGGCATTGCCGAAAATGATCACCCCTTACAAATGGTGGATCGGCGGGACGATCGGTTCAGGAAAGCAATGGGTATCATGGATTCATATCAAAGATGTTGTCCGAGCGATTGAACATATTTTACAGCACGAGCAGCTTTCAGGACCTGTGAATATGACCGCCCCATCCCCTGTGACGATGAAGCAGTTCGGACAAACGATCGCCCATGCGCTGCGCCGCCCGCATTGGCTTCCTGTCCCAAGCATCGTACTTCAGCTTCTTTTAGGGGAAATGAGCATTCTTGTGTTAGAAGGACAACAAGTCATCCCAAAAAAGCTAAATGAATCCGGTTTTATTTTCTCATTTCCTTCCCTCGAGGAAGCGTTGCGTGACATACTACATTAACAACATAACATCCATTTCATTATTTAACGAAACTAATTTTCACAATGGTAAACGGGGAAGTCATCTACACAAAAAATTAACAAAAAAGCTATTTCTTTTTTTACTGTAATCATGTATGATGAAGTAAGGCTATAGATGATGAATAGTCACAAAATTGGATATCGTCGTCAAATCAAGGGAAGGCAAATGGTGCGCCACCAGCGATGCGCTGGTTCTAGTGGGTTCGATTCCCACCCCGAAATTTTTTGATTGAAATATATTAAAAAATTTCGAGGGTGGTTTTCCCACATGTAAACTGCCCTCAGAACAGGAGGGAAATATGATTCTAAAAAAACGTGAGCTGCAAGATTGTCAAGCGCTTTACGAGTTGATGGTGCACCCCGAGGTCTTCCCTTTCGTGCGCCAAAAAGCTCATTCCTACGAAGAGTTTTTGTTTATCACGAAGCAGACGATCGAAGCGGAAGAACGCGGCGAATTGATTTCACGGACGATCGTCGATGAATGGGGCAATCCGATCGGGACGATTAGCTTATTTGATATTCAAGACGGCGCCGGCTTTTTAGGGACGTGGCTCGGAAAGCCGTATCATGGCCAAGGATATAACCAACGAGCAAAACAGGCATTTTTCAATGAGTTATTTTACGAGCTTTCGATTCAGACGATTTTTATGCGCATTCGCAAAGTCAACGTCCGTTCGACGAAAGCGGCGGAAAAATTGCCGTATGTCACGCTGGCGAACGAAACGAGAAAAAGCTTATTTGAACAGATCAATCAAGGTGAAGATATTTATAATTTATACGAAATTTCAAAAGATAATTACACGCTTTATACGATGCGCTGTCCGCTTCTTTTCGAAGAAGAACAGCAGCGCAAAGAAGCATAGCAAAAAGGAACTGTCACAGTCGGTTGAGCAGTTCCTTTTTTATGTGTAAAAAGCGAAGGAGTTGGAAAAAATATAAATAACTTTTGGTAAAGTGAGGGAATGGACATGGCTGAAAAACGTAGATCTGAAAAAACAAAAAGTACGTTATCCAGCGCCCAAGAAGTGGCCTATGCCCGCGATTTTAAGCTGGCCGATCAAGCAGGAGGATATACAGCGAAAAAAGCAAGGCATTGACCAAATACTTCTATTTATACTTTTCGTACGCTGTGCCATCCTAAGTGATGAATCACGATTGATTCAAACTACATTGAGGAGGCTTTGTCATGGGTCGATCTCGAGGACAAAAAACGCGCGACAAAAACAAATCGTCTCTTCCACAAGTGCCGAAGCAGTTGAAATCCGCCGGCTTAGATGTCGAATATTCGCACGAGTTTGCGGACCATGAAGATTTAGAGGCAGAAGCGCGCGCAGCGGCAGCTGGAATTCGCCAAAGTAAAGCGCGCAAAAAGTAAAAAGCACCGATCTGCTTTCGGAAGGTTCGACAGGGGGCACCTGTCGAATTTTTTGATATAAAGAGTAAATTTACTCCCCACGCAAACATGAAAATAATCGCGAATTCGCTGTTATTTTCACAGAAAAAAAGACCATCTTCAGTCAATGCAGAGACGGTCAACCGATTTTACAGTATGTTTTTTTCTAAATTCTGTTGATATACTATCGCAATCAATTGTGATCGATCTTTAACCCCTAATTTTCGAAAAATATTTGTAACATGATTTTTAACGGTATGCACACTAATATACAGTTTTTCAGCAATTTCGCCATTGCTGCAACCTTCAATAATATATTTTAGGACATCCATTTCTCTTGGTGTTAATATTTCTGAGAAAAACTTTTGATTGATCACTAACATCTCTTTATTGTCTCGAATAGATGCCCGTAAAAAGATGGTTATAAACGTCGCTAGTAAGGAAAGACTTACTTCTCTTTCTTCCATCATATCCTTTTGTGCTACATGTACAGTTAGTACTCCCTGAATATGATCGTTCACGTAAAAAGGGCATTCGATCATAATGCCTCGACTTGTTTCATTGTAATTTAAGGGCATCGAAAAATTATCCTGCCCCTTATCAAAATACCGCTTCCATAAGCTTCGACGATAATCATATAAATATTTGCAATAAAAATTCTTGCTAGTAAATATTTTTTGTTCATTATATTCTTGGAGAAAAATGATACTATGTTCTCCATTTACTAAGTCAAGCGCTAAATCTACTATCATTTGTAGTATTTCATTGGCATTTTTTTCGAATCTTATAAGTTCACTTATTTTATTTAACGTTTTCAACCGCAAAAATTGTTGCTTATTGTAAAGTGATTGTTTGTAACTCAAAAATAGTTCAATCAATTTTGCGAGCAAATATCCTGCTTCCTTAACCTCTTCAGAAAATCGTATTTTTTCTTTACTGCCGACAAAAATGACACCTGAAGTCTGCCCATCTTCCTTAATAGGATAAAGGAACAATATTTTCAATTCATTGTCCTTATTTACCCAATCAGCGAATTGAAGCTTTGTTAATACATTTTCTAAATATAAAGGTCGATTTTCTTGAAGAAGACGTTTTATCATTGGACTTTCAGTCGTATAAACGGCACCTAACCATCTTGGATCTGCCTCTTCGCTAGATATGTCGCAGATAATAAAACTTTGTTCATTCTCTCTTCTAGCATAAGCAACCATATGAACACACGGGTACAACTGCCGAAACATATGCAAGTATGAACGTATACGAAACGTTTGTAAAGACTCAATTTCTATCATGCGATGTAACAAACGCAACTGTTCAAGATGCCTTTCTTGCTTATGTTCCCCTTCAATTAAACGAGCACAGACGGAGGCCATTTCTTTCATAATACGCAATTTAGTTTGAATGTCTAACAATGAATATTCGCGGGCTGTCTCGACAGCATCGCCCCATCCTCTCTCATTTCCAAGTTTGTTTTTAATTTTTTCTTTTCCTCCCTCAATAACAAAAGGACCTGCCCAAATCAAGCATTGGGCTTGTCCTTCAACAACGACCGGAGCAATCAATCCTTTGATCCCTTCAAATGTAATATCAATCATTGCTGGGGATGTCAATTGCAAATACGTCTTCCAATTTTTAAGGATTACGTTTTGTATTTCTCTACTCTCTGAAAGTATCATCAATTTACTGAATTGATCCATATTAGAAATACATGTTAACAGCGTCTGTGCAGAATCAATGATGAAAACTGGTAGACCAATAAGAGATGCATACGCTTCTTGAATACTTTGTAACAAGTCGTGTATATGCAATTTAACCAACCCATCCTGTTCACATATCATCATAGATGCAACGTGACATTTTAACGTTTCCATCTTCTTATCAAGTTATTCCTACTTTTCAACTGCCAAGTGATCGAATAACCAACCGCTTCATAGACAAATGGATTTGTCTATGAAGCGGTGTCGCTCACTCCATTGTCAAGCCTTTGCGTGACGAAGGCAAGTCACCGGATTCTCCTCCGACAGTCAAAAATAATAGGTAACCTGCTGCTTTTCATTGGTTCTCAATTGAATCTTTCAGTCGCATTTATATAGTTACAAGTGATTATTTATTTTGCTTTATTTAATCTTTGAGGTTTCGCCAAATAATATCCTTGTCCATAAGGAACCCCTAACAATTTTGCACATCGAAGATCCTCTTCTGTTTCAATTCCTTCTAATATAATTTTTGTATTTTCACTAAAAAATTGAACGATAGACGATATTGCTCTCTGCTTTTTAACATCACCTGCTAAACCTTTTGCAAAGTATCGATCGAGTTTAATCACTTGGGGAGCTATCTCTAATAATGATTGCAACGAGTACTCTCCTTTTCCTAAATCATCTAAGGCAACCAAAAATCCTAATTCTTTTAGTATATGTATATTCCTCAACATTTTATCGAAATTTTCGATTTTTTCAGACTCATTGATTTCTAAAATAATTTGTTGGTTGAATAACGAAACATTTTTGACTAGCTGCTCTAGCACTTGAGGAAAAAACGGCATCGCAATGGTAGAAGGATATACATTTAGTGATAAAAATATATTATACGGATAATCATTTTTATAATGTGCTGCAAAATCCTTTAATGAATTCGCTATAGAAGCAATATCGAGATTATATATATCTCCTCGTTCACTTGCATTCATAAACAGTTCATCAGGGCTCTTTACAAACGGACAGCGAAGTAAACTTTCATAACCAACCAGTTCTATGTTAGACAATTGATAAATCGGCTGAAAGACATTCGTAAACAAGTGATTAACAATAATTTCTCTAACAGTTTTTTTATTTTCCATAGCCGCCCTCTAAACTTATATTTCTTGCCATTAATAGGTGGTGTAACATAACTTGGTGGCTATATTCACCATAAAACAAAAAACCAATTAGGAAAAGCAAAAATAAATTACTTTATTATGATTTCAAAACCCCACACATAGTACTTAACACTTATGTTTTTCACAAAACTTAAAAATGAAAGATTTTTTTAAAATGCTAAAATATAGTTAATGCCTTTTTTTATTAAATCTCAAAGCTTCATAATTGTCATTCAACATGTTTTATAAAAATTATTTTTACTACGACTTTTAAATTGCATACAAGAAAAATATTTTTCTTAATCTACGATACTAAAAAAATAAATGTTTTCATAATAAAAAAACAAAATATTGCTATATTAAAAAAGTGATTTACGCATTAAACCTAAGTCCATTAGAAATTAACATACATCCATTTATTTACTTTATTAACTAAATCAGCAATATGCATTCAAAAGCACCAACTGCTACCTATGTTTTAAGTGGTTCTCTAAGCTTTTAGGAATTGTAACGATACTCAATTTAAAGCAATTTGCTAACGGCTACTTATAAACACAAACCAACTTTCCCACGTTAAATGTGTTATGCATTTTTTCAAAATTCAATTAAAAAAACGACATAAATAAGATGTTTAAGAAAGGAATAGTGTATATGTTTTATACATGTGTCGAAACACCAACCACTTGTCGTTACACTATTCTTTGACTGTTTGGTTTATTAAACTAACCGAACTCCATAATGGATCTTCACTGAAAAATGTAATGTAACATATATGTCATTCTCCTCTTAATTGAAATTATAGTTCCTTATTAGGGATTTTTCAACAAAAAAAATAACCAAAAAAGGAACAAAAATATTAACTATTCATTAATGAAAGGATTGAACACATGTGAAAGATGTAAAACAACTACTTAGTAATCGAATTAAAAGGAGATTAAAAGAATTAAATTTAAAACAAAAAGATTTAATCGAAAAAACCGGCCATCCGAAAAGCACAGTAAGTAAAATTGTAAACGGAGCTGTAACCCCAAGGATAGATGTATTGATCCCTATTAGCAAAGTGTTAGACGTGTCTATCGATTGGCTCGTTTGTGAAAAAGAAGACATTAAAACCGACGGATACTCTCTTGATAATATAGAAAAGGAAATTATCACCTTATTGAGGTCTTTAGATGAACAAAAAAAAACAAATGTTTATTTTATTATCAAATATATTGTTTCTCTTATTCAACATAATGAAACTGCCTCACTAAAAAAGAAAAAATGAAATGTTCTAAAAAGTTTCTTATCGTTGAATGTTATGTGTCGGGCGATAAATACAAATTTTAGAAGTGCATAATACACTACATAAATAAGGCTTTAGAAAGCATGTTGGCGGCTTTTACATGCGAATACTTTGCAATATTACCATTATCCCCCTAATTATACACGCAGTAACTCCATGTTAAGCAACGGTATATAGAAGTATATTACATATAAATATACTACCGAATTATGCACTCCTAGATTGCTAAACACAATTTAATAAGGAAGGGTGGCTCTTTTAGGTCAACCTTCCTAGGAATTATTATAGATGCCATTTGGAGCTTCAACGTTTTCGTCTTTTATGGAGTAATTGGTATTTTTCGGATGTCGGGTGGCCGAACAACACCTCTTCCAGACAAATGCAATTTGTCTGTGAAGCGATATAGAATATATAAACCCCCATGCCGAAAAAATTTCGGCGCCATCGGAAGGACGAAAATACCCTTGTGTCGAATATTTTAAGTTCATACATTTTGGAATTTAAGTATTTTCAAAATAGATGCACATAGCATTTTAACGTTCCCCCTTTTATCGAATCTTCCGTACTTTTCAACTGTTGTTTTGGGTCAAGCACACACTTGCCTTCGATAGCCGACTGCTTTTCAATCGATTATAAGTTGAATCTTTGAGTTGGATTTATACTATAACCTACCTAACAATATCCATCCAAAGAAGCTAGCACCTTACGAAAACTTACAGTAAATTATAACAAAAATATAACTATTTGGTAAGTCAATGAAGTAAAATAGGAATTGAGTGCTATTCCATTGAGGGTATAAATTACATTATCATTGTAAACAAAACAATATTAGCCAATGTTAGACAAAAATTTCATAATGAATCGGCAAACTACTCGAAAGGGTAGGGCGCAAAGCTAAAGGGGCTAAATCTATTTGCAAAAATAGACATGCCAGCCAGTTGCCCTTCTTAGTTTTATATAAATGCAATTTGGAACTTTAACGTTTTCGTCTTTTTATGGAGTAATCGGTATGTTTCGACTGTCGGGTGACCGAACAACACCGCTTCCAGACAAATATATTTGTCTGTGAAGCGGTTGGTTGTTCGG
>NZ_JACHEP010000028.1 GCF_014201465.1 Anoxybacteroides tepidamans | reverse complement strand
ACGATCACTTCCGTTTTGCCCAATTCCCTCATCGCCTCTTGAATCAACGAATAGAACTGCTCGAATCCGGCTCTTGACTGGAACACCGGAAACCGTTTCTTCAGCTCCCTTCCCCGCGCGTCCACCATCGCTGCAAAATGCTTTTGCTTGGCAATATCCATTCCAATCACTAATGTTTGATCAGTGACTTGTTCAATTTTGCGATTTTGTGTACAATTCATTGTAGAGTCCTCCTTGGTCTGATGATAGGTGTTTGTTGGTACCCCTGCATCATACCAAGAGGGCTTTTTTCTTTCAAGTCCCCCAAAACCTTTCTAACAGGAATGCTCTTTTTGACTAAGCAGTAGTCCGAAAAGCAGAACTAGCGCTGAATTTATTTTATAAGTGCTCCTTAAGAATACCCCGATTTCTTTAATAAGTGAAATAATGATTTTTAATAAAGATGATAAGCAAAACATATGGTAAAAGCACAAATCGTTTCATGCAACTGGTTTCTTGACTACTAAAACAGGGATGTGCGTGCGATTTAATACACCGAGAGTGACGAGGACGGAACAACCAACCGCTTCATAGACATTGGTCTGGAAGCGGTGTTGTTCGGTCACCAGACAGTCGAAAAATACCTACTCCATAAAAGACGAAAACGTTAAAGTTCCAAATTGCATCTATGATATATAGCATGCAGCTGATGAACTTGGAAAAGAGCTTTCGAGATACTTTTTTCGTTTCGGAAGCGGACGAGTATTTCCTTGTCGCAAACGAAAATGCCTCTGCTTCATCTAAGAAAATATGAGTGCCATAATTTATGAGGAAAGATGGTGAAAAGAAAGTCATTCAAAAGTTTTTTTCAAACCAAAAGCGACCGATTCATCCCCACTTACTCGACGCTTCAAAGTGTGAGTCTTCTCGGCCGCTATGATAAAATGATCGAAAATTCAACTGCGTTTTTTGCCGGCAGTTTTTCGACAGGTGTGTGTACTAATCCAAATCCTTTTTGCGGCAGTTCAGCGCGAATTCGGCTGCCATCATTAATCCACTTTCCGGCGATAAAACAAGGCTGATCGTCGTCAGCTCTGTTTTCACGACTTTTATCAAAGAAGCATACTTAAAACTCCACTATCTTTACTAAAACGAGAAATAAAAATAAAAAGGGTGATAACAAATGCTTGATGCTCATATTCATCTTGATCAATACACAAACATTGATGAACAGATCAACAGATGGCAGGAAGCCGGTATTACCGGTGTCGTTGCCGTTTCTACCGATTTGCGTTCAAGTTATCAAACGCTGGAGTTAAAACAACGGTTTCCCTCCTTCGTCTATGCTGCCATTGGGTTTCATCCGGAACAGCCGCTTCCGAATCAAGCGGACTGGAATGAATGGACGCGTTTAGTCGAACAAGAGCGTCCACATCTTTCGGCGATCGGAGAAGTCGGGTTGCCATACTATTCAGCAGAAGCAGTAACACGCTTTTCCAATTACTGTGACTTGTTTGAGCAAATTGTACATATCGCCGCTACCGCTTCTTTGCCGCTTTCGATTCATGCGGTATATGACGGCGTACAAACAGCTCTTGCGATTTTACAACAATATTCCATTACAAAAGCCCATTTTCACTGGCTAAAGGCAGAGCCAGCGCTTGTAAAACAGCTCGTTCAATGCGGGTACTATCTTTCCGTCACGCCAGAAGTTTGTTATCGCGAACGCGATCAAAAGCTGCTGTCCCATGTTCCAATCGAGCGGCTTCTTTTAGAAACAGATGGCCCTTGGCCATTTGCCGGCCCATTTCACGGAATTCCGACGTCTCCTTTATTGTTATCGCACTCCGTTCAAGCGGTCGCAACTTTGTACGATCAGGATGTTGAAACAGTAAAAATGAAGACCGTTGCTAATACGAAGCGGCTTTACGGGTAAATAGTCGACAATCGCCCTAGTCACCTGTCGAATATCTGCCGCTCGAGCAGTAACAAACATAATTAAACTTATATAGACTGTGCTGTTCAGGTTACGAATAATGAATGTGTTGCAAAATGCATCATCCATACAATAAAGGATGCGAGCAATCCACCTTTATTAGAAATTATATACAGTTACCAAAAAAGCATCCCAAGGGGGTGGGCACGATCATGATTTTTAATTTCGTATGAAATGGGATCCTCGATACGATTGATGCATTTTTTCAGAAACATCAGATGTGGCAGGAAGTATGCATACTCATGCACAATTTTGAGTTTTTACTCTAGTTTTGCAACACCATCAATGATTAGGATAATTTTATAGTTATTAATAACCATTTTAATTGCTTGTCGCTATTTTCTTGGATCAGTTCAACATAAAAACCGCTACCGAAAACGTAATATTGCACAGGCTAGATAGACGTACGATTCACAAAAAATCAAGAACATTTTAGGGTGACGAGGAAAAGATGTAGTATAATGGAAATACATGAATCCGTCATAAAATCTACTTTACCTTCCATTTCATTTCTTGATACACTAGGGAAAAACAGACATAATAAAGAGAAACATCCCTTCCCCCAGTAGGTGAGGTCAGCCGAAGTGTCGAATTGGATAGACGAATGCAATGGTCACTTCCCATACCGGACTTATGTTCGTGGGATGGCTATATTATCAAAGAGATTTTGAGGAGTGATGCGAAAGTTAATGAAGGTAAATCACGGGGAAAGTGAAAAAATGGCCGAGAGTCCACCGATCAAATGATTGGAGCTTTAGAACTCACAAAAACCGCTCTCATAAAGTTACTGTAAGATAATAGTATGGGAGAGTGAAACTTTAAAGGGAGGGGGTTACCATTATTTAAAACTTTGATATTTTCATTGATCATTACGTAGTTATGAGAAAAAGTGTAAGAATCTTTCGGAAAGTAGAACATTTCAGTTAAGAATAACTCCCTTTGTCACAAAGATGGATAACGGTTTTTACCAAAAACTCTTATCTAGCCGAGTATCTAAGAAAAGTAAAGGAGAAAGAGTAAATGAGCAAACGTAATCATCGTGAGAAACCGGATCTTGAAGGACTTCGAACCGAAACCTTGGTCGTACATGGCGATGATTGGGTTACTAATGATGGGGCAGTAACACCACCAATCTATTATACAGCTACATTTCGTGCACATAATTCCAGTGAATTCGCAGAAATGGCGGGAACACCTCGTCATCCCCGATATTACACACGTTATGGTAATCCAGTACATGAGCGCGTAGCGAAGATTATGGCTGAGCTTGAAGGTACAGAAACGGCACTGGTAACCGGCTCCGGGATGGGGGCAATTGCTACGACCATTTTAGCTCTAGTCGGCGCAGGAGATCATGTAATTGCGCAGACGCGGCACTATATGAGTACTGCCAAGATTATGGATGAGATGTTGCCGCGATTTGGTGTGGAAGTGACTCTGGTCGAACAAGCGGATATCACCGCCTTTGCGGAAGCGATACGGCCTAACACAAAGCTCATCATGGTGGAAACACCAGCTAATCCCACTTTGGTGTTGACAGATTTGGCTGCCGTGGTGGAGTTGGCGCACCCGCATGGAATTATCGTCGTCGCCGATAACACGTTCGCATCGCCGATCAATCAACGCCCTCACGACCTAGGCGTTGATATCGTTATTCACAGCGCAACAAAATATTTAGGTGGACACCATGATTTGACAGCTGGTGTTATCTGCACTAGTGAAGAATTAGCCGAGCGTATTTGGCATACACATATTTCCATCGGTTCCGTCCTCTCCCCAATGGACGCATGGCTATTATTGCGCGGTCTGCGCACGCTTCCGATGCGGATTGAACGCATTAACGCTAACGCATTAGCGTTAGCTGAGTTTTTGGAAAAGCAGCCACAGATAGAGTGTGTGTATTATCCCGGTCTTCCTAGTCATCCGCAACACGAGCTGGCGAAACGCCAGATGCGAGGGTTCGGAGCAGTGATTGCCTTTGCCATTAAAGGTGGTTATGAAGAAACTCAGCGGTTCGTCGCTGCATTGAAGCTATCGACTAACGCTGTGAGTCTGGGAGGGATCGATTCCCTTGTGGTACATACAGCAGCGATGTGGGAAGGAGTAATGACTGAGGAGCAGATGCAAACAGCTGGCATTCCGTCCAATTTTGTGAGATTCTCGGTCGGCATCGAGCATATTGATGACTTGAAAGCGGATGTGTTGCAGGCTCTGCAGACAGTTTAAACCCAAATTAAGGGCTTCTTGAAGCGAGTAGTTTGACTGTGAATGAATTGTCTTTCAATAATACGTAAGGAATATAATATACCCGTGGTGCTAGATAAAATCACCCTAAGCATAAAAATAGCTCTCGCATGCGAATCTCCTTTAGAATGAAAGTGCGATCAAACATTCGAAAGGAGAATCTCCATGCAAGAGCACTTTCATTTTACTACAGATCAAGCCAAAATTCAAAAACAATATTCCGTAATTTACCAATTCTCTGGTCGATCATGCCGAATATCCAATCGTTTGAAATGCTTATCCCACGTAACTACATCCTCAGGTGGATTCGCTTTTGCAAGTGCTGCTATATAAGCATCAATAAAGTCCACATTTTTTCGGCATAATCCCGAAGCGCTTGTTGATCAACTTCTTTTTCCTCCGCTTCCACTCCAAAACTATTCGTAAATTTAAGCAAGGCATCTGAGATATCTTTATGGTCTGCTTCATAAAAAGACGCTAATACCCAACAGCATCAGCTATCACAAGGGGAGTTAGACGCAAAATAAATTCCCCAGCCTCTACTTTTTGAAGCACTTCTCCATAAGTTTTTTGTAACATCCAAAACAATTCTGCTTCTAACTCTTTTAATGTTTGTCCACCTGTGATAAACTGTTGCATAGGACTCTCTTCCCTCCTTTGTGGTTAGGTGGCACTTATCACCATACAGGAAGAGAGTCCTTTTTGCATCTTTTTTGCTCATCCTTTTCTTTTCAAGGAAACCTCCCCTTGAAACATAGGGAAGGGGATTTAGCTTCCTCCCACAAACATTTTACTCATACAAAAGCGATTCCTCCCCCACTTACTCCCTTTGGTCGTTGAAGTGAGGGTCTCCTCGCCAAAGATGATGAAAAGGAACATTGCGAATGATATAACGTCCTTTTTCATTCTCCCATTCAACATCCTTTACGCCTTCATAATACCGATTCAACGAGAATCCCCATGCACGTTTAGAAGAAAAAAGTAAACCGGTAACTTTTTTCATACCCTTGTTCAGTAAAACTATCATTTGTCAAGCACATGTTGTGGTGAAAAGCCAAAAAAAAAAGGCTGCCCGTAGAAGGCCATTTTACCGACCTTTTTAGACAGCCTCTTCTCCCTAGTTACCGATGGCCAACGATCGGATGCGGCACATATGGCTCTTCTAAATATGCCATTTCTTCCTTCGTTAATGAAACCGATAGCGCGCCAACCGCATCTTCTAGGTGGGAAATGTTTGTCGCCCCTACGATCGGTGCGGTGACCGGTTCTTTGTGTAACAGCCAAGCAAGAGCGATTTGCGCGCGCTTGACGCCACGTTTTTCAGCGAGTTCGGCAACACGTTCAACAATCGCCCGATCCGCTTCTGCGGTAGCATCATATTTCGCTTTTTGAATTTGGTCGGTTTCCGAACGATGCGTCTTTTCCGACCAATTGCGCGTCAATCTCCCTGACGCCAAAGGGCTATACGGAATCACCGCAATGTTTTCTTCCTTGCAAAGTGGCAGCATTTCCCGTTCTTCCTCACGATAAATAAGATTATAATGGTTTTGCATTGAAACAAATTTCGTCCAACCGTGTTTTTCCGCAGTATAATTGGCTTTCAAAAACTGCCAAGCATACATCGAAGAGGCCCCTATGTACCTCGCTTTTCCCGCCTTCACCACGTCATGCAGCGCTTCCATTGTTTCTTCAATCGGCGTATCGTAATCCCAACGGTGGATTTGGTACAGGTCCACATAATCGGTTCCTAGCCTCTTCAAACTGTTATCAATTTCACGCATAATCGCTTTTCGCGAAAGGCCTTTGCCATTGGGACCTTCATGCAGCGGGAAATACACTTTTGTCGCGATGACGATTTCATCCCGATTGGCATAATCCTTTAACACCCGCCCCAAAATTTCCTCGCTCGTTCCGCCGGAATACACATTGGCCGTATCAAAAAAATTAATGCCTAATTCAAGCGCTCTTTTGATAATCGGACGGCTTTTCTCCTCATCAAGCACCCATGGATGAATCCACCGGTCCGCAATTCCAAAGCTCATCCCGCCAAGGCAAATGCGTGATACGTCCAAACCAGTATTTCCAAGTTTCACATACTCCATGTGACCAATCCTCGCTTTCGATAATTTGGTGAATCTCTATCATTTTTTAATAGAATTGCTTTCTAAAGAAGATTCTTTATTTTTTAGCAAACGTTTTCCAAAGAGACTGAACAAAACGAAGGAAACCGCAACCGACAGCGCGCCGACGAACGGGCGAAACACAACAGCAGAAAGCATAACACCCCCGTCGCCCAGCCGACATGCGCTTCGTTGCCGCCGATCTGCTTAATAAACAGCGGCAACGTCGGATACAGCATATAAAAGGCGGTGAAGAGGAACAGCGTCGCGACAGTCATGAGAAAAAACGGTTTCGTCCATAGCCGTTCCAACGACCATGCCTCCTTTCAGTGAAACACTTCAAGCGGTCTGCTCGTTCCGTTTTCACTCAAAAATAGATATTGATCCATTAATAGATATCTGTCTATAATTTATACGTCGAAACATGGCAGCTACAATGGTTAAATGAGCGCTATTTGCCTATTAATGAACAAAATGATCGAAAATGTCTATCATCGTTGGGACGAACGTCGACTTTTGCCGTGGCAAAAAAGTGGACCGCCGAATAGGCAACTTCTATCCAGCGATCAAAAAAGCAGCCATTGACTCCACTAGCACTCACTGCAGCGTTATTTGCTTACCCGCTTGGCATAGTCCGAACCGGCCGGATAACGGTCTCCGGCAATTTCGATATTGGCGAGTGCATCGTTCAACTTCTGCAATTCCTCCGCCGTCAACACGACATCCAACGCGCCTAGATTTTCTTCGAGGCGCTCTAATTTGCGCGTTCCCGGGATCGGCACAATCCATGGCTTTTGCGCCAACAGCCATGCCAAGGCAATTTGCGCCGGCGTTGCGTTTTTCTCAGCCGCAAACTGCTCGATGAGATGGACTAGCACTTGATTGGCCTCAAGATTCTCCGGCTGAAATCGAGGCACAATGCGGCGGAAGTCAGAGTCGGCGAATGTCACCTTTTTATCGATTGTCCCCGTTAAAAATCCCTTGCCGAGCGGGCTAAACGGCACAAAGCCAATGCCTAGCTCCTCAAGCGCAGGCAATAGTTCTTCTTCCGGACTTCTCCACCACAACGAATATTCGCTTTGGACAGCAGTAAGCGGCTGCACCGCATGGGCGCGGCGAATCGTTTGCACCCCAGCTTCGGAAAGCCCCCAATGCCGAATTTTGCCTTCCTTCATCAGGTCTTGGATCACTCCGGCTACTTCCTCGATCGGCACATTCGGGTCGACGCGGTGTTGATAGTACAGGTCAATGGTTTCCACTCTCAGTCGTTTAAGCGAACCTTCGACCGAGCGGCGAATCGTCTCCGGCTTGCTGTCAAGCACTTGTTTGCCGCCTTCCATTTGAATGCCGAATTTCGTAGCAATGACCACTTCTCCCTTAAACGGGGCAAGCGCCTCGCCGACCAATTCTTCATTCACATAAGGTCCGTACACTTCCGCCGTATCGAAAAACGTGACCCCGCGCTCCACAGCGGCGCGAATGAGAGCGATCATCTCTTTTTTGTCCGCAGCCGGCCCATAGCCGTAACTCATCCCCATGCAGCCGAGCCCGATCGCTGACACTTCTAACCCACTGTTGCCTAATTGACGCGTTTTCACGGTCATTTCATCCTCCTTTCTTTTCCGTTAAATCTCCAATCGGCGCTGGCAAAGCCATTTCACCATTTCTGGATCGCGATGGGAAAAGAATAAGCTTTGCTTCGTATCTAACGCCGCAATCATGTCCATATCCTCTTGGCTTAATTCAAAGTCAAAGATATTGAAGTTTTCGATGATTCTTTCTTTATGAACAGACTTTGGAATCGCAACGATTCCTCTTTGTGTCAACCAACGTAAAATTACCTGAGCAACGGATTTATTATACTTTTCAGCTATTGATACTAAAACTTCATTCTGGAAGATGTTATTTCTTCCTTCAGCAAACGGCGCCCAAGACTCTATCTGAACATTGTACTCTTTCATAAGTTTCGCGCTTTCTATTTGCTGGCAGAAAGGATGTGTTTCAATTTGGTTTACAGCAGGAACTACTTCATTATGAATAATCAAATCTACCAGACGGTCCATCTGGAAGTTACTAACTCCAATTGCCCTAATCTTTCCCTCACGATGCAATTCCTCCATAGCGCGCCAAGAGCCATATACATCACCAAATGGTTGATGAATTAAATACAAATCAATATAATCCAGCTGCAATCTTTCCAACGATTTCGCGAATGCTTTCTTTGTGCTCTCATAACCGGCATCCTGAATCCAAAGTTTTGTGGTAACAAATATTTCCTCTCTTGGCACGCCACTCCGTTTGATTGCTCTGCCAACCGCTTCTTCATTTTGATAAGCGGCGGCCGTATCAATGAGCCGATAGCCGGTCATAAGTGCGTCGTAGACACATTGTTCGCACAATTCCGGATCGGTGATTTGATAGACGCCGAAGCCTAATATCGGCATCTTGACGCCGTTGTTTAACACAACCATTTGCATAGTTCTCTTCCTCCTTGCCTCGATTCGGTTATAATGTCGACATATCAATACAAACCGGTAGCGCACATCGCCGCGGAAAACGCGCCTGACAATGTCATTATGCTCTCTTTTGCATCACAACTGGTATCACAATCCTCGCAAATCATTGCCTAATCCTCTCAAACCTCTTTCGGTCACGGAAAAGGTTTAGGTAAAATAACTGTAGTGGAAGGGGGAAAAACGGTTGAAATCGATCATCGAGCAACAAAATGAATTGGCGTCGCTCATCGAGCGCCATGCAGGAAAGGACGGGGTTTACGAAACAGAGATTCCATCGCTTCTTCTGTTTCGCGAATCGCATCCAACAACACCGAAGCACGGCGTCCAACGTCCATCGTTTTGCCTGATTGTGCAAGGCCGAAAAGATGTGTGGCTGGCGGGGGAACGATTTACGTACAACCCGACCCATTATCTCGTCGCTTCCGTCGACTTGCCGGTCATCTCCCAAGTGGTCGAAGCAAGCGAACAGATGCCGTATTTGGCCTTGCGGATGGAATTTGTGCTCCATCAAATCATCGAACTGCTGCAGCACACCGAAAGCAACATTCGTCCGCTGAAAAAACCGAAGCGGGCGATGTTTGTCAGCGCGATTGAACCTGATTTGCTTGATGCCGTCACCAGGCTCATCCGCTTGCTTGACGCTCCAAACGATATTGGCGTCTTAGCACCGATTTACCAAAAAGAAATTTTGTACCGTGTTTTGCACGGTCCGTATGGCGACGTCCTCAAACAAATGGCCGTCCAAAACAGCCATGCTCATCAAATTCACCATGTCATCGAATATATAAAGAAACACTATCGTCAACCGATTCGCATCGAAGAGCTGGCTGATTTGTCTCATATGAGCTCGGCATCGCTCCATCGCCATTTCAAAGAGGTCACTGGGATGAGCCCGATCCAGTTTCAAAAACAACTGCGCCTGCAAGAAGCTCGACGGCTCTTGCTGACAGAGGCAATGGATGCCGCTGATGTCGCCTTTCAAGTCGGCTATGAAAGCCCGTCGCAGTTCAGCCGTGAATATTCCCGCCTATTCGGGCGACCGCCGAAGGAAGATGCGAAACATTTGCGGTCCGAATATCCTGAAAGAGCCAACGCTTAAAAGCGAGGGCCAGTTCATATGCTGGCCTCTTCATTTTTCTTGAAAATCGATCGACCCGATGCCCAAGGTCATCGCCCTTTGCATCTCAACTATCCTTTTTCCTTTCCATCCGCTTGTTTCCCCCTCTCATCTCTCTAGCACCTTCGTTGTTCAATATCAGCCACTTTCCTAATAAAAATCATCATTGATTCATTAAAAGACATATGTTTATAATTTAGCTTGAACAGATGATTGGCAGTGAAGGAGAGAATTCACTATGACCAAAATCGACCGCCGTATTATCAAAAGCCAAGAAGCCATCAAAAACGCTGTCATCGAACTGATGGCGGAAAAACCGTTTGACGACATTACGATCCAAGAGATTGCCGACCGGGCGAATGTGAATAGAGGAACGATTTATCTCCATTACACAGACAAATACGATTTATTGGATCAACTGATTGAAGAACATATGGACAATTTACGGCAGCTCTGCCGCGAGGCTTCCGATCTGACGTTTGAGGAAGGAAACTATATCTGGTACGAATATTTTGAACGCCATCGGTTATTTTTTTCGACAATGTTATCAAGCAAAGGGGCGCCGCATTTCCGCAGCCGGTTTTTGCAGCTGGTAATCGAGGAATTCAAGCCGGAAGTCGACACGTCAAGCGGAAAAAACGAAGGGCTCGACGAAAACGTTGTCTTGCAATTTTTCGCCTCCGCCGTCGTCGGGATTGTCGAATGGTGGTTCAAGCAAGGCATGCCGCTTCCGGCGCGCGTCATCGCCGAACAAACGGGACGATTATTGGATCGGAATTTAGGTTAACTATCGCAAAACAAGCCATCGATGCTGACATCGGCGGCTTGTTTTGTTTCTTATACTATTGAAAAAATTTACCTTGGGACAATCTTGACCGTCGCTGAACGGGCGCGGCTTCCAATCATGGAGTGGAGATACGGGCTCCCTTTGTACTTTTCCCGATAGGCGTCATCGATCAAGTCGTTGATCGGCCCGTCGACTAGTTCGAACGCAACTTCCTTCGTCATGCCGGCTACGGTAATCCGCCCCGCCTTCTGTTTGACGGCCGCCTGATACCAACTCGATTGTTGTCCATTGTAGGCGCGCACATAAAGGGAGTCGCCAACGACAACCGACCAAATCCATGTCGGCGTTCCATACGTTTTGCCATCTTCACGGAACGGCGAAATATGAAGATCATCGGCATCAGCGATTTTGCGCAATTCCTCTTTCGACCATGCCGCCATGTTTTCACCCCTATTCGTTCTGGCGATATTGTTGATCGCTCACTTTTTCAAGCCATTCAACCCCTTTTCCGTCCGCTACCCCCGTTAACGCGATATGGGTCATCGCCGTCGTCGGCGCCGCACCATGCCAATGTTTGACGCCCGGCGGGAACCAGACGACATCGCCTGCACGCACTTCTTTGATCGGTCCGCCCCACTCTTGCACCCAGCCAACTCCATACGTCACGATCAGCCTTTGCCCAGTCGGATGGGTGTGCCATGCGGTACGTGCCCCCGGTTCAAACGTGACATAAGCGGCCAAGTAAGGCGCAAATTCATTTTCTTGGAATAACGGATCGATGCGGACATTCCCGGTAAAATACTCTTCTTGTCCTTTCGCGGACGGCTGTGCGCCATTGCGAATAATCTCGATATTTTCCATTTTTTCTCTCCTTTCGGACGTAATTTGTCACGATAATGTCGATATATCAATGACAAAGCGGTAACGGACATCGCTGCGGAGAACGCGCTCATACGCCTCATCAACTTGGTCAGCGCGAATTACTTCAATTTTCGGCACAATGCCGTGCTCAGCGGCAAAATCAAGCATCTCTTGCGTTTCCCGAAGGCCGCCGACAAGGGAACCAGCAATGCTGCGGCGATGCATAATTAAAGAAAATACATTGTACGTATCTGGATTAGCTGGCGCACCGACATTGACAAGCGTGCCATCGACGCGAAGCAACGATAAATACGCATTCACATCTAGATTGGCCGATACTGTATTTAACATAAGGTCAAATTGGTTTGCCAGTGTTTTGAATGTATTCGGATCGCTCGTCGCATAGTAATGATCGGCCCCTAAAGCCAGCGCTTCTTCTTTCTTTTTCAGCGATTGGCTCAATACGGTAACTTCAGCGCCCATGGCGTGGGCAAACTGAACCGCCAAATGGCCAAGTCCGCCCATCCCAACAATCGCCACCTTTTTCCCTGGACCGGCTCCCCATTTTTTTAATGGCGAGTAGGTCGTAATGCCAGCGCATAACAGCGGAGCAGCGACATCTAACGAAAGAACATTAGGAATCCGCACGACAAAATCTTCTTTTACCACGATTTTTTGGCTATACCCGCCATATGTAGGCTGGCCATCGTAGTCTAGCGAATTGTATGTCGCAACAACCCCTTTCGTACAAAACTGCTCCTCGCCACGGAGGCAATATTCGCACTCCCCGCACGAGTCAACGAAGCAGCCGACGCCAACGCGGTCTCCCACCGCGAATTTAGTCACGTTCGATCCAACAGCAGCTACCACCCCAGCAATTTCATGACCAGGAACCATCGGAAAAATTCCGCCACCCCATTCATCATATGCGCTATGAATGTCCGAATGGCAAATTCCAGCATAGCGAATATCAATAAGGACATCGTTTGGGCGCAATGTTCGACGTTCAATCGTCGTTTGTTCAAACGGCGCTTTAGCGCTAGGCACCGCAAGCGCACGAACGAGCATTTTTCCATGATCGTTTTGACACATACCGTCCACCTTTCCTTTCATCGTCAATTTAATAGTTAATGAACATCTGTTTATTATTATAAAGAAGTTCAATAGCCCTTCAATCGTTAAATGGAAGCGATTTGTTGATTAGTAAACAAAATACATAAAATTGTTGAAAAAACATAAAAAACGTGCCTGCGGTTTAGACACGTCCTGTTTTATTATCGATTGTACATTCAGCAATATTTGTTATGCTTTCATCCGCTTCCCCTGTCGGCTCGTGACGAATACAATAAAGCTTCAATGATTTGTCAATTGTATCTTACATTTCGCACCCTCTCGACAAAAATCGGGATTATTCTCTTATCTTCATGTCATAATGAATCCTTGAAACACAAGGAAAACAAAGGAGTTGCTACATCATGAGCATTCAAATCCGTGCCATTTATGAAAATTCCTATTTGAATATAATAAGCACCATTTTCAAGGATCTTGGTCTCCCTGCGTTGATCGACCGTCTTGTTCCTGTGAATCCTCAATGCCAAACCCGAGCCAGCGATGTGGTCTGGCTGCTCACCTTGGATATGTTGAGCGGTCGGCAAGCACTCGTTCATATGGAACGATGGGCGCATGACATCGATTTGCCTAAGCTGATCCGGCCAGGGCTTTCCCCTTCTTGGTTCAACGACGATGCGATCGCCCGCCATCTGGATCGACTGTACGACGCCAATATCCACGCGGTTCTTTCGGCCTGTCTCGTGCAAATTTACAAGAAAGAAGGCATCCCTCTTCGGGTGTTCCATGCCGATACGACCGATGTATCGGTTTACGGTACGTATGAATCGGCCTCACCGGATGCCTTGCAGATTACGCATGGCTACAATCGGCATCATCGTTGGCAAAAGCAGATCGGATTTGGGCTGATTGGCAACGAGGATGGCATTCCGTTTTATGGCGATGTACACGACGGCAACCTGCCGGATAAGAGGTGGAATCCCGAGGTGTTGTCCCGTGTGCAGAAACAGCTAAAGCAGGCGAAGATCGAAGAGGAATGGATTTATGTTGCCGATTCTGCCGCCATGACGAAAGACACACTGGCGCAAACGAAGGCCGCCAACGCCTTTTTGATTACAAGAGGTCCTTCTTCGCTTCGGATCGTCAAAACCGCGCTCGCCGAAGCGGATGCCCAAGACACGCCGTGGAGCGAGCCATTCTCCTTAGCGGAGAAAAACGGAGCCACGTATCGGGTGTGGGAAACGACATCGACGTACGAAGGTCATTCGGTTCGGTTGATTGTCGTTGAATCCAGCGCGCTCGACCAACGAAAAGGAAAGACGCTCGAAAAAGAACGAAACCAAGAAGCAGAGCTTCTTCGGCAGAAACAAACCCAGTGGGAAAGCCGTCTGTTTTCGTGCCGGGAAGATGCGGAACAAGCCCTAGCGTCTCTAAAGACGTCCCTTCGTCTCCGGTTCCATCGCGTCGAGGCGTCGGTCGAAGCGATCGTGCGCCCGAAAAAACGGCGTGGACGTCCGAAAAAAGGGGCGGAACCGGACATGGAGACGCTGTACGCCCTTCGCTTGAACGTGGAATTCGACCAAACTGCGTGGGAACAGGAGAGACGGAAAGCGTCTAGCTTTGTCCTTGTCACGACCGTTCCGGAGGAATGGAAAGGTCAACCGATGGATGCGAAAGAGATCTTGAAGTTGTATAAAGGTCAAATCTCGGTGGAAATGAACTTCTCTTTCTTGAAAGCCCTGTTCTTTACAGATGAGATTTACGTAAAAAAACCGGAACGGGTCGCGGTATTGGGTGATTTGTTTCTGTTGGCCTTGGCGATTTACTGTGTTTTCCAGTGCCGAGTGCGTCAGTTCATCACCCCGGAACACCCATTAAAGGGGGCGGGAGGACGGAAACTGACCCGACCGACTGGACAAGCGATTTTTCAATTGTTTTGGTATGTCAGAGTCGTCCTGTTGGAACTGCCGGATGGACGAATCCAACGCGCATTAGGCCAACCGCTCACGTACGAGCAGCGAAGGATTCTGCAAGGATTAGGGATGGACGAGAGTATTTACGTCTGATGAAATAAGGAACAACTAGCGATGGTAAAAAAAGGATGTCATCACTAGTGGTGTTGGTTTAAAAATTTTTCTAAAAAAACGAATAAAAAATCCTCTCGCTCCGCTTTACCAAGGTGCGAAATATGAGTTTTAACATTTTAAACAATAAGAGTACCTTAATGCCGATTCTTTTATCTATCCAATATAATCAATAAATATAATCAATACAATTTTTTTCGTAATATTAAAATTAATATCCCATACACCTATGCTTTTGAATATAAATCCTGAATATATTTAATTAACTTAATGAGATTATCATTGTTATCGTTTTTATAAGTCACAAAATCATCAAACAACTTTAATGAATATAATTTATTTAAAGTATAATCGCCTATTGGGACTTGCTGTTCTACAAAATAATGCCTTATCTTCTGTAAAGCTATTAATGGTGGATTTTTTAAATAATTAATCAGTTTTTTTGAAGATATCCCCCCATCAAATAATTGGTCAAAACGAGTATTCCTTAGTTCATATTTTTTATTATTAAAGATTAGGGCAGGTTTTTGCCTATCTAGGAAACTTTTAAATGCTGAAGCATCAACTATAAATGTTGTTTCATCTATCTGTTCTTCTTTTCCTAACATTGGCGTAATAATTAATATCTTGTAAACATTTTTAGGTTTTTTATATTCATTCATACCTAATTCTTTGTTTACAACTTTTATATTTTCTTCATAATAAGTACTTATTCTTTTAAACTGTGCTAACGCTTCCTTCTTCTTATGCTCTAATTCGAAAAAACCTCTAGATGTTTTTGGTTGAATAAATGCTTTGCATTCACATAGATACAAATCTTTTCCAAGGTAAAACGCAATATCACATTCATATTCATCAGTTTTGTTTTCTTCCTTTTTCACTATTGAATAAAGCTTTTTTGGTTCTATTCCTTTTTCTTCTACAGCAGAACGGACGGTTTTTTCAAAATTATCACCTTTAAAAGAAATATTAAAATCATTCTTCGATAGATTAGAAATAATGGAGGTTGATGCTGATATTCTCGCGCACAAAGAAGGAATTAATATTAGCCGATCTTTTATTTTTACAAATGGACAATCAAAAAAATCTATGGAATCTCTTGTAAACGTCAAATACTTTATAATAATAGAAGCTTTATCTCTCGGAATTCCATATTTAGTGAATAATTCTATCCAATCATCTTTACTTTTAACAAGACACCATTTATTTAAAGAAAAACTATCAGGAAATAGAGAGCTAGTAAGAAATGTTTCACACTCTTTGCGGATAAGATTATAAGCTCTAATCCAACAATTTAAAGGAACTCTTTCTTTACCTTTTTCCTTCCCTTCCTCATCTTTAATTACCTTCTCACATAACTCATCTAGATCATTACTAAAAAATAATTGTGCTGCAATTATCGAATCCGTTACTTCAATTTCATCAATAAACTGCTTTGGTGGAAGAAACTTCGAATTATGATCAATATCTGTTGCTCGATTCTGCCTATACATAAATTTGTATCTTAATAAATCGAATCGATTCAGAGATATCCTTTTTGCTTTGTATTCATCTTTATCCACAGGAAAAACAGAAATTTCTTTTCCATTTACGCTAATATTGTATTGATTAAATTTCCAATCTTCAAACAAATCATAAATAATAGTGCGTATATCAATTAGCCTATAATGATCCAAAAGTTTATATATTACCTCAACTGGTATTTCTTCATTAATTTCGATTTCTTCGATGCCAGTACATAAATAAAATTGCAGAAAAGCAATTACTTTCGAAGAGGATTGTGTAACTAATTCAATAAACTCTACTTGATCATTTGGGGACATTTTTGTAATATTTTTGATTTTTCTTCCGTAATTTCTGTCTATTGTTATTTCAAAAGGATATAATGCTCGATTTTTCCCATTATTAAACACTTGATCTTTTATTACTCGTAGTAGTAACTCCAATGCTATTATTGAGCCATATAGAGTAAATTCGTTTGGTTCAGAGTTAATTTCTTTATATATTTTCTGATTGTAAAAAGAGGAAAACAGAAGATTTAATATAGATATTTGAAACTCAAATTCCTCCACTAGTTTTAAATCTTCTTTTTCAGCTACTTCTCTTAGTTTTTGTATTATTCGTTCATACAATTTATTACTACGGCTATTATTATAAACATTGACTCCAATTCCTATATTTTTTAGAATCTCAACGACGTACCTAACTCCATTTTCCTGAAGTAATTTTTCAAAATAAGAAAAAAATTTCTTCTCCTTTTGCACTAGATTTTCTAGGATTTTAAAGTCCTTATATTGTGAGCTCACCTTATCTAAACCTCCAACACCGAAATAAATTAAAAAATCCATATTTTTGGCTCTTCACAGAAAGTTGTACTTGACTATTTCAGAACACGCCTTCTTTGTACTTATAAGGAAAAATCAGTAAATCAGATTTTTCGTACACGGCGGCTCAAGAAAATCCCCCGCTTGTCAAGTACATGTTGTGGTGATGAACCAATAAAATGCAGTTTTGTATTTTTCGTCGAGCGCGAAGTTGCTTAAACCATTTTTTCATCAGATCACCTTTGATAATAACCGTTTAATAAAAACCATAAGAAATCAACATCTGTTTTTGCTAACATAAAATTGAGCCACTTCGCTCGTAAAAACGTGAGCCACTCCATTTCCTGCGAAAACACCGTCTTGATATGGAGTGAGAGGCATGATAGGCTTGCTGCCTATCGAAACACCTTGATGTGTCGCCTTTCGAGTGAAATCATGCCTCTAGAGGCTCCATGTCAAGACGCCCCAGATTTACCATTTGTCAATTTTTAAGTGGCTCACAAGGATGTAATCGGAGTGGCTCAAAATTCAATTAGCAAATACACATCTAACTTTAACATAGCTATGTTTCTGTTAAAACGTATATATAACGATTATAACAGAAAAGTAACCTCAAAAACTTAAGTGCAGGCATATTTCTGGATGCTTTGGAGTAATTTTTGTCATTCGGCATAAAGTCTCTAACGCACGATTCCCTCTCCCTCTTTTTTAAATTACTAGTTCACCGATTGACCTTTTGTTTTCTGAAGGATAAAATAGGAGACAGTCAAAAGAACAAAAGGAGTATGTATTTATATGCCTAGCTTTCAATATGGCAGGACAACGATAGATTATGCAGTAGAGTATAAGCCAGAAAAGCGGGATGTGACGATATCTGTTGAATGGTTGGAGGGAGTAAAAGTAGTAGCTCCTGAGGGGATAGAGCCTACACTTTTAGATTCTATCCTTTATAAAAAAGCCCCATGGATTATTGATAAATGGCAGGCGTTAAATCAAATTTCTGATCCCCCCGCTCCAAAAGAATTTGTAAGTGGGGAGAAATTTGCTTATTTAGGGCGTCACTATCGATTAAAAGTATATAAAAGCGAAGAAGTTACAAAGCCAGCTCTTATGTTTAAACAAGGTAAATTTATTGCCACGGTGCCACTGCGTTTCACAGAAAAAGAGCGAATCGCTAGTTTACAACATGCTTTCAAAGATTGGTACATTCAACATGGGGAAATGAAACTACAGGAACGCTTAAAAGTGTATTGCCCTAAGATGGGGGTAACTCCTACTAAAATTAAATTAAAAGAACAAAAAATGCGCTGGGGAACATGTACAAATGAGGGAGCCATTTATTTAAACTGGAGAATTATGATGGCGCCCGTGCCGATTATCGATTATTTATTAGTGCATGAATTAGCGCATATTAAATATCCAAATCACTCCAATGATTTTTGGCGTTTTATTAAATCTGTCATGTCGGACTATGAACAAAGAAAAGAATGGTTGCGTGTAAATGGTCCAACATTAACGTTATAGATGACGAAAGCCTCCCTTAGATTGGTGGGAGGCTTTATCGTTTATAATGAACCATCGCTAATGACATAATCTGTTGTGTTATGTTTTCTAACTGATCTTTAGGAATCACACTTGCCCGCAGCTGCTTCTTAATTTTCTTCCGCATTTCACGTTTCACATCCTCTTTGTTTACCCAATC
This sequence comes from Anoxybacteroides tepidamans, assembly GCF_014201465.1. Lineage (GTDB taxonomy): Bacteria > Bacillota > Bacilli > Bacillales > Anoxybacillaceae > Anoxybacteroides > Anoxybacteroides tepidamans. Next base: position 17,780 of record NZ_JACHEP010000028.1, on the reverse strand, counting down.
AATAACTTGGCTTTCCTCGGCAATAATGTCCGTTACGAGATGTGTCAACGCATCGATCGCATCTTTATGTTCTTCGTCTGGAAGAAGCTGTTGGAACAATTGATAAAACGGATATTGTTCTCGTGTGAACCCAAGATTTTGCGCTTGTTGGTTGACGTTTCGCATTTCATTGACCATGTTGCGCAATTTTTCTACTAACTCCGCAATATCCAGCATCTTTTTCCGTCTTGCTTCGATTAGTTGCTCTAGCTTTTCTTTTAGTGACGTATAATAAACAGGGTTTTCTTCCAGCTTCACTTTAATTTCATGACGGATCGCATGTTCCATTTCCGCCGCCTGTGCTTCTTTCGATGGTGCTTTTTCTAGCCGTTCATCAAACTTATTGGACAAAATATCAATTGGTTCATGGATGACTTCTACAGATTCTGCATATAGATGCTCCGCAATAAGTTGTTTCACCTTCTCGCCACATTCGGAAATGTCCATTTGCTCGTCACGATATAACGTTTTGGCCATTTGCCGTACTTTACCTAAAAACTTTAAGTCTTCTACATATGGAGAAGCTTCAGGGTTCGGTAAAATCATATCCATTCGTTTGGAAAACTCTTTAAACGCTTTTTCAAACTCATGCCGCACATCTTCAGGCTCTAATACTTGAACGCATGCGTCAGCATTATCTCGATTGATGTAATCAAAAAAGCTCATCGCTTTTCGGTGGGCTTGTTTCAACTTCGGCAATTCGCTTTCAATCGGGAGTAGCGCCCCTTGAATATCTTGTTTAGAGAAAATCGCAAGAGCTTTCTCCAAGAATTTTGATACCCCAAAGTAGTCCACAATGAGTCCATAGGTTTTTCCTTCATATGTACGATTTGTACGAGCGATTGCCTGAAGTAGGTTATGCTCTTTTAAAGGCTTATCTAAGTACATCACTTGTTCGATTGGAGCGTCAAAACCTGTTAGGAGTTTATCACAAACAATTAAAATCGCTAGTTTGTCTTCCTCAAATGGCTTTTTGAACCGTTCAATTAACTGTTTTTCCTCCTCACGGGACAGTGAGTAATCTTTTAATAGTTCATTGTTTTTATCTTCAGGACCTGTTGAAATAATTAATGCTGTTTCATATTTTCCGTTAATGAGTTCATCTAGCTTTTGTTTATAAATGGCTGCCGCTTCACGGTTCACCGCCACTACTTGTGCTTTAAAACCGTTTGGCAGGATATAATTTTCAAAGTGTTCCACAATATCCAACGCAATTTGTCCAATGCGGCTCGGCGCGGCTAAGATCGCTTCTTCCTTGGCATATTTCTTTTTAATCCGTTCACGATCTTCTTCACTATATTCACTAAATTTACGATCAAATAAACGGTCTAATGAGTCGCCATGCAAATGAAGGTTGACCATTCGAGCTTCGTAGAAGATTGGAACGGTTGCTCCATCGTCCACAGCTTGTTCAATGGTATATTTATCAATATAAGAGCCAAACGTTCTTGTTGTACTTTTATCTTCTTTATCGATTGGCGTTCCTGTAAAGCCAAGATAACATGCATTCGGTAAGCCTTTCCGCATGTTCATCGCTAGACCTTTGTATTGCGTACGGTGCGACTCGTCAACTAATACAAAGATATTTTCCGATCTCGAAAGCTCTGGATACTCGTCTTGATCCTTGTCTGGTTGGAACTTTTGCACAAGGGTCATAATTGTAGAACCAGGGCCTTGCTGTAATAACCTTTTCAAGTCTTTGACGCTTTCCGCTTGTTGTGGATTAGGAAAGCCGCACTTACGGAATGTTTTTGTAATTTGGTCATCCAAGTCTTTACGGTCGGTTACAACGACAATCGTTGGATTTTGCAACTCTTTGATTCTTCTAAGTTTTACTGCTAAATATAACATCGTCAACGATTTACCTGAACCTTGTGTATGCCAAATCACCCCGCCGCGGTCTTTCGGTGTTTTTGCATGTAAAATGCGATGAATTGCTTTATTGACCGCACGGAATTGTTGATAACGGGCAATCTTTTTAATCACCCGACCGCCGTCGACTTCAAAGACAATGAAGTTCTGAATCAAATCAAGCAAGTTTTCTTTCGCTAACATTCCCGCGACTAAGATGTCTTGTTTCGTCGGGGAGTCGCCAAGTTCAGGTACCGTTCTTGGGTAAGGGTCTTTCCACTCGCTGTAATGTTGCACTTTAGCGCCAATCGTTCCCGCTTTCGCACGATAATTGCTTGTCGCAATCATAAACTGGTTATAGTAGAACAGTTGCTCATGCGTTTCTTGATAGCGGCGCAATTGATTAACCGCTTTCGAAATTTGCGCATCTTCTTGCAGCGTCGGGCTTTTACATTCAACCACGACTAAAGGCAATCCATTCACAAAAATCACAACGTCAGGGCGAATCGTGCCTCTTGCATCTTGAATACGGAATTGGTCAACAACAAGAAATTCGTTGTTATAAGGGTTATCAAAATCAATTAATTTAACGGTTTGATTCTTTTTCCCTTTTCCTAAATCTTGTTGAATCGAAATATAGTTCACAAGCATCTCATGAAACTTTTCATTCGCTTGCATGAGACCCGTCGCTTCAATGTGAGTCAGATTGTAAATGATGCGGGCAAGGTTATTTTCATCTATCCATGGATTTAACCGCTGAATCGCTTTCCTTAACCGTTCCTTTAAAATGACTTCGCTTAATGAGCCCCGTTCAGCTTCAAGAGCTGAGCCTGGTACATGTTCATAGCCCAACTCTTGAAGCTGATGAATCAAACGTTTTTCCACAAGATTTAATTCATTCCATTCACTTGCGGTGGTCACTGTGACATCACCTCATCATCGACTTTGACACGAACTTTGCCTGTGAGAAGAACTTGCATGAGACCTATTTTAATGAATTTAAGTCTTTCTAACTTTTGTTTTTCAGTTAATAACTTACCTTCAAATGATTCTAGAATGGCGCCTATTCGTCTTTGCTCCTCAAGTGGAGGAACTGGAATCTTTACCTTCTTCAGTACACTAGATTTAATCCCTTTCACAGTTGAACCTGTTGAAAGTGATTCAATTTCATTTTGGAACCTTTCTCCCATTAATACATACTTCATAAATCGTTTGTCAATAATAGGCTGAATTATAATCACTCTTTGAGCAAACGCAACCTTTTCTCGAATATTCAGCTGAGCAATGTTTCCAAGTGGAGCTTCTGTAGTAAATAACACATCACCGTATTCTGGGATGCCTCTTGTCATCCATGAATCATAATCTTCTTCTGCAATAAATTCTATAGGTTCATCACTAATATATCCATCACGAATATTTTTGGCTGTGATTAGTCTAATTCCTCTTTCTGTTTTTTTTGGAGTTTTACCACGATAATCAATAAATTTCGATATATTTTCGAGGGCTTTCACTTCCCACTCTTCAGGAATCTCCCCAATCTCCGTCTTTTTAAACTTCGTATGTCCAATTCCTTTTGTGAGCAACTGTTGCATAAGCCCCTTTTTCACTTTCTCCGTTTGCTCGATGATGACTTCGGTTTTCTCTATGGCTTCATCGACGGATGAGAGAATAGCTGCGATTTTGCGTTGTTCGAACAAAGGTGGTAACTTGATTGAGAGATTGTCTACAATCGTTTTATTAATGGAAGGAACCGCCCCTGATTGAACAAATTTTCCAAAGTCAATAGTATACATGAAATAGTATAGATACTTTGGTAGAATACTTTTTTTTGCTTTTAGTCCCATTATATTGTTATCAAAAAGAGAAGGTTTAGATAAAATTCTTCTCTTATTAGTAAGAAGTGCTGCCCCTACTTTTGGAAAAATAACAGTGTCCTTTGGATGAATTTTTGCTTTTAATTCTGCAACAGCTTCATCATCAACCGTATTTTCTGCTTCTATCATAAATACAGAGTTTTTAGGATTATTCATGTCGCTTACCTTATAAAAATCATATTTCCCGTTCTTTTTTCCTTGAAACTCGTTTGGAAAGGATGAGCCATTAGCATATTCAACAACTTCACCTAATAAGCAATTTTTCCATTCACTCACCATACCCCAACTCCTTCAAATACCCATACATCACCTTTTCAATTTTATCCCGTTCTTGTTCGAGTTGGCGAAGTTGGCGAAGTGCTTCTGCCACATCAATTTGCTCTTTTTCTTCTTCAGTTGTATCAACGTAACGAGCGATGTTTAAGTTGTATTCGTTTTCTTTAATTTCCTCTAGTGTAACGACACGGCTGTATTTGTCGACATCTTTCCATACATCGTATGTGCTGACGATTTTTTGAATATCCTCATCACGAAGAACGTTTTGATTTTTTCCTTCTTGGTAGTCCTTTGATGCGTCAATGAATAGAACTTTTCCTTTTTTATGTTCTTCTTTGTTTTTGTTGATGATAAGGATACATGCTGGAATGCCTGTTCCGTAGAAAAGGTTCGCTGGCAAACCGATAATTGCTTCAATTAAATCTTCCTCTAAGATGCCTTGACGGATTTTACCTTCCGCTCCGCCACGGAAAAGAACACCGTGCGGCATGACGACTCCCGCTTTTCCTTCATCATTGAGTGTGGCAATCATATGTTGAATAAACGCATAGTCTCCTGCGTTTTTTGGCGGTAAACCAAAGCGGAAACGGTTAAATTCGTCTGCTTCTGCTTCTTCACGTCCCCAGTTTTTCAAGCTAAACGGAGGATTGGCAATGACACGATCATATAATAGAAGCTCGCCGTTTTCGTCTAATAGTTTTGGTTCACGAATCGTATCGCCTTTTTTAATTTCATGATCGCTTAAGCCATGAAGCAACAAATTCATTTTACAAATCGCCCACGTATTTAAGTTTTTCTCTTGTCCATGCAATGTAATGTTGCGTGGATTGCCGCCTTTTTCTTTTATGTAGTCAACGGATTGAATGAGCATCCCGCCAGATCCCGCTGTTGGGTCACATACACGCATGCCTTCTTCAGGCTTAATGAGTTTGACAATTAATTTAACGACTTGACTTGGCGTATAGAACTCGCCGCCTTTTTTCCCTGCATCGTCAGCAAACTGCTTAATAAGATATTCGTAAGCACGTCCAAGGATGTCAGGTTCTGATAAGTTTTCGTTGCGTAAGTCAATTTGTGAGAAGTGTTGTACTAATTGAAGAATTGTTTTATCGGACAATTTTTCTTTATCGTTAAAATCAATATTCGCTAATACCCCTTGTAAAGAAGGGTTCTCATCTTCTAATAATTCAAAAGCTTTATTAATCACAGCCCCCACGTCTTGGGAATGGGATTGAATATAACTCCAACGTGCTTTTTCAGGCACGAAGAATTGATGTTCATCACGATCATACCAACCGTAATCTTCCCCTTCTTCTCTTTCAATCCTCTCAGCTGTTTCCACAAATACATCATTTAATCGCTTCAAAAACAACATTCCAAAAATATAGTTTTTATAGTCAGAAGAATCAATGCTACCACGCAATATATTCGCTGATTCCCATAAATGAGATTCAAGTTCTTGCAGCGTTAACTTTCCCATCGTACTGCCTCCATCTACTGTTGTACTTTTCACGTTTTACAACTTTAACTATAACAAAAATTCCTATTGTAAACTACTGTCATTTTACGTCACTAAACGTTTCCTGTCACCTATCGAAAAAAATGTTCCTTTCCCATCGAAAATTGAGTTTTCAGTCCACAAAATTTTCTTCCTACCGTTTTTTTTCCGCCGATTTTCGCAAAAAATGTGCCTCAACATTCAATTTTCCACTTTTGCATTTCCTATATTTCCCGTGTGTAATAAATGTGTATATGTCATGAAAGGATGAAGTGTATGCAGTATCTTGATTTAAAAATGGATTTTATGTTTAAACAGCTGTTTGGACACCCGAGCCGAAAGTCGATTACGATGGCGTTTTTAAACGCGTTGTTGCATCGGACAGGCGATGACCGCATCGTCGATGTGCAATTTGAAAACACCGAACTGACGAAAGAAACAGAAGACGGAAAAACGGGACGGCTAGACGTCATTGTTCGCACGAATCGCGGCGAACGCATTCACGTCGAAATTCAAATCATCCCGCAATACGGCATGCCGGAACGGCTACTGTACTATTGGGCGCGGTTGTTTTCATCTTCGTTATCAAAAGGAGAACGGTACGACACCCTTCCTCCGACCATCATGATCGCCATCCTCAACTATCCACTCTTTCCGCACGAAACCGACCGCTTCCACACCGTCTTTCACATCCGTGAAGATGAAGAACAATTTCTTTGGAGCGATCACCTTGAATTTCATGTACTCGACTTGTCACAATTTATGGTAAAATGGAAGAAATATCGGAGAGAAGTGAAGCAATCGCCGGAATGGCCATGGCTGACGATGTTGTCGGCGGTGGATAGCCGAACAAAACGAATGGACGAAGACATGTTTCGCGAATTGGAGGGAATCGCGATGACAGAACAAGAAATTTTAGAAGCTTTAGAAGAATGGCAAAGTTTGAGCGTTGACCCGGAAAACCGCTACGCATACGAAATGCGGCTAAAATGGCTGCTTGATCAGCTATCGAACATTCGCGGAAGCCGGGAGGAAGGATTGAAGGAAGGGCTGAAAAAAGGATTAGAACAAGGTCGGGAAGAAGGATTGAAAGAAGGATTGAAAGAAGGATTGGAAAAAGGACGAGAAGAAGGAATAAAGGGAACGATTAGAAAAATGAGCGAAAAAGGAATGAGCGTGGCGGAGATTGCTAATATATTGGACATGACAGAAGAAGAAGTACGAGAACGGTTGAAAAGCTAGGTCATAATAAAAAAGTCAGTGCTTTTGGACGCTGGCTTTTTTGTTTTTATATCGATTCGATACAACTAGGCAGGCAACATGGAAAAAACAAACTGCCGTCGATTCTCTAGTGTTTTTACACACTTAGAAATCGACGACAGTTATGAATGTTGGACAAACTCATCACTGTTCCAACAACTGCTGCACTTCTTCTTCTGCAAGATCCGTTACATTCGCAATGTCTTTTACGCTCATTCCTTTTCTCGCCATCGTTTGTACAAGGTACTTCATTCCTTGTCTCATTCCTTGCTTGATGACTTGTTTCATCCCTTCTTCAATTCCATCCGTACAAGCATGCGTAAAAATTGTTTTTTCAGTTCCACTCGTTCACTTTCAGTATACCCCATCTTGCTTAACAATGCAGCGGCGATTGGATTATCATTACGGATGTAGCTTCGCCAGTTTTGTTTGCGCAATTCGACGGTAAAAAAGTGAAAGTCGAGCACGTTGCCAAAAGGAAATTGAAGAGTAAACGTTGAAGGTTCGTCGCGGATTGTATCGTAGCTAAAAACAGCGATGGGAACAATGTTTTTACGATATTTTTCAAACAAGCGGCTAAAATAAATAAACATCCGCTCAGGAAACGACGTTTGCACATCGCTTTGGTTTTCGATATGGACGATGACAAGTCCGTCTTTCCCTTTTAACTTCGTTTCGACAAGCAAATCAACGCGATACTTCTCCCCTGCCGTTACATCGGTAAACAATTCTTCCGATAAAAACGACAAATGGCGAAAGTCAATATGCTCATGCATCGCTGGAAAAAAGAGAACAATAAATTCCTCAAAAAACGTTTGGATCAACTCTTTAAACAAACGGTCGTGGTCAATGGACATATAGTCACTTCGCATATTATAGCTTACTGTCCTTATTCGACAAAATGTGCGGTTTCCCTGTTAGTTTTTGAAAAATAAAAAACCCAAGCTCTTTCATAGAACTCGGGTCTTCCGATGATTCCGACTGGGCTCGAACCAGCGACCTCTACCCTGTCAAGGTAGCGCTCTCCCAGCTGAGCTACGGAATCATATTTGTCATTGTGCTCTATCGAACACATCTTTTATTATATAGACGAGCATGTGATTTGTCAAAGACTTTTTTCAAAAAAATTTCTCCCCCCTCCTTCTTTATGCCACGTCTAGAATAAACGGCAATTATGGTATAATAAAACAAAAGATCAGGAGGAATTGGCATGGCCGAGACGATGGAGGAAACGATTGTCCATGTATTAAAAGAAAAATTAGCGCCGTTTGTCATTTATTTATTCGGCTCCACTGTCAACGGAACGGTCCGTCCAAACAGCGATGTTGATATCGCTTTTTTGAGCGATGAAAAACAGCTCGATCCATATGAACTGTTTATGATCGCGCAAGAGCTCGCCAATCTCTTAAAACGGGAAGTAGACCTTATCGACCTTCAACAAGCAAGCACCGTGTTTCAGGCTCAAGTCGTCCACACCGGAAAAACGATCTATTGTTCAGATGAGAAAAAACGAATGGAATTTGAGTTAAAAGCGTTTAAAATGTACGCTAAGTTAAACGAAGAGCGTTCTGTCATCTTAAAAAAAATAAGCGAAAGCGGGTCTGTTTATGGAAAATGATGTGATTTTGAATAAAATTAGCATCATCGAACGATGCTTGAAGCGCATCGGTGAAGAATACGAAGATAACCCAAATCATTTGCAAAACTACACAAAGCAAGATTCGATTATTCTCAATCTCCAGCGAGCGTGTGAAGCAAGCATTGACCTCGCCATGCACATTGTAGCTCAAAAACAACTAGGCCTTCCGCAAAACAGCCGGGACGCGTTTTCCATATTAGAAGAACACGGGATTATCTCTTCTTCTCTTTCGCAAAAAATGAAAGCGATGGTTGGATTCCGAAACATAGCGGTACATGATTACCAACAGATTAACTTAAACATTTTACAAGCCATTTTAGAGCGTCATTTAACCGACTTTACCGAATTCACTCAAGCTATTCTCCATTATCACGATTAAGCGAAAAACTCCTGCCTCCAAGCGAAGGCGGGGGGCGCTTCTAGGAAAATGGATACCATTTAGGCTGAGTATAAAACAAAATCTCCATCCTCATGACAAAATCCGCACAGTACGATTGAAAAACACCCCAAGCAAACCGTTTTCAGTTTGGCGAAGGAAATGATCGGTATATTTTATAATAAAAATCATTCTTCATATATGCTTTCGATTTTTTCTTTTGAAAACGTTATCTGTGATGCTCTCTCATTGTCTTCGCTCCACTTTTTGTGATATGATGAAAAGAAACACGTAAAACGGAGGGGATGTTGATGAGATACGTCACGCTGACAGACGTGTTTGTCCATCCGATTGCGCAAAAGTATTTGAAACGGTCTGGTATTGCACACGCGATCGCGACAGCCTATCACGCGTATCGGCTCGCCCTTCAACACAGCGTCAATGTCGATCTGGCAACGAAAGCCGCACTTTTGCATGATATCGGCCACTACGAATGGTACTCGAACGGAACATGGGACTACGAACAATATAAACAAAATGACATTCACGCCATTAAAGGCGCCGAACGAGCGCATAAATTGCTTATCCGCTTAGGCGAGCATCCGAAAAACGCCAAAGAAATCGCTCTCGCCATCCTTTTGCACACCGATTCTTACCTTCCCGAAGGTGAATTTAAACGAAAACCGTTACAGGCGATTATTAAGCTGGCTGACGAAGCCGATGAAGAGCCGGGCGGCAAACATCACTACCGGAAAATCGACAATGCGCTCGCTCTAAAAAAAATCAAACAATTGGATGAACTCGTCGACCGCCAACTGCAACAAGAACGGCTCGACGACATTATATAAGGCTAGGCGATATAGACCTAGCCTTATATCCCGTTATCGCGAAACAGCTTCCGGCCTTGTCTTGACATAAGAAAGCGCTTTGTCAAAGTCGGCAATTAAATCATCCGCTGCTTCTAGCCCGACGCTTAAGCGCAACAAGCCGTCGGTAATTCCCCGCTTCTCTCTTTCTTCTTTCGGCATCGCCGCATGCGACATTTTCGCCGGATATGACAAAATTGACTCGACCGCCCCTAAACTGACCGCAAATACCGGAATTTTCACATGCTGCACAAACGTGCGAACCGCTTCTTCATCTGCTAAGCGAAATGACAACACCGCGCCAAACCCGGACGCTTGATACCGGTGAATCGAATGGCCCGGATGATCCGAAAGCCCCGGATAATACACTTCCTCAACTTTCGGATGGTTCGCTAAAAATTGGGCGATTTTAAGCGCTGATTGGGCCGATTGCTCAAGGCGGACGTGAAGCGTCTTTAAACCGCGCAGCACAAGCCACGCATCTTGCACGCCCAACACCGCGCCGAACGCATTTTGCAATTTATACAACTGATCGGCAAGCTCTTTGTCTTTCACGACCGCAAGCCCCGCCACAACATCGCTATGCCCTGATAAAAATTTTGTCGCGCTATGCAACACGACATCGACACCTAAATCAAGCGGACGCTGCAAGGTCGGTGTCATAAATGTGTTGTCTAAAAACGTTAAACAACCGTTCGCTTTCGCCAGCTTCACAATGCCGTGAATATCGGTAATTTTTAACAGCGGATTCGATGGCGTTTCCACATAAATCACTTTCGTATTCGGGCGAATATGCGAAGCGACTTCATGCAAATCGGTCATATCGACAAACGTGTATTCAATGCCAAAACGGCTTAATACTTCCGTAATCATCCGGTACGTGCCGCCGTACACATCTTCGGTCACAAGAACGTGATCGCCTTTTGACAAAAGCAAAAACGCTGTTGAAATCGCCGCCATACCGGAAGAAAAAGCAAACCCTCTCACTCCTCCTTCCAGTTCGGCAATTGTCTCTTCCAGAGCTTCCCGCGTCGGATTGCCGGAGCGGCTATAATCATATTTTCCGAACTCATCAAAATCGGCTTGATGAAACGTCGACGCATGCTGGATCGGCACACTGACAGCTCCCGTCTGCTCATCGATTTTCCATTTGTTATGCAATAAATTTGTTTGAAACGAAAACGATTTTTCCATTTCGTCACACCTCTTTCATTTTTTCCAAGGCTTGCGACAAATCAGCAATTAAATCTTCGACATGCTCAATGCCGACCGAAAAGCGTAGCAGGCGGTTACAGACACCGTTGGCGATGCGAATTTCTTCTGGAATGTCGGCATGGGTTTGCGTCGCAGGATACGTAATAAAGCTTTCCACCCCACCTAAACTTTCGGCGAACGTAATGATTTGTAAGCTTTGTAAAAAGCGATTCACCCATCGTTCTTCGCGCACGCGAAACGATAGCATTCCGCCTCGCCCCGGATACAATACGTCCGTCACATCTTCATGAGAAGCTAAAAATTCGCTAATGCGCCGCGCGTTTTCTTCATGCTGTCTCATCCGTAAGGCCAATGTCTTCATTCCGCGGATTAACAGCCACGAATCAAACGGCGACAACACTGCGCCGATCGCATTATGATATTCCGCCAGCCGTTGACAAAGCTCCTCGCCCTTGGCAACGACTAAACCGGCTAGCACGTCGTTATGGCCGCCTAAATATTTCGTCGCGCTATGAATCACAATATCCGCCCCTTGTTCAATCGGGCGCTGGATGACCGGCGTATAAAACGTATTGTCAACAATGAGAACCAGTCCGTACCGCTTGGCAAGCTGGGCTACTTCGCGAATGTCTGTTTCTTGCATAAGCGGGTTCGTCGGCGTTTCCAGAAAAATCGCTTTCGTTTTTTCTGTAATCGATTTCTCCACTAATGATATGTCGCGAAAATCGACATAATGAAACGACAATCCGTACTTTCTCCATCCTTTTTCAAAAAGCCGATATGTACCACCGTAAAGATCGGCGGACACTAAAAACTCATCGCCGCTTTCAAACAGCGCCAATACCGTTTGAATCGCCGCCATGCCCGAGCTAAACGCATACCCTTGGTCTCCGCCTTCGAGTTTGGCAATCGCTTCTTCGACGATTTTCCGCGTTGGATTTCCGGTACGGATATAATCAAACCCTGTCGACTGTCCAATTCCTTCATGGCGATAAGCCGTTGAAAAATAAACAGGCGGATTAACCGTCCCTGTCACTTTCTCGCTTCGATTTCCGATTTGCGCAAGCACTGTTTCTACTTTTTCCATCTACGTTTCTCCCCTTTTCGTAAAATAAAAAAAGTCTTCTTTTAAGAAGAAGACTTTTACAGACCGATAGAAGTGCTTCTTCTTATCTTCCGAATTGAAAACAATTCGCTGGATTTAGCACCTGGCCAAAAAATTGGCTGGTTGCTGAAGCTTCACTGGGCCAGTCCCTCCGCTTCTCTTGATAAGAACGAAATACTATATAGAATTTTCTGATTTTCTATCAATGTACACGATTTTTCGAGAATTTGCAAGCATTTTTTTACTGCGCCGTATATCCACCGTCAATGACGACCGCTTGACCGGTCACGCCTTTTGCTTTATCACTTGCTAAAAAAAGAGCGTAATCCGCAATTTCTTCCGGCAACAATAGCCGTTTTTGCGGCACGAGCGGATAAATGACTTCTTCCAATACGTTTTCTAACGGAACATGACGCGTCGCGGCTAAATCCGCCAGCTGATTGCGGACAAGAGGCGTATCGACATAGCCGGGACAAAGCGCATTGACGGTAATTCCATGCGGTGCTCCTTCGAGCGCCGCTACTTTCGTCAACCCAATCACCCCGTGCTTGGCGCTATTATATGCCGCTTTTCCGGCAAAACCGACCAATCCGTTAATCGACGCCATATTGATAATGCGGCCGTATTGTTGCTGTTTCATAATAGGAAGCACATATTTAATCGCTAAAAACGGCGCCACTAGCATGACGCGAACGAGCAGCTCAAATTTCTCTGTTGGAAACTCTTCAATTGGCGCTACATGTTGCAATCCCGCATTATTCACTAAAATATCCAAGCGCTCATATTTCGCCATCGTTTTCTCAATGGCGGCCTTGATCTCCTCTTCCGCCGTCACATCGCATTTAAAACCTGTCGCTTCAAATCCTTGTTCATTCAACTGCCGCGCCGCTTCCTGCACACATTCTTCATTTACATCGGTAAGGATCACTTTTGCTCCATGTTCAGCAAAACGCTTGGCAATTGCAAATCCGATCCCTTGTGCCGCCCCTGTTATGAACATCACTTGATCGCATACCATACTGCCATAACCTCCTATGTTAAATCCCTAGTCCAAACGAGAAAAGAATGATTGCAATAATCGTTCCGAGCGCAGGAACAATGACCGTTAACGCACCAACCGCGCCGTACGCATCGCGATGTGTTTCGCCACAAATCGCCCGAATCGTTGTGACGACATAACCGTTATGTGGCAAAGAATCTAAAGCACCTGATGAGATCGCAACAACGCGATGCAACGCCTCTGGATTGACCCCCATATCTAAGTAGTGAGGTGCTAGCAACGGTAACGCAATCGCCTGACCGCCGGAGGCCGAACCGGTAATTCCAGCAATGACGCTAATCGCAATCGCGCTGCCGATTAACGGGCTTCCTGGGATATTTGTAATCGCCTGCACTGCTTCCGTAAAAGCTGGAACCGCTTTCGCCACACCGCCAAACCCGACGACAGCCGCTGTGTTGCCAAGCGCAATTAACGCACCGAGCGTCCCTTCGGAAAGCGCCCCGCTAAAGTTTTGGAAGTAGTTGCGGTTGAGCGCGTACACAGCGATCACACCGCCGAGCAGTGCAACAATGAGTGCAGACTGCTTTAGTGAATTATGGAACGCAAAAGAAATGACTAAAACGACAATTAACGGAATGAATCCAGCCATTGGATGAGGTAACGCTTTATCGCTCGCCACCGGATCGCCTTCTCTTTCCATGAACCGTTCGCCATTTGAAATCGCTTTCATAATCATCCGCTTTAACCACCAATAGCCGAAAACAGCCATAAAGACCGCCACCATAAGGCTCACTTCCCAGCCGGCATACGGAGACGTTTTTAAATATTCAATCGGAATCCAGTTTTGAATTTCCGGTGAGCCGGCAGATGTCATCGTAAACGTAACAGAGCCGAACGCGAGCGCCCCTGGAATAAAACGGCGCGGCAAATTCGCCTGCTTAAATAAGCTAACCGCCATCGGATACACAGAAAATGCGACAACAAATAAGCTAACGCCGCCATACGTCAATACAGCGCAAGCAAGCACCACAGCCAATGCTGCCCGCTTTACTCCGATTTTGTCGACAATCCATTTGGAAACGCTTTCTGCCGCCCCACTATCTTCCATCAACTTTCCAAAAATCGCCCCGAGTAAAAACATTAAATACCATGATTGAATAAATCCTGAAAAGCCGGCCATATAGTTGCCGACGAAGTTCGCTTCCCCTTCACCGACGAGCTGCGGAAACAGTGGAAGTCCGCTTAATACCGCAACAATGAGCGCACATAACGGTGCGGCGATAAATAAATTCATTCCCCTCATCGTCAAATAAATTAATAGTCCAAGTCCCCCGATAAGACCGATCATACTCCACATTTCATACACCCCCTATGTTCATTTCGCAAAAAATTCCCAGTTTATCCTTCTGTCTTATCCCCTTCTCAACGACTCATCCCCCCCTTTTGACAAGCGCTTCACCTTTTTCTTTCGCAAAAACGGTGCCAAAATCAAATGGTCTAAAAATATACAATATTAAAACTGTTTATTATGTATTTATTCCGCAAATGTGTAATTTATGAAAACACCTCTTCCGACTGGTTCAGTCTCTTTTTCTTTGTAACACGCGCAATAAAAACACCTTCCAAGCGCAAAAAAAAAAAACACAGAACAGTAACTAAAAGCACATATGATAGAACCTGACATACTTTGCCGAAAATATGTTACAATATTATACGAATTTTTCACTCGTTACGGAGGGCAGATGATGATCATACAAAAAGGAATCATAACCGAACAAACGATTTACAGCCGTGAACTCGACGAAGACGTGACGCTGCTTATTTATTTGCCAAGCACGTTTTCGCCCCTTTATAAATATTCCCTCCTCATCGCCCAAGATGGGAAAGATTATTTTATGTTTGGAAAAGTCGGCCGCGTCGTCGAGCAATTGATAGAGGAACAGAAAATCGACCGGACGATTGTCGTCGGCATCCCGTATAAAGATGTCCATGACCGTTACGAAAAATATCATCCAAACGGAAGCAAACATACCGCTTATTTAAAATTTTTGGCAAATGAACTCGTTCCATATTTAGATCAAGAGTTCCCCACGTACGAAATGGGAATGGGGCGCGCTTTAATCGGAGATTCGCTTGGCGGGACGGTTTCGCTATTGGCAGGGCTCACCTATCCGCATACGTTCGGAAAAATCGCGATGCAATCACCATATATCAACAAAGCGCTTCTCGAAAAAATCGAACAGTTTTCTGAGCCGCATTTGTTACATATATATCACTCGATTGGCAACAAAGAAACCGATGTCAAAACAACCGATGGAAACGTTCGTGATTTTATTACGCCAAATCGAAAAGCATATGATCGTTTTGTCCAAAAAGGATTTTCTTACAAATATGAAGAATTTTCCGGCGATCATACGTGGACATATTGGCAGCCGGATCTCCCTCGTGCGCTTGCATATATTCTTGCTTTGTAAACAAACGTTACACTACAATGTTTTTCAAAATTTTGTTATAATTAAATAATACCGCAATATAGGGAGGGATTCCGATGAAATACGGCATTGTCATTTTTCCATCGAAACGAGTACAAGATTTTGCCAATTCGTACCGAAAGCGTTACGATAGCCATTATGCGCTTATTCCGCCGCACATTACATTGAAAAGCGCGTTTGAAGCGGATGAAAGCGAAATAGATAAGATCGTAAAAGAACTTCAGCAAATCGCCGCAAAAACGGATGTCATTCCGCTAAAAATTACAAAATTCAGCTCTTTTTATCCGGTCAACAATGTCATTTATTTAAAAGTAGAGCCGAACGAAGCACTTCAACAATTGCGCGAAAAATTGTACAGCGGCATTTTTACGGATCATCCGGAATATGCGTTTGTTCCGCATATTACAATCGGCCGCGATTTATCAGATGGAGAATATTTCGATGTATACGGGCAATTAAAAATGCAAACGGTGCGCTTTGAAGAAACAGCCGACCGTTTCCATTTGCTTTATCAGCTAGAAGATGGCGCATGGACCGTTTATGAAACATTCCATCTTAGAAAGGACTAAAAATAATATGGTAGTCGTATTTGGCAAAAAAGAAAAGGAAGCGCTTTACCAGGACGCCCTCTTTGTCCGCCAAAAAGTGTTTGTCGAGGAACAGCACGTACCAGTGGAAGAAGAAGTCGATTCATTCGAAGACGAAGCGGTTCATTTCGTTCTTTATGACCAAAATAAGCCGGTCGGGGCAGGAAGATTTCGCATGCTGGATGAAGCAATCGGCAAAATTGAACGCATTTGCGTGCTATCCGACTATCGAAACAAAGGCGCCGGCCGCCTCATCATGGAGCGTATCGAGCAGTTTGCAAAAGAACATGGCGTGACGAAAGCAAAATTAAATGCGCAAACACATGCTGAACCGTTTTACAAAAAGCTAGGATACGAAACGATTTCTGACGTGTTTATCGATGCGGGCATTCCTCACGTCACGATGATCAAAACTCTTTAGGACCGTAGCATGTCGATACGGTCCTTTCTCTTATATATACTCATCAAACTTCTGTTCTTTTCCTGACATTTCCATTTCGAGCGTCCAAAGCAGCTCCTTCTTTTTTCGCTGCGGCTGCTTAAACGAGGAGGCATTTCGATATTGATCGACGCCATTTACAGGCATAACCGGAAATGTGACAAATGAATCGAAATGATTCGGCACCGGTCGGTTTACATAGTGAAAAAACGAATCGTATGGAGAAAATAGCGTATACATTCTCCACTCCCCCTTTTTTAATAAAATTCGACTAATCATAAACAAATCCTTTTTTCTTATCGTATGTTTTGTTATGATGAACATTGATGTGTGAAAACGAAAAGGGGAATTTTCATATATGGATCAGGCAAAGTACAAAGGAAAAGTCATCCGCCTTTCCGAATTAGCGAGAGAAAAATATGAAGCCGTATACGAGTCGGCCTTGCGCGGACAAGTCGCCTGCATCGCATGCGGCGAGCCGGTCAAACTATACTTAGGCATGCAAAAGCAGCCGCATTTTTATCACGAACACCGTTTAGCCTGTCCGCTTTCCGGTGAAAGTAAGCTGCTTGATGAATGGAATATGCCGGTCGCCTATCAGCCATCTTCTCCTTTTCAAAGAAAAAAACCGAAAATCGTCCATCTCGAAACCGGCTATATACGTGCGCTTTCAGAAACTGGCATTCCGCTCGATGCCGCCCAACTGCAAGCGGTGCGAACAACGGAAGGCCCGCTTCTCGTTTTAGCAGGAGCTGGAAGCGGCAAAACGCGTGTGCTAACGGCCAGAACCGCCTATATGATCGCGGAAAAAAACATTCCGCCTTCTTCGATCATGCTCGTGACGTTTACGACAAAGGCGGCAAAAGAAATGAAAGACCGCCTTTTGACATATCTGGGCATGCACCCGTCTTTCGTTTCTCAACTTGTGACCGGCACGTTCCATAGCATTTTTTACCGAATGATTTCCCATTTTGATCGCGAGCGCTGGCACATAAGCCGGCTGTTAAAATGGGAATGGCAGCGGGAACAAATGATCAAAGAAGCGGGACGCGAACTTGATTTAGATGAACGGCAATTTGCGTACGACCAAGCGCTTCAGCAAATTTCTTATTGGAAAAACACACTCGTGACAGTCCAAAACGTAAAGGCAAACAGCCAGTGGGAAAAGCCACTAGCGTTGCATATATGTTTTAAATTTACTGTTTAACTATAAATTTACTTTTACGAAGGGACAAAAAGGCAACCTCCAACTAAAGTTCGCTT
>NZ_JACHEP010000027.1 GCF_014201465.1 Anoxybacteroides tepidamans | reverse complement strand
CCAACACTTCTACAATAGGAGTTTTTTTCTTTTGCGTAAACGTTTTTTTATATCACACTTTATTTACTAATTTTGTAAGCTGTGCAACGCTAGTGAGGGTGCCCCGTTATTTTTGGGACACCCTCTTGTTTTTGTTGCGATGCTAAAACATTTCGTTCGTTTCCCAAGACGCAACAATGGCGTATGTTGTTTGTCGGTCAAATACTCTACCGATTAAATAAATCATGCAATGCTGTTTATGAGGGTAAAGAGGCTGTTTGATTTGTTGATGTGCCGCCATTTCGAACTGTGGATATTGCAGGAATGATTGCGGTTGGTAATAAGGCATAGGATACATGTTTTTTCCTTCCCTTCTTTTGATATAGTATGTTTCGCATCGTTTCGTGTACTAAATATTATGCCTACGGAAGGAAAAACACAGACGAACAGCGTATGTGACTCTTCGTCTCGGTTTTTTATTGTTCAATTGCACCTTTCCACTCATTCATGCCGCCGCTCATATTTGTATACGTGGAAAAATCTTTCTTTGACGAGGATGTTGCTTGCCTGCGTAGACCGGTTTCCAGAACGGCAGACGATTAAATAGGATTTGTTTTTATCTAATTCATGGAGCCTGTTTTGTAGTTGTTGCAACGGGATTAACTTTGCGTTTGGAATATGCACGGATGCAAACTCTTCTTCTGTTCTTACATCAATGACTTCGACTTTTCCATCGGCAATCATCTTTTCAGCTTCATCGACAGATACGTTTGTGTAACCGATGTATTTGATATTTGATAATTGAATTTTGAGCCACTCCGATTACATCCTTGTGAGCCACTTCGAAATTGGCAAATGGTAAGTCTGGGGCGTCTTGACACGGAGCCTCTAGAGGCATGATTCCACTCGAAAGGCGACACATCAATGTGTTTCGATAGGCACAAGCCTATCATGCCTCTCACTCCATATCAAGACGGTGTTTTCGCTGGAAATGGAGTGGCTCACGTTTTTACGAGCGAAGTGGCTCAATTTTATGTTTGCAAAAAAAAACCGGATTTCGTAGAACAACCAGTCGCTAGCAGTAAGCTAATTAAAAAAAGAGCAAATTTTTTCATGAGCAGCTTCCTCATTTCACTATCAGAACATAAAATGATGAGTGTAGATGAAGTGCTTCGACAGTAAATCCGTGTGACTTTACCACTTGTGCTAGCGTGTTTGAACCAATTCGTTCGTGAAGCGGAGGCCCCATCTCTGATTGGACAGCCTCCCATTCGATAATACATAACATTCCGTTTGGTTTTAAAATCCGTTTGATTTCTGCGAATGTTTTGTCTAAATGTGGAACTTCGTGTAACACGAACGCTGCTAGCGCTTTATCGATCGAATGGTCTTCTAAACGAATATTGTCCAAACTGCTTTCAACCAACTCAATATTTTTTAGTTGTTGTTCATCAGCACGCTGTTTCAATAACTGCAGCATTTTTGGTTCGATGTCTACCGCATATACCTTTTGTGACCGAGCAGCCATAGGCAAAGTGAAAAAGCCGTTGCCTGCGCCTAAGTCAGCGATGACATCCGCTTTTTGAATGCCAAATTCCTCGATCCGCTTCTCGGGCTGCAACAATTCGTAGCGAGCCGGTTGCAGCAAACGGTCCGCTTTGTTTACGTGAAATCGATGTCCACTCATCTCTTGTCCCTCCTTTTATACCCTAACAAGTATATTACACGATATTTGTTTTAGATTCAATGAAGGAAACCATTGACTACGGAATTTCTGACATAGGGTAGCGTCAAAATTTCTATGAAAAGTGATCCCGAGCTACCTTTTGAAGGAAAATGAAGGCGATTGTGGAATCGGATTCACCCTTGACCAACACTGGCCAAAGGAGAGAAGAGGTCGGTAAGGGCAAGGGCAGGAAAAAAGTAAAAGAGGGAAACATGATGAATAAACGTTGGCTGGCGTTGTCTGTAGGATCTTTTTTATGGGAATATGGCTGGCTATTCATAACGGTTCAGCACTGTCTTTAGATGAAGCGTTATGAAAATACTTTCGCACGTGGAGATGGTTGGATACTTTCGCCGTGTTAGGATCAAAGCTAACGCTCAGTATTTGTAGCATAGCTCACGTTTTATTTTTGTGAGAAAACGGGAATGGATGTGCAGCAATGCACGCATTATGCATATGTTTGGATTAGCAAAGTAGGAGATACGCTGCTAGAAAGAGAAGTGAACTAATAACGCTCAGCATTCCCGAGTGTTTTTTACGAAAAACAAATGGGGTGCTAGTTGATTGACCGCGAATGAATGAGAGTATACAGGTCATTAACGTTTCGATGATTGTCTAGCACCACGGCAAAAATATCTTTTGAACGTGGAAAATGATGACGGAATTTTTGTTAAACAGGTCTTCTCTTTTTCAATGTGCGAATAGCTACTTCATGTTCACCTAAAAGTTCGTAAATCGATTTATGGCTTTCAAGAAGTTCATGTAATAACTCTGTATTTTTTTCCACTTTCTCGTGAAGTTTGTGCATATCCATGCTTAATGCCTCTAGTTTTGCATCTGTTTCATCTTGCCGATGCATAAGCGCCTGAACGAGCGCATATAATTCTTCTTGTCCAGCCTGCAAAGATTTTTGAGTTGTTTCTAATTTTGTTTGTCTTTCTTCCAACTGCGTTTGCCTTTCTTCGAGTCGAGTGAAAGATTGCTCAAGCCGTGTTTGCCTTTCTTCGAGTCGAGTGAAAGCTTGTTCGAGCCGCGTTTGTCTTTCTTCCAATCGTTTTTGCCCAGCTTCAAGCGACTCCACTTTTGTTTTGACAACATTGAGCGTATCAAGAATTTGCTGAAGAAGCTGCTCCGTCATCCCATTTCACCTCCTGTTCATCGATTATTTACGACTTAACATTATATCATGAAATGGCAACTAGATGTATAAAAAAGATGATTACAGGATTTTACACATTGATAAACCAATATTTAAGAAACGAATGAAGATGAATGGTCGTGGAGTTTTTTACAAGCAAAAGACGGCGCTTTTCCGTGTGAAGTGACCATCGATGAGGACAACGGTAGATATATGATTCGGAAGGCAGATACGAGCGGCGAAATATTCAATACGCCGGGAGAACTGGTACGCTGGATTATGGCGAATTGGAGTAGCGACGATTTTCAAGACCAAGAACAATTCGAGTTGATGATGAAGGAAATACAAGTCTATATTACGATTAGTCAATAGTTGAAAAAGGGATCGGGAATAATTCCCCGATGCCTTTTTTCATTTAGCAGGAATCCGTGATTTTGCAATGAATACTTATTATAAAGGATCGGTAAAGGAGGGAAAGGAATGCACGAACATTTTCAATTTACCGTTTTCGATGTGTTGCAAAGGAAGCATTTTGAGCATACACAAGTAGTAGCAGGGCATCAAGGGTTGAACCGCATCGTGAAGTGGGTGCATGTTGTAGAGGTTACCAAAATTTACAAATTGTTAAACGGGAAAGAATTGATCTTGTCTACTGGCGTAGGCTGGAAGGAGAACGAATCGCTGTTTCTCTCTTTTTTACAGCAGTTGATTGAATGTGACGCCTCTGGATTGTGCATCGAAATTGGAACCTACACTTCTTCTATTCCGCAAGAAGTGATTCGGCTGGCTGATGAACACCACTTCCCGCTCATTCTCTTTTTAAAAGAAGTTCCGTTTGTGGAAATTACCCAAGATATTCATACATATTTGATTAACCAGCATTATCAAATGATCTCGAATTTAGAAGCATATTCTCAGCAACTGAACAAAAAGTTGTTGTCGATTGACCACTATCATGAAATTTTGAAGTTTTTGCACCATTATTTAGGTCATCAAGTGATTTTCCGAATCAATGGAAAAGAAGCAGAGTTTGTACCGGAATGCCCGGGTAAAAAGAAAATGCAGCTGCTTGAGCATTTAGCACAGCCATCCAACCAGGCCGCTTCTCAATCGATTCAACTTTTTAGCAACGAATACGCAGAGTTATCCATCGTTTCGCTACAGCAAGAAATAAGCGAATTTGCCCTTCTTATTTTAGACAGGACCGCGACCGCTATTGCTCAACATTTGTTGCGCGATTTATATGTCGAAGAAAAAAAGCGAATGCAAGAACAAGAATGGCTAAAAGGCTGGTTAGAAGGAGAGCATAACTTCCAAACGATTTCTGATTATTTAGCAGACCATGACCCGGAATTAAAACCAAAAGGTGGCTGTGTCAGCATTTGCAAATTCAAATCGTTGAAGCAGCATGCTAATCTTGATCTCACATATTTTAAATTGTTATTTCGAACGATTTTTGAACAACAAGGGTTTTATATATTTTCGGTTGATCTACGCAACAGCATCGTTTTTATTATGTTGAACAAACGTAGTATAAAAACATGGAAAACACGCATGCAAGAAGGCGTTCAACGTTTAATGGAATCAGATTTTATCCGTACGAAAAAAGTGCCATGTTTTTTATTCGGTGTCGGGAAATTTGTCGAAAACCTCTCTCTTATTAATAAAAGCTATCAAACTGCCCTTGAAACGAATAAAATTCAACATCATCTCGGGAAAAAAGCCACGAGCTGCTTTTATGAAGACTTGCATACGGCGCGAATCATTTCCTTTATTCATCAATACGGTGATTTGCACGAAATCGTCATGGAATATTTAGAACCGGTGATTCAATATGACAAAAAGCATAATGGCCAATTAATGGAGACGCTAAAAGTGTATTTAGCGTGCAATGGTTCGAAAAAAGAAACGGCCGAACGATTATTTGTCGTGAGGCAAACGCTCTATCACCGCATTCAAAAGCTACAGCAGTTATTAGGAGCGGATTTTATGAAGCCGGAAAAGCGGTTAGCGATTGAATTGATGATTCAGGCATATGAATATTTAGCAGCAATCCGTGAGCAATAGCACTCTTCTACAAAAAAGTAGGAGAGTTTTTATTTAAAGATAAGAAAGTATAAAATTTTGCGATTGGGTAGGGAACTGTCTAGCTTCAAGCGCCATCGGTGTGATGCGCTCCGCCCCTTCTTTCGGCGGCGACACGCTGAATTCCCTTCTTTGAAATATCCCACGCAAGCCCAAGCTTTGCTTGGGCTGAGCCTCCTCGGTGGGGCTTGTGCGATCTTCGCCGATAGGCGGGCGCTTTGCGCTTTTCTTATGTAGTCATAAAGTTAAGAAGGATTGTCATATTGTGGAATGGGTATGGATACAATTTTTACATTATGTCTAATGAATGCCTTTACAAACTGAGAGATAATTTTAGTACATCTTAAGCCAATAGGGGGGACTATGATGGCGGTTACGAAGAGCGAAACAACTGTTTTAAAAAATTTTATTAACGGACAATGGGTGGAATCGAGCGGAACAGAAACGTTGGAAGTTCCGAATCCGGCAACAGGAGAAGTGTTGGCAAAAGTTCCGATTTCGACAAAAGAAGATGTAGAGAAGGCTGTTCAAGTCGCGAAAAAAGCGTTCGAAACGTGGAAAAATACTCCGGTTCCGAAACGGGCGCGCGTGATGTTTACATTTCATCATTTGTTAAATGAGCATCATGAAGCACTAGCAAAACTTGTCGTTCTAGAAAACGGTAAAGCATATAAAGAAGCGTACGGGGAGATTCAACGGGGCATCGAGTGCGTAGAGTTTGCCGCAGGAGCTCCGACTTTAATGATGGGCGAGTCGTTAGCGGGAATTGCGGAAGACATTGATTCAGAGATGTTTCGTTATCCGCTAGGCGTTGTCGGGGGAATTACCCCATTTAATTTTCCGATGATGGTGCCGCTTTGGATGTTTCCGTTGGCGATTGCGTGCGGAAATACGTTTGTGCTTAAACCGTCCGAACGCACGCCGATTTTAGCAAATAAATTAGCAGAACTATTCACGGAAGCAGGTGCGCCAGCTGGGGTGCTCAATATCGTGCATGGAGCGCATGATGTCGTAAATGCATTAATTGACCACGAAGACATTCAAGCGATTTCGTTTGTCGGTTCACAACCGGTCGCCAAATATGTGTATGAACGGGCAGCGGCGAAAGGAAAACGCGTACAGGCGCTTTCGGGGGCAAAAAATCATCATATTGTCATGCCGGATGCCGATATTGAGCTTGCCGCACAGCACATTATTAGCTCTGCTTTTGGCAGCGCCGGACAGCGTTGTATGGCTTGCAGCGCGGTCGTTGTGGTCGGCGATAACGAGAAGTTTGTGCAAGTGTTAAAACAGAAAGCAGATGAATTGATTATCGGCAACGGCTTGGATGAAGAGGTATTGCTGACTCCTGTCATTCGCCAATCGCACCGCGAAAAAGTGTTGGGATACATCGAAAAAGGCATTGAAGAAGGGGCAACTCTGCTTCGGGATGGGCGAAAAGAGATGGAAGAACTGCCACAAGGCAATTTCCTTGGGCCGACGATTTTCGATCATGTTACACCAGAGATGACGATTGCGAAAGAAGAAATTTTTGCGCCTGTCCTTAGCTTGTTGCGCGCGGCAGATTTAGACGAAGCGCTTGCGTATATTCGCAAATCGCGGTACGGAAACGGTGCGACCATTTATACGAAAGACGCGAAAGCGGTGCGGAAATTCCGCGAAGAGGCGGACGCAGGAATGCTAGGAATCAATGTCGGAGTACCGGCGACGATGGCGTTTTTCCCATTCTCTGGATGGAAAGATTCGTTTTACGGTGACCTTCATGTAAACGGCAAAGACGGGGTGAATTTTTATACGCGCAAAAAAATGATTACTTCTCGGTTTGATTTTTAATTTGTGAAGAAGGAAGGGAATCTCGATGGTGCAAACCGATCAAAGCCAGCTGTTGCTGGAAAAAGATGAACGCTATATATGGCATTCGATGAAGCCGTACAACCCGCAGGCGACGCTCGTCGTGACGGAAGCGAAAGGATGCTGGGTAACGGATCATACGGGGAAAAAATATTTAGATGCGATGGCCGGCCTATGGTGCGTCAACGTCGGTTACGGCCGCGAAGAACTGGCGGAAGCAGCCTACAAACAATTAAAGAAGCTCGCATATTTTCCGCTCACGCAAAGTCATGTGCCTGCGATTCAATTAGGTGAGAAATTGAACGAACTTCTTGGCGATGAATATGTCATTTTCTTTTCTAACAGCGGGTCGGAAGCGAACGAAACGGCATTTAAAATCGCAAGACAATACCACCAGCAAAAAGGCGACTATCACCGCTATAAAATTATTTCCCGCTATCGGGCGTATCACGGCAATTCATTGGGGGCATTGGCCGCCACTGGTCAGGCACAGCGGAAGTACAAATATGAACCGCTTGCGACAGGGTTTATTCACGTTGCTCCTCCGGACAGTTATCGCGATGAGGAAACAGCCGTTAATCCGCGCGAGTTGAAATCAGTGAAGGCGATTGACCAAGTGATGACATGGGAATTGAGCGAAACGATTGCGGCGGTGATTATGGAACCGATCATTACCGGGGGAGGAGTGCTCATTCCGCCTGATGGATATTTGCAAGCGGTGAAAGAAGTATGTGAAAAGCATGGCGCGTTGCTCATTGTTGATGAAGTCATTTGCGGTTTCGGCCGGACGGGCAAACCGTTTGGATTTATGCATGACGGAGTGAAGCCGGACATCATTACGATGGCGAAAGGGATTACAAGCGCTTACTTGCCGTTATCAGCGACAGCTGTCCGCAAAGAAATTTATGAAGCGTTCAAAGGGACGGAAGAATATGACTATTTCCGCCATATTAACACGTTCGGCGGCAATCCGGCCGCATGCGCGCTTGCTTTAAAAAATTTAGAAATCATGGAAACGGAAAAATTGTTCGAGCGTTCGCAAAAAGTCGGCGAACAATTGCTAAATGAGCTAAAACGTAAATTGCAAGATCATCGTTACGTCGGCGATGTGCGCGGCAAAGGTTTGCTCATCGGGATTGAATTGGTTGTTGATAAAAAGACAAAAGAGCCGCTCGATGTATCGCTCGTCAATAAAGTCATTGGCATTTGTAAAGAAAATGGATTGATCATCGGCAAAAACGGAGCGACGGTCGCCGGGTTTAATAACGTGTTAACGTTGTCACCGCCGTTGACCATTGAGAAAGAAGATCTTTCGTTTTTAGTTCAAACGCTTACAGAAGCGTTGGCGCAAATAAAATAAAAAAGGGGAGTCATGTACTCTCCTTTTTCGAATTTTGAACCGTTGCCCGCCCCCGTCTGTCGCGGTGATAGCGTGTGCGATCATCGTCGCTCTTTTTGCAACTCCTTGTTGATCTCTTGCAGAACGTCACCGATTTTCCGTTCGTGGATGACGATATCGGCCCATTCATCTAATTCTGTCGGTTCCATGTTGACGATAACGAGTTTGGAACCATTTCTTTTGGCGATGAGCGGGAGCTGGTTGGCAGGAGATACTTGCAAAGAAGAACCTAATACGATGAACAATTTTGCTTGCTGTGCGGCAAGCCACGCCTTTTCCATCGCGTCCATAGACAGTGATTCACCAAATAAAACAACAGACGGGCGCAAAAACCCGCCGCAAGTACAAGTAAAATCGTCGCGAAGATATATATCGCTTTCATATACTTGATGGCAGCGTTGGCAGTGAACCGATCTCAACGATCCGTGAAGCTCGATGACGTTTTCACTGCCTGCTCGTTGGTGAAAACCGTCTACATTCTGTGTAATAATGCTTTGTATCATCCCTCGTTTTTCCCATTCAGCTAAAAGGGCATGTCCTGCATGCGGTTGGCATTGTTGAAGCGTGCGAATGCGGTATTGGTAAAAAGAGATAAACTCATCTCGATGGTGCTCAAGTGCATGCGTACTCGCTAATTGTTGCGGATTTTTTTTCTGCCATAATCCGTTCTGTGCTGAACGAAAATCAGGCAATCCGCTTTCTGTCGACATTCCTGCCCCTGTCAGCACGACTGTGTAATCGGAATTCAATAGCCACTTTGCCAACATATGTTCACCTTCTTATGATTTACAATTTTATCTATTTCAATCAACTGATACAGTCAACAACCGTATTCAATTTTCTTATTTGCAATTGTTTGGTGCTGTTGATCATGCGTTTTCGTCATATGACATTGACATTGTATCAACTTCTTTATACATTTTAACTAAAAATAAAGAAAATTGAAACATAAAACATAATTGGGGTGATGTTTAATCGAGATAGTATGCGCATAATCGAATGGTTCGAACAGTAACTGTAATCAATAATGGGTTTGATTTACTCAGAGGAGGGTATACATGGATTTTACTCTTACGATGTCTTTTTTAGGTGTGGCGATTTTATTGACGCTCATGCCAGGACCGGATATTTTATTTGTGATCGCCCAAAGCATTTCACAAAATAAGAAAGCAGGAATCGCTACAGCGCTAGGGCTTTGTTCGGGGTTAATCGTCCATATAACCGCCGCTGCGCTTGGCATTTCAGCGCTTGTTTATCAGTCGGCGTTGGCGTTTGCGGTAGTGAAATATGCTGGCGCTGCTTATTTGCTATATTTAGCATGGCAGTCATGGAAAGAAAAAGAGGTGGGCTTTGTTATTGGCGATCAGAAGCCTTTAGAGTATAAAGCTCTCTATAAAAAAGGGATTTTGATGAATCTTTTAAATCCGAAAGTATCGTTGTTCTTTTTAGCTTTATTGCCGCAGTTTGTAAATAAATCATTAGGACATGTGAGCTTGCAAATGTTCGTTCTCGGGATCATTTTTCTCGTTCAAGCTTTATTGATTTTTGTGATAGTCAGCGTGTTTTCCGAAAAACTGCGACATATCTTGCTTGCTAATCATTTTATTGCTAAGCGGATAAACGTGATGAAAGGGCTGCTGTTAGGGTGGATCGGCATCCAGATCGCGTTTAGCGAAAAGTAGCGGTCGCTCGCTTGGCTAATGAAAAGAATTTATTTATGTTGACGAGAAAAATGTTATGTAAAGTTAAGGGTTGAAAAGGAGCATATGCAATCGCTATGCTCCTTTTACTTCCATATAAAAAGCGGCTAAAAATTTTTTTACATTAATTCGGCATTTCGTCGCTTTCTCGCCAGCTTCGAGCTCCTGCATGCGGAGCCGGATTTCCTCGAAATCAAACAAACGTGGGGCGAAGTGTTCGAAAGTAGGATTCGTGTAGTCGGCTAAACCAAGCGAAGATAAGTGGGTAAATGCTTGCAGAACCATGCGGCGGATGCGTTGTTCCATTGCACGCATTTCTTTTTGTAGCAACTGTTCATCGTAAATGCCGTGAACGTGCTGAAGAATTTGTGCATATAGTTCTTTGAGCTGCGGCAAATCATGCGCGGCTTGGCCGTGGCGTTCCCGTTCTTCTAGCCATTGTATAATCGACAATAAATCAGATGTTCCTGCTTCTCCGGCAATGCCTAGCGTAAGAAGAAGCTGTCTTGCTTTCTGTTCCGTATGTGTTGTTTTATATGTTGTAGCTGGAATGTGTCCGTTTTTATTTTTTTCTAACGTTTGCAGCAAACGGCGGATCGAATCGAGCGACGAGGCAACGGAAAGGTACTCGGCAACTCGTTTTAAGACCGAGATGACTTCATAGCGGTTGATCGGTTTATGAATATATGTATCGACCCCATGAAGGTATGCCTTTCCGACCATTTCCTTGTTTTCGACTTGGGAAATCATCACAAACGGACCGGCAAATCCTTGTGCCCGTAATTTTTTTATCGTTTGAATGCCGTCAAGCCCCGGCATGAGTAGATCAATTAACACGACATCAACGGAATATAGCTGGTCTGCCGATACGTGAAGACCATCTTCTGCTTGCCCTACGACTTCCCCAAGTCCGCTTTCTCCAATAATTTTTTCTAGCATTTTTCGTACGACCGCATCGTCTTCGATAAGAAAAAAGCGCAAGGACATTGCATCCTCTCCTTTCAAAATAATTGATAGCTAGGGATTTTCACTTGAAATTGGGTTCGTGAGTATTCATCCGTTGTCAGCACGATACGCCCTTTGAAACTATGGACAATTTCTTGAGCATGCGTTAGCCCAATGCCAGTTGATGGGTTGCCGTGTTCATCGTATTTTGTCGTAAAGCCAAGCTGAAACACCCAATCGCGGTCTTCCTCGGGAATTCCAGGGCCCGAGTCGGTGATTGAAAAAATGATGTCACCGTGCGCAAGTTCCGCGCGAAGATGGATCCAGCCAGACGACGGGATGGCCTCTACCGCATTAGCGACTAAATTATTTAAGACAGAAAGAAGGGCATAGACGTGGCGGGTCGACAGGTCGATATCACATACCGTTTGAAATTGGATCGATTTCCCTAAAAGCTCCGCATATTTTTCATTGGCGCGAATAACCATACCGCAGAGCTCGGTAATCGGAAGACGCAAATCAAGCTGCTCTTGATTGATCAATTCGGACAAACCGGCTAAAATTCGCTGCGAGTCTTTTTTGACTTCGTGCACATGTTCGGCAATATAGAGAGCGGTGCTCGGTTCTACTTTTTCCGACTCCATGAGACGCATATAAAGCTCATAGCTTTTTCTTGTAATTTCTTCTATATGACTCATCGATTTACGTAAATAGAATGCTTCTTCATAAAGGCTTGCATTAATCATTACAAGGCGTTCGAGCTCTTGTCTGCGCGCTTCTCCTAAAGCTTGCATATGTTGGAACATTAAAATGTTATATAGCCCGACAACACAGAAGCTTCGTAAAATTCCGAACAAAAGTAACATAAAAACTATTTCTTGAGTAATGATTAATGATTCACCGATAAGTTGGCGAATAAGCAACTCAACCATATTAGAAGCGAAATCAATGGCCGCTCCAAACAGCGCTGCACGGATCGGAACCCCCATATAGGAACGAATTTTCAAAATACGCACAAGTAAAGCAAAGGTAACGTAGTAAAAAGCAGCTGGTAAATGAGAGAGTAAACTATCGAACCATAACGTTTCTCTCATCACAATATCAATTAGAACTCTAAATCCTAAAATAAACAGACCTGTAAAAAGACCAGTTAATACAGTCGGAATCGTACGGAACCAAATAAGACCGAAAAAGAAGACGGCGCTTCCTAAAGAAAAGCGGAAAGAGCTTCCAAACGGATTGACTTTCATTTCCCCGAAAAGAGCAGTAGCTAATGTGAGGATCAGTAATATTACAATACGTTCGCGCATCATTTTCTCCTCTGTCTATGAAAATGAGAAACCCCATTTCCTATTATACAGGAAACGGAGATTAAGGAAATATTTATAGATGTTTATGTTCGAGTCTTCGAGAAATGAGTGAGAGCGAATAGTTGACGATAAAATACATAATCGCAACTAATAAAAAAATCGGAATGACATAGTTTACATTTCGTCCATTAATAATTTGCGCATGGTTCATTAATTCTGGCAAGGCGATGACGACAGCAAGCGACGTATCTTTCAATAAAGAAATAAACTGCCCGACAATCGGTGGGACCATACGGCGCAATGCTTGTGGCAGGACAATATGCCATAGCGTTTGCGTATAGGTGAGTCCCGATGACCGTGCGGCTTCAATTTGCCCTTTTTCAATCGAGTTCAGCCCGCTCCGCACAATTTCGGAAAGCATCGCCGATTCAAAGATGACAAGCGCTAAAATCGCGGCATAAAATTTATCGAGTTTGAATCCTATTTCTGGAAGAGCAAAGTAAGTAAAGAAAATAATCAACAACAACGGCAGATTACGAATCGTTTCAACTCCTATTGCAAGAATGTGGGAAACGAAAGGAATTCGGCTATAGCGTAACACGCCGATGACAATGCCGATGGCAAAGCTAAATAAAATCGAGATAAAAGCGACTTTAAGCGTGACCGCAAATCCTTCAAGCAAAAACTTTAAATGAGCTGGAGCATATGCACCGATAAAATCCATTTCTCACCCCACCTTTATCGACTTCTAGCTAGGCGGCGTTCGAGAGCACCAACACCTAGACTGAGAGGAATAGTTAAAAGCAAATAAAATATCGCAACGAAAATATACACATCGAATGTGACAAACGTTTCTGAAGAAATTAAATCGCCGAAATACATTAGATCCAGTCCTGCAATGACACCAAGAACGGAAGAGTTTTTGACAAGATTAATAAATTGATTACCCATTGGCGGTATAACGATTTTAATCGCTTGCGGCAAAATGATATACCACATCGCTTGCAAATACGTCAGTCCCGATGACCGTGCGGCTTCCATTTGTCCTTTTGGGACGGAGAGAATTCCTGCGCGGATGACTTCGGCAATAAAAGCAGCGGTGTAAACCGTCAATCCTAACGTTCCAGCTGTGAACGAATCGAAACGGATGCCGATTGCAGGCAGGCCAACGAAAAAAACGAAGACAATTAAAATAAGCGGGATGTTGCGAATAAATTCGACATAGGCAGCGCCAATCCAGTTTAATGGCCGAATGGGAGCGATGCGAAAAACGGCCATTACCGTTCCGATCGCTAAACTGCCGATTAACGCGAGGACACTTGCCTTTAATGTATTCGCAAACCCTTGCGTATACATATCCCAATGTTCGATAAGAATCGAATAGTTGAGCATCTTGGTGCCTCCTTTCCACTTAACAAGAGATGAGCGGATAGTTTCCGCTCATCGTCATTTCGTTATTGTTTTGGCTTTTCGCCAATCCATTTTTCGTAAATTTTATCGTATTCGCCGTTTGCTTTAATTTCTTTTAAATATTCGTTAATGACGTCTAAAAGTTCTTTGTCGCCTTTGCGAACAGCGATTCCGTACGGTTCTTCAGAGAACGTTTCATCGACGACGCGGAAGTTTGGATCTTGTTTTGCCATTCCAAAAAGCAACGCATTGTCCGTTGTAAGCGCGTCGCCTTGTCCAGCTTTAAGTGCCGTAAACGCTTCAGCGTAGTTTTCAAACTCTAAAACGGTTGCTTCTGGCGCTTTTGCCCGAATGTTTTGCGCGGAAGTCGAGCCTTTTGCCGTTAATACAGTGACTCCTTTTTTATTTACGTCAGCGATTCCGTTAATGTTGCTATCTTTTTTGACAAGCAACGATTGGCCAGCCATGAAATAAACGTCAGAGAAATCGACTTCTTTTTTCCGTTCTTCGGTGATGGTCATTGTTGCGATGATGGCGTCAATTTCACCGTTGTTTAACATCGGAATACGCGTTTTCGATGTCACTTCTTTTAGCTCAATTTTATTTTCATCACCGAGAATTTTTTTCGCTAACCCTTTGGCGATGTCGATATCAAATCCTTCCACTTCGCCTGTTTGCGGATTTTTTAAACCGAAAAGATTTAAATCATACTTAACGCCTACTACAAATTTTCCTCTTTCTTTAATTTTGTCTAACGTACTTTCTGATGCTTGTTTTTCTGTTTTTTTCGTTTCGTTTTCTTTACTTCCTGTCGTTGTTTCGCTGCTGCAGCCAACTAAAGCGGTGGCGCTAAGCATGGCGACAAGCCCAAGCCCCATCATTTTTCTCCAAATGTTTTTTAACTTCATGAAAAAAACCCCCTTTATATTAATGGTTAAGAATACGGCTAAGAAACAGGCGTGCCCGTTCTTCGCGCGGGTTGGCGAAAAACTGCTCCGGCGGCGCTTCCTCAAGAATTCTTCCTTGGTCCATAAAGACGATGCGGTCAGCTACTTCACGGGCGAATCCCATTTCGTGCGTGACAACAA
Organism: Anoxybacteroides tepidamans; assembly: GCF_014201465.1. Taxonomy (GTDB): domain Bacteria; phylum Bacillota; class Bacilli; order Bacillales; family Anoxybacillaceae; genus Anoxybacteroides; species Anoxybacteroides tepidamans. The sequence continues at coordinate 24,301 of NZ_JACHEP010000027.1, read as the reverse complement.
CCATCGTCATTCCTTCTTTTGCGAGAGTTTTCATAACATCAAGTACTTCTCCAATCGTCTCTGGGTCAAGCGCTGATGTCGGTTCATCGAACAGCATAATTTTCGGTTTCATCGCCAGTCCTCGGGCGATGGCGACGCGTTGCTGCTGGCCGCCGGACAGCTCTGTCGGGTAGGAGTTCGCCTTATCAGGAATGCCGACTTTTTCTAAATAATACATCGCGGTTTCTTTTGCTTCTTTTTCAGAAATGCCTAATACTTTCATCGGAGCAAGAGTAATATTTTGCAACACAGTTTTATGTGGATACAAATTAAAGTGCTGAAACACCATGCCGATGTTGCGGCGAAGTTTGTTAATATCCGTATTTTTGTCATTGACTTTCACACCGTCAACGATCAATTCACCGCTTGTGATCGTTTCAAGGCGATTGATACAGCGGACTAACGTGCTTTTTCCGGAACCGGACGGACCGATAATGACAACGACCTCGCCTTGTTCAATGGAAAGATTTATATCTTTAAGGACGTGAAAGTTTCCGTAATGTTTATTGACTTGATGAAAATAAATCAATGATTCCCCCCCTTTCTATTTTTTAAATATTTTTTCTTTTCTGAATTAAATGTAAAAGCAATCTACTGAAATCTACAAAAAACAACAAGAAAAAAGAGAGAATTTTTTTCAACGAGGTTAATTTTTTTTATGATACAATGAAAATGATAATTCTTATCGATATACAGAGGGGTTTGCATCATGACAAAAATTTGTTTTTGCAAGGAAAATAAGTACGAAACAAAAAAGTTATGTAAATTTTTGAAACGGACGTATAAAGAAGTGAAAGTGAAACGAAAAGACTGTTTAGGGAAATGCAAAGCATGTAAAAATGGCCCATTTGCGTTTATTGATGGAGAAATGGTCAAATGTGGCACAGTGGATGAGTTGTTTTGTGAAGTAACCTATCGCCTAGCGAAAGACTGGTGGGAATTTCGTGGGAAATAAGGGAGTGAAATTGATGACGGCGTTAGCGTTATTCGTTTTAGCGGGACTTGCTGAAATTGGCGGCGGATATTTGATATGGCTTTCGTTGCGCGAATCAAAACCGCTCTGGTACGGATTGGTTGGGGGAGTAATTTTAATCGTTTACGGCATTATTCCGACGTTGCAGCAGTTTCCGTCGTTTGGGCGGGTGTATGCGGCATACGGCGGCGTTTTTGTCGTTTTATCCGTTTTATGGGGGTGGGGAATCGACCGCAAAACGCCTGACTTATACGACTGGATCGGCTCAGCGGTCTGTTTGCTTGGTGTGTTGATAATCTTATGGGGACCGAGGAATTAGAAATGCCTTCTTCACCGCAAAGTAGAAAAGTTTTTGAAAAACATAAGAAAAAACTAGTCACATTCAGAAGCAACGATTATTATAAAAATAAAAAAGCGGTGGAGGGGTGAGTGTGCTTAATGCAAGAATGATAAATATTTTGCGCAAACTAATGTCTGCAGACCAACCGCTGACAAGTGAGTATTTAGCAAACGTTATTCAAGTGACGTCACGGACAATTCGTAATGATATAAAAGAACTAGAAGAAATTCTTAACAAAAACGGTGCATTAGTTAAATCATCACGCGGACGAGGGTATGAACTTGTAGTGGAGGACGAAGCCCTTTTTCGAAAATGGTTAAAAGAAATGTTTCAACAAGACCTCTCGACCGTCCCAAACTGTTCAGAAGAACGTGTGCAATATTTAATAAAGCGACTTCTTTTGACAGAAGAATATGTAAAATTAGAGGAATTAGCGGATGAGTTGTTTGTCAGCAAATCTACTGTCCAAAACGATTTACGCGAAGTGAAAAACATTTTAAAGACGTATGAAATTGAATTAGAGAAACGTCCGAATTACGGATTAAAACTAAAAGGAAAGGAAATGAAGCTCCGTTTCTGTATGTCGGAATATATATTTAGCCGAAAAGAAATAGATTCGAAAGCTGAAATTCTTCCAAAAGAAGAAATGGAGTTCATCCATCAAGTTATTTTAGAACAAGTGCATGAACATCAAATTACGATGTCAGATGTTCGTCTACACAATTTAATGATTCATATTGCGATTGCTTGTAAGCGAATACGGAGTGGAAATTATGTTTCTATGTTTCTTGAGGAAATTCACCATATAAGTAGACATAAAGAATATGAAATTGCCAAAAACATCATTCAAAAGATTCAAGAACAGTTGCACGTGTTGTTTCCTTCGTCAGAAGTGGCATATATTACGATTCATTTGCTCGGCACGAATATGATTGTTCACTCTGACCTCGTCGAACAAGAAATCGAGTCGTACATTGATCGGGATGTTTACCAAATTGTCACGGACATGCTAGAAGTGATTGAAAATAAATTGGCGCTTGGTGTGAATCATGATAAAGAATTAATTATTGCGATGTGCTTACATTTAAAGCCGGCGATAAACCGCTATCGATATGGCATGAATTTAAGAAACCCGATGCTTGAAGCTATCAAATCTAGCTATCCTGTTGCATTTGAGGCAGGAATTATTGCTGGGATGGTACTTAAAGAAAAAACAGGAATAGAAATTGATGCACATGAGATAGGGTTTCTTGCGCTTCATATCGGTGCAGCGATTGAGCGTAAAAAGATAAGTAATAGACCCAAAAAATGTTTAATTGTTTGTGCCTCAGGAGTTGGTAGTGCAAAATTATTACAGTATAAGCTGCAAGATAAATTTAGTACAAAGCTTGATATATTAGGAACGACTGAATTTTATAAATTGAAACAGCGATCTTTAGAAGGAATTGATTTTATCATTAGCACAATCCCGATTCATGATAAACTACCTATTCCTGTGATTGAAGTAAACGCTATTCTTGGGGGAGAGGATTTTAAGAAGATTGAAACGATCATTTCAGAAAGCGATGAGGTTGAATTAGAATATACAAATGAACAGCTCGTTTTTCTTAACCAGCCGTTTGAAACAAAGGAAGAAGTGCTAGAATTTTTATGTGCTCAGCTACAGCGGTTAGGTCTTGTAAATGAAACATTTAAGCAGTCCGTGTTAGAAAGGGAAGCCATTTCTCCTACATGCTTTGGGAATCTTGTGGCTATTCCACATCCGTTAGTTCCACAAACAGATAAAACATTTTGGGCAATTTGCACATTGGAAAAACCAATTATATGGGCGGATAAACGAGTTCAATTCGTTTGTTTATTAAGCGTTGAAAAAAATAGCAAAGCTGATTTGCAAAAAATGTATAAAATGTTGGGCGGACTTGTGGATGATTATAAAAAAGTGCAGCAGTTATTAAAATGTCAAACTTATCAACAATTTTTGGGTGCATTTTTAAATAACCAGCGTGTTTAAAACATGCTGGTTTATTTTTTCCTTTACGCAACGGAAAAAGGCTATGTGTAGATGTAAGCGCTACTACAATACAATAAAAACGAACGAAAAAGCAACCGATTTTTCAGATGGAAAGGGGAGATGATAGGAATGGAAGAAATTATTTTTTCAATCATTCTTCATGGTGGAAATGGAAGAAGTGCGGCTTTTGAAGCAATTACAGCAGCGAAGCAAGGTGATTTTTCGAAAGCAAGGAAGAAATTAGAAGAAGCAGTAAATGAATTGGCTCAGGCTCATCATATTCAGACAATGTTGATTCAAAGGGAGGCAAAAGGAGAAAAGCAAGAAGTATCGCTTTTAATGGTTCATGCGCAAGATCATTTAATGACAGCAATGACAATGAAAGATTTAGCAACAGAATTGGTAGATTTATATGAGCAAACCCAGTCATTGTTACAGTCGAAAGTTCTATGAACACTAATTTCATGCTAAAGGAGGGTCGGATTCTCTCTTGAGCATTATTCTTCATAAGAAAAGAAGAGGTCAGTAAGGACGGTAGCGTCAAAAAATCTATGAAAAGCAATCACGAGCTACCTTTTGAAGGAAATTGATGTGGATTGTGGAATCGGATTCGCTCTTGACCAACATTCGCCAAAGGACAAGAGGGGAAGCATTTTATGAAGAAACAAAATAATCTACTAATTTTTATATTAACTGTAGGAGTTTTTAGCATTGTAAATACTCAATTAGGGATTATTGGGATATTACCTTTAATTGCTGATCACTTTCATGTCAGTATTTCCGATGCAGGATTGATGGTTAGCCTTTTTACACTTGCTATTGCTATCTCTGCTCCAATTACGCCGCTACTGTTTTCGGGCATAGAACGTAAAAAGGTAATGTTATTTGTACTTGGTGTTTTCATTTTGGGGAATGTTGTCTCGGCATTTGCCTCAAACTTCACCGTTGCATTAATTGCTTATGTGTTTCCGGCCATTTTCTTTCCAGTTTATATTTCTTTGGTCCTTACAGTAGCTGCAACGTCCGTTAGCAAGGAAGAAGCTCCCAAAGCGGTTTCTAAGGTGTTTATTGGGATATCTGCAAGTATGGTGCTCGGTATACCAGCCACAAGTTTTATTGCAAAGGCTGCTTCGTTACCAATGTCGATACTATTCTTTGCTATTGTAAATGCGATAGCATTCATTGCCACAGTCCTATGGATGCCATCTACATCTGTGAATGAAAAGCTTTCTTACGGAGCCCAAGTAAGTATATTAAAAAGACCGATTGTCTGGTTTTCCATTACTGTGCTGTTATTTTAATAAATGGGGCAATATTCGAGGTGTACAGTTATATCACTAAATATTTAGAAGAAGTAACAAATATTTCGTGGAATTTCATTAGTTTCATGCTAATCGTATACGGTACAGCCAATATTATCGGGAACATTATATCAGGAAAGCTACTTATTAAGAATGCTAACAAGTTTGTAGCCTCTTTTCCTTTTACGTTAGGAGTGATTTATGTTTCCTTTTTCGCAATGGGGAAGTTTGCTTTGCCGATGTTTTTCATCGTCTTAGCTTGGGGAATATTATCTGGGGCAGGAGGCGTTATTAATCAATTTTGGATTACGTCTGCAGCACCGGAGGCTCCTGAATTCGCTAACGGATTATTCTTAGCATCCACAAACTTAGGAACAACCATTGCGACAAGCGTATGCGGATTATTTATATCTGGAATGGGTGTACAATATGTCGTATTCGGTGGCCTGCTATTTTTATCATTAAGCATAATCATGATTTTACTAAGAGTCAATATGTATCGTACTGCAAAGAGCTATTAAAAGAAAAGTCTGTCTGAAATGCTGGATTGCTTTTGGGGTTGGGGGTACGTTGTTATCATGATAAGAATATTGACCGTATGATGCAAACGGGGAGCTATCTTTAAATTTTTAGTGAAAGGAATGGTAAAGATGAAAAAAGGATTAAAAATAGCGACCATTGGCGGTGGCTCAAGCTATACTCCTGAACTAGTAGAAGGGTTTATTAAACGATACAATGAATTACCAGTAAAAGAACTTTGGCTTGTCGATATTGAAGAAGGAAAAGAAAAGCTTGAAATTGTTGGGGATTTAGCAAAACGGATGGTAGAAAAAGCTGGGATTCCAATCGATATTTATTTAACGCTTGATCGAGAGGAAGCATTAAAAGAAGCGGATTTTGTCACTACTCAGTTTCGAGTAGGCTTACTTGATGCTCGGGCAAAAGACGAAAGAATTCCGCTAAAATACGGTGTAATTGGCCAAGAAACGAATGGCCCAGGTGGGCTATTTAAAGCACTTCGGACAATTCCGGTTATTTTAGACATTTGCCGTGAGATGGAGAGATTATGTCCAAATGCATGGCTTATCAATTTTACAAATCCAGCTGGCATGGTGACGGAAGCTGTTTTGCGTTACTCGAATATTGAAAAGGTAGTCGGTTTATGCAATGTACCAATTGGGATGGAGATGGGGATAGCGAAGCTGCTAAGTGTGGAACATTCTCGTGTTCGTATTGATTTTGCGGGGCTTAATCATATGGTTTACGGTTTAGATGTTTATTTGGATGGCATTAGCGTAAAAGATAAAGTTATCGATCTACTAACAGATCCAAGGAATAGTAGCTTCGTAAAAAACATTCAAGGACTAGGATGGGAACCAGCGTTTTTAAAAGCATTGAACGCACTACCTTGCCCATACCACATGTATTATTATAAGACGCGCGATATGCTTGAAAAAGACTTGAAAAATGCAGAAACAGAGGGAACACGTGCAGAAGTTGTACAAAAATTAGAAAAAGAGCTATTTGAACTCTATAAAGATCCTAACTTGAATGTGAAACCACCTCAATTAGAAAAACGAGGGGGAGCATATTACTCTGACGCTGCTGTTCGCTTAATTACATCGATTTACACAGATAAGCGTGATATTCAGCCTGTCAACACTAGAAACAATGGCGCAATTGCTAGTATCCCAGATGACTCCGCAGTAGAAGTAAGTTGTGTCATTACGAAAGATGGTCCTAAACCAATGGCGATGGGAGATCTTCCTGTTGCTGTTCGAGGGCTTGTCCAGCAAATTAAATCGTTTGAGAAAGTAGCAATTGAAGCTGCGGTAACAGGAGATTATAACACTGCACTTCTTGCGCTCATCATCAACCCGCTTGTCCCATCGGATACGGTAGCAAAACAAATATTAGATGAAATGCTTGAAGCGCATAAACAATATTTACCACAGTTTTTTAAGAAAATCTCGGTTTAGACTTTTTAGTTCCGGCAAAGACCTTTGCCGGAACTTTTTTAGTGTAAAGGAAGCACACGATGTATTTTTTCCGTAGGCTAACGGAAAAAAGTTATGTTTAGATGAAAGCGCTTTTAAAGTAAGATGAAGCTAGGAAAGGAAAATAAAAATGAGGAGGAAATGAGTATGAACATTTTATTATGTTGTGCAGCTGGGATGTCGACAAGTTTGTTAGTATCAAAAATGGAGAAAGCGGCAAGCGAGCAAGGAAAACAGTACAAGATCTGGGCTGTTTCCGGTGATGTTGTCCAAAACCATATCGACAATGCGGACGTTCTTCTTTTAGGTCCACAAGTTCGCTATATGCTCCCACAATTAAAAAAGCTAGGAGAAGAAAAGAACATCCCGGTTGATGTGATCAATCCTGTTCACTATGGGACATGCAATGGTGCGGAAGTATTAAAATTTGCTGAGCAATTACTTTCTAAGTAGGGGGTGTGAAAGATGAGCAAGATCAATAGCATTCTTGAGAACAAAGTTATGCCGATCGCTGGTCGTATTGCCGGACAAAAACATTTAATTGCTTTGCGTGACGGTATCATTTTAACTATGCCTCTTATTATTATTGGTTCCGTGTTTTTAATTGTCGCGAATTTACCGATTCCGGGCTACTCTGACTTTATGGCTGGGATTTTCGGAAAACAATGGGCAACTAAATTAATGTATCCTGTTAGTGCGACATTTGATATTATGGCGTTAATTGCAGCGTTTGGTATTGCGTATCGGCTTGCAGAAAGGTATGGGGTGGACGCGATTACCGCAGGTGCGATTTCCGTTTCTGCATTTTTACTTGCAACACCATATAAAATTGGATTTACACCTGCAGGAGCGAAAGAAGCGATCTTAGTGGATGGCGGTATTCCTGTTGCTTTAATGGGAAGCAAAGGGTTATTCGTTGCCATGATTTTAGCGATATTTTCAACAGAAATTTATCGTTATATTGTTCAAAAGAATTTTGTAATCAAGATGCCAGATGCGGTACCACCGGCAGTAAGTAAATCGTTTGTTGCACTTATTCCTGGTTTTGCAGTGCTTACTTCTGTTTGGTTAGCTCGTATTCTTATCGAACAAACTTCTTATGGAGATTTGCACAATCTTATTACAAAATTAATTGGGACTCCTCTAAACGCGTTGGGAGGAACTCTGGGTGGTACAATTATTGCGATGTTCGTAGCTATGTTATTATGGACTTCCGGATTACATGGAATGAACATTGTATCCGGGGTAATGGATGCAATCTGGTATGGTGCCATGGACGAAAATCGTATAGCATTTCAAAACGGTGAAGAATTACCAAACATTTTTACGAGGCAATTTATTGATATGATGAATGTTGGTGGAAGTGGAGCTACTTTTGCATTAGTATTAATTATGCTTCTTCGTGCGCGAAGTCAACAAATGAAACAACTAGGTAGATTAGCTATCGGTCCAGCCGTATTTAATATTAACGAACCAATCATATTCGGTATGCCAATTGTCATGAATCCGATGATGATGATACCGTTTATCTTAACTCCTGTTCTTACGGTTATTGCTACTTATATTGGAATGTCGACAGGGTTAGTGGCAAAGCCGGCTGGTATTGCTGTCCCGTGGACGATGCCGCCAATTTTACACGGATATTTAATTACTGGCGGAAAACTTTCAGGTGCTATTATGCAATTAATTAATATTGGTATTGCCCTTATTGTTTACTACCCATTCTTTAGAATGTGGGACAAACAAAAATTGATGGAAGAAAAAGGTTTTTCAATGAATTCTCAGCAATCAGATGCAATAAATATGTGATTAAGGATTGTGATAAAGATGGAAGAACAAATTTTTCAGATCATTTTGCATGGGGGGAATGCAAGAAGTTCAGCCATAGAAGCGATTGCAGCAGCTAAAAGCGGGGATTTTTCGATAGCGAAAGAAAAACTAGCAGAAGCTGCAAAAGAGTTGAGTGAGGCGCATCATATTCAAACATCATTAATTCAAAGTGAAATAAGAGGAGAAAAACAAGAAGTATCCCTTTTAATGATTCATGCGCAAGACCATTTGATGAATGCGATGACAATGAAAGAATTAGCGACTGAAATTGTAGATTTATACGAATTTATAAAGCGAACTTTATAAATATGGGGGAAATTTAGATGGAACACCAAAACGTAAAACCATTTCCGAAAAACTTTTTCTGGGGAGCGTCTACTTCTGCCTATCAAGTAGAAGGGGCTTGGAATGAAGATGGAAAAGGTCCGTCCGTTATTGACGTAGGTCATCATCCGGAAGGGGTTACCGATTTTAAAGTAGCAAGCGATCATTATCATCGCTATAAAGAGGACGTTGCTTTACTAGCAGAAATGGGATTAAAGGCATACCGTTTCTCTATTGCATGGACGCGCATTTATCCAAATGGAACGGGCGAGGCCAATCCAAAAGGCATCGAATTTTACAACAGTTTAATTAACGAATTAAAGGAAAAAGGCATTGAACCAATCGTTACGATGTATCATTTCGATTTACCTTATGCGCTGCAACAAAAAGGAGGCTGGTCGAATCGTGAAACAGTCGATGCGTTTGAAAATTATGCGAAAACGTTATTCACTCATTTCGGCGACCGGGTGAAATACTGGTTGACGATCAACGAACAAAACATGATGATTCTTCACGGAACAGCGATCGGTACAGTCGATCTTCATTTGGAAAACCCTGAAAAAGAACTGTACCAACAAAACCATCATATGTTGTTAGCTCAAGCAAAAGCGATTAAATTGTGTCATGAAATGCTTCCAGACGCAAAAATTGGACCAGCGCCAAACATTTGTTATATTTATCCGGCTAGTTCAAGACCGGAAGATGTGTTAGCTGCGCAAAACTTTAATTCTATCCGCAACTGGCTCTATTTAGATGCAGCTTGTTTCGGGCGCTATAATAGTGTCGCGTGGAGTTATTTTGAAGAAAAAGGTTATACGCCTGCGATTCAAGAAGGTGATATGGAGATTTTAGCAAGCGCTAAACCGGATTTTATTGCATTTAATTACTATACTTCAATGACTGTTGCCCATAGCAACAAAGACGGAAATGACCGGCATAGCACAGGTGACCAGCAAATTGTCATTGGTGATTCGGGAGTTTATAAAGGACACACAAATGAACATTTGCGAAAAACTGAATTTGGCTGGGAAATTGATCCTGTTGGGTTCCGTATTACGTTGCGCGAAATTTACGATCGATACCATCTTCCATTGTTAGTTACAGAAAATGGATTGGGCGCCTTCGACAAGCTGGAAGAAGGTGATGTCATCAACGACGATTATCGAATCGACTTTTTGAGGGAACATATTAAACAAGCACAACTTGCCATAACGGACGGCGTTGATTTGATTGGCTATTGCCCTTGGTCGGCGATTGATCTTGTTAGCACGCACCAAGGTATTAGCAAACGTTACGGTTTCATTTATGTCAACAGAGATGAGTTCGACTTAAAAGACCTTCGCCGCATTAGAAAGAAAAGCTTTTACTGGTATCAAAAAATTATTCAGACGAATGGAGAAAACCTTGAATAATAAAGGAAGATAAATAATACAAAAGCGTAAATTAGGCAAAAGTGGCTTGGAAGTGTCCGCTATCGGGCTCGGTTGCATGGGAATGAGTTATGGTTATGGTCCGGCATCAGACAAGAAAGAGATGATTTCGCTGATCCATGCAACGATTGAACGTGGTATTACCTCCTTCGATACGTCCAAAGTTTATGATTTATATGTGAATGAGAGGTTGGTAGATGAAGCGTTTGCCCCATTCAATGGGAAGAGGGTCATCGTGACCAAAAACGCAACACCGCCTCAAATCTCACTTGCATGGTTGCTGCATAAGAAACTGGTAACAGCTCCCATTATCGGTGCTACGAAAATGTCTCATCTCGAAGATGCGGTAGCTGCTCTTTCGATTAAGTTAACACTTAAAGAAATGACGTTCTTGGAAGAGCTGTATGTACCTCACCCAATAATTGGTTTTAAATAATTGTCGTGTGACGACAGCTTATTTATATTAATAACAGAAGAAAAGCCGACCTTCCTAATTAGGAAGGTCGACTCAGCTTGCTAACAAAGTCGACAAGCTGAAACTATTAGCTGGTTTACTTGAGTACAATCTTTCACAGCCTGCATTTTAATTGAATAGATAAGAGACAATATGCCTAGTTAAAACATCTTCCAAATGGAATTATTCATTTTATCCTGAAAAACAAAATTTAGAAAAAGTGTGTCAAGCACACTTTGTGGTGATAAACCACTTTAAATACAAAGATTTATTGGATTTACAAAAAATATAGACCTTCACCAAAGATTGCGCTTGATTTTTTGAATAAAAGTGGATTAGATGATTTTTATACATAACTGTAAATAAATAGTAAATGGTATCCTTCGCTTCACAACATCACTTGCTTGTCAAGTACATTTTGTGGTGATGAACCAAAAATATTGGAAAGTATCCCGCGGGTCACAAAATGAAGTTTTTGAAGCCGAGAAACTAAAAACGAGGTGGTTAGAGAGCCAAAAAGTGGCTCTTTTTTATTTTCACTCAATTTTCATCAAAACGTCGTATGATGAGGTGAGGATCAGGGGCTGGCGTTTTTAGAAAGAGAAAGGTGGTGGATTGAAGCATATTGATACATAACTTTTGCCCTGTTGATGGAAATTCGATAACGTAAAAGAAACGGAGGAAGTGATATGAAATCAAAGTGGAGGATCGATGGGTGGCTGACAGTTATTGTGCTGTTATCGGCATTTTTATATTTCTACAATATCGGCAAAGCCGGTTCGAACGTGTATTATACGGCCGCAGCGAAAAGCATGACGGCAAATTGGAAAGCTTTTTTCTTTGCTTCGCTTGACCCGACAGGATTTATTACGGTCGACAAGCCGCCCGTTGCGCTATGGTTTCAGGCGCTGAGCGTGGCCATTTTTGGCGTAAGTGATTGGAGTGTGTTGCTTCCTGAAGCGCTCGCTGGCGTTTTGTCGACATGGCTCATTTATTTTATCGTAAAGCCGTTTTTCGGACGGATTCCTGCGTTATGGACGAGTTTGATTTTAGCTTGCACGCCTATTTTTGTCGCCGTGACCCGGACGAACAACCTTGATACGATTTTAATTTTTACCCTTTTAGTCGCGACATGGGCACTGATGAAATCGATTCATACGAAAAAAGTTTCATGGCTCATTATTAGCTTTGCGTTAGTTGGGATCGGCTTTAATATGAAAATGATGCAAGCGTATATGGTGCTGCCTGCATTTTATTTGTTTTATTGGATCGCGAGTAGCGCGACTTGGAAAAAGCGAATCAAACATTTATCCATCGCTACAACCATCTTGCTTGCAATCTCGGTATCTTATGCAGCGATTGCGGACTTTATGCGAAAAGAAAAGCGTCCATACATCGGAAGCAGCCAAACGAATTCGGTGTTTGAGTTAGCGTTTGGCTATAACGGAATCGGGCGGCTCACTGGTACAGCGGGTCCGGGGGGCAATCGGATGATGTCAAATGCGCCGGCTTTCGGAGAAAATAGACAAATGACTTCGCCGTCAATGTTGAATATGAACGATGGTCAAGGAAATAACGTGCCACCGCAGATGCCGAATATGGGGTCGGAATTTAGACCAGGAGAAGGACAGCCTCCTGGAGGAAGCATGGGAGGAGTCGGAAGAGGTGAAACGGGAGATCCGGGATTGCTTCGTCTTTTTAACAAACAAATGTCGGGGCAAATTAGTTGGCTACTACCGTTCGTTCTATTTAGTACAATTGGGCTTGTCATATCCTTTCGCAAGCAGCGTGCTTTTACGCTCTCGCACAAAATGGCCGTATTTTGGCTCGCTTGGCTCGTTCCAATGATGGCGTTTTTTAGCATTGCAGGATTTTTCCATCGTTATTATTTAAGCATGATGGCCCCTGCGATTGCGGCGCTTGTGGGGATCGGCAGCGCGATGCTTTGGGAGTTTTACAAAGAGAAGCAACAATGGAGCCAATGGTTGCTTCCAAGCGCTTTCTTAACAACGTTTTTATTTGAAGCATATGTGTTATACCAAAATCGTGCCTCGATTGCTAGTGTGTGGATGCTATCTATCGCCTTATTCGGACTGGCTGTGTTCGTCTTTTTGATCGCATTCCGTCATAAAGAAAAGGAGGCATATTATACAAAAATAGCGGGGCTGATCGGGCTTTTAATCATGCCTTTTTACTGGTCTTTGACTCCGGTTTTATATGGCGGCAACAGCATGATCCCGTATGCCGGACCTGATTTAAAACCGAATGATCAACAAGGGGATCGGATGATGTTCAGAATGGGAAGAGGCGAAGCGAATGAAAGCTTAATTCAATATTTAGAAAAGAATTACAATGGCGAAACTTATTTAGTAGCAACTTTTCGGGCTACCGAAGCGGCGCAAATCATGTTAAAAACGGATAAAGCCGTCATGGCGATGGGAGGATTTTTAGGCAGCGATCCTGTGCTCACACCGGAAAAGCTAGAGAAAATGGTGAAAAACGGAGAAGTGAAATATTTCTTAATCTCCGGATTTGGAGGCGGCGGTGAAAGCAACAATGAATTAGTGCAATGGATCCAAAAATATTGCCAACAAGTTCCAAAAAAAGAATGGCAAAGTGGCCAATCTGTAAACGATCAACACCCGTTTGGCAGAGATGGAGCGGAACAGCTTTACAAATACGAAGGATAGGAGGAGAACAGTATGGTGAAGTATTCCGTAATTATTCCTGTATATAATGGAGCACTTGTCATTCGCGAAACGTATAAACGGCTCAAAAGGGTGATGGAACAAACAGATGGACTGTATGAGTTATTGTTTGTCAATGACGGAAGTGAAGATGAAACGCTCGACATTTTAAAGGAGCTGGCTGTGCGGGATGACACGGTCAAATATTTGAACTTCTCGCGAAATTTCGGCCATCAGATCGCGATTACCGCTGGAATGGACTATGCTTCCGGAAAAGCGATTGTGATCATTGACGCCGATTTACAAGACCCTCCTGAACTGATTTTCGAGATGATTCAAAAATGGAAGGAAGGGTATGAAGTCGTTTATGCGAAACGAATAAAGCGAAAAGGAGAAACGGTCTTTAAAAAAGTAACGGCCTATCTATTTTATCGCTTACTTCGGGCAGCAACGGAAATTGACATTCCGCTTGACACCGGAGACTTTCGCTTGATCGACCGGAAAGTGTGCGATCAATTAATCAGTATGAGGGAACGAAGCCGCTTCGTGCGCGGGCTGGTGAGTTGGGTAGGATTTAAACAGACGGCAATTGAATACGAACGCGACGAGCGTTTTGCCGGAGAGACGAAATATCCGCTCAAAAAAATGTTGCGATTTTCGATGGATGGCATCACCTCATTTTCCTATAAGCCGTTAAAAATGGCGAGCCTTTTAGGATTCCTTCTTTCGTTTTTTAGTGTGATTTGGATGATGGTTGTGCTGTATTTAAAGCTATTTACCAACTTGACTGTCACAGGTTGGTCTTCGCTGTTGATGGCAATCCTCTTTTTCAACGGCGTCGTACTTATTATGCTAGGAATTATTGGGGAATATATTGGTCGCATTTACGATGAAGTGAAACATCGCCCGCTTTATATTTTAAAAGATGGTTGGAGAGTTGGACAAAAGAATGAAAAGGTGCCATATTATGTGGAATAACAAAGGGAACATTATCACCGTCTTTCGTTTTTGCGTTGTCGGGGTGGGAAATACACTCATTGATTTCGGAGTGTTTTTCCTTCTCACTTCCTTCGGGGTTTCTTATTTTTTGGCACAAGCTTGCTCCTATAGCGCGGGAGTAATGAATAGTTATGTTTGGAATCGAATGTGGACGTTCCAAGTACAGCAAAAAGCGACCGTTCAAGAATTTTTTCGATTTATTTTGATTAATGTTTTTTCGTTAAGTACAACATTTGTTCTGTTATATATCTTTCGACAAATCGGGGATATGTCATTACTCTATAGCAAGGTGATCGCGACAATTGGCGGAATGGCTGTTAACTTTGCTGGAAGCCGCCTTTGGGTATTTCAACCATCAATCAATGAAAGAAGTGAAGGGTCGTGAATGCGACGATACATCGATGGAAGTACTTTGATATAGAAACAAATCGCTTAGATATAGACAAATGGGCGAGATTTTCAAAGGCGAATATGGAAGAAGGGTGGCAACGAGAAGAAATACGAAAGCCGTTAGTGTGTCTAGATGAGAAATGGAGAGAAAGAATTAGCGGTGATGATATGACTCCCACCTATATGTAAAAGGTGGGAGATTTTTGTGTAGGTGCAAGAGGTTTTGAGCAAAAAGGTTTTGTTATGG
This sequence comes from Anoxybacteroides tepidamans, assembly GCF_014201465.1. Classification (GTDB taxonomy): domain Bacteria; phylum Bacillota; class Bacilli; order Bacillales; family Anoxybacillaceae; genus Anoxybacteroides; species Anoxybacteroides tepidamans. The sequence goes on along the minus strand of NZ_JACHEP010000027.1, from coordinate 9,279 downwards.
ACGATTGTTTGTTGGCATATTGTTTGGCTTTTCGGCGATTTCTTTTGAAAATTCTATTGTCGCTAAGCTTGGTCTTCGCATGCGGCGGTTCATAAAACCGTTAATGCTGCGCATTGCGCGGCGAATCGGACGTTTAAGCGCATATTGAGCAGTTTGTTGTCTTCTCATGTTAAAAGCAGCAGTTGCAGCCATTCCTAAACCGAAACTAAGAATCGTCCAAATCATCCCTCTATTATTACGACAGCCTGTTAGACGTAACAATTGGTTCCACATCGTGCGATTACGTCCAAAATTAAATAGACGTAAAAAGTTCATTATGTCTCCACTCCTCTTTTTTTCAATTTCAATGAGAATGAATGGTGTTGAACATTTATTAATGTTTGTTAATGAAATCGAATCATACATGGAAAAGAATGGCTCGTAAAAACGTAACATGCAAGCGAGTGTTATGTATTTAACGTTGTATCAGCCAAAAAATTGTTTAAGTTTTTACACCAATGAAAGAATATTCAAAAAAATAGTTCTTTATTTTTTTATTCGATGTTATAATCATGTTATTAAATATAACGTTAGAGGTGAGTTTTTATGTTTTTATTGAAGTGGCGTGCAAAAACAAGTGAAAATGAACGTTCGGATGGAGTGTTTCAAACAGATCATCAACACGTGATGGGGCAAATTGAAGTAGCCGCAGATCAGTTAAAAGGGGTTATTGAACAGATGAAACTTGCGGCACTTTCGCTAAATGAAACCTCTACGTCAAGTAAAACAAGCACGATGGAATTAATGAGTCATCTTGAGATGACAATGAATTATACGCTGCAAGTGTCGGAAAAGATGAGAATGATCGAATCGTCCGCCTTAAAAATTTCAGGGGTTTCTCAAGAAATTCATTCGAGCAGCCAATTGTTTTATGAAGAATTGATTCATTCATGGAATTCGTTGAAAAAATTGCAAGATGAGATGGATGAGTTGCGCAAAAGTCATCATATTTTGTTGAAACAAATGGAAAGTTTAGTGAACCAGTCCCAAGAGATCAACCAAATTCTTTCGACCATTGGCGCGATTTCACAAAGAACGAGCATTCTTGCATTAAATGCCAATATTGAATCGGCAAGAGCAGGGGAGCACGGAAAAGGATTTTCGGTCGTGGCGAATGAAGTAGGAAACTTGGCGAGTCAAACGTCGAAAGCGGTGGAACAAACGCGCGAAATTCTGTCGTTGATCCAAAAAGAAATTGCCTCAACAACGAATATGGTGAAAACAGAAACGGAACAAATTGAAAATGGTTCAAAGGAAATGATGAACGTACTTCATATTCTAGATTCTTTTAAGGAAAAATTAAGCAATATCACCACAATGGTATTTGATTCTACGCAAGCGGTTGATGCGCAAACAGCCAGCGTTCAAGAAATTGCTGCGTTGCTTGAGCAAATTTCCGCTATGGCTACAAAAAATAAAGAGCATGCTCATCAAGTGACGCTCGATATGGATCTTCAACATCAAAATGTTGAACAAATTATGCGCATTAATGGTGCGTTAGAAAAAACATCTGATGAGTTGCAAAGCATTATCAAAAAAGATGATACGATCGCTGCTGTTTCCATCGATGACATGGTGATTGAAAATACGAAAAAGAAAATTTCCCATTTGCTTCAATCCCGCCCGTTATATGAAATGAACAAACAACAGCACGAAAAATACCTTAATGAATTTTTGCAGTCCGATGCCAATATTGAAGCTGTTTGGTCCAACTATTTAGACGGAACGTTCGTTTATTCCAATCCTCCTGCGGGGCTTGTCAACGCCAAAGCTCGCCCGTGGTTTATCGAAGCAAGCAAAGGGCGCGTCTATGTTTCAGATATTTATACATCGGCATTGACAAAACGCCCTTGCCTTACGATCTCGGCTCCTATTGTTCACCATAATAAAATCGTTGGTGTCATTGGTGTGGATTTGAATGTTACCGTTATGTAAAAAAGAACACAAACTCGCCCTTACTTAGATAAAGGTTAGGTAAGGGCGAAAGTTTTTATAGATGGTGTGCCATTTTCTCTAATTGTTCAGCCGAAGCCGCTACGTTGGCGATCGATTCATTGATCTCGGATACGACATGAACATATTGCTTCATTTCGCTGTCAATGCGCTTGTTTTGTTCCCGGATTTGCTTCAAGGATAAGGCGAAAGTATCGAAAAAATGATTGATTTGTTCCATATCATTAGCACCATCAACAACGAGCGATACCATCGACTCTAATGACTGGGAAATGGTGTCGATTTTTTTATTTAGCTCGCTCAAAATTTCAGTCACGCCAGCGACAGATTGTTTTGTTTGCGATGCTAAGTTGCGTACTTCGCTAGCGACGACGGCAAATCCTTTTCCGTGCTCTCCAGCTCGCGCAGCTTCAATCGAAGCATTTAGCGACAACATATTCGTTTGATCAGCGATCGCGGTAACAAGGCTATTAATGTTTTCGATTTTGGAGGCAGATTGTTGCAAGTTGTGCACTTCTGTTTGTATTTTTTTCATCATCTGTTGGATACTAAGCATAGTTGTTTGCTGGTGTCGCAATTTTCCTTGTCCTTCGGCAGATTGTTGTTCGCTGACGTCCGTAATCATCGACGCTTCTTCAGCACACCGCAAAATATCTTTTGTTTGATCGGTCAACTCAGCAACAGAAGAACTTGCTTGACTTGATATCGCTGAAAGCTCTTGTACCATTGCTTTCAGTTGCTCTTTCAGTTTGTTTTTCATTTGTTCTATTTGAAGCCGTGCTTCTTCGTTTGCTTTTTCATATTGCTCTAAAACGAGTTGCTGCTCAAAATTCAAGATTTTTGTCACTGATTTAGTAGCTTCAATAAGCATGTGCGGCTCGCGCATGTGCGGTGTAATGACTTCTAAAATAGATAAGAGCAATTGTTGAAAGGCGCACATGTACCATTTAGGCAATAAGCCGATTCGCAAGTGAGCAACAGCGATGCGTGTTCGCTTTGCAATAAATTCCTCATCGATCTTTCCGTTAAACATTTCAATAATATGAATTTTAAGCGTCTTTTTTAATCGTTCAGTCGAGCTATGACGATGAATAATTTCAAGCAGCGACGGTTCTTTTTGCAACGTATCATAAAAACGGGTAACAATCCAATCGATTTTTTCTTCGATGAATGGTTTTAGTTTTGCAAGCAACGCTAGATCTTGCTCTGTTAGTTCAATCATTTCGATTTGTTTGTTTATCGTCGGATCTTGTAGACGAACAGGCCTGTTTGGAGCATCTAATCTTTCCGTTGTGATCGTTGAGGAATGTTCTTTTTTTATGAAAAATGAGAAGTTCATTCGTGATCGCTCCTCTTGGTAAATTAATATAAACACAGTACTAAAATATGTTATCGAACATTTCGGAAAAATGGAATAAGTAAATCATCCTAATCAACTAAGTTTTTAAAAAAAGAGAAAAAAGCGGTATACTAAAGTTATAAAAGATTGAACGAGGAGAGAGGGAAATGGAAACAGAGAAAGAAAAAATGTTAAACGGGAAATTGTATTATGCAGCCGATCCGCAATTAGTCCAAGAGCGTGAACGGGCGAGAAAGCTCACTCGTTTATATAATCAAACGCTCGAAACAGAGTATGAGAAACGAATGAGACTGTTAAAAGAATTGTTCGGTTCAACTGGGAACAACGTGTATGTTGAACCGAACTTCCGTTGCGACTATGGCTATAACATTCACGTTGGCGAAAATTTTTATATGAATTTTGATTGCGTGATTTTAGATGTGTGTGAAGTGCGAATTGGCGATAACTGCCTAGTCGGTCCTGGTGTGCACATTTACACAGCGACGCATCCGTTGCATCCGCAGGAAAGAAACACAGGGTTAGAATACGGGAAACCGGTTCGCATTGGTCATAATGTATGGATTGGCGGGAGAGCGGTAATCAATCCAGGGGTGAACATTGGCGATAATGTTATCATTGCCTCCGGCGCCGTCGTTACGAAAGATGTGCCAAGCAATGTTGTCGTTGGAGGAAATCCGGCAAGAATCATTAAGCGCATAGAAATTTGAGTTTGAACCTCTCATCATACGATGGGAGGCAAATGCTTTTTTTCAATATGAATTTAACTTGAATATTTAGGATCTAACGGACACTTGTTTGAAAAAATCTCAAACATATTAGGAAAACTCAATCATCTATCGCTTCATAATCAATCTTTCAACTTCATAAATTATGTTTTGATTATAGTACTATTATTAATAGATAGTTATGAAGGATTCCAAGACAAAAAGCTGAATAAATAATAAAAGAACAGCGATTTTGAACGAATGCCATCAACGTTGGGATCAAGGAAGCCATTCATGAACTAGCGCAAAATATGCAAAGAAAAAGGGAAAGGAAGGGAAAGTGATGAAAACAACGGCGGACAAAAAGAAGTTGTATATTAATGGAGAATGGATAGAGGCGGAATCGTACACGATATTACGGTCTCCGTATTCTGGAGAGGCGTTGGCGGAAATTCCGATGGCAACTGAAGCGGAAGTAAAACGGGCGATTGCAGCTGCTTACGAAACAAGACGGACGATGGCGAAAATGCCAGCACATGAGCGGTCAGCAATTTTAGAAAAAGTGGTTGCTCTTCTTCAAGAACGTGCGGAAGAAGCTGCAAGGACGATTGCACTAGAAGCCGCTAAACCAATCACGACAGCAAAAGCGGAAGTGGCTCGCACGATTCAAACATACAAATTTGCCGCTGAAGAAGCGAAGCGCATTCACGGAGAAACGATTCCGCTTGATGCCGCGCCGGGCGGGGAAAATCGCATGGCGTTTACCGTAAGAGAGCCGATCGGTGTGATCGGAGCGATTACGCCGTTTAACTTTCCGATGAATTTAGTGGCACATAAACTGGGACCAGCCATCGCTTCTGGAAATACGGTCGTGCTGAAGCCGGCGAGCCAAACGCCGCTTTCGGCGTATTTTATTGCCGAATTGTTTGAACAGGCAGGACTGCCGAAAGGGGCGTTAAATGTCGTGACCGGAAGTGGAAAAACGGTCGGTGATCAAATCGTAACCGATCCGCGCATTAGCATGGTGACGTTTACGGGCAGTCCAGAAGTAGGCATTGGCATTCGCAATAAAGCAGGGCTTAAACGTGTGACTCTCGAACTCGGTTCCAATTCTGCCGTTATTGTCGATGAACAAGTGGATGTTGATCGCATCATTCCGCGGTGTATAGTTGGCGCATTTTCGTTCCAAGGGCAAGTGTGCATTTCGCTGCAGCGCATTTACGTACATGAAAAACGGTATGAAGAGTTCGTCGAAAAGTTTGTTGCGGCGGTGAAGCAGCTGAAAGTAGGCGACCCGCTCGATCCAAGCACAGACGTTTCTGCTCTAATTTCCGAGAAAGATGTCGAGCGTTCGTTGCATTGGATCGAAGAAGCGAAGCAAGGTGGCGCTACCGTTGCAATTGGCGGTGAGAGACAAGGGAATATGTTATTGCCGACGGTGATTTTAGATGCGGCACCAACGATGAAAGTATCGTGCCAAGAAGTGTTTGCACCAATTGTGTTGATTAATAAAGTTTCCTCCATCGATGAAGCGATTGAGCTTGTCAATGACTCGCGCTACGGATTGCAAGCCGGCATATATACGGACAACGTCCATACAGCATGGGAAGCGGCAGAGAAACTGCACGTCGGCGGGGTGCTTATTAACGACATTCCGACGTTCCGCGTTGATCATATGCCATATGGCGGCGTCAAAGAAAGCGGGTTTGGCCGCGAAGGAATTCGCTATGCGATTGAAGAAATGACAGAGTTAAAACTCATCATTTTTAATCGCAATCGGTAACAAACTTCCGTATCACCTGTTTGGGTGGTACGGATTTTTTATATTGAAAAAAGGAATTTTGAAAATGGTGCGGAATAAATTAAAAGGAAATCGGTCAAACAGGGGGATGGCAATGGAAACAGTAGTGCTTTCATTTTCAGGAAATTTGGCGGTATTGGAGTTGAACCGTCCGGATTCGTTAAATGCGATGGACGTGCAAATGTTGAATGAATTGGTCGAAGCGCTGCGCCAAGTAGAACAAAGCGATGCGCAGCTTCTTGTCATTCGCGGGAGAGGGAGAGGGTTTTCCGCTGGCGGCGATATTAAAACGATGCTTAGCGTAGAAGACCCAGAAAAATTTCATGAAGTCATGAATACGATCCAGCAAGTTATAGCGACATTGTACAGCATGCCGAAAATGGTCATTGCCGTCGTTCATGGACCAGCGGCAGGGCTAGGGTTGAGTTTCGCTTTAGCCAGTGACTATGTCATTGCGACGAAAGAGGCGCGCTTGGCGATGAACTTTATCGGCATTGGACTGATTCCGGACGGAGGGGGACATTTCTTCTTAGCGAAACGGGTCGGCGAAACGAAAGCAAAGCACATCATTTGGGAAGGGAAACCGATGAACGCTCACGAAGCGTATGAACTTGGGATCGTCGACTTCATTGTTGAGGATGAGAACGAAGCGGAGCAAAAAATTGCTGAGTGGCAAGCAAAACCGCTGCAAGCGATGATCGCCACCAAAACGTTGTATGCTAACTTAACAAAAGAGGAACTATTAAAAGTGCTTCAATTCGAAACGGAAGCCCAACAAAAAATGCGGCAAACGGAAGACCACCGCGAAGGTGTGCGCGCATTTCTCGAAAAGAGAAAACCGAACTTTACAGGTCGGTAAGGAACGAACGGCTCTTGCTTCGCAACATTTACGCAAGAGCCGTCTTTTTTGTATAAGGCATATACAATGGAATGATTCTAAATAAAATCCGCTCTTTTTAAAAGCCTTTTAATGGAACGATTTGCTTCATATAAAATAGTGTCTTTGTCGATAGTTTTTAACACTTTGTTTTCCATGACAATTTGCCCGTTAATAATAGTTGTTTCGACGTCGTCTCTTGAAGCAGAATAAACGATTCGCGAAATGGGATCGACATCATAAGAAGGATACGTGTGGAAATTATTCAAATTTAAGATAACCAAATCCGCTTTTTTGCCAACTTCAATACTTCCAATTTCATTCTCTAAGCCAACTGCTTTGGCACCACCAATTGTTGCCATTTCAAAGACGCTTCTAGCATTCATAGCTGTAGGTCCATATGTCGTTTTTTGAATAAGGGCTGCTAGTCTCATTTCGTTAAACATATTTAAATTGTTGTTGCACGGAGCCCCGTCCGCACCTAAGCTTAAAGAAACTCCCATGCTAAGCAAGTCTGGAATATCAGCGATTCCTGATGCCAATTTTAAATTTGAGCCGGGGCAATGGCTAATATGAACTCCCTTTTCCTTAATTATTTTCTTTTCCCGCTCATTTAGCCATATGCAGTGGGCTAATATCAACCGTTCATTTGCCAGCCCAAGATAGTCAAGGTATTCAATATTTCTCATGCCCGTTTCATTTTGCACGATTTCAATTTCTTTACGATTTTCGGCCGCGTGGGTATGAACTTTTACATTATACGCTTCCGATAAATTCTTGACCTCTTTCAACAACGTTTCCGTACATGAAATAACAAAGCGAGGAGAGAAGGCATAACGGATTCTTCCACTATCAAACATATTCCATTTTTCTAGTAAATCGACACTTTCTTGTATAGAATCAGACGTCTTTTCTTGTAATCCGATTGGAACATCATTTCCTTTATCCATCATCACTTTTCCCGATAATGCTCTTATTCCGCTTTTGGCGATAGCTTGAAAAGCAAATTCTGTATGATGCACTGTTTCCATGTCGACGATGGTTGTCGTGCCGCTTTGGATAAGTTCGCCGATACCGAGCATGGCTGAATAATAGATCGATTCTTCATCATGTGCTGCTTCTAATGGCCAAATCCGTTTTTTTAACCAGTCTAATAACTCTAAATCATCCCCTTTTCCTCGAAAAAGAGTTTGACATAAATGAATGTGAGTTTGAATAAATCCTGGTATGACGGTGCGATTTTTCGCATCAATGATTTTATCAGCGCGATTTGGATTTAATTCTGTGCCGATTGAGTGAATCGTGTCATTTTTTATGAAAATGTCGCCGATTATAATTTCATTGGCACGATTCATCGTAATAATTTCTGCATTTTTAATTAACAAAGTTCCCATTCGATCCCCTCCATTAACGCAATTTTGCGTAACAATAGCTGCTTAATTGATTCATATTTTCTTTTCATGCTTCCTGAGCCACTGTATAACAATCTAGTGACCCCCACCGAACGAAACAACTCACTCAATCACTATCTCTGCTTTTTCAGCTGAAAAGAGGAATATACATAGATCGTTATATCTCTTCTGTAATAAAATATAACATATCACGTTAATTTTATCTCGATTCTTTTCTATGTTCATTGGTAAAATTGTTATAAATTTTATAGATGTTTGTACAATTTCACTAAAACAATATAAAGGTGAGCGTATGAAAATTTCAGAGATATTTTACACTTTCCTGTTATTCGTCATGCAAAATGAATTGTGAGGCATAAAGGGAAGTATATAGCATGATGGATGCTCCTGAACAACAAAAAAACCGAAATATGGTCATTTACTGTGTTTAACTCATGGTGCTAGATGGCGATGGACGCTAATTGATCCTGTATTTTCCACAGGTCGTGATTACACAGCAAATACGGAAAACGCTTGAAAGTAACAAGATTATGACATTCAACCAGCACCACAGGTTGTGTTTAGAAAAATGCTTAGAAAAAGTCTAAAAGATCCCGGATATTATTTTTCGCTTTCAGTTAGCATTTCGCATATAATAAATGTTAAATTTTATGACATCCATATTCCTTATACTACTGAATGCCGGCATAATTTTTATGCAATTTGTCAACTATTCTAAAAAAAATTATATAATTTAACCAATGACATCCATAATGCTTTGTTTTATCATGTTATAAAAAATAACATTATATGTAATGTGTATTGCAAATATTGGAGGGAGTGTCATTGAACAAAAGCAGAGAACAGGTTCGTATTATTTCTATTGGTCTGCAACATGTATTAGCGATTTTGGTGTTATAAAAAATACAATCAAATTAATATTTAGCAAGGAGTTAGAACAATGTTTTACTTTTGCTTTTCTTAAAATAGATATACGAGGAGGACAAAGAAGTGAGAAAATACTTCCAATTTGATGAGCTCGGCACAAATTACCGGACGGAAATGATTGCCGGGTTAACGACGTTCTTATCAATGGCTTATATTTTATTCGTCAACCCGTTCACACTTTCATTAGGAGCGGTGAAAGATTTTCC
>NZ_JACHEP010000026.1 GCF_014201465.1 Anoxybacteroides tepidamans | reverse complement strand
CACCCATCAAATAAATAATAATTTGATATTGGGTCTTGATTATTTCAAACAAATACGCTAATAATTGAGGTAACAAGCTTGTCACTCCTTTGTTTTTGGTTGGTAGGTGTCGTTACCTCAATCATACCGCAAACAACAGGGGTGGCAAGCTTTTTTTATCATTGATTGCGTAAAATCAACAAAAATCAAGGGTATGTCTTTAAAACTTTTGACAGTACCAAAAAGGTTTAGGGGGGCTTGCAATGGATATATGGATAAATAAAGGATTTTCGATTTCTACTAATAAAAAATACTTAGATGTAGATTTAATACATAATTTTTTGAGCCAAGAAGCTTACTGGTCAAAGGGGATACCGAAAGAAATAGTAATAAAGTCAATTGAAAATACACCCTTATGTTTTGGGGTTTATAAAGGTGAAATAAGTAATGAAGTTGGTGAACAAGTTGGATTTGCAAGGGTGATAACAGATTTAGCGACATATGCGTATCTTTGCGATGTGTTTATATTACCAGACTATCGTAAATTAGGATTATCAAAATGGTTAATGGAAATTATTACCAATCATCACGAACTACAAGGCATTCGTAGGTTCATGTTAGCTACTAAAGACGCACATTCATTATATAGCAAATATGGATTTGAGCCGATTGATAATCCAGAACTATTCATGATAAAACTTCGTAAATCCCCTTATCAACAATAAGGTTCTGGTGCAAAAAATGTATTCGTTTGAAAGAGACATCATATAGATTCCCATGGAATCTGACTTTAAGCAACCATTCCAAATAGTTGGTGGATGAACTTATTTTTCGTGGTGCCTGTGCACTGCGATCCGAAAAGTAGACAGTATAAATTCAGTTAACGTGAAGGAATCAGAGTGATAAAGCTCTGGTTCCTTTCCTTTTCTCGTCTTTTTCCTAGTGTCTCAGAACCCCGTGAAACTGTTAAGGAGAGCACTTGACAGCCCCACGGAGTTCTGAGGAGAGGTCGGTAAGACGAGAAGGAGGAAATATAGCCCACTTGTGCTCGTTGTTAACTAGCCTTTGCATATTGAGTCGGTGTCTGATAATGAAGAACACCTTGTATACGTTGGTGGTTGTAATAGCGAATGTAATCATGGATAAGCTGTGTTACCTCTTCCACACTTTTCGTACGTCGCAAGTCCTGCTCCATCCCTGTTTTAAGGTAGGAGAAAAAGCTTTCTATGCATGCGTTATCAAGCGCATTCGCTTTTCTCGACATACTTGGTGTGATCGAAAATGTATCCATCAGCGTTTTCCATCTTGTTGATCGATATGGCATTCCTTGATCTGAATGAAGAATTAAGGAATCCTTGATGTGTCTGATTTCTAATGCATATAATAGGGAATCTTCCACAAGTTGAACATCGTGTGTTGATGAAATCTGATGCCCGATAATTTCATTGTTGTGTAAATCCATAACGGCAGAAACAAATAGCTTTTTATCTTCCACGGCAATTTCCGTGACATCTGTGACCCATTTTTCATTCAAACGTGTCGTGGAAAAGTTTCTTTTTAATAGATTTTCATAAATATATCCAGCGGAAGTTGCTTTTTTCACTTTGGCGGGTTGTTTTCGTTTCATACGAGATTGACATTTTAATCCTAATTCTCTCATTAGTCGACGTACAACTTTTTCACTTACAGGTAGTTGATATTGATTGTTTAATACTGCGTGAATTTTTCGATATCCATATCTCCCTTTGTGTTCATGGAAAATCAAAGAGATATATTCTTTTAATTGTTGGTCTTTCTTAGACTCTTTTCTTCTCTTCTTCCCCTTTGTTTTCAAGTATTTATAGTAACCAGCTCTTGAAATATTTAGTTTTTCACATATTTTAGCAATCGGGTATTTCGTTTTCAGTTCGTCTACTACTTTGAACTTCGCTGTCTTCCCTCCCTTTTCAGAATTTGCAGATACTTTTTTAAAATTTCATTCTCCATCTCTAGTTCTCGTATGATGAAATCCTTGTCCATTTCAGGATGATTTCTAACTTTTCGTTTTAGTCCTACTTCCCCATACATTTCATACTGATCTATCCATTTATAAATATAGTCAGGATCTGTAATCTCAAGATGATGTGCAATGACTTTTACACTCTCTCCCGCCAAGGCTCTTTGAACGGCTTCCATCTTCAATTCTGGAGAATAGCTTTTATAAGTTCTTTGTTTTTTTGACATGTTCATCGGCTCCTTCCTGTCTTCTGTATGGACATCTTTTTCCCGATTTATACATGTCTACTTTCAAAGGCTCACTCCACTGTCACGCCCCGAATCTCCTTCTATAATAAATACAACTGGGAGGTTTAACTTATGGCTGACGAAAAAGTAGACTCCCTATTTTTTCGACTGTCGGAGGCAAGTCTGTGACTTGCCTTCGTCACGCCTTCGCGTGACAGATGACCGAACAACCAACCGCTTCACAGACAAATGCATTTGTCTGGAAGCGGTGTTGTTCGGTCATCCGACAGTCGAAACATCCCGATTACTCCATAAAAGACGAAAACGTTAAAGTTCCAAATTGTATTTATATACAATATTCGACACCATTTTCTCTTTCTTTTCAGTACAATAAAATTGGATAGTATATCCAGTTTACAGGAAGGAAATTGAAGTGACGACCGTTTGCAAAGCAGATTATGGCAGATTGATAAATCTAAAATCCACAAGATGAGATGTTAATTTTTGCGTTGATTTGCGGTCAGAAGCAATTAAGTGACTACGCCACGTATTTACGGAAGCAAACGAGCGGATATACTTGAAAGATAATACAATTAGAATCGAAAGAAATCGATTGAGAGAGTTGTAAACATTCGTTTAGATGCTTGTCAACTAATCAAACCATAGAGTTGGCAACACAGTATTGGTTCATGGGAATATCCCGTATCTACAACAACCGGCTGGAACACCGATTTATAAGGTATTACAAGCGCTAAAAGGTTTTTGAAAAACAGGGGGAAGCACATACTTGAAGGATGAGAAGAAATAAAAGTGTCTAAAATAGGTTTTTAAAAACCATATATAACAAAAAAATCTCCCGCAAAGTCTTGGCTCGATCTAAGTTTTCCGATTTTTGCACTTGATGTTATCTTTTTGTTACCATGTTTGTTGATAGTATTAGTATGAATAAGGAAGGAATGAAAAAGTCCGAACTGTTTTGTAGGCTTTTTCTATACAGAGGTCGGATAATCCATAATCATTTCGGAGGTAAATATGAGTGGACAAATATTAAGTCAGGCATTAGCAAAACTTTCAGGACATGATTTGCGATTAGTTTATGCTTTACTTTGTAAAACAAATATTTTCAATCTTATTTCCACAAAGACTAAGGACTTATTATCATCTGACGAATCAAATCATTTTTCAAAACATCTCGAAGAAGAAGCGAAAAAGTTGCTATCTAAAACAAATGAAGAAATTCGTTTGTCATTATTTCTAGAATTAACAAAAATTGCACAGTTAAAAGGTGGGAGATACGATTTAAAAAAAGAAATAGAGGATAAGTGTCAAGAGATTGTGGATTGGGCTTTCAATGAGTTTCAGAAAAAGAATAAAGAATTCCAACAATACTATAAAGAAAAAAATATAGACAAGTTAGAAGCAATGATACATTGGCAAATGAACCAAGTGTTTAAGGAATTGGACCTGAAGTTAACAGATTTATCTGAGTACGAACAGGATCAATTGGCTGAAAAAGTATTGGAGTTTGTGAACTCACTTCCTTCAGATCAACAAGAAAAAATTAAGGAAAAATTAGGTGTTCAGGAAATATCGAATAAAGTAGTCAAGAATATAGTGGTTCAAAGTGGTGCAAGCATTCTTTTTGCAACAATTGTTGAGGTAAGTGGTTTTGCTTTTTATACAACTGCGACATCGATGTTGGCAGCATTTATAGGTTTATTTGGAATCTCGTTGCCTTTCGGTGTATATACCACACTTACTTCAACAATCGCGTTTCTAGCAAACCCGTTATTTATTCTGCCTTTGATCTTAGGCGGGGGAGTATTGCTAGTTAATCATCAAAATAAATCATTACAAAAACGGTTAGTTCCAATCGTTTTAATGCAGATCTCCTTGCCATATTTAACAAATCCTGAAATATCCTATTATGACTTATCTGTTATCTCGAATGAATGGATTCCAAAATTTAATAAATATAAACAGTTATACCGTAAATTAAAGCTTAATCAAGAAAAACAAAGGAAACTAAATAGAGAGATTTCTGCATTGAATACAAAATTGCAAGCAGCAGAAGCAGATAAAAAAGAAAAAGAGAGCAAAGTTTCTGCAATAAAAGAAAAATTAAAAGAAAAGCTAAAAAATGATGAGGGCCGCCCTTATATAGAAGGACTAACGAACCAACTTCATTCAATGCAGAATCAAATCGTCGACTTAGAAGAACAAATTAAAATTGAAAAACGTTCATCAACCGGTTTTGGGAGATTCATAAAAACAGCATTAAAAACGAGTAACTATCGATTAGAGATTGCTAGTTTAAAAAGAAGAATTGATCAAACCTTTGAGCAAATGGTGGAGATTATTTTGCAGGGAAAGTTGGAGTATGCAAACGACCAATGTGGTCAAGTCAATTCCTTGCAATTGGAGATACAAGAATTACTCCAGCAAATTTCCACTTTGCAAATTCAGTTGTCTGAAAAAAATAAAGAATTATCTGATTTACAAATAAAGGAACGTGAAATTCAAAAAAAAATAAAAAACAAGGAAATCGAAACATATGGATTAGAACATATCGTATTAAACTAGCAGAAAGAAGAGATGAACGATTATGAAGGGTATAAAAAACGAGCAATTTTGGAATTTATGGAGACAAAAAAACTATGAAGAGGCATTATCGTGTTCGGTTGTTCCAACAGTGGCATCCAAAGAACAGCGTGTACGTAATCTATTATTTGGAGGAAAAAAACAAATTCAAGAGACAGTAGCTATTTCTACCATTAGTGTCGGTGAGTTTTTCTATGATTTCATCATGCTGGATCACATGGCAGTAGAAGGGATTGATTTTGCTAGGGAAGAAGACTTATCCCATCTTTTTTCCTTAAGTGAATTCGCCAAAACAGTTGATACTACTTCACTAACTGGAGATATGGCACAACTACAAGGGTATGTAGCAGAGCGAATGATAGGAAGCGAACTTCAAGCACGGGGGCATGATGTCGAATTTCCTGCTACTTCTAATCAAGCTGGTTATGATCTTCTTGTGGATGGGGAACCATTTCAAGTAAAAAATTTAATTAATCCACAAGGAGTACGAGAGCATTTAGAGAGATATCCTAATATTCCTGTTTATGTTAATGAGGAACTAGGTAAATATTTTGGAGGGAATCCTCAGGTATATGTTACTTCCGTTTCACATGAAGAGGTTATCAATGCAACAAAGCAGACGCTTTCTCACGCAGCCGATTTAACTGATTTTGAGATTCCTTATATTACGTTTATTATTTATACTGCTTCAAATGTAAAGAGAGTATGGAGAAATGATCTTACAATTGAGCAAGCTGTTATAAATATTTTAGTTGATTCTACCGCAAAGATTGCATTTGCAGGTTTAGGAAAAATGATAGGAACAACCCTTGGTGTTGCATTATTTGGTCCACAGTATGGAATTTTGTCAGCAGGCATAGGTGCCATACTTTTTGGTTCTCAAAGCCGTTATGCATCAAATTTTATTAAAAAAGCGCTGTCAAGAAAGGAAGAAAAAGAACTAAAAGACTCAGTCTTCTATCTATCAGAACCGATATTGAAAAAAGTGGATGAAAAAATCGAAATTAGACATCATAAGCTTTGTAGACTTAAAGAAGTGTTAGGGAAAAGTTGTGCAAATGAAATATTGTTTCAAAATCTAGCCACAATGCAGCACGAAGACATACAGTATATTACATATAAAAGAAAAGAGTTGGAGAAAATACTACGCGATATCCAAACTGGTCGGATATATATATTAGACGGGTATAAGGAGATAATAAAAACGATACCGAAAATAGGTGTTCATCCTCGCAATTATCAATCTGAGTTAGAGTTTACAAATGATAGATTTATAAAACTGAGAGAAAAGATGTTATGAAATGTAACTACTCAGCCTAAAGACGGCGTATTTTTGTGGTGTGTTATGGCAAGTCAAAAAAGAGGCGACATCGTGTCGCTTCTTTTTGTATTCGCAACCGTAACCCGAGTTCGACAGTGGCTAGGCAAACAAAATGCCTCTAATCCCTTGATACCAAAGGGCTCAGAGGCATTTGGGCATACTTCAGGCGTGTATCTAGGTGCTAGGATGGATGCCTAGCTGGATACGGTGCACTGTCACTCCTCGAGGATTGGCGAGATTTGCAGAAATAGAGAGTCATAGCGCGTGTACTTCTCCGCGATCTTTGACTCTCTTTGCTTTTTATTGTAGGAAATGTGCCTTCACATTTTGAAATTCAAATTGTTCCCTTAGGAACGCCTGCTATACGATTAGGTTTGGCTGTTTTTGTTCTCGCTGTTGAAGGAAGAAGCATATTTTGAACACATTTTGGTGATGGAGTCACGAATGTCGTTAATCGGGTTGTGTCGCTGTATAAGAGCCGCAGCTGCAACAAGAGCGCCTAGTGCTTTAGCGTGTATGATCCGCTCTCGCTTTTCTTCTCATGTCAGCTGCTAGCTCCGTATCTTCCCTAGTGACGTCATCAATTTGATCAGCCATTTGGATATGCTTTTTTATTGCGAGAGGTTTCCTCGCGGCTATTCGAAAAAATGCTGATAAAACATCCTCGTTCGTGTTTATACACAGCCTTCATTTTGTTTTGAGAAGCGTTTCATGCGCTGTTTCTTTTTTCCCCCTCTGCGTATGTAAATGGATAAAACCATAATGGTTAATAATCGTCTCGATCAAAATTTTCTTCTGGTCTTTCCCTTTCAATTTAATATTCATTTGCCGCCCGATGGCGATAATATCGTCTTTTTTGAAGCGGGATAAAAATGAAATGGCTTCTTCTTTGTTCATCGTTTTTATTTTTTGGATAACAGCTGTGTAATCTGGTATGTCGTCTACCTTCGGTTGCTGCGCTGGTTTGTTCGTACGGGCGCTCGAGAGTCTTACGGATAAATCTGTCAACATCTCGTCAACGGTGACCGATTCATACTGCTTTAAAATCGCCAGCACTTTTTCTAAAGTATCGATTGCTGTTTGTACTTTCATACTACCACTCCATCGGCAGCAGGAATGTCACCATTTTTGCAGAAAAGCTTGAAAAAATTCCGATTTCTGACCGTTGAATTACGCAAACAAAACTGGCGTGATTACGTTTGTCATGACAAGCCATTATTTTGTTGTCGTTAAATGATAAAATTGGTAATATGGAAACATGAACGAAGAATATGGGACATAAAAACGATTTTACTTCTTTCTGAGTTACGTTCAACTGTTACACCTGATGGACAACGATTTGCACTTTGGTTATAAAGGAAAATGCAGGGTAATGGGTTGTTAGGTGTTAAGGGCATACCAATAAACCTATTTTTATATAATTGAAGGGGGGATTCCGTTGGCAAGCTATCAGAATATAAATATGAAAAAAATGATCGCCAATTTGTTCCGGGCTCGTTTCCCATTTCTGTATATTTCTACATGGGAGGAAGAAAGAGTCCTCTCATTTATTCGTTCCATTGCTTCTGATATTTCGTTAATCAAAACGTCTAGGGAAGTGATTACATGGAAGTTGACGACAGGGCTCGCGACCAATGAGAAATTATTTCATGACACAAAAAATCCAATGAAAGCGTTGGAGTTTATAGAAAATTATGAAGAGCCAGCCATTTTTGTGCTTCACGATTTTCATATTTATTTTGGCGAACAAAATAGGTGTCCAGATTTTCAAATTATCAGGAAATTAAGAGATATGGCTATAAATATTAAACAAAGTGCCTATCCGAAAAATGTTGTTTTTGTTTCTCCGATTCTTCTGCTTCCACTAGAACTTCAAAAAGATGTTACTATTATCGATTTCGAGCTTCCTACTTTCGAAGAGATTATGCGCATTTTAGAAGAAATGATTGATGTGAATAAGCAAAACGGGCGGATTACGATCAACTTAAAAGATAATGAAAAAGAAAAATTGGCTAAGGCAGCGTTAGGTCTGACTCTTTCGGAAGCAGAAAATGCCTTTGCGAGGGCAATGGTAGAGGACGGTCGGCTTGATATCAATGATGTGGAAGTGATTTTAAAAGAAAAAGAACAAATTATCAAAAAAACAGGAATTTTAGAGTTTATACATAGCGACTTCAATATGGATGATGTGGGTGGGTTAGAAAATTTAAAAAGATGGCTGAAGAAGCGAAATAAATCGTGGCTCGAATCAGCTCAACGGTACGGTCTTCCTTCTCCAAAAGGAGTATTAATTACCGGTGTTCCTGGATGCGGAAAAAGCTTAATCAGTAAAGCAATTAGTGCGATGTGGCAACTTCCATTGCTTCGGTTAGATATAGGGAAAATTTTCAGTGGAGTTGTTGGCAGTAGCGAGGAAAATATGAGGAAAGCCATCAAAACAGCTGAAGCGATAGCACCTTCTATTCTTTGGATTGATGAGATTGAAAAAGGGTTTAGCGGGGTACAATCTGCTGGTGATAGCGGCACAACGTCACGGGTTTTTGGACATTTTTTAACATGGATGCAGGAAAAAACGAAGCCAGTGTTTGTTGTTGCGACCGCGAATAACATTGCTGGTTTACCGCCGGAGTTTTTGCGGAAGGGACGGTTTGACGAAGTGTTTTTCGTTGATCTTCCAACCTATCGAGAGCGGATTGAGATTTTCCGGGTTCATTTAAATAAAAGATTAAAAGACCCCAAAGCGATAGGTACTTTTACTGTTTCTGAGGAAATTTTAAATAAACTCGCTAATTTAACAGAAGGGTTTATTGGGGCAGAAATTGAACAAATCGTCATCGATGGATTGTTTGAAGCGTTTTCCGAAGATCGAAGTGTGACATTCGAGGATTTTGAAAAAGCATGTAAAAAAATTGTTCCTCTCTCTGTTACGCAGGCAGAACAAATTCAGAAGATTCGTGAATGGGCGAACGTTCGAGCTGTAAC
Organism: Anoxybacteroides tepidamans; assembly: GCF_014201465.1. GTDB lineage: Bacteria > Bacillota > Bacilli > Bacillales > Anoxybacillaceae > Anoxybacteroides > Anoxybacteroides tepidamans. The sequence goes on along the minus strand of NZ_JACHEP010000026.1, from coordinate 34,873 downwards.
AGCTACCCCTCGAGAAGATTTAGAGGAGTATGTAGCAAACGATTCAAATAACCATGATGATATACGCCGATTGCGTGGAGGGAGAACAATAGATTTCTAAAATAAATTTTAAAGGTGAGTGAGATGAGTATTGAGCTTGTGTTAATTCCAATCGGAATTGCAGTTACGCAATCTATCAGTTCTATGCTTGGAAAGAATATGGGAATAGATCGAAGTTTCAAGCTTATAACGGTCATGAAGGATGAAACGTTGTTGCAAAAGGCATTAGAGCAATACGGGTGCCATGTAAACGTGTTGACAAACGATAACTATGAAACGGAAATAGCAACAACGAAAATCTTTTTTGAAAAAAATGAGGATGGAGTTTTTGAAGCCATTTTTCCTGAAGAGGTAAAAGTGGAGGACGCAACCGTTTTTATTGAAAATCTTACGAGTGAATACAAATATGTCCTTCAACAAGAAACATATAAAAAAGTTATCGAGAGAGCGAGAGAAAAAGGGTTTATTTTAGAAGCAGAAGAAATACAGCAAGATCGAACGATTGTGCTGACTTTAAGAGTAAATTCATAAGGTGATCGATATGGGCGAGAAAAAAGTTATTATCAAAATCACAGAAGATGGAAAGATTTTCGCTGAGACAGTAGGGATTAAAGGCAAGCAATGTCTTGACTATATTCACGTATTAGAAGAGTTACTTGAAGCTGAAACGGTCGATTCCGAATTTACGCATGAGTATTTTGAAACAAATGTTTTAATCAATCGGACACAACAACAAATCATTAAGGGGGAGTGAGAGTGTGAGAAAACAGATTACGAACAAGGGAAGAAAGTGGGAAATGATGAATTCCTTTTGGATGCTTTGGACTTTTTTCCCGTTTGGATTTTTTAACTATATTTCTTTCTTTTACGCCTCCTATAGAGTAAAACAAAGAAAATGGTTTATTGCCGGGGTGCTCTATTCGATTCCGTTTATTTTGTTTTGGATTGTGGACGAAATAGTTGATGAAAACCATTGGTTGAATGATTTGTCATTTATAGCCCTTTTCTTTTCTTGGGTTGTATCAATCATCCATGTTTTCAACATGAGAGCCGAGTATTTGCTTCGTCTTGAAGCAAGGTCTCTATCAAAAGCAAGCGAACTTGAGCAATTGAAAACATTGATTAAAGAAGAGTATAAAGTTGATACATTGATGAACGAAACTGCAAAAAATGCAGAGCACGTAAACCGGGACATGGAAGAACCTGTCACGGATCGATTAGTTGACATCAATACAGCAACAGAAGAAGAAATTGCCTCTATTCCTGCTATTGGGGGGCTATTAGCTAAAAAAGTAGTTGCTGTTCGCGAAAAGGAAGGCGGTTTTCAATCTTTGGAGCATTTTTCGAATTGTTTACAACTAAAACCGCATGTAATCGAAAAAATAAAGCCGTTTATTAAATTCCCTGAAGCTGAGGTGCCACCGAAACAAAATAAACATGAAGGAAGGGTAGTCGACTTTTAATGAAGCTCATGATTCATCGCTTTTTACCATTGACAATGGTAGAAGGCCCAGGGAAAAGGGCTTGCCTCTGGGTGCAAGGATGTTCAATCCGTTGTGATGGGTGTGCGGTCCCTTGGACATGGAACCACAACAATGGGGAGGAAAAAGAGATTCAAGCGTTGTTTGTTGAAATCGAAAAAAGCAAGAGGGAAAATGGCATTGAAGGCGTTACGTTTCTCGGGGGAGAACCGTTTGATCAAGCTCTGCCTTTAGCAAGGTTAGCTGCGATGGTGAGGGAAATCGGTTTATCCGTGATGACTTTTACCGGGTATCTATACGAAGATATTATATCGTTAAACAATCCGCATTATATGGAACTTTTGCAAATGACTGATTTACTTATCGACGGTCCATTTATGAAAGAAAAATTGGATGTAAGTCGACCATGGGTAGGTTCTTCAAATCAAAGATATCATTTCTTAACACCAAGGTATGAATACTTAAAGGAACAATTATTGGAGATTCCAAATAAAATTGAGGTTCGGTTAAATATAGACGGGTCAGTTTCCGTGAATGGCATGGTCACGCTTGACTCATTAAAGGAAATTTTGTTAGAGAAAGAATATAAGGTCGAAAAGAAAAGATGATGTGTGCCTGTTTACGCCCCGAATATTACCCAAGTTTCACAAAAACAGAGAGCCCTCCTCTCTGTTTTTTCCTTTTCCAAAGCAGGAACATTGTCGTGGTGCCTGTCACGCCCCGAGGATTGTCGAGATTTGTAGAAACAGAGAGTCAAGCGTGGCTCTCTGTTTTGCATGTGTGCTCCTCAAAATCTGTTCCCTTGCCAAACAAATAAACGCAAAATTCATTTTCCCCATTAAAAAGCCAATTTCCCTGACTTTTTTGCTTTTTATCGCAAAAAAAGAACGCTAGAAAATCCATTTTCCCCATTTGCATTTCCCTTATTCCTCTATTTTAATCAAGTTGTACTCTCCTACATTCCACGAAAGGATGATCCTCATGCAATACCTCGATTTGAAAATGGATTTTATGTTCAAGCAGATGTTTGGTCAACCGAGTCGCAAGTCGATTACGATGGCGTTTTTAAACGCGTTGTTGCATCGGAAAGAAGATGACCGAATCGTCGATGTGCAGTTTGAAAACACCGAACTGACGAAAGAAACAGAAGACGGGAAAACAGGGCGATTAGATGTCATTGTCCGTACGAATCTTGGGGAGCGCATTCATGTCGAGATTCAAATCATCCCGCAATACGGCATGCCGGAACGACTATTGTATTACTGGGCGCGGCTATTTTCGTCTTCGCTATCAAAAGGAGAACGGTACGAAACACTCCCTCCAACGATTATGATCGCCATCCTCAACTATCCGCTCTTTCCACACGAAACAGACCGCTTCCACACCGTTTTTCACATTCGTGAAGACGAAGAACAGTTTCTTTGGAGCCATCACCTTGAATTTCATGTGCTTGATTTGTCACAATTTATGGTAAAATGGAAGAAATACCGTCGGGATGTAAAACAATTGCCCGAATGGCCATGGCTAACGATGCTATCGGCTGTAGATTGTCGGACAAAAAAGGTGGATGAAGAAATGGTTCGCGAATTGGAGGGAGTCGCGATGACAGAACAAGAAATTTTAGAAGCGTTAGAAGAGTGGCAAAGTTTGAGCGTCGACCCAGAAAACCGCTATGCATACGAAATGCGGCTCAAATGGCTGCTTGATCAATTATCGAACATTCGCGGAAGTCGGGAAGAAGGGTTGAAAGAAGGATTGGAAAAAGGATTACAACAAGGATTGCAACAAGGCCTGCAGCAAGAAAAACGCCAGATCGCGAAAAAGATGCTGGAAAAAGGGTACGACGTACAGACGATTCATGAACTGACGGAGTTGTCTTGGGAAGAGATTGAGAAGCTGAAGTGATATCTTGCTTGTCAAAATCCAAAGAAACTCGTGGATTTTGCACGCTTGTTCCCCCTTTTTTAAACATGAACATGACCTTATATAACCAAGGGAGCCATCCGGCTCTCTTTAATCATGTATGCGTGTGTGTCAGTAAGAAGGAAAAACCGACTCTTATTTAGCAAAAAATGATCAAACTTTCCTGTTGGTTTCTACAATATTCGACAGTATTCTCCATTTTCTTTCAGTACAATTGAATCGGGGAATGTGCTCAATTTTAGGGGAGGGGATTGGAGTGACGACGATTTGCAAAGCGGATTATTATTATGGTGCGTTGCTTTCTGCACTAGTAAATGGTGGATTAGCACCAGCGTTGTTTGAAAAAGAAAACGACAGTCGGCAAATATATACGGTTACGACAAATAAAGCGAGTTATATTATTTACACGAAGTATCATACTACCCCATCTGGCTCCGAAGATTTCACATGGTCTTTCACATTTAGTGACAACGAAATGCAAGAAATTATAAATGTTCATCAAGGTAATTCAGATAAAACGCTAATTTTTGCTTTTATTTGCGGTCAGAAGCAAGTAATCGACTACAATCAAATTATTGCTATTGTGTACTGGGATGAATTTGTTGCATGCGTGGATGTAAATAAAAAGCAATCCCGTGGAACACCACGTTTATCGGTGAAAGCAGTGAAAGGCTCTCCACGTTTTCGCATTTATGGAAGCAAACGTGCTGATATGCTTGATGGCAAAGACAATACGATTAGAATTGAGAGAAATCGGTTGAAAACTCTATAAAGATAGTACCGATTTTTAGCAAACGGAGGCATAGAAATGAACGTAAAAGAACTTATTTCGCTCATTAAAGAAGAAGTCCCAAATAAAGCAATTGATTTAATGGATAGCTTAGAATTGCTAAAGGAAACAATCGCTGATACGTTAACGGAAATATTGAAGAAAAGCCATACAGCATTCCAGCAAAGAAACTTGACAAAATGGAATGAACTTAACCGTCTAATCGATCAAATTGTTCCAATTGAAGAGAGGATTGCGCAAATTATCGAAGAATTAGACTTGGATGTTACGGTGAAAGAAAGTGAAATGGAAAGACGGGTGTTGCCGAATTATTCCGATTATCTAGTGGATTCCAATGTGGAACATACTTTATATGAAGATTATACTCATCGCCGACCATGCGCGTTTAAAATGAATGATAATCCACGTATCGAAGTGAGCACATGGAAAGAGATGCTAATTAAAACTTGTGAGATATTGATGGAAAAGGATGAGGAAAAGTTTTTGAGTTTTGAACATTTAGACAAAATGAATGGTAAGAAAAGAAAATATTTTTCTGTTAGTTCGGATGGCATGAGGGAACCAGTGAGTATTAAAGGGAAAATGTATATTGAAACGCTGATGAACAGTAACGGATTCCGAAACTTAGTTATTAAACTTTTGAAAGAATACAACTTAAAGATTAGTGATTATAAAATTTATTTACGCGCCGATTATTCAGAGTTAAATCAGTAAGGGAGGAAAGAGGCTGATGCGGTGCCACTGTCACTCCCCGAGGATTGTCGAGATTTGTAGAAACAGAGAGTCATAGCGTGGCTCTCTGTTTTTGCATGTATGCTGCGATCTTCGGCTCTCTTTGCTTTTTATTGTGCGAAATGCTTCACAACATTTTGAAATTTAAATCGTTTCCTTAGGAACGCCTGCTATACGATTAGGTACGGATGTTTTTGTTCTCGCTGTCGAAGGAAGAAGTGTATTTTGCGCTTTCATATTGCAGTAATCGGATTGGGAAATATCTTGTTGCAGAAGACGTATTTTGAAAATATTTTGGTGATGCGGTCAAGAATGTCGTTAATTGGGTTTTCACGCAATGCGTTCGAATAAAAATGCTGATGTTCCTTCTAAAACCATCTGCTTTCGGTATAGGTTTTGACAAATTCGCCGTAAGCTTTCTTATCTATTATAGGATTCACATAATCTAACTTTCGATCTTTATAAGTATAGTTATCTCGAATCCAATGAAAGTCTTTATCGTTATTACTAATTAATATGGCATTATGTATAAGAGCCGCAGCTGCAACAAGAGCGTCTGGTGCTTTAATACTCTTTTTGCGTGTACGATCGGCTCTTGCTTTTCTTCTTATGTCAGCTGCTAGCTCCGTATCTTCTCTAGTGACGTCATAGATTTGATCAGCCATTTGAATATATCCTTTTCTATTTTCTCTTATATCAGGATCTGTTTCGATTTCGAAATGAGACATGATTTCCATCTCAATCAAGGTAGTCATAATAATCTCTGCCTCATCTTCAATCAGCTGTTCAATGAACTCCACTGCATCAGGGTAACCCATTTCATGTGCTGCGTATATATTTGTATCGATTAGTACTTTGGTTGACAATGCTTAATCCTCCCACTCTTCTCTATTTGCAATTCTTAATGATTCCAACACGCCTTCTTTGCTAAATAACTTTGCACTACCAGCCAGACGTTTGTGTAACGCTTTCTTTTCTTCCTTGGTTAGCTTCTTCTTTTCAGGTCGCACTTGAATGACCTCCTTCATTTGCTCTTCTGTTAGAACAGATGCTCCAATTCGGTAATGATGACGGTTTTGACGCACTATTCTCTTTAAAATTGGGCGTTTTGCTGTTCCTGTTGTTATATGATATGCGCCACGGTTCCTTTTTTTGTTAGTTCTCATTTGCATCCCCACCTTGGTTGAGGTTTTATACATATTATATCATGTTTCAAGAAGTCATATCGATTATACCTTTTAAAATATATTCCCTTTTTTCACGAGTTTCTTCTCCATAGGTTGCAATAAAGAATTTCCGATTTTTTCTGTGAAAATAACGGATCCATGAGCGGTTATTTTCATGCGTGGGTGGTGAGCAAAACTTGCTCATGGATGTTTTGTTTCCGTTTTCTTCTCCATACAAGCTGATATGATATAACGTGGCAAGTGATCAGCTGGATGTTAGGTCGTGGTACCTGTCCCACACCGAGAATTATTTAACAGAGAGTCAAGCGTGGCTCTCTGTTTTGCATGTGTGCTCCTCAAAATCTGTTCCCTTGCCAAACAAATAAACGCAAAATTCATTTTCCCGTCATTAAAAGCCAATTTCCCCCGGCTCTCTTTGCTTTTTATTGTAGGAAATGTGCATGAAAATGGAATTTTCCCCATTTGCATTTCTTATTTTCCGGTTTTAGGATCTTCACCAAAAGTTGTGCTTGATTTTTTCATAACATGCCCCACTTACGCTTGTGAGGAAAAATCAGTAAATCAATGATTTTTGCACATCATTGTTCAGGAGAACCTATCGCTTGTCAAGTACATTTTGTGGTGATGAACCGGTTTTAATCAAATTGTCCCTCTATATTCCACGAAAGGATGATCCTCATGCAATACCTCGATTTGAAAATAGATTTTATGTTCAAGCAGATGTTTGGCCAACCGAGCCGAAAGTCGATTACGATGGCGTTTTTAAACGCGCTTTTGCATCGGACAGGGGACGAGCGAATCGTCGATGTGCAGTTTGAAAATACTGAGCTAACGAAAGAAACAGAAGACGGAAAAACAGGACGGCTAGACGTCATTGTTCGCACGAATCTTGGCGAGCGCATTCATGTCGAGATTCAAATTATCCCGCAATACGGCATGCCGGAACGGCTATTGTATTACTGGGCGCGGCTATTTTCGTCTTCGCTATCAAAAGGAGAACGGTACGAAACACTTCCTCCAACGATTAGATCGCCATCCTCAACTATCCGCTCTTTCCACACGAAACCGACCGCTTCCACACCGTTTTTCACATTCGTGAAGATGAAGAACAGTTTCTTTGGAGCCATCATCTTGAATTTCATGTGCTTGATTTGTCACAATTTATGGTAAAATGGAAGAAATACCGCCGGGATGTAAAACAATCACCCGAATGGCCATGGCTAACGATGTTGTCGGCGGTGGACAGTCGGACGAAAAAGATTGATGAAGAGATAGTTCGCGAATTGGAGGGAATCGCGATGACGGAACAAGAAATTTTAGAAGCATTGGAAGAGTGGCAAAGTTTAAGCGTCGACCCAGAAAACCGCTATGCGTACGAAATGCGGTTGAAATGGCTGCTTGATCAATTATCGAACATTCGCGGAAGTCGGGAAGAAGGACGAGAAGAAGGTTTGAAAGAAGGTTTGAAAAGAGGATTGGAACAAGGACGGGCAGAGGGACTGAAAGAAGGCATAAAGCAAAAAGAGCGGGAAATGATTAGGAAAATGATCGAAAAAGGGATGAGCATTGCACAAATTGCTCATATCCTAGACAGAGATGAAGAAGATGTTAGGGGAATGGTGGAATCTTCCTAGTCGAGGTACCTCCCCCTGAAAATATCCGAAATTTACATATATATCCATGATGTGACTCCCTGTTTTCGCATGTGCGCTCGTCAAAATCCATTCCCTCACCAACAAGTAAAAGCAAAATTCATTCTTCTCTATTTGCGTCTCTCTTATTCCCCTATTTTAATTGGATGAAGGAGTGAAAGAAGGGGTATGAAGGAAAAAAGTAGGAAATTCTAAACGTTGCCGAAATTGCCAATATATTTGATTTGACAGAAGAAGTTCAGGGGAAATGGTAAGAATATTGCTATTCTATCATTTCTTTAGCCGCTGAACTAACAAATAAGGAATGGTGTTTGTGAATATACTAGACGTTAGTCATTGGGAAAAAGATGATAAAAGGCAAGCATCTGGAACAAGACAAAAGTTTTGGTTAGTTAGTCCACATAACCAGAAACGATATTTGTTCAAAATTCCTAAAGAAAATACGGGAGAAGCTTGGGCAGAAGTTGTTGCCTCAAAAATAGGAGAATTCATAGGGATTAACACAATGAAGGCGCATTTAGCAAGTTATAATGGTTTAACAGGTTGTTTGCTGGAAAATTTCGTTGCTGCTAATGCAGAGTTTTACGAGGGCGGTGATCTATTTTTTACGATTGCTGACGATTTTGATCGGTATAACTTAAATTATTACGATTTTTCGAATATAATAAAAGTACTATCTCCATTTGAGCTTGACAGAGCATTTGTTCAAATTCCTATATTTGACGCATTTATTGCTAACCAAGATCGCCATTGCGATAACTGGGGAGTTATTGTAGAGGAATCAAGTTATCAACTTGCCCCGGTGTATGATAACGGGGCATCGTTAGGCTATCAACTAAATGAAGAGCGCATTATAAAAATGTTTCAAGATCAAAAAATGTTTGATGCCTTTACAAATCGTAGCCATTCTTTAATTGGATTGCCGAATAAAAAGAAACCGAAGTATAAGGAGCTATTAAGTTTCATTTATCGGCTATATCCTCAGGAAATAAAAGAGATGATGGAGCGAATTAGCCACATAGATGAAAGAAAAATTGCTGTTGTTTTGGATGAGATTCCAGACGATTGTATGAATGAAACTTACAAACAGTGGGTATCACAATTATTACGATATCGGAAAGAATGGTTAATCAACTGGTATATGGAGGTGGAAGGAAAATGATTCGCCCTTTTGTACTTTGGCTTATTTGGCAAAACGAACGTACTCGTCAGCGATATCATGTGGGCAATTTAGTGCATCATGAAGGAAAATATATGTTTTATTATGAGAAACATGCACAGAGAAGAGGAGTCATCGAAGCATTAAAAAACGGATATCGCCTGCATCTAGCTTTTCCAGATATTGATAAAATTTATGTATCCGATCGATTATTTGGTCCTTTCGAACGACGTTTGCCTGATTGCCGCCGTCCAGATTTCCAAGAAATTTTAAAGGCACACGGCTTATCAAATGACTATACAGATATGGATTTATTGCGTGCTACTGGTGGAAGGCTTGCGACTGACCCATATGAGTTTGTAGCACCCATTTATGTATACGGAAATGAGTTTGACTTCGACTTTTACATTGCCGGATGGAGATACTATGAAGGGGAACGAGTGATTGATCAGTTGCAGGTTGGGGACGATGTGAAATTTCAACGAGAGCCGAAAAATGAACAAGATCCAAAAGCGGTTGTGGTATTGACGAAACAAGGAGAAAAATTAGGATATATCCCTGCTTTTTATAGCGAATTTATGTTTCGGCTTATTGAAGAAGGTGGTGGGGTATATAAAGCTAACATTCAATTTATTCACCCGAAGGCAAATCCACAGTTAAAAGTAAACATTTGTGTATGTGGGACGCTGACACCAAAGATGAAGCAGGTTCAGCAAGATATGTTACATGATCTGGAGCTGGTCATCACGTAGATGTTTATGCTTTCGGTGTAGTAGACAGAAATAACGTAAAGCTTTCAGTGGATGGAACAGGCAGCGATCGCCCTTGTTGGAGATGTGGGAGTGCCACCCCACCTAAAGCTTTGCGAAATCGAATGAATCCACAGCTTTTCGAAGCTGTGGATTTTTATTCTTTTTCGTACTTAATTAATGCTCCTTTTCTCCTATACTTCTCTACTATTGGATCAAATGCTTCCTTGGTCAACCACACTCCCTGTTACATGTATTGCTTTTAATCAGCTAACTAAATAATACCTCAAGCTCCGATCTTCCAAAAGGTGGGATCTATTTGACGTTTACGCTTTGCCGACTGAGGCGGAAAAATTGGTTAGTCAACACGCTTGGTCTTATTTCAAAGTTTCACATGCTGCTACCGATGTCCTCATTAGATTGATTGATGAAGGCGTTTTTCTTTTAGCCCGTCATGTTGTGTCGGTGATTCCGACACTTGACGTCGGTACTCCGCCAAAAATGGCGGGATTCCGACACCATGTTGGCGTTGAAAAATAAAGGAATGATAGGTATAATTTGGGATAGAAGAGATAGTGTCAATTCTTCTATGAAAAAGTGTAAGGGAGCGATTTTAATGAATAAAGAAAAAGTAGCTGTGCTATTTACTGGAGGTCGCGATTCATCATTAGTAGCATGTCTAGAAGCGTTACAAGGAAGAGAAGTTCATTTATTAACATGTAACAGTGGCATTGGCATTAAGAGTGAGTTGTCCGAATTTCGGGTACAGGAATTAAAAAGCCTCTTCCCAGAACAGATTGTTGGTCGTACAGTATTACCTACATACGGATTATTTAGAAGTATTGCCATTGCAAGACTGGAGGAAGATTTTAAACGCTGGGGAGTTAACCTAGTATTATTAGGGGATAAATTAGCTATTCACGCAGCTGCTACTGTGTATTGTGTACAAAACGGGATTAAACGCCTTGTAGATGGATGTGTGGGCTATCAAAAGGATTTAGCAGAACAGAAAAGTGTAGCAATTGAGATTTTGAGAGAATTTGAAGCAGAGTATGGCATTATATATGAGTGTCCTATTTATCATTTCGGTAGCCAAGATGATGTGAAATATGCATTATTGACAATTGGCTTGTCTTCCAAATCACTAGAAGGAGTGTCTGTGTTTGGGGATGCATTTACTGAACCAACTGACCAAATGGTAGAGGAATATATGAAAGATAAACTTCCAATTTGCCATGAACATGTAAGATTTATGACAGAAACTAAGGATATTGTCAACAGATTTAAATATAAAGAACCTGTTGTATCATAGATCGAGTTAAGGAGCGGCAGGAACCATGATTCAAAAAATTGGGGCGGCAATCGTAAAAGATCATCAGCTATTAGTAGTTAGTAAGAAGAAATTTCCTGACCATTACATCCTACCCGGAGGCAAGCCAAAAGAGGGAGAAACAGATTTAGAAGCATTAGCTAGGGAACTAAAAGAAGAACTTCAGTTGGAACTCGTATCGAGTACACTTTTGGGGAATTTTGAAACGACCTCCATGTTTGGAAAGGAATCTATGTTTTTAACGGTGTATGTAGTAAAAGTAAGAGGAGAACCGGTACCAAATAACGAAATTGGTGCGTATAAGTGGATTCCAATTGAAACACAGGAGGCGGAAAATTTAGGTACCGGCATTACTAAGTGTACACTGCCTGCCTTACGGGAGGTGATACGAGTATGCACACAGTAAATCCTGCTCTCGGGGCGTGGGCAGCTCTTATCGCAGGTATTGTGTTTGGAGTGAATTCCAATGTCGTTAAAGTAGCAAACAATATGGGATTAACAACGTTAGATTTACTTGCCTATCAATTCGTGTTTGCGATGATCTATTTTATTGGCAGGTTCCTGTTCGTTAACAATCAAAAAAGCAATACACAATCATATATGCCGTTAATCAAAAACCCGTATAATTGGATAGCGGGTATTACTATGGTGTCAACGGGACTGTTTTATTATTCCGCTATTCAAATAACAGATCCAAGTATCGCATCATTAGGATTATTCCAATACCCTTGGATTCTGTTTTTGTTTGGCGTTTTGTTTAACAAAGAGCGGGTGGCAGTCAAGCATATCGTAGCCATTGTACTACTATGGATAGGGACTCTCTTGCTGATTGGTGGAACGTTAGGCCACGTAACAGTTCTAGGTTTATTTTTTGGATTTGTAGCAGGAATATCTTTTGCAACGAATTTATTTAGTTTGCAAAAAATAACGAACTATCCGTTTACGAGGGTATTTATCTTCCTTATTGCGACGGCTATCGCTTTAGTTTTCTGTTTAGCACAGTATGAAAAATTACGTCTTTTTACGACAAGTGCTGTGTCGTTCGGGTTTATTACAGCAATACTCGGACAAATTATAGCTTTTGAGCTTCTATCCTATGCAGCAAAAAATGTAAGCACTGTTATAATGGCTACATTAACAACGTCCGAGTTGCCGGTGGCAATGCTGTTAACATGGTTAATATGGGGTCCATTTCCAAATGTGGTGCGAATTTTAGGGTTAATCATTATGGTCATTGCTATTTTATGGCTCAAGTTTGAACAGTCACGGTCAATCATACCTTCTGCGACGAAAGTTAGCTCGTAAATATTATTATTGAGATAGAGGAGGAGAGCATGTTACAAGATATAAAGATCATACTTTTTGACTTGGATAATACTTTATTTCCGTTTGAATTTTATTGGGAACGAGCAACCAAGGAAACTTTTTATCGATTTAGTCTCACGAAGCATCTGCCGTTTGATGAATTTTTCACCTATTACCAGCACTATGACCATTATTTTTGGAAGTTGCATCATGAGGGGCACATTTCCTTGGATGAAGTTAGACAGCAGCGTCTCATTTATGCACTGAAACATTTTGACCAACATATTAGCATGGAGGAGGCGGATATTTACTTCCGTGAGTTCTTTAGCTATCTCATTCATTTGCTGAAGCCAGATGAGGAGGTTAATGTATTTCTGAGGGAGCTAAAGAAAACCTATAAAATAGGTATCATCACAAACGGAAAAGCTAGTGAACAACGATCCAAACTCGAGAAGTTATGTCTGTATGAGGTATTTACAGAGGAAGAAATTTTTATTTCAGAAGAGACAGGGTTTGAGAAGCCGCAATTAGAAGCTTTTCATCTGCCACTCTTACAATATGGAATGGAACATGCACAAGCTGTATTCGTAGGCGATTCTTGGAACAACGATGTAGTCGGTGCTATCAATGCGGGGATGTCTGCTATTTGGATTAATCCAAAGTGTAATAAGCAGCCGAGTGAGCATAAGCCGCTCTTTGTAACAGAAAATATAATGACGTTGAAAGACAGATGGGTATCCTTGCAAAATGCAGAGTGTAGATCGCTAGAATGATCCACGTTCCCTTAGTTATGGCGTCATCATTCATCCTCAAGATATCATTGGTTTTTGTGATGTTGTTTACACCAAGAAGTTAGGCAGACGTTTATTAATATAAATGAATGGATTGAAGTAGTGCGCATAACAAGCAGAAAGAAACAAACCCAATGAAAGAAATTGACAACATTGATCAAACGGTGGGAGGATGGATACCGAAAATACCCAAAGCTTACTTTTCGTATGCGTTAGAGACCTCCATCACATGTTGATGCAAAAGTCAAGTGCATCTTTTGGTGATAACCGTAATAATTTAAAAAGCAGAAATAGAGGTGTCATTCATGTATTTTTTAATTTGGGGCTTTCTTGTTTGGTTAGGAGCCACGCTCATTTTTCGATTTCTTGGACATTTTTTCTTCAACCCAGAAAATGCTTTACTTCTTCTGTCCTATCTGTTTGTTGTTCCCGCCATTTTTCTAAACCTATCCGCTATACAAACTTAAAGGTTTAACAAAAAATGAACGTTTAAAAGCTGCTATGTTTATCGCACTTCCCGGTATGTTCATTGATACGATTGGTGTTAACTGTCTTTCCAAGGGTGTTTACTAATTTACCTGTAGAATCGGACCGATATTTCGGCTCTTAGTTATGTCACTCCCCGAGGATTGTCGAGATTTGTAGAAACAGAGAGTCATAGCGTGGCTCTCTGTTTTGCATGTGTGCTCCTCAAAATCTGTTCCCTTGCCAAACAAATAAACGCAAAATTCATTTTCCCCTCATTAAAAAAGCCAATTTCCCTGACTTTTTCGCTTTTTATCGCAAAAAAAGAACGCTAGAAAATCCATTTTCCCCATTTGCATTTCCCATATTTCCAGGTTTTAATCAAGTTGTCCCTCTACATTCCACGAAAGGATGATCCTCATGCAATACCTCGATTTGAAAATGGATTTTATGTTTAAGCAGCTGTTTGGCCATCCGAGCCGAAAGTCGATTACGATGGCGTTTTTAAACGCGCTTTTGCATCGGACAGGGGACGAGCGAATCGTCGATGTGCAGTTTGAAAATACTGAGCTAACGAAAGAAACAGAAGACGGAAAAACAGGGCGGTTAGATGTCATTGTCCGTACGAATCTTGGCGAGCGCATTCATGTCGAGATTCAAATTATCCCGCAATACGGCATGCCGGAACGGCTATTGTATTACTGGGCGCGGCTATTTTCGTCTTCGCTATCAAAAGGAGAACGGTACGAAACACTTCCTCCAACGATTATGATCGCCATCCTCAACTATCCGCTCTTTCCACACGAAACCGACCGCTTCCACACCGTTTTTCACATTCGTGAAGATGAAGAACAGTTCCTTTGGAGCCATCACCTTGAATTTCATGTGCTTGATTTGTCACAATTTATGGTAAAATGGAAGAAATACCGTCGGGATGTAAAACAATTGCCCGAATGGCCATGGCTGACGATGCTATCGGCTGTAGATAGTCGGACAAAAAAGGTGGATGAAGAAATGGTTCGCGAATTGGAGGGAGTCGCGATGACAGAACAAGAAATTTTAGAAGCATTGGAAGAGTGGCAAAGTTTAAGCGTTGACCCAGAAAACCGCTATGCATACGAAATGCGGCTGAAATGGCTGCTTGATCAATTATCGAACATTCGCGGAAGTCGGGAAGAAGGACGAGAAGAAGGTTTGAAAGAAGGTTTGAAAGAAGGTTTGAAAAGAGGATTGGAACAAGGACGGGCAGAGGGACTGAAAGAAGGCATGAAGCAAAAAGAGCGGGAAATGATTAGGAAAATGATCGAAAAAGGGATGAGCATTGCCGAGATTGCAAACATGCTTGACTTGACGGAAGAAGAAGTGAAAGGAAGAGTGAAAAATCAATAACGAAAGGGTTTCTGCGATCCCGTTTGTTAAAGAGTTCATCGGCTATCATTCTTTCTTCGAGGTGATAACAATGAAATGGCAGGAAGTGCGTACATTGTATCCAAATCAGTTTGTAAAGCTACACATATTGAAATCTCGTTTACATGGAGACAAAGAGATTGTTGAAGAAGTAGCTGTTGTTGGTACAGTTCCCGATGAGAATGCCACTCGCGAGTTGTTGCAATCGAAAGGAAACGAACTCGTGTATCATACGAGGAGAATTTTATGATGAAATCTTTTGACGATCTCCGTAAAGAGTTAATGCAGCAAGATCCAGAAGAGTACTTCCTATTGGAGATCGTAGGTAAATTAATAGCTGCACGTGATCGGAAAAAGTTGTCTCAACGTGATCTTTCAAGAATGACAGGAGTGGCTCAAAAAACAATATCTAGGATCGAAAATGGAAAAGATGTACCAGAATTATCAACTCTTCTTAAGCTTGCGCGTGCTTTAGATTTAGAAATAACAATTGTTGATAAGAAGACAAAAGACGAACATTCAGCTACAATTATGGTTTAAATCCATTAAATAAATTTGAAATAAATTTGGATAAGTCTATAGAAAAATGCACTGTTTTAAAACAAAAGATTGTTGTTTGTATTTTGTATTACCTGTGGTGCAAGTTGAGCGCTAGCGCTCAACTTGATGCGATGCCTGTTATGCCCCGATTTGACTATTGAACACATAATGCCGCAGACACTCACACAATCATGGCAGGAATATCTAGGGGAAGAATGGCAATTGGTGCATAATTTGTATTTGCACACGCTCAGAAATCATACACTGACAGGATATAACCCAGAATTATCAAATGATGATTTTGACATAAAATAAAGAAAAATTAAAAGCAAGCCATCTTGAAATAAATAAATACTTTGAAAAGGTAATTTTCGGAAAAAAGAAGATATAGAACAGAGAGCCAAGCATTTAGCTGAACTATGTTTGAAAATTTAGCCGTACTTTGGATAATGAAAGAACAGATGATGACGTTAGAGTGACAGAAACAAATCCAAAAGAACTATATTAGGTCAGCAATTTGAAGTACATTCATGGAGAGATGTTTTGGAAAAATACAAGGAATACGATTGCAGATTTGGAGCCAGAAAAATTTGAACAAATCATGGTTCAGTTCCCGAGATTGGTTAGGAAGAGATCCCAAAAAGTTTCGCGCTATACGTCAGTTAAAAAATGGGGCGTATATTGAGGTGAACTTAAGTGCTCAAAGTATACAGCGTTTTTGTGTACAAGCGATCGAAACAATAGAGTTAACAACTGATGATTGGAAGGTTATTACAAAATGATGCTTTTGTTATCAGATTTTAACGCACCTGTGTTTATAACATAACCCCCTTGTCCAAAACCAAAAATAAATTATAATAACAATAACTACATCACTCCGGCATCTCAGACAACGAAATTTCTGAGATGCCTTTTTTGTTCGTGTTTTTATACATGCATCATTATAGTCAAGTGGAGGTGGATTTGTTGCATCCGTTGGAAGAAGAAAGCTACCAACAGCAAGTATTAAAAACGGTGGCGTTGTTGGCGCGCGGTATTCAAGATTTTGATCGGCAATATAAAGAAGGGACATTGGAAGAGTTGCCTTCTGCTTGGAAAAAAGCCTCGGCTCGTTTGCATCTTATCGGGTTAAAGTATGGAGTCGCTCCGGGTGATTTATTTCCGCTTACACTGGATCGACAAATGAAATGGCTAGGTACGCCTTTAACAACTTGGCCGTATCCTCGATTTACAGAATTATTTTCATTAGAAGAAGATTTCACCGAGCCTGTTTTATATGATATTTCGGTTACTGATTTTTGTATCATGGTTGCGCAGGAGGGCGTGAATCCGGTATTGGAGCAGGATACGGCGGAGTTTATAGAGATGAAAAGGAAAATGAGTGAAGAGGAATATCGCCATTTACGCACCTTTTTGATTCAACATCCGGTTGTTCGCGTTGCGGATACGAAGATTTTAAAGAAAGTGAAACAATTCCCCTCTTGTTCTTTTCAGCAACTGTGCAATTTATTTTATGAACGAATCCCGCTAACGTCTGTCGTTCCTATTTGTCCACGATGCGGCTGGACGTTACATCAAGATGTATATGGTCGTTACCAATGTGATACCGACAAATGCCAAAAACTAACGAGAAATTGGGAAGGAAATATCCGCTTTCTTGAAGATAGCAACAGCTTATTGCGAGTAAAGCGCGGCATTAGACGTTATATCGTTGATCCGGGAGTGAGTGAAATCGATTTGTATAATCAGCTTGACAAAATGAGAAGGAATGGCGGACCGTTTGCGCTTGAGCTATATCCTGACAAAGATGAGTACGACATCGCGATCAAATTTCAACAAGGAGAAAATTGGGCGATCGATGTCAAAGATTGGGCGACGCCGCATCAATTGGCATTCCATGTCAAACCGTTTTCCGAAACAACGAAATATGATCGTGCATTTTTAATCGTACCGAGTTACCGTGGAACAAAATATGTCGAAAAATTAAAAGTGTTATGCCGACAAGAATATACGATCATGACCGACAAAGATTTTGTTCGTTATATAAAAAGAATCATGGAACAGGAGGTGTCAGAGAGTGCGAGTAGGATTTGAAAAATATTTTTCCACTTTAATAGAAGAAGTAAAGACGCGTCTTGAACAAACGTCACTTCCACAAGATGAAGCGTGTGCTGTTGCGCGGATTATCGTGAAAGGGGAAGCGGCTGCATATGGCTTATTGCAATTATTGCCTGAAAAAATGTGGACGGTTGAACAGCTTTCCTATTTGTATTCAGGAACTTACTTGCCGTTGTTTCAACGTTTTTCCGATCGGCAAAAAAGAATTTGGAGCAACTTGAAAGTGCTGTTGCCGTCATGGAAATCAAAAGGCATCGTCACGCATTTGTATGAACAATATTTTCATTTGCAAGTGCCGAACACCTTTCTCCATCTCTCTCATAAAGATGGAAAGCTCATATGGAACAACTTAACTCAATATTCGGACCGTACAGCGATTTACGAACAATTGCTTACAGGTGTGATCCCACATGTTTCTGCGACGAAAGAAATAGCAACACACGATGTTAACACGAAGTTTAAAGACATGCATCGAGAATTTTCATTTCAAATTCCTACATACATCCAATCATCACAAACAAAGAAGCTTGATACAAACTATACGCCGAAAGAGGAGTTTTTCATTACAAAAAAAGATTTATTGGAAGCAGCAGGAAGTCTTGACGAGCTTGAAAGGGAGATTTTCGGGGAGGCCAAACATCGCTTTCGAGAACGAATTGAGCCGCTCGTGTTTCACGAATGCATCCAATCACATTCGCGTACAGATGTATTGTATCTTGCTGGGACGCAGCATTGGGCTGGGACGCTTTCTTCGGGCAAATCAACGATGATGGATGTATTGGCGTTTTATTTACACACCCAAAACAAAGTGACGACTCTTGTTGTTGGAGATGTAGCCACTGTCTTAACAAAGGTCGATTACTTTCAATCGCTCGGCATAAAAGCGGTGCCAATCATCAGCTATCGCCAACGAAAACAGCATATTCATGACTATATGCAAGCGATCGATGAATCGTTCACGTCGCTTCAAAACTTTCAAAAACATGCGATGCGCTATTTATGTGACATTTGCATGATACAAGAAATGCAAGAGCATGACGTGGATGGACCACCACCGTGCTTTCATCTCAAACAAAACAATCGCTCGGTTATTTGCCCATACTTTTTCGAATGCCCATATCATTATGCTTATCATGATTTATCGGATGCGACGATTTTCGTGGCGACGATACAAGGACTTGTTTATAGCGAATTTCCCCCAGCGCTTTCAGGCATTCGCATGAGGATGTTGGAGTATGTGTACCGTCGTTCTCATTTGATTCTTGTCGATGAGGCCGATCGGGTGCAGTCGCAGTTGGATCAAATCTTTGCGCCTGAGGAAGAGGTGGCTGGGTCACCGACAAGCTGGTTAGAGCGGCTTCATAGAAAAATGAATGAAGAACTGTATAAATCGAAGCTCGCTTTAAAAAACCCGCAAATTGACAAGTGGAATCGCACGTTGCAAAATGCGATGTCAGCCGTTTATCTTGCCTATTCGCAGCTGCAACAAGAACGGGGTATTTACACTTTTGTTGGAAAACAGTATTTCACTGCTTATAAATTGTTGCTGCAATTTACGCTTTCTTTGTTGAATATAAAGAACGATGATGAACAGCATCAAGTGAGCACAGCGTTTCAGAAGCTTTGGGGAGAGTTAAATGATTTCCTTCGTTTCTATCAAGACGACGAAGAAAGTGGAAAATTGTCAAAAAGCACTTCTTTACGATTGCTAAAGTCAATTACAAACCAGCTGATCCAAGATGATGAAGAGTCATCCGCTTTAATTAAGGAATGGTTGGAACTGACAAGCAAACGTTTTAACTTAACACTTCAAAATCGAAAATATTTGTTAGAGAAAAAATTGCGGTTTGCCTTAACGATTCTTCTTCTTGAAAAATGTTTGTTTTATTTAGTGCGGCGTTTCGATGTGATTTCAGCGGAATTTGAACATATTGATATCGAACAAATGGCATCGGTCTTTCAAGGTCCTCCGAAAGATTATGAAGGGCTTATGCCAATTTCGCCGACCGGCATTGGAATGGGTTTTCGCTATGAAAGCGAGGAACAGGCTTATGCAAAAGGAGGAATTTTAAAGTTCACCCGAATCATCGGCGTTGGTCGGTATATACTTACGCATCTCGATCGCTTTTTTGAGCCACTAGACGGAAAAAAGGGAGCGGCCGTCATCTTGTTATCAGGCACAAGCAGAGCGCCACTTTCCGCCAAGTACGAGATTCAATTGCCGGTTCATTACTTCATGGAAAAGGAAGGGGAAGAGCCTCCGAAAGTGGAGGTCGTATTTGCGCCGCTTTACAATCAAAACAACGAACCAATTAGCGTTTCTGGGAAAGAAGGAGATAAACGTAATCAAGCTCTTCAAGAAGCGGTAGCAGCTCTCAAACGAACAGGAATTGTTGATCAGGAACTTGAAAGCGCAAGCGACGGTAGGAAGCGTTTACTTATGGTGGTTGGTTCGTACGAAGAGGCAGAGCTTGTTGGTCAAGAGATGAGAAACATGTTTGAACGAAAGGACATTTACTATTTAACTAAGAAATATGGGGCATCACTTGATGAAGGCGCATGGCCGAGACAAAAAGTCGCATCGTTTGTCAAATCGAACGGATCTGTTTTAGTCGTTCCGCTGTTGGCGTTAGAGCGCGGGCACAATATTTTATGCACGGTTGATTCGAAGAAGGTCGCCGCTTTTCATACGGCTATGTTTCTTGTACGTCCTTATCCAAGACCTTTTGATATGTCAAGGATTGTGAGTCGACTCAACGCTTATACGATAGAGCAAATTCTACATCTAGGTGAAAAGCATGACACCATTAGAGAAGCCATATTGCATCAGCGAAAGACGGCTTACGCGATCCAAAAAAGCATGCTTTTAAACGAGAGAGGATTTCGGTATTTGGATATGACCGAGCGAAGGCATTTAACGATGGATTTGTTCGTTCCTGTATGGCAGCTTACAGGCCGTCTCATTCGCGGAAATGTTCCAGCGAAAATCGTGTTATGTGATGCAAGCTTTGCGCCTGAAACCGTAATCGCCAATCGTGACACTTGTGCAACGAGCTTGATTTTGACTTGGAAAGATGAAGTAGAAGGATTTGCTTGTCAAGACGATTCTTTTATTTTGCAAAAATTGTATGAACCCATCATTCAAGGGTTGAAAAATGTGAAAGGAGTTTTAGTGGACGAAAATGCGAAAGAAACAGCGCAACTTCATTAAAGTACTTGCCGTTCCAATGAAAGAAAGCCATGTAATTAAAGGATACAGCGTTTATGTTCCGTATGTATGGAAGCATTTCATAGAGCAACATAAGCATTACAAAGTGCCAGTTGTTTCGCTGCATGACACCATGCAAATGTTATTGATGGATTTATTGTTTGTCAATAACCGAGCTTTTTTTAATCCAAATGAGCCGTGGCTCTTTTCTCGTCATCCAGTTGATCTTGATTTATTAAAGCATATCATCGAGTCATGGTATATTGTTCATTTTCACAAACCCCTTCCTCCTGATGTGCTAAGTGGCATGGAGATGAAAGAGGAAGAAAGAGTGGCGAATATCGTCATTAATGAGCAAGGAACAGCCGACTTGAGCGACGGTTTTGCTTATCAATATGTGCCGAAAATCATTTCTGTAAAACTTAATAAGAATCTGTTCATCCCATCTTTGGGCAAGCATTTGCATTTTGTTGACGTATGCGTTCCTCTATCGCAAGGCGCCGAGTGGATCAGCTGGCCACCGGAACAAGTAACGATTCGAAAAAAACGCGAATATTTTTCATATAAAGTGACATTCAAAATGCAAACCATCCCGTTCGAATCGGTTCCTTACCTCTATATTTATGTCAGCGCCGTGCGTTGGATGGCTCATAAAGCTTCTTTGCGAGAGACAGGCGCTACTGTATATTTACAAGGAACGTACCCGTGGATTAGCGGAATCGCTGATGTGGCCCCGATGGTCAAAGCATCGGTGAAAAAACGAAATGGGCATTTGAGGTGGAAACATCAAGCAAACGATGTGTTGCAAGAAATGGGATATGGAAGGCTGCTGCCTGAGATTGAAGCGGTGTTTGACAATCCACGCCTCCATTTGGAAGGGGAAAAGAACCACGAATTTAACACATTTATACCATACGGTACTCATCTATGGGGGACTCATCCAATCGGTGCGGGGGCAGGTTTTCAGGAGCGGATCGAGATTGCCAAGGCAATCGCCCAACAGTTATCCAACGTTGATCCGTTTCCTGTTTGCCAAAGAATTCAATCATCTTCAAAAAATAGAAAAAAAACACAATTAAAGCTACCGCCTGCTATGACGATTGAAATATGGTACTCCGATGCCGAATGGCTTGCGAAAGTGAAAGAAACATTGTTTCAATCGTTAGATATTGAAGCGCCGAACGAACAAAACGTTTATGCATACGGATCCTCTAAAATTATTGTAAAAGAACGCGCCATTACGGAGTCGTTGGATATCGAGAGCAACGAGGCGAATGGAAAGAAGCTTTTAGTCCAACGCATCGGGAAAATGTTGAACAACGACGCTTCTCCAGCGTTTTGCTTCTTTGAATTAAAGGATAAAGACGAATTTCGCCATAGCATCGACCCAAAAGATTTTATTAGGCATATGTTCGTCAATCACAACAAATGGACGCAATTTATTCGCCCTATTGATCCGGCAGAAGATGACACTACATCGGAAAACCGTTTTAAAAGAGCGGTGGAAGACTTGTTTAGGCAAGCAGGCGTTGTTTCGCGAAGGGGACAAGCGGTGTTGGAACGGCATGAGAATACGGCGTTTATAGGCTTGTACAATATTCAGCGAAATAAACGCACGAGCCAAAAGCAAATCGATTATCCAATCATGGTGCAAGTCGATGCGAACGAAATCAAAATGGCGCTTCCCCATAAAGGATGGATGCCGTATCATGAAGGGCTGCTTATGCTGGCGAAAGAAAGCGACCGTCTGCCTGAGCAAGAGGTGAATACATTCCTTTGCGGCGCATTGCAGCAAGTACAGGCGGATCACATCGTACTGTTTGCCGAAGCGCAAAACATCCGCGGCTCAACGAAATGGTTTCAAAATAAACACATTCATACGTCTGTCCATCCGTTTGCTCTATTTCGCAATGTGAGTATCGTCCGCCTGCGTGATGAAGAAGGAGGGGAAACACCGGAGTGGACGGTGTTTGACAGCATCGACGAATACAGTGAAATGACGGAAATCGCAAGCTCGTTTCCAACGGGCGTATTCCAGTTCAATGACCGCGTCTTTTTTAATATCGGCTCAAAGCCAAAGGGTGTGGGACAAGGAATCAATCCGAAAAAAACAAAGCTTCAACAACCGAACAAAAATTTGCCACGATCGACCGCCGTAGAATTGACCATCCCGATTTGTGCAGAGGGACAATCACCGGAAACACTCGCTCTACTCACGTATGAGCTGCGAAATCAAACGAGCTTGCAATACGATGACATGGACACGTTAATGCCGTTGCCACTACACCTTGCACAAAAGGCGAAAGAATATGCTAAGATGGTGTTGTAGAACGAA
This sequence comes from Anoxybacteroides tepidamans, assembly GCF_014201465.1. Lineage (GTDB taxonomy): Bacteria > Bacillota > Bacilli > Bacillales > Anoxybacillaceae > Anoxybacteroides > Anoxybacteroides tepidamans. The sequence continues at coordinate 11,662 of NZ_JACHEP010000026.1, read as the reverse complement.
AAAACAGGAAGATCGTAAGGAATGATGTGCATAAATATACAAAAAATGGTTCAGCGGCTTTCCCACGATGAACTGTTGGAGCTTGCGCTGAACTTGATTCAATCGGACAAACGTGTTCAAGAACGGGCGCTGGATTTTTTTAGAATGCAAAGGGTGCTTGACTGCCAAAGAAACGGCACAAAAACATGACCGCGAATATCGGAAGAAATTTGCGGAAGCAATCGGTATTATTAAGTAATTTAATATGTACGGCGGCAGGTCCGAGGAAAAAGAAGATGTTGTTTATGAACATATGGAAGCGATTCTCTTGCTTCTTCAAGACGGACTTCTCCCCGAAAGCGTCAGAGACGAAACGATATATGAATTAATGGAGCAATTTTTAAAAGGCACTAGAAGTGGACGGAGAAAGTTAAAAATTTGGAAGGAGATGCATCCATGAGCGACTTATTCGACAAATATAAAGAATCGATCGTTTTGTCATACCAATATGCGTTTCGCCTATTGCTGCATTTAAAAAACGTTATTTCAGCTTCCCAACAAGCCACAACCGAAGATAAATTGATGAGGGAAGTGTATAGAGATTCGATTGTCAAAAAATACGAGATTCTTGAAGATCAGCTTTGGAAGCTGTTGTCGAAGATTTTCAAGGCGTCTGGATTGGAGTTGCATAGCCCAAGAGCGTGCTATCGGCAAGCTTTCAAGCAAGGATGGATTGAAAATATCGATATATGGAACGATATATTAAGCTCGCGCAATGCAACGGCTCATATATATAATGAAGAGGATTATGAACAAATCAAGCAAAAAATTGTTGATGAATACGTTCAGCAAATCGAAGTGTTGTTGCAAAAAATTAAAGAAGAAGTGATCGATCATGACGCATGGAATTAACAAAAATGTCTTTGAGCGCCTAATCGCGTATTTTCAAAGCGAGAAAGAGATTCAAAAAGTAATTTTATTTGGCTCGCGCGCAAAAGATACGGCGCGGCATCATTCCGATATTGATTTATGCATTGATTATAAGGGAAAGCAAAAAGGAAAAGTGATCAGTGATATCGACGACATTGTCGGCGTTTATTCGTGCGATGTGCTATTTTGCGATTCGTTGAATCAAGAAATCGAGCGGCAAATCGAACGCGATGGAATGGTGATTTATGAGAGAAATGAATAAATGCTCAGCGGGCAGATGGATCAGCATCCAGCGCCCGCTATTTTGATCGCCAATGGCAGGGTCTTTGGCATGGTGATAAGCGTCAAAAGGGGGATAATAACACAAGAGAGTTGCATACTCTTGAAGAAATATAGAAGAGAAAAATATCTGTATTTAACGAGAAAAAAGATCTTTTACAATTGATCCCTACAATAAATGCTGTGGATTCGTTTGATAAAAAAGAAATTTTAGAAAAAAATTATTGGCAAAGAAGATGTAGATATTGCAGACCTGATTTCTAGACTTAATATTAGTGACTGGGTGCGTCAAGGACATTTTGGGGTATACTGAAAGTGAACGAGTGGAATTAAAAAAGCAATTTTTACGCATGATTGTGCGAATGGAGCTTGATCAACTATCCGAAATTTCGTATGTGAGGTGATTCGATGGCCGTGAACCACGAACGTTTGTTTAATCGTTCCGATCGCTGTTTTTAGCTACGACACCCTCTGCGACAAACCTTCTACGTTTACGCTTCAATCGCCGTTTGGCGCGATCCTTGATTTTCGCTTTTTCACCGTCGAACTACGCAAACAAAATGGAGCAACTATATAAATGCAATTTGGAACTTTAACGTTTTCGTCTTTTATGGAGTAATCGGTATGTTTCGACTGTCGGGTGACCGAACAACACCGCTTCCAGACAAATGCATTTGTCTGTGAAGCGGTGTTGTTCGGTCCTCTGTCACGCGAAGGCGTGACGAAGGCCAGTCTGTGACTTGCCTTCGTCAGTCGAAAAAATAGGGAGTCTACTTTTTCGTCAGCCATAAGTTAAACCTCCCAGTTGTATTTATATACATTCGCAACGACAACTCAATCGCTGCTGCGCTGCTGAGCAAAATGGGTTATACTGAAAGTGAACGGATCGAACTGAAAAACAATTTTTGTTCATGTTCGTTTAGAGCTGGGTGAAGTTAAACAGAGGCTGTTAATCGGCTTTTTTGAAACATATGTGAAGTTGTCAGGCGGAGAGAAACAATGATGGCAAGCTTTGCGGCTGTTAACGGATAAGTTATATGAGGAGGTGTGGCGATGAAGTGGGTGTCGTGTTTGGAAAAACGCAATTTTTTAACTTCCTTTTTGCAAAATTACCGTCTAAAGCACCCAGATGCACGATTTGTGTTGAACTATTTGCTTCAACATAACCATCTGCTCGAAATTGTCCATTTTACTGAAAAAGACCAAAAAAGCTCGCGGTGGCTAATTATTTCGACCATGATGTCGGAGGAAGAAGGGCTCGTATTTTATCGCCGCGGTCAAAAAAGCACCAGCTTGGCAACGATTATAGGAGACCTTGCTTTGCATCTGAATGAACCGCTTTATTTGACGCTCCATTTTCCTGGAAAGACAAGAAATTTTTCTTATCTTAGGCTCATTGATCATCGGGCGTTTGAAAATGTCCGGAGGCACGAATACAATGAAAAAATGGCTAAAGCCGCCGAGCAAGTGTTGGACGAAGCGTTAAAGCGCCATGAAGTTTCGATTTTGAAGATGCAAATTGACCAAGCGCTTGATCGAAAAGATGTCGCCCTGTTTCAAAAGTTAACAGAGGAATTGAAAAAATATGATTAGGTTGTCGCCCCACAAGGATTGTCGAGATTTGTAGAAACAGAGAGTCGTAGCGTGGCTCTCTGTTTTCTGTGAAAATAACGATCCGTGTGTGAATATTTTCATGCTTGGGTGGCGAGCAAAGCTTGTTCATGAACGTTTTAGCCGTCATTTATGGTAAAATAAAGAAATATAGGAGTGAGACGAACTTTTGTCGATGAAAATTATTGCAGTTGGTGAAAGGATGTAAAAAGTATGGCACAGCTTTCGAAGAGGATCTCCGAGCGGGCGGTATCGGTTTGGCGAATATACGCGTTGATTCGGTTCACTATATTTCTACTTGTGTATATCATCGTTTGTTTTTTGCTTATGAAATTCGATGGGCCAAAATGGGTTGTTTTTTTGCTCGCTGTTTTGTTTCTCGCCGATTTGTTTTTGTTTGTTCTGTTGTGGCCGCGCTGGCGTTGGCAACGGTGGCGTTACGATGTACGCGAACAAGAAATTGAAATTGAGCACGGGGTATGGATCATCAAACGTACGCTCATTCCAATGAGCCGTGTCCAACACGTCGATTTAAAACAAGGACCGTTGTTAAAAAAGTATAAACTCGCTTCCATCACTATTTTTACAGCTGCAACGGTACATGAAATTCCGGCGCTTGATGAACAAGAAGCCGAGAAGTTGCGCCATGTGATTTCAGCATTTGTCAAGGTGGACGATCGAGATGTTTGAAAAAAAGAGGCTTCATCCGATTTCGATCATTTCCCATATTGCTAAACAATTGATCGATACGTTGTTTCCGCTGCTCGTGCTAGTAGTGATGAAAGCCCGTACTGTTTCGCTTGGCTGGAATATTGCGGTTCCGACCGTTGTTCTTTTGTATACGACATTGATTGGATTTTTCACTTGGCTTCGTTTCACGTACCAGCTAAACGAACGAGAGTTATGTATTGAACAAGGTGTATTCCTTCGAAAAAAACGTTCCATTCCTTTTGAGCGCATTCAAGGGATTTCGATTTCGGCAGGTTTTTTCCAGCGGTTGGTCGGAGTGGTTCAAGTACGCATCGAAACGGCGGGCAATGAATTAGGGAAAGCAGAAGCGATTTTAACGGCAGTGACAAAAAAAGAGGCAGAGCAAATCGCGCGACAAATTCGAAAAGTGAAAGAAGGTGTCGTTCATGATGAAACGATCGAATTAATTAATCGTTCGGAACAGCCAAACGATATTGTTTTCTCTCTTCGTTTTCGCGACGTGTTTTTATTATCGGTCACAAGTGGCGGAGTGTTTGGCGTACTAGCAGCAATCGCCGCCTTTATTTCTCAGTTGGACGATTTTATTTCGTACGATGCTTTATATCGCAAGGTGCAAGCGCTTGGGTTTGTCCGCAATACATTGTCTGGCGTAGTGGCAATTTTTGTTTTGTTCGTAGTGGCCTATGCTATTTCTGTCGGGCGTCATCTGCTGCGCTACGCGTTTTTTACGGTTCGAAAACAAGAAGACATGATTGTTATTTCACGGGGATTATTTGAAAAACAACTTCTCACCGTATCAAGGAAGCGAGTACAGGGGATTATAATAAAAGAAAACGTGGTTCAACGCTTGCTTGGTTATGTCTCTGTGCATATCATTCATGCCGGAGGTTCGTTAGACGGCGGAGAGAGTGGGAGTGTCGTCTTTTGTCCGTTTATGAAAAAGGAACGAGCTGCTTCCGTTATTGCTGCTTGCCTTCCAGAGTACCATATTCATCATGAATTTCAGGCGCTACCTCAACGGGCACGTGTTCGCTATATGCTTCGTCCTGTGTACGTGTTTGCGATTCCGATAGGTATGGTCGCTTATGTTTTACGGCCATGGGGAATGGGACTGCTGCTTTTATTGCCGATCGTTAGTTATCTTGGCTATAAAAGCTATCAAATGGCGGGATGGGCGATTTCGGCGAATCAACTGGCTTTGCGAAGCGGTATGTTCCGTATCCAAACGATTTATATGCTAAAATACCGCATCCAATCTGTCGCAACATCCGCAACGTGGCTTCAGAAACGGAAGCAGCTTAGTACGCTTGCCGTCGCTGTTATGCCCAAAATGTTTTCCAAAGTCACGGACGTTGACGAAAAAGAAGCGGAAGCGGTGTATACGTGGATGCAGTGAAACAATAGTTTTGCACATTCCATAACTAAGATCGAAAGAAATTAAATCATATGTATTGACAAATAGATACTACTATATGATAATAAATATCGAATTAAAATTATTATAATTTAACAAACCACTATTTTCAGGAGGTAGATGAGCAATGTCTTTAATCGGAAAACAAGTACAACCATTCCAAGCAAAAGCGTATCATAATGGGGAGTTTATTGATGTTACGGAACAAAACTTCCAAGGAAAATGGAGTGTTGTTTGCTTCTATCCAGCGGACTTTACATTCGTATGCCCAACAGAATTAGAAGACCTACAAAATCAATATGCGACATTAAAAGAGCTTGGTGTTGAAGTATATTCTGTTTCAACAGACACACACTTCACACATAAAGCATGGCACGATACGTCTCCAGCCATCAGCAAAATCGAGTACGTGATGATCGGCGACCCTTCGCAAAAGCTATCTCGCATGTTTGATGTGCTTGATGAAGAAACAGGCCTTGCGCAACGCGGTACGTTCATCATCGATCCAGACGGCGTCATCCAAGCTGTTGAAATTAATGCTGACGGTATTGGCCGTGACGCAAGCACGCTTATTAACAAAATTAAAGCGGCACAATACGTTCGCAACCATCCAGGGGAAGTTTGCCCAGCGAAATGGCAAGAAGGGGCTGAAACGCTTAAACCAAGCCTTGATCTTGTAGGGAAAATTTAAGGGGATATCGCCATGATATTGGATGCAGAAATAAAAGCGCAATTAGCCCAATATCTACAATTGATAGAAAATGACATTGTTCTAAAAGTGAGCGCGGGAGACGATCGTGTTTCCCGCGACATGCTCGCTTTAGTCGATGAATTAGCGACAATGTCACCGAAAATTAAAGTAGAGAAAACGCAGCTGCAGAGAACGCCAAGCTTTAGTGTTAATCGTATCGGCGAAGATACTGGTGTAACATTCGCCGGTGTCCCTTTAGGGCACGAATTTACTTCATTAGTGCTCGCGTTGCTTCAAGTAAGCGGAAGACCGCCAAAAGTCGATCAAGCGGTCATTGACCAAATTAAAAACATTAAAGGCACATATCGTTTCGAATCTTACGTTAGTTTGACATGCCATAATTGTCCTGATGTTGTTCAAGCGTTGAACTTGATGAGCATCCTAAACCCTGGCATTTCGCATACGATGATTGATGGTGCTGCCTTTAAGGACGAAGCAGAAAGCAAAGGCATTATGGCAGTTCCGACCGTATTCCTAAACGGCGAACCGTTCGCTAGCGGTCGCATGTCGCTTGAGGAAATTCTCGCAAAATTGGGAAGTGCGCCAGATGCCTCTGCGTTTGCTGAAAAAGAACCGTTTGATGTGCTTGTTGTCGGCGGCGGACCTGCGGGGGCAACGGCCGCCATTTATGCGGCCCGTAAAGGCATTCGTACAGGCATTGTTGCCGAACGCTTTGGCGGGCAAATTTTAGATACGTTAGGCATTGAAAACTTCATTAGCGTCAAATATACAGAAGGTCCAAAGCTTGCCGCAAGCCTTGAAGAACATGTGAAACATTACAACGTCGACATTATGAACTTGCAGCGTGCGAAACGGTTAGAAAAGAAAGACTTGATTGAAGTGGAGCTTGAAAATGGCGCTGTTTTAAAAAGCAAAGCGGTCATACTCGCCACAGGTGCGCGCTGGCGCAACCTTGGTGTACCGGGCGAAGCGGAGTTCAAAAACAAAGGCGTCGCCTACTGCCCGCATTGTGACGGTCCGTTGTTTGAAGGAAAACATGTCGCGGTCATTGGCGGCGGTAACTCTGGTATCGAAGCAGCGATTGACCTTGCAGGAATTGCCAAACATGTCACCGTTCTTGAATTTGCGCCAGAATTAAAAGCGGACGCTGTGTTACAAGACCGCTTGTATAGCTTGCCGAACGTGACGGTCATCAAAAATGCGCAAACGAAAGAAATTACGGGTACAGATAAAGTCAATGGCATCACGTATATCGACCGAGCAACAGGAGAAGAGCATCATATTGAATTGCAAGGGGTATTTGTTCAAATCGGTCTTGTGCCAAATACCGATTGGTTAGACGGAACAGTGGAACGCAATCGTTTCGGCGAAATTATTGTCGATAAACATGGTGCGACAAATGTTCCAGGCGTCTTTGCGGCAGGGGACTGCACGGATAGTGCCTATAAGCAGATCATTATTTCAATGGGGTCAGGTGCTACAGCAGCATTAGGGGCGTTTGACTATCTCATTCGAAATTAAATATTTATTGTTCAGAGAGCCACATCACAATGATGGCTCTCTTTTTTTGGAAAGATGGGCGTAAGGACGAGCATATCGCATTTGTCGGAATTTTAAGTGCGGATAATGTATCTTTGTATTGTCTAAAGTCGCATAGTGGAGGGGGGACTTTTACCTTCATTACCATGCGTTTTGTCTTATGTAAAGCATTGCTTAGTCTGCTATAAAGGGCACCTTGTTTGCTGCTCTTTTCTTATGTCGTGGAAAAATGATTGACATACAAACACGTTATGGAATATCATGTAATTAGAAATTTATCTAAATATCTAATTTTTTTGATCGATATTTAGAAATTTGTCTAAATATCTAAAGGAAAGTTGGTGAGCGTGTGATGTCGTTTAATGAGGCGTTTAAAGCGATTGCCGATCCGAACAGAAGAAAAATCCTTTCGCTATTAAAAAAAGGGGACTTAACAGCAGGGGAAATTGCTGATCATTTTGCGATGCAAAAGCCGAGCGTCTCTCATCATTTAAAAATATTAAAGCAAGCGGACTTAATTGAAGACCGGCGCGTCGGCCAGCATATTTACTATTCATTAAATACGACCGTTTTCCAAGACTTAATGAGCTGGTTTTACGATATATTACAAAAAGAAGGTGAACAATGATGAAGAAAAACGTGTTCGTCATCAGTTTGATTGTATGTAGTTATGTTGTGAGCTTCGTGGCGATTCCGTATTTGCCAAACGAGGTAGCGATTCATTGGAACGCCGCCGGAGAAGCAGACGGCTTTGCGAACAAATGGTGGGGAGCACTTTTATTTCCACTTTTTTTAACAGGCATCGTTGTGTTGTTGGCCGCCCTCCCGAAATTAGATCCGAGAAAAGAAAATTACGAGAAGTTTCAAGGGGTATATCGTCTTTTTTTAAACGTGCTCGTCACTTTCTTTTTCACGCTTCATCTCGGTACGCTTGCATACAATGTCGGGATTCCTGTTCAAATTGACCTATTTATTCCGATTGGAATAGGAGTATTATTTATTGTCCTTGGAAACTATCTACCAAAAATTAAACCGAACTATTTCATCGGCATTCGCACCCCGTGGACGTTAGAAAACGAAACGGTTTGGCAAAAAACGCACCGCCTTGGCGGCAAAGTATTTGTCATCATGGGCGTACTGATTATGCTAACAATATTTGTAGAAAGTGTATGGCGCTTTGTTCTCCTTATAATGATCGTATTTGTCGGCACGATTTATATGATGATACAGTCGTATGTATTTTCGCGTAAATGAAGAGGAGATCGTTAGTTATTTATTTTCATTTTGCGTGCCGTTGAGTGAATCGGGACACAGTTCGCTATATATAAATGCAATTTGACGTTTTCGCCTTTTATGGAGTAATCGGTATGTTTCGACTGTCGTATGACCGAACAACACCGCTTCCAGACAAATGCATTTGTCGGTGAAGCGGTTGGTTGTTCGGTCCTCTGTCACGCGAAGGCGTGACGAAGGCCAGTCACAGACTTACCTCCGACAGTCGAAAAAATAGGGAGTCTACTTTTTCGTCCGCCATAAGTTAAACTTCCCAGCTGTATTTATATAGAAGCAATTCCAAAGGGAAAGTATAATGGAGTAAAAAAGGAGTGATTTGGTGAACGTCGCTAAGCAACGTTTGATCTCGTTGGAGGAGTATTATAAATTAAAAGAGGCAACAGATAAACGGTTGGAATATATGAATGGGGTTGTATGTATGACTCCTTCACCGTCTACAAAGCATCAGCGAATATCTGGACGCATATACGTTAAACTTTTTCACTTTTTTGAAGGAACAGATTGTGAAGTGTTTCATGCCCCATTTGATGTTGAGTTGTACAGCGATGAGATTGACGAAAAACATATTGTCATTCCTGATTTATGCGTCATTTGTGATAAAGAAGGGTTGCAAGATCAGAAATATGTTGGTGTGCCTACATGGATCATAGAAATTTTAAGTCCATCCAATCAAGCGCATGATTTAGTTTTTAAGCTAAATATTTATATGCGCTATGGAGTAAAAGAATATTGGATTGTCAATCCGATGCTAAATAGCATACAAGTTTATGCGCTAAACGAACGAGGTCAATACGACCAGATTGATGTGATCAAGGAAAAAGGAAACATATGTTCATCTGTTTTTCCCGCATTTTCGCTTGATGTAACAAAGATTTTTAGTTAGTTGTGACATACACAAGGGTTTTATCGAAAAGATCTTGTGTATGTTTAATCTTTCATGGAGAATGATTAGTTTCACAAGGAGGATGGAGGAATGGAACAAGTCAATATTGGGAAATCTGGGCTCATGGCTTCGGAAATTGTGCTAGGGTGCATGAGAATTGCGAATATGTCGGTTTCAGAACTGTCGCGTTATGTAGACGAAGCGCTCGAAGCAGGAATTACGATGTTTGACCACGCGGATATTTATGGCAAAGGGCGTTGCGAAGAGTTGTTTGGTGAAGTGCTCGCCTCTCGCCCTGATTTGCGTGAACGCATCCAAATCCAAAGCAAATGTTCGATTCGTGATGGCTATTACGATCTTTCGAAAGAGCATATTTTAACTTCGGTAGATGGGATTTTACGGCGGCTCCAAACCGACTATTTAGACATCTTGCTTCTTCACCGGCCAGATACATTAATGGAGCCTGAGGAAGTAGCGGAGGCATTTGAACGGCTACAAGCAAGCGGAAAAGTTCGCCATTTTGGTGTCAGTAATTTTAACAGCATGCAAATTGAGCTATTGAAATCTTATGTGCAACAGCCGATTATTATTAACCAAATGCAGTTTAGCGTGATGCATGCGAATATGGTCACAAGCGGCATTCAAGCCAACACGTTATTTGATGGCGCGATCGACCGTGACGGCAGCATTTTAGAGTATTGTCGTCTCAAAAATATTACGCTACAGGCGTGGTCGCCGTTTCAATACGGCTTTTTTGAAGGGGTTTTCATCGACAACGAGAAATTTCCGGAGGTAAATGAGGTACTCGGACGGCTAGCCGAGGAAAAAGGGGTAAGTAAGTCAGCGATTGCGGTCGCTTGGATTTTACGGCACCCGGCGAACATGCAAGTCATCATTGGAACGACGAACATTGCTCGCTTAAAGGAGATTTGCGCAGCAAGCAACGTACAGCTATCACGGCCAGAATGGTATGAGATTTATCGTGCGGCAGGAAATCGCTTGCCGTAAGATTTGGCCTAATTGTGATACAAGCGAAAAACTAGTAGTAACGAGAGGTATTTTCTTATGTTTTGTAGAATATCGTAATAAAGTTACTTTTTTAAGACATGAGGAGGGCGAACAAGATGATTGTAACAACTACAAATAACGTTGAAGGAAAAGAAATTGAAGAATATTTAGGAATCGTTGCGGGTGAAGTGATATTGGGTGCGAATGTTGTACGTGATTTTTTAGCCAGCATTACCGATATTATTGGCGGACGAAGCGGAACGTATGAAAGCAAACTTGCAGAAGGGAGAGAAATGGCAATACGAGAGATGGTAAGTAAAGCAAAAAACATGGGAGCCAACGCCGTTATTGGTGTGGATCTTGATTTTGAAACATTAAGAGACGGCATGATGATGTGCATCGCAACCGGAACGGCGGTAAAAATAAAATAATAGCCGCTTGTTGCTTTTGATGAATTCGAATGAAACGTGAATTAGAGCCGGAGTGTTCGGCTCTTTTTTATTTTTACCGATTTCTCGTAGATGATTGCTCTCGTTTACATTAAGTGCCTGTCACGCTCCGATGATCCTTAGAAAAAAAACGAAGTGACAACTTGCTTGAGGTACAAAATCCTAAGCAAGACATACATTTTTGAAATGTTGTATTTGCTAATTGAATTTTGAGCCACTCCGATTACATCCTTGTGAGCCACTTAAAAATTGACAAATGGTAAATTTGGGGCGTCTTGACATGGAGCCTCTAGAGGCATGATTTCACTCGAAAGGCGACACATCAAGGTGTTTCGATAGGCAACAAGCCTATCATGCCTCTCACTCCATATCAAGACAGTGTTTTCGCTGGAAATGGAGTGGCTCACGTTTTTACGAGCGAAGTGGCTCAATTTTATGTTAGCAAAAACAAATGTTTCCTTTTCCTATAAAAACCGAAATATAAGGAACTATTAGGTTTTATTCATCGACTATATCCTATGAGCGGCTCTCTTTTTTCGCTCAACACTACTCTCGTCATTTCTTATATAAAGCTGAGGAATGATTGGTTTGCCTAGTAAGTGTATCGGACTTAGGAAAGAGGGGACCGATCGGCAAATTATTTTTACTTGCTTATATAAGTATATTGTTATATGATAATCAAAGAGGGTAGCGTCAAAAAATCTATGAAAAATGCCTGTGAGCTACCTTTTGAAGGAAAATGAAGGAGATTGCGGAAAGGGATTCGCCCTTGACCAACACTCGCCAAAGGAAAGAAAGGGTCAGTAAGGGCAAGGGCAGAAAAAAAGGGCATAGGAAAGCAGCCCTTGCCCATT
>NZ_JACHEP010000025.1 GCF_014201465.1 Anoxybacteroides tepidamans | reverse complement strand
GAAGGCAAGTCACAGACTTGCCTCCGACAGTCGAAAAAATAGGGAGTCTACTTTTTCGTCAGCCATAAGTTAAACCTCCCAGTTGTATTTATATAAGTAAAATAATGGATAATCAACACCCATGATTCATACACCATGTTGATTCGTTGATCATTTTTTGAGCACCAATCATGATTAGTTTTTGTTGCTTGTTTCGATCATTTTCAATCTCCCTTTACATTTTCCGCAAACATATCGATTCGTATTCATCCTTCTTTTTCGTTGATACGTTAAGCCGCAATGCAAACAGACGTAAACGTAGAAAAGATGGGCGACTTTTCTGTTCTGGTTAGGGAGAGGGCGACAATACCGAGGCGCCTTTACCTGATGTAACAACACACGAAAATCTTGATCTCCGTGCCGATACCCTTTTCCCTCTAAATGAAGATGGTAATGGCACAACTCATGCTTAATAATCGAAACAAGTTCTTCTTCACCAAACACCTCATAATATTTTGGATTAATTTCAATATTATGGGAACGCAATAAATATCGCCCCCCCGTTGTTCGCAATCGCGGGTTAAACAGCGCTTGATGCTGAAATGGTTTTTGAAAAAACTTCCATGATATGGTTTCAACTAGTTTTTGCAACTCATTTTGTTCCATTTTCTTTCCACCTTTTCTGACACAGGACGACTTTCCTATACATACATTATATACTACCTTTTCAAAATGGAGGGTAAGTTTTATGCCAACATGGTTAAAAAATCAAATGAGACGGGCTTATTACGAAAAAAATCGATATCAAATTAAGTTGTTAAATCAATGCTGGTTTTTTTATCAAAAAAAACACTGCTCGTAAAGGCAGTGTTTTTTCATTGTTCTGGTGGAAGCATCGATAATGAAACTCTTCCTTTTGCCACATCGACACTGTCGACCCAAACTTTCACGACTTCTCCTACCGATACAACATCAAGCGGATGCCGCACATATTGCTTGCTTAGCTTTGAAATATGAACAAGTCCATCTTGCTTGACGCCGATATCGACAAACGCGCCAAAATCAACGACATTGCGCACCGTTCCTTCCAATTCCATTCCTTTTTTCAAATCTTCCATTGTTAAAATATCTTTGCGCAATAGCGGTTTCGGTAGTTCATCACGCGGATCCCGTTCTGGCCGAATTAATGCCTCGACAATATCTTTTAGTGTTATTTCGCCGATTCCAAGTGATTCGGCTGTTTCTTTGATCGATATTGTTTGCAAGGCTTCGCGAAGCGCTTCACTGCCGATGTCTGACGTCGTAAACCCGATTTGGCGCAGCAGTTTTTTCACTTCCTCATATCTCTCAGGATGGATTGGTGTCCGGTCTAACGGCTCCTCCCCATCGATAATGCGTAAAAACCCAATGCATTGTTCGTACGTTTTCGCTCCGAGCCGCGGGATGTTTTTTAATTCGCTGCGATTTTTAAATTTACCTTGTTCTTCTCTTCGTTTAACAATATTTTCAGCAACCGTTTTCGATAATCCTGATACATATTGCAAAAGAGAAACAGAAGCTGTATTAACGTTCACACCGACTTGGTTGACAACTGTTTCAACGACAAAGCGGAGCGATTCTTCTAATTTTTTTTGTGAAACATCATGTTGATACTGGCCAACCCCGACAGATTTCGGGTCAATTTTCACCAGCTCGGCAAGAGGGTCTTGTACACGCCGCGCAATCGAAACCGCGCTTCGCTCCTCTACTTGTAAATCCGGAAATTCTTGACGCGCCAAATCTGAAGCGGAATAAACGCTTGCTCCTGCTTCATTGACAATCAAATAAAATATTTCTTGTTTCAGTTGCTTGATTGTATCAGCGACAAACTGCTCCGTTTCACGCGATGCGGTACCATTTCCGATCGCAATCATTTGCACGCCGTACTCTTGAATAATGCCAATAAGCTTTTCTCTCGCTTCTTCCCATTTCGCATGAGGTGGATGCGGATAGACGACATCAATTTTTAACAGCTTTCCCGTTTCATCCACAACCGCCAGTTTGCAGCCCGTGCGATAAGCAGGATCGACACCGAGTATAATCTTCCCTTTTAATGGCGGCTGCAATAACAAATTACGCAAATTTTCTGCAAAAATGTGGATCGCTCTCTCTTCCGCTTTCTCTGTTAATTCATTGCGAATATCCCGTGCAATGGACGGCTCAATTAAACGTTTATAGCCATCTTCTACCGCCTCAGCTACAAGAGGAGCTACTGGCGATTGCTGCTTGTTTCCAATCACCTTTATTTTTACATACTCTATTATCTCTTCGACAGGCGCTTGAATGGAAACACGCAATACTTCTTCTTTTTCGCCGCGATTGAGCGCTAAAATGCGATGCGGAACAATTTTATGTACAGGTTCTTCATATTCGTAATACATTTCGTATACGTTTTTCTCATCTTTTTCTACTTCTTTTCCCGCAGACATGATGATTCCTTTTTTCCATGTTTGCGTGCGGATCCATTGACGGATGGAAGCATCATCGGAGATTTGCTCGGCAATGATGTCTTTCGCTCCCTGCAACGCCTCGTCCACCGTCTCAACACCTTTTTCCGGATTGATAAATTCCCGCGCTTTTTCCTCCGGCGCTAGGTTCACCGGGAATGTAAGCAGCCATTCTGCCAACGGCTCTAGCCCTTTCTCTTTAGCGACTGTTGCTTTCGTTCTTCGTTTTTGTTTATATGGTCTGTATAAATCTTCAACTTGCTGCAATTTTGTTGCTTTGTTAATGGCGTTTTTTAATTCGTCCGTCAATTTTCCTTGCTCATCAATAAGGCGAATCACTTCTTCTTTCCGCTGCTCGAGATGTTGCAAATAGCTCCATCTTTCAAGTATATCGCGAATCTTTACTTCGTCTAAAGCACCCGTTAATTCCTTCCGGTAACGAGCGATAAACGGAACCGTATTTCCTTCTTCCGAAAGCGAGATCACGTTATTTACTTGTTGCACCGAAAGTTTTAATTCGTTCGCAATGACACGAATAAGCGCTTCTCTTTTCTCCAAATTTATTAACCTCCAACCACGTAATAATGGTTATTTTAACAAAAAACAAAAATAGCTACAAATGATGCAGCTATTTTCCATCGGTTGTTCATATTCTCACCGTTGGACAGATCGGATCCGACCTGCCCTTTCCAAGTTAAAAGTCGATAAGTCCTAAGCTGATTTGCAGTGCTTCGTCTACTTTATCCATCATTTCATCATCTAAATGCGTAATCTTGTCCGTTAGCCGCTGTTTGTCAATCGTCCGAATTTGCTCTAAAAGAATGACAGAATCGCGCTCAAATCCGTAGCGTTTCGCATCAATTTCTACATGTGTCGGCAGCTTTGCCTTTTGGATTTGGGCCGTAATCGCCGCCACAATGACAGTCGGGCTAAATCGATTTCCAATGTCATTTTGAATGACTAATACCGGACGAACTCCACCTTGCTCTGAGCCAACGACCGGGGAAAGGTCCGCAAAATAAACGTCGCCACGTTTAACAATCAAAGCATTACCCCCCGCTAACTAAACGTTCAACGGTGTGGTCGGCCTCATATTCTGCAAGAAACGCTTCCGATGCAATTGATAAGTTAATTTTCGCCATTTCCATGTAACCGCGTCTCATCGCCTCGCGAATTTGCCGTTTTTTCCGTTCGCGAATATACATTTTCGTCGCTTGGTAAATAAGCTCATTGCGATTACCGTTCTCTTGCTTGACAAGGCCATCCAATTCAGTTAACAGCGCTTGGGGCAAACGAACGACGATCTCCGTTGTTGCGCTAGATTCAGACACGAACATACACCTCCACGAAACTGCAGCCAATTAGTTGCTCCTATTTCATAATACCATTAAATAAAGGCGATGCAAAGTTAATTCCGTCTCTCTATGATTATCGTCTGAAAATTTTTTTCGTTTATACATAACGATTACCATCTAAAACAACATTTCTCACTTCCATTATACTCTGCTTTTTCAAAAAAATACGGGGCACGCGGTAACTTATTGTACAAGGGATTTCATAATTGATTGTACCTAAATATTGGGCAACATCATCCATTGTTACTTGCGCATCGCCCTGCTTTCCGATGAGCGTAACTTTGGTTCCGACAGGCACGTACTCGGGTAGCCGGATCATCATTTGATCCATGCAAATTCGCCCGATAATCGGCGCTTTTACTCCATTGACTAATACTTGAAAGTTCTGAAGTTTTCGAATCCATCCATCCGCATAACCGATCGGAACCGTACCGATCCATTCTTCTTTTTCCACTGTATACGTAGCGCCATAGCTTACTTTTTCACCCGGCAATAAACGCTTCACATGAACAATGCGGCTATGAAGGGAAAACGCTTCCTTTAATTCAAATGGCAGATGCGGTTTAAGGGCAAGTGAAGGAGTTAAGCCATACATCGCAATGCCGAAACGAACCATATTGAACACTTTATCCGGAAATCGCAAACTTGTGGCACTGTTTCCGCAATGAATCCATTTCGGTTGATAAGGAAGCCAGTTAAGCATTCGCAAAAAGTTTTCATATTGAAAAGAAAAGTATTGCGTATCGATTTCATCCGCTGTCGCAAAGTGAGTATACACGCCTTCGAGCGAAAAAGCCGAATGTTCGTCAATCATGGCAACGATTCGCTTCGTTTCTTCTTCTTCTTTTACTCCCAATCTCCCCATCCCAGTATCCATTTTTAAATGAAGGGCAACTGGCGGTCCGTCTTGATGCCATTGTTTTGCTTTTTCAAGCCACTCTTGTTGAAACACTGTTAGCGTAATCCGTTCGCGAGCCGCCAGCTGAATATCTTCAGGACGAACCGCTCCCAATACAAGAATCGGCGCTTCGATCCCTTTTTTCCGCAAAGCGAGCGCTTCATCTAAAAATGCAACCGCTAAATAAGAAGCTCCTGCCTCCAGTGCGGTTTGAGCTACTTGTACATCGCCGTGGCCGTATGCATTCGCTTTGACGACTGCCATAATGGCCGTCTCTTTCCGTAAAAATGTTCGCAATGAAGCAACGTTATGAAAAATCGCATCTAAATCGACTTCCACCCAAGTATCCCGGTGAAAAGAGCCCACCATGTTGTGATTCACTTCCTCCAAAAATATATCCTGAATCCGTGACAGCTTCTTCTCATTTTTTATCTTAATTTTTGCATATTCACCTATTGGGTGAAGCGCAACACGTACAATATTTGCTGATTTATTGAACTTTCTCAGCCGTTTGCATGAGTTTTTATCACGGATTTAGGTATATAAAAAATTATTGTCGGTTGTCGCCACAATGTCAACTAAAGAATTTCTGTTCAAAGAAAAAACAGGCTCGATCAATCTATGAGCCTGCACGGAACTCTTTATTTTATCGCTTTTCCTTGCACAGAACGGGCGATCGTCACCATTTCTTCCCGCGTTAAATCGTTTGACGCAATCATAAATTCAACCCCTTTGTATGTCCACGTGAGCGAACGGTCTGTCAGCGCACCGACGGCAAAGCCTAAATCAACTGGTTCACCATTTACGAGAACAGCCGTACTTGTCGCTGGTAAAATACGCGCTTTTTCCTGAATAAGCGTAAATGATTTTTGACCTCCAAACGTCATAATAATGCGCTTACCATTATCAGTCGCCACTTCTTTTTCATCCATTTGTTCGACACCTTCCGGTAAATTGATAGGATACATGACTTCTATCGCTTCACCCCCCGCTTTCGCCATCGTCGGTACTTCCAAGCGGGCTCCTGTCATATTTTTGGTCGTATCAAAGGCATCTTGGTCAAATTTTTTATTAAATTCAATTTCGGAAAATTGCACGGTTAACAAGGCATTCATGTCGGTATCCATCACTTTCACCGATACAGGAGACAAATCTTTTTTTCTTAAAGTAATTTCTTGTTTTGGAATTATTTTGCTGTTCGGATAATTCGTTTTCGTTTCAAACACATAATGGTCTTTTGTCGCTTTAAAACGGGCGTTTTTATCGCTTAAAATATCTTTCACTAACGACTCGTACAAATACGCTTGGCTGCTGTTTTTCGGCCAATCGCTTTGGAAGCGAAAGCTTTTGTTTAATGCAGGAGTGATGACAAATACTCCTTCGTCATTGCGCAAAATCATTTGGTTTTGATCTTTTTCAGCATTTTTCAAACTCACCCGGTAGTACGACGGCTCCTTATACCAAATTTCTACGTCGTACACTTGCGGCTCCGATCCTGTTTTGAGCGTTAGTTTCGCTTTTGCTTGGTAGCTGGAGATTTCATTCATCTTTTCGTCGAGCGCTTTGATAACATCTCCTTGCGATTTTGTCCCGCATCCCGCTAATACAAAAAGCAAAACGATGCCCAGCCATACGCCAAACAAGTTTTTCCTCATGTTTTCAACCCCTTTGCCTCATATCAACGTTAGGAGAATCACTCCTTTTTGCACTACCAATATATGAGGCAGTTTGGTTGAATATGCAGACTAGCATGACAAGCGTTCAATAATTACTTGGGCGACCGCATAGTCACGGCTATGTGAAATGGAAACGTGAATCCGATGTCCGTCCAGCGTCGAAACGGCCACTGGCTTGCCATATTCATCATTCATAATTTCAACATCCTGAAACGATATACTTTTCCCGATTCCCGTTCCAAGCGCTTTCGCATATGCTTCTTTCGCCGCAAACCTTCCTGCCAAAAATTCGACTTTCCGTCCATTCGATAATGAATAAAAGATGCTTTTTTCTTTTTCCGTTAAAATGCGGTGGATAAACCGCTCATTTTGTTCCATCAGCTTTTGAACTCGTTCCAATTCCACAATATCAATACCGATTCCAACAATCATTAGCTTCTATCCCCTCTATGCCATACATATATTTTTAGTAAACAAACAGCCGGAAAAAGGAGCGATTTTATGTCTAATCGTACAGAGAACGTGCACACATTTTTTTGTTCATATCCGATTGTCTCGACCATCATTTTAATCAATATCGTTTTTTTCTTTATGTTTTCTATCCCAGCTCTGCTATTTAACAATATATTAAAAACGCTCATCGGCTTCAATGCTGCTATTGTCCAAGGCGAATATTGGCGGCTTATTACTCCGCTTTTTTTGCATCTTCATATTGGACATATGATCATTAATTCTGTTTCCCTTGTGCTATTTGGGGCTGCTTTAGAAAAAATAATAGGAAAATGGATGTTTCTTGTAGCTTATATTGGAAGCGGAATATTGGCCAATGTAGCCACTCTGTTGTTCGCCCCCATTATGTACAAGCATCTTGGTGCATCGGGAGCGATTTTCGGCCTGTTTGGCGTCTATAGCTATCTTGCGTTTTTTCATCGGCATATCATTAACCGGCAACACGCCCAAATCATCTTTGCCGTATTAACCGTTGGACTTATGATGACATTGGCCACTCCCCATATGAACATCATCGCCCATTTTTTCGGCTTTTTAAGTGGCGCAATTTTGGCACCGTTTGTCGCTTCTCACCCGAAACCGTACCGTTTTTAAAAAGCAATCATAAAGAAAAAACGATGCTTTTCGCACCGTTTTTTATCGCGCTACACGCCGTTTTTTCGGTTGTCGGTTCCGAGATGTTTCTTTTGTTTGCCCACTTTTTCGATTGACGCGTTTTTTCTCTTTTTTCACCGGAAGCGGCGGTTCTTCTGTCAATGTCACTGGCGTTGTATCCGGTTCTTTCGTGAGCATTTTAATACATGCGGCTACAAGCGAAACGGAGTCGTGTTCTTCCAACAGCTCTTCCGCTGCTCGTTTGTAAAACGATAAATTTTCGTTTTCAACGATCGACAGCAGCTTGTCAATGGCGATGCGCTGCTGTCCTTCTAGCGCTTCATCAAGCGTCGGCGGCTTCATGCGCTCCATTTTTCGCTTTGTCGTTTTTTCAATGTTATGAAGCTGACCGATCTCTCGAGGTGTCACAAACGTCATCGCCACCCCTGTTTTTCCGGCGCGGCCTGTACGGCCGATGCGATGGACATAGCTTTCAGGGTCTTGCGGAATGTCGAAGTTATACACGTGCGTGACTCCGGAAATATCAAGCCCGCGCGCCGCTACGTCGGTTGCGACTAAAATTTCAATTGCCCCTTCTTTAAATTTGCGGAGCACAGACAGGCGTTTCGCTTGGCTTAAATCGCCATGAATTCCTTCTGCTGCATAGCCGCGCAAATTCAGCGCTTCCGCCAATTCGTCGACGCGCCGCTTCGTGCGGCCGAACACAATCGCAAGCTCCGGCGCTTGAATATCAAGCAAGCGTGTTAAAATATCAAACTTTTTCTTTTCTTGAATTTCTAAATAATATTGTTCGATATTCGGAACGGTCATTTCTTTCGCTTTTACTTTGACAAGATGCGGATCTTTCATAAACCGCTCCGCAATGCGGCGAATCGGCTCCGGCATCGTCGCCGAGAAAAGAAGCGTTTGCCGTTCAGTCGGCACATAGCTTAAAATTGCTTCAATATCTTCGACAAACCCCATATTTAGCATTTCATCCGCTTCATCTAATACGACCGTATGCACTTGTTCTAACCGAAGGGTTTTCCGGTTGATGTGGTCAATAATTCTCCCCGGTGTCCCGACAATAATATGCGGCCGTTTTTTCAATGCGCGAATTTGCCGCTCAATATCTTGCCCCCCATAAATCGGCAAGACGCGAACGCGCTTCACGGAGCCGATTTTGTACAGCTCCTCGGATACTTGAATCGCCAATTCGCGGGTTGGGGCGACGACAAGCCCTTGAATGGCCTCATTTTTCGTGTCAACTTTTTCGATTAACGGAATGCCGAACGCAGCCGTTTTTCCCGTACCGGTTTGCGCCTGTCCGATCACATCTTTATTTTGCAAGCTTAACGGAATTGTTTCCGCTTGGATCGGGGTCGTTTCTTCAAACCCCATTCGGCTGATCGCCTTCATTAATTCGTTGCTTAATCCTAATTCATGAAATGTTGTCAATGTCGTTCATACTCCTTTTACTTACTGTTCAAAACCGTTCTGCCCAAATGGAAGAAAGGGCCTTGGACATTATGATTTTTATCATACCATTTCTATACCCCGTTTGCAATAAATACCATCTTCAAATATTTTCCTTTTAAAAATGCCTAGCTTCTCTGAATCTCCATATATGTCTAACAGGGCATCTATCATCACTCTAGTCAAAAATGAAAAAAAGAGGAGGAATGCAGTTACCTCCTCCACGATCATTGCAATTCATGAATGATTTCCTCTAGCTTCATTCCTCGTGATCCTTTAACCAGAATGACGTCGTTTTCAGCCGCAAGTGAGCGCAAATCGTTCGCCAATGCTTGTTTATCATCGTACGCTCTGACCCTTCCCTCCGGAAATAAATCTTGGGCCGCTAACGCAATTTCACTAGCTAGCTTTCCGTATGTCCATACGTAATCTATCTTCTCCGGTCTTAGCATTTCCCCTATTTGCCGGTGAAACTCGATTTCTTGCCTGCCAAGCTCGAGCATATCGCCTAACACTGCGATTTTTTTATCATAGCCCGTTAATTCAAACAACAGCTCCAGCGCTGCTTTCATCGATGTCGGGCTGGCGTTGTAGGCATCGTTAATGATCGTAACGCCATTTTTTCCTTTGACGATTTCCATGCGCATGCGAGTAATTTGCAACTGAGCAAGAGCGGTTTTGATTGCTTCCCAGTTTACACCAAAAAAGCGGGCTACCGAAATCGCAGCCAACGCATTATGCACATGGTGTTTACCTAAAACTGGAAGGAAAAGTGGCTGCTCTGGCTCTTGATTGACCGTAAACACCGTTCCGTCTGACTCCAAGGAAATAGAAAGTGGATAATAGTCGTTGCCTGCTTCATGACCGAACGTGATCGTGTGAAACGGCAGCTTCATCTGTTGTATTTTCGTCTGTAAAAGCGGTTCATCTCCGTGGTAAACAAAGACGCCGTTAGCCTGCAATCCAGAAATGATTTCTAGTTTTGCCCGCGCAATGCCATCGCGTGACCCTAGCTCTTGCAAATGCGATTCACCGATGTTGGTGATCACCGCCGCATCCGGCTCGGCAATGTGCGATAAACGTTCGATCTCGCCAAAGCCGCTCATCCCCATTTCGACAACGGCCATTTCCGTATCTTCTTTTAAGCGAAGAAGCGTCAGCGGCAGGCCGATATGGTTGTTTAAGTTCCCTTCTGTTTTTTGCACTTTATACGTAGTCGCCAATAATGAAAATAACATATCTTTTGTCGTCGTCTTGCCGTTGCTTCCTGTAATGCCGATCACTTTCACCGCAAGCTGCTTCCGATAACGATGGGCCAGACGCTGGAGCGCCTGTAATGTGTCATCGACGAAAATAAGCGGAACATTTTCCGGCGGATTTGGTTCACTCTCAGACCATAGCGCCGCGCTCGCGCCTTTTGCGAATGCTTCAACTACAAACGCATGGCCATTAAAGCTGGCGCCTTTTAATGGAATATATAAATTGCTTGGTTGAATCGTTCTCGTATCGGTCGAAACACCGGTTATGGTGACGTCATAAAACGATTCGTCAAGGCCATATCCATTCACCATTTCTTGAATCGTGCGTAATGTGCGCGTAATCATGATTTCACCTTCTAAAACGTGTATGTGATCGTTTGTTTTTCTTCGTGACGTTCGATCGCCAGCTGAACGAGTTTCTCGATGAGTTCTGGATAAGGAACACCGCTATGCTTCCAAAGAAGCGGGAACATGCTGAACGGCGTAAATCCCGGCATCGTATTGACTTCATTAATGTATACATCGCCATCCTTCGTTAGGAAAAAGTCCGCCCGCACTAGCCCGGAAAGATCGAGCGCTTTAAATGCGGCAATGGCCATTTGCTGAATCGTTTCGTATTCTTCAGCCGTAATATCAGCCGGAATGATTAACTCGGTATTGCCGTCTTCGTATTTCGCTTGATAGTCATAAAATTCTTTTTTCGGGACAATTTCGCCAACAACCGAACAAGTTGGGGAATCGTTTCCGATGACGCCAATTTCCACTTCACGGCCGACAATCGCTTCTTCGACAATGATTTTCCGATCATATTGAAACGCGTTCATAAACGCCTGCCGCAAATCTTCCCGTTTTTTGCATTTTGTGATACCGACGCTTGACCCAGCGTTTGCCGGCTTAACAAAACAAGGATAGCCGAGCTCTTTTTCGACTTTGTCATAAGTGACTACTTCGTTTTCGCGCCATTCTTTTTTCAAAAATGATACGTATTTCGCTTGGCGCAGTCCCGCTTGCGCAAATAAGTTTTTCATGATCACTTTATCCATCCCTACCGCGGAAGCAAGCACGCCGTTTCCGACGTAAGGGATGTTTAATAGCTCAAGCAGCCCTTGCACCGTTCCGTCTTCCCCGTTCGGCCCGTGCAAAAGCGGAAAAATGACATCGATCGCATCCTCCATTTTTTGGTTCTTTTCAGCAACAGCAGGCGCCCGATTTAACGCAACCGGTAAAATGGCCCCCGCTTCCGGCTTCATTTGCAACTGTTTCACATCTTGAATGTCGCCTGTTAATTTCTCGCCTTTTACCCATTGTCCTTCCGTTGTAATATAAATGGGAATGACATCGAACTTTGTCTTATCAATCGCATTCATCACCGCCATGGCCGTTTGTAACGATACTTTATGTTCAGGCGATTTTCCACCGTACAAAACTCCTATGCTCGTTTTCATTGGAAAGCCTCCTCTTCTTTTTTCACAATCTTTATTGTACCACGTTTTCCATTGCGATCGTATGATACTTTTATATGACTCGTAGAGGTTGTTTCGCTACTTGACGAAACTGAAAAACACCATCTAACATGCAGAGTACAGGTTAGATGGTGTTTTTAATGCGAAAGAACATGATAGCCTTTAGCTTGCATCAGAACAATATGTTTTAAGGCATCTTGGGCTGTTTGTTCGATTTGGGCAAAATATTCGGCAATGCGCCGCGAAAAACGGCTCTGTTCTATTTCGTCATGCAGCACATGCCAAATTTTTTGCTCATAATGGCTAAGTTCGCTTAAATTACAAATGAGTCCTTTTTCTTCTAAATAACGCAAATTAATTTGTTCTTGTCCGGGCAAATACCCAATTGTAAATAGCGGTATACGCTTATGTAATACTTCGCTGACCGTTACCCAGCCCGGTTTTGTAATAATTGCATCCGCTTCTTCGTATAAACGGTTCATCTCTTCAATGCTAGATATATAAGGGAGCGGCCGAATATGCGGCTGTTTCCAGCGCAAAATTTCTTCGTAAAGCGCCTTGTTATTTCCGCACAAAACTGAATAAAGAAATCGGTTCGTTCCGTTCATTTTTTGAAAAAAGTCAAGAATATTCCCAAGCCCTTGATTGCCTCCCGCAATTAATAAGTGTGGGCGCTGCTTGACTCCTTTCTTTTCATTTTTCCGTGCCATAAACGTTTCATGAACCGGAATGCCCGTGACGATCACGCGTTCTTTCGGAATTTTATATTTTCTTACTAATTCCTGCTTTGCCTCCTGATGCGGAACAAAATGGTAATCGATGCCTTTTTTTCCCCAAATGCCATTCATAAAAAAGTCGGTATATACGTTAATAACGGGAATATCGATCAGATTTCTTTTTTTTAAACGCTGTAAAATGCGCGAAGGGAACGAATGCGTACAAATAATGAGATGGGGCTTCTCTTTCTCTAGCATCCGTTTCATCTTATGCTCGAAATACGGTAACCATGGCTCAAGATAGTTGTTTTTTATTAAAGATTTGTTTAATCCATAAAACAACCAAAAATAGAAAAAACAGGATCATTCCGATTAAAGGAATCGAAGCAAGCGGAATGTGAATATGCTGGCCTAAAAACATTCCAACTAACATAATAGGAACGATCCATAATAATGCCCCTATAGAGGAGAGAAGCAAAAACACACGAAACGGAAACCGAATGCCACCTGCCATATACGGTGAAATTTGCCTCACTCCCGGCAGGTAAAAGCCAAATAAAACGAACCATTTTCCGTATTTACGGAATAATCCGTTCGCTCGCTCCCATTTCTCTTCTTTGATTCCTACGTATTTCCCATATTTTCTCATAAGCGGGTGGCCGAAGAAAAATCCCATCCCGTAAGCTGTTACCATTCCTATTGTAGCACCGAGCCAGCTAACGATAAAACAATATGCCCACGCTAATTGCTGTTGTGATACTAATACGCCAAGAAAAAACAACAAACTTTCTTCCGGTGCAGGAATGCCGACAATGCCAAAAAAGAGGAAGAGGAAAATAATCAAATATCCATATGATTGTATATACGCAAAAATAACGGTGGTAGCGATATATTCCTCTCTACATCGATGAAATCTGTTTTTTAGTTTGCGCATTCAGCGCATCGCTAATCGTGACCCATTTCATTTTTTAGCCTCCTCTTCCTTAAACAACATCTCTAATGCTTTGATCATGTTCTCCGGAGCTTTCTTGTCCGCCCCTAACGTTTCGCCGCTATCATGAAGTACAATGACCGCTCCATCTTTTAGGCTGCTTTTTAAACGGTGAAATAATTCCATAACGCTTATGTTTTCCTTCCAATCTCCAAGTATGTCGGTCCATATAATCGTCTTATACTTCTTTTGCAACAACCACGTACATATATTAAAATGCCCCCAAGGTGGTCGGTAATAAATCGGATGTTGTCCTGTAATGGTCTCGATCACATCGTCCGATTTACGCAATCCCCACTGTAAAAATGGTGGAAATACAATCCAGTTGCTGATATGATGATAGTTATGCAGCCCAATTTCACGGCCTTCTTCATACATTCGTTTGACGATCTGTGGATATTTTTTTGCTTTTGCGCTGACAACGAAAAAAAGTCGCCTTTACGCGATGTTTTTTAATAAATCTAACAATTGCGGGGTATAATATGGGTCAGGACCGTCATCGAACGTTAAAGCAACCGCTTTTTCCACTTTTTCTTTTTTATAAATGCGCAATCTTGCTTTGCGGATGACAACGGTCGGAATGACTCCCATATACAGCAACAAAACATAAAAAAAGATCGAGCCACTTCATCTATGCACCTCTTTATTATCCACTCGATTATGATTTTCGCACACTTCTAGGTTATTCCTTGCTATAATACATACGGAACGAGGAAAGAAAAGATTTAAAGAATAGAAGTATATTTCCATCATAAATGATGAAAAGATAGGTGATAAGATTGAATAAAAAAATTATGCTTACCGGCGGCGGGTCAGCCGGACATGTAACGGTTAACTTAGCGCTAATTCCGAAGCTGAAAGAACGAGGTTGGGATGTTTGCTATATCGGTTCGCATCACGGCATTGAGCGAGAACTGATCGCGCAGCTAAAAAATGTGCCATATTTCCCGATTTCGACGGGGAAATTGCGCCGCTATTTTGATTGGAACAATTTTAAAGACCCGTTCAAAGTCATAAAAGGAACGCTTGAAGCTTACCGGCTGATCAAAAAAGAAAAGCCGAGCGTCGTGTTTTCTAAAGGGGGATTCGTTTCGGTTCCCGTCATTATCGGCGCGTGGTTAAACGGCGTGCCCGCGATCATTCACGAATCGGATATGACGCCAGGACTGGCCAACAAAATCGCGATGCCGTTTGCGACGAAAATTTGCGTGACATTCCCAGAAACACTTCAACACGTCAACGAACAAAAAGGCGTTTACGTCGGCGCAGCCGTTCGTGACGAACTAAGGCAAGGGAACGCCGACAAAGGACGGGCGTATTGTCAATTTACAAACGATAAGCCTGTTCTTCTTGTGATGGGGGGAAGCCTCGGCTCGAAACGCATTAACGACACGTTACGGGCGAATTTGCAGACACTTCTTTCCGATTTTCAAATCGTCCATATTTGCGGAAAAGGAAATGTCGATGCGCAACTGGCAGAGCAAAAAGGATATAAGCAATTCGAATACGTCCACGAAGAGCTTCCGCATCTTATGGCGATGGCCGATATCGTCCTATCGCGGGCCGGTTCGAACTCAATATTTGAATTTTTAACATTAAAAAAACCGATGCTGCTCATCCCGCTGTCGAAAGGGGCGAGCCGCGGCGACCAAATTTTAAACGCCCGTTCGTTTGAAAAAGCGGGGTATGCAAAAGTGTTGATGGAAGAAGAGTTGACGGACGACTCGCTGCTTGATGCCATTTATACACTATATCGCGACAAAGACGAATACATTCGCCGCATGCAGCAATCGGAAGCAACTGCCGCATTAAACAAGCTGCTTACGCTTATTGAGGAGGCAAAAAATAAATAAAAACGAAACATGGCATCTGTATCTTAAGATGCCACGTTTCGTCTTATCACTTCAATCAGAAAAATTTTTCTATAAAATATCGATATCATCATCGCCGTCGAACCAGTCGCCTACCATATCCTCCACTTGATCGCCGACATCAAACGCATCTTCTACTACATCCTCGATTAGTTCTTCCGCCACCATGCCAGCAAGCATTCCGGCGGCAAATCCGCCGATCGCTCCCATCATTCCATGTCGGTGATGGCGGGAAGGATAGGCATGATAATATCCCGGATCGTGCGGGACATACGGCTGGTGTGAGATATAGGACGAATGGGCATACATTTGCGGCTGGTGTACCATCTCTTGCAATAACATATGCCATTTTTGCGCCAATCCTTCGACGTCGTTCACTTCATCATAACTAAAGAACACATCCCGTTTTAATTCTCTCTCACCGAACCCCAATATTCCATTCAATACATCGACTTCAAGCTGCAAGCGAATACCGTGTTCCTCAAAAAAAGCGAAACATTCAATTTCTTCAATCACACCTCGAAACGACTCTGTCGGGAAAAATGCAAACTCTTGTCCATGCGCCGTGATTTTCCCAGAAGTTGGCTTTTCACGAAAACCGAGCTTGTCTAATGCGTAAAATATTTTTTCTAACGGCACCGGCAGCAAGATGCGAATGCTATCTTCATCCACTGCATCGACTCCGTCGGCAATATCAAGCCGCGTAACGAATACATACTCTACCCCATAACGCGTGACTGGCAAATGGAGTGGCAACGTATAAACGAACGGCAATACTTTTCGCTCTCCCGGATGAAGCATAAACGATGACGCAACCGGAATGACCGCAACAGTCTGACGGTGCTGCTGGCCATTCGCATGAACGATAAGGCGAAGCTCCACATCCAATTTACGAATATGTTGCTCTGTCATCCCGCCTTCAACGAAAAATTCGCCTTCGATCTTTTCACCGACTCGCACATGCGGATGGTGTAATACAAGATTGATTTTCGCCGAACCGATTCCTAATTTGGATAATAGTTTTTTAAACATGTTTGCTCCCTCCTTATTGCTTCTAGCTTATTGTTACGAACGAACAGGCAAAAGGATTCAAAAAATCCTAAAGGCTACCGCACAAACCTTTAGGATTTTTTGCTAAAAAAACATTTTCGAAATCCCTAAACAAATTAAAATCGCTCCCGGAATCATCGCCGCTTTTTTCATCGCTTTAATTTTCGCAAATTTATACCCTGCTTTTAGTCCAAAACGAATGAACAAAAGATTTAGCAACGATACGAGCAAAGCAAGCATAAGCGGCGAATATCCTAGAAACGAAGCGCTTAAGCCCGCCCCGAACGCATCCATCGATAAGGCAAATCCAATCAGCATCGCCTCGCTCATGCTGATGCTGCCTGATCCGTCCAGATCAGCCAACGATGGTCTTTTTAATATTTGGATCACGACCCCAAACCGTTTCAGATGAACGCGCCATATTCGCATTTGTGCTGTTGGGCGGGGCGCAACATCTTCCAGTTCATCTTCCCGTTTCCTCAATACATTGTAAATAGCCCATACGCCCAGCGCAATTAAAATGCATGCCGCAATCGATTTTTCCGCACGAACAGGCAACAACAATACGAGAAATGAACCGACATACATAGACACTAACAACATCAAACCAGAAAACAGCGCAATAACCATCATCGATGGAAGCGGAAATTTCATTTTCCGCATCCCGTACGTCACGCCGACGCTCAAACTGTCAAGACTTACCGCTAACGCTAACATTATCATGGATACATATTTCAGCATCGTTTCGTTCCCCCTGCGTTACTATATGCACCATCGTACGCAGAGGAAACTCGTGTACACTCTTCACCGTTTTTCGACGAGCTTCGATTTCCAAGGAAATATTTTTCCCTGTTTCGACATTTCCCCACTATTCTTTTAAATGATATGGCAGCGTAGCGATTACAATATCTTTTTTTAGAATTAAAAAGAACCTTAAAACAATCGCCGTCTGGTTATGCAATAATGTGTGCCACCATTTTTTCACAATAAACTGCGGCATTAAAATCGTAACCGGCGCTCCTTTTGTTTCTTTTTCTACCTCGTTAATATAATCCAACATCGGCGAAAGGATCGTCCGATATGGGGAATAAATAATTTTTAGCTCAATATCCGGATAAAATTTCTCCCATTTCGCCCGCAACCTTTGTTCTTCATCCTCATGAAAAATAATCGAAATCGCTGTAATGTTGTCAGAAATGCTTCTTGCGTATTGAACCGACTGAGCCACGACTTTGCTTACTCCCGAAATCGGGATGATCACTTTTGGCTTGACGATTTGTTCACGCCGTTTCCATTCTTGTTCATCGAGCTTTAACTGTTCCCCCAGTTTTTCGTAATGGGCGCGAATTTTATAAAACATCACGACAAGAAGCGGAATGGAAATGATCACAAGCCATGCTCCTTGCGTAAATTTCGCGACAACCGTAATAATCGTGACTAATCCTGTCACAACCATCCCTGTCATAATAGTGGCGAGCGTAGCTGCATTGCGTCCGTCCTTCTCTTTCCATATCTTCTTCACCATTCCGAACTGCCCAATGGTAAAAGATAAAAAGACGCCAACGGCATATAACGGAATAAGGGAGTGCGTTTCCCCATGGAACACCACAATTAAAATGATCGCTAATACGCTAAGAAGGATAATCCCGTTTGAAAAGACGAGACGGTCACCGCGTGCAGCTAAGCTTCTCGGCAAAAATCGGTCGTTTGCAATAATCGATGTGAGCTGCGGGAATCCGGCAAAACTTGTATTCGCGGCCAACACTAAAATGAGCATCGTCACCATTTGAAACAAATAGAAAAAGATGCTATTTCCAAACACGTGCTGCCCGATTTGCGAAATAACCGTCTTATGCTCCAACGGTGTTACACCAAATCCAGCCGCTAAAATCGTAATGCCTAAAAACATCGTTCCTAATAAAAACGACATCCATCCCATCGTAATCGCCGCGTTTTTCGAGCTGTCCGGCTTAAACGAAGGAACGCCGTTGCTAATCGCCTCTACTCCTGTCATTGCCGAACATCCGGAAGCAAACGCCCTTAATAAAATAAAGACTCCGTATCCTGATGAAAAGAAATGCTCCGCAGACGCATGCTCGCGATAATTGAAGCCGTTCCATCCTTCATGCCATAATTGCCAGCCGCCAACGGCAATTAACACTAGCACCGAAATAATAAACAAATACGTTGGATAGGCGAACACCGTTGCCGATTCGGTAATGCCGCGTAAATTTAAAATCATTAACAACAACACGAGTGCGATAGCAATATGCACTTTCCACGGAAGCAAGCTCGGAAACGCGGAAGTTACTGCCGCGACACCGGAGCTAATACTCACCGCCACCGTCAACACGTAATCAATCATCAATGCCGCACCAGCAACTAAACTCGTCGTCGTGCTTAAATGATCTCTCGCGACGACGTAAGCGCCGCCGCCAGACGGAAAGGCGTAAATAATTTGTCGGTAAGACAATGTCACAACGACCAACAGTGCTAAAATTGCCAACGCAATCGGCAATGAGAAAAAAAAGACACCCGTTCCTATCAACATGAGCACTAACAAAATTTCTTCCGTCGCATACGCCACAGATGAAAGTGCGTCTGATGAAAACACAGCTAACGCTTTCCATTTTGGCAATTTCTCGTGTTTCAGCCGTTTTGTTTCCATCGGCGATCCAATTAACAATCGTTTAATCGAAGCCATTTCTCCTTCTCCTTTTTCGTTCCCTATAGTTAGCTTTATTTTGCGCATTGTAAAGAGAAAAAAACAAAAAGCCGCTAAGGATGTCCCTAACGGCTATACTACATCCCTCCCATCACGCTTACGAGGTTAGCTGTCGGGTTAGGGCCGTGAGAGTAGCCCATCCTTTATCAGGATTCACCCCAAGTAACAAATGTTACAACGTCGGTTCCCCCGCTCCATCACGGATTCAGCGATTTATCTTATACGTGATCAATCATAGCTGATATGTTACTCTCTTCCACTTCTATTGTAAAGAAGCGAAAAAAAGAGATTAGGAAGGAAACGGCTGATTTAATCGATTTTTTATCTCGATTTTCGTTTCTTTCTTACACTTGCTTTTCTTTTTTGCTTTATGCTTATCCAATCATAATTTTCCCTTTCGGATAACGGAATGGATCCGGTTTGCGGTGCAATGTTACCGCATAGGCAATCGTCAGCGGACCGACCCGTCCGGCAAACATCGTAAAAATAATGAGCGCTTTCCCAAACGGCGACAATTCCGGCGTCAATCCCATCGATAAGCCGACCGTCCCAAACGCCGATGTCGCTTCAAATAAAATCATTAAAAAGTCGTGTCCACGCTCGGTAATTGTTAGTAGCATCGTCACCACCATCACAATAAACAAGCCGCTTAACGTCACCGTTAACGATTTGTAAATGGTATCATATACAATTCGTTTTTTAAAGAAAATGACGTCTTCTTTTCCTTTAATTTGCGACCAAACGGCACCGAGCAATGTCGCAAATGTCGTCGTTTTAATTCCGCCTCCCGTTGAGCCAGGAGAGGCGCCGACAAACATCAAGAAAATTATTAAAAACAACGTTGGTTGGGTTAAATCTGAAATATTTAGCGTATTCGATCCGGCCGTTCTTGGTGTCACCGCTTGAAAAAGCGACGCTAAAAATTTTCCGAGCGGAGAGAGGGGCTGCAATGTTTTCGAATTGTTAAACTCCAATAAAAAAATAAACAACGTACTAAATACGACTAATAAACCGCTCGTCACAAAGACAATTTTTGTATGCAGCGAAAACCGACGCGTTTGCCGATATTCATATATTTCATTCATTACAATAAACCCGATGCCGCCGAGTATAATGAGCGCGCAAACCACAAGAGTTACAAACGGATCATCGACATATCCCGTTAAACTGCGAAATTCCCCCATTAAATCAAAACCTGCATTATTAAAGTTCGAAATAGCGTGAAACATGCCAAAATAAAACGCCTTTAATAACGGCATATCAAATGAAAAGCGAATCGTTAACAAAAGGCCGCCTATGATTTCAATGACAACCGTAAACACTAACACCCGTTTGACGAGCCGAACAATTCCTTCAATCGATAAATTATTTAACGCCTCTTGAAGCAGCAAGCGCTCCTTCAATGAAATGCGTTTGCCCACAAGAAACGCAAAAAACGTCGCAAACGTCATAAACCCTAATCCGCCAATTTGAATTAAAAACAAAATAACTAGCTGCCCAAACAACGTAAACGTCGTGCCCGTATCCACCACCACAAGCCCTGTCACACAAGTCGCTGATGTCGCTGTAAACAACGCATCGATCCAAGGAAGACCTTTCCCGTCGTTTGTGGCAATCGGAAGCGTTAACAGCATGGCCCCAAGCAAAATAATCAGCGCAAACCCGAGCACTAACACTTTCGGAGGGTCAAACGTATATTTTCTCATTTGTTGCATCTTCTCCATACCTCCCGTCATCACATCAACATTCCTTTTATACCCCATCATAATACATGTAAAAAATATACCAAAAAATGCATTCATCTTGTACAATGATTTTTAGAGAATATCACTTCTTTTATACCCATTGGTTAAAATTACAAAAAGACCATATGATGGATTTGACGAATGCTAAGTGATGTATTATGCTACTTGACATGAGGATTTTGTTGTATAATATATTCGGCGAACATTTTACCGCAATCTACGGTCATAAACATAGCAGATACTCCATATATTTAAAAATCTAGAATGAGAGAATAAGAGAAAATAGAGGTGAACAGAAAGATGAAGGGGCTCAATAAAACGATACAATGGTTCCAGCGCTTGTCGGATTCACATCTCCGCTTTTTTGTATTAGCGGTGTTTTTATTTTGGATGAAAACGTACGCAGCCTATCGAATCGAGTTCAATTTAGGCATCAGCAACTCGATGCAACAATGGCTGTTATTTATCAATCCAGTGAGTTCAGCGATTTTCTTCTTCGGTTTAGCCCTATTAACAAAAGGAAAACGTCCATATATTTGGCTCATTGTTGTTGATTTTATTTTATCGTTTATTTTATACGCGAACATCGTCTATTACCGATTTTTTAGCGATTTCATCACCTTCCCAACGCTGACGCAAACGGACAATTTCAGCAATCTTGGCGGAAGTGTTTTAGAATTATTAAAATGGTACGACTTTATTTATTTTTTGGACACGGTCGTTTTGATCGTACTCATTTTCAAACAACGTGCCAAATTACAGCCTATTTTTCTAGGACGCCTACAAAAAAATCTGTTGTTTGCAACAGCTGTGTTTATGTTTGTAACAAACTTGGCATTGGCGGAAATTGACCGTCCGCAATTATTAACAAGAACGTTTGACCGCAACTATATCGTGAAATATTTAGGCATGTATAACTATGTCATTTACGATGCGATTCAAAGCATGAAATCGTCCACGCAGCGCGCGTTTGCGAATAAAAGCGACGTCACAACCGTTTTAAACCACGTACAAGCAACGTATGCAAAGCCGAATCCGGCTTACTTCGGCAAAGCAAAAGGTATGAACGTCATCTATATTCATTTAGAGTCGTTCCAAAATTTTTTGATTAACTATAAGTTAAACGGGCAAGAAGTGACACCGTTTTTAAATTCGCTGACACGTGAAAAAAATACGATGTATTTCGATAACTTTTTCCATCAAACAGGACAAGGGAAAACGTCGGACGCCGAGTTTATGTTAGAAAACTCCTTGTTCGGATTGCCGCAAGGGTCAGTCTTTACAACGAAAGCGCAAAACACATACCAAGCCGCACCGGCCATTTTAGGACAGCTCGGCTATACGTCTGCGGTCTTTCACGGCAACTATAAAACGTTCTGGAACCGCAATGAAATTTATAAATCGTTTGGATTCGACCACTTCTTCGATGCCAGTTATTATGATATGAACGATCAAGATGTGTTAAACTATGGTTTAAAAGATAAACCGTTCTTTAGAGAATCGATTCCGTTATTACAAACGTTAAAAGAACCATTTTATGTAAAATTTATTACGTTATCGAACCATTTCCCTTACTTGATCAATGAAGAGGAGGCAACCATTCCACCTGCCACAACGGGCGATGGTTCGGTTGACCGCTACTTCCAAACAGCGCGGTATTTGGACGAAGCAGTGAAAGAGTTTTTTGATTACTTGAAGCAATCCGGTCTTTACGATCGCTCGATTATCGTTTTATACGGCGACCATTACGGCATTTCGGACAATCATAACGAAGCGATGTCACAAATTATCGGAAAAGAAATCACGCCATTTGAACACGCTCAATTGCAGCGCGTACCGTTATTCATTCGCGTTCCTGGTGTCAAAGGTGGAATTATGCATCAATATGGTGGAGAAATCGACGTATTGCCAACCGTACTCCACTTATTAGGAATTGATACGAAAAATTACATCCAATTTGGCACCGATTTATTATCGCCGCAGCATCAACAAATCGTTCCATTCCGTAACGGTGATTTCGTTACGCCAACCGTTACAGCGATTAACGGAAAATATTATGATACACAAACAGGCGAACCGATCGAGAAAAACGATGACATTAAACGTGCCGAACAAATCGTCCGGACAAAGCTAAGCATGTCCGATAAAGTCGTATACGAAGACTTATTGCGCTTTTACACACCGAAAGGATTCAAGCCGGTAGACCGTTCGAAATACGACTACAATCACCGCCAATAACCCAACGACTCAAGTCGTGGGCTTGAACGCCCCATGTTGACCAGACCAAGACTTGAAACATAGTCTACGTTATCGATGTCATGACACGTCGGGGTGCTTCCCAAGCCCCGTCCTCTGTCGTGCAAGGTTAAACAAGCGTGGTGGGTAGCGCTAGTGTCTTGCACATGACAAGCATCGATCACATGGTCGAGGAGAACATCACCTGCTTTGTGCAGAGGAAAGGGGAGAACCCGATGGTTTTTGTATTAGACACAAACTACAAATATATTCGTATCATTCAACGATTGGATGGGTACACGTATCGAAAGGAGGGAATGAAACTTGCGTAAAGCGCAATTCCTCCCAGTCTTTAGACGAGGGATTCCTTGCGCAAGTTTCGTGAAGAAAAATAAAAACTAATTTTTTAGCTACTTGGGGAAGCTGTTCAAAAAGCTCTAAGAACGGCTTCCTCTTTTCTTTTTGCGCTATAGATAACATGTCTAGCCAATGACTGATGGCGCAAAAAATGGATGATGGGCGGTATAACACATAATGTTCGAGTGTGTTTCAATCACTTTGCATATATTTCAAGCCGATTTTTTGCAAAACGCAATTTTTCGTCTTAACATGGAAGTGACATTGATTTCTCTCAAGGAGGGGTTGCCTATGAACCGAGCAAACCAGTTTGTTCAATATTTTTTAGCTCACCGCAATGTTACAGTCGAACTCATTAACAAAATTGAAAAAGAATATTATGACTACAAACCAACGCCGACATCCATGCCGGCAAAAGATCTAGTCACTCACATGCTTTTTACATTTTATAAATTTGCAAAAGTCGCAAAGAGCGGCAATCCAGCATTATTCAGAGAAAAAATTGAGGAAACAGAAACGGATCTTCAGAAACTTGCAGAAGCGTATACAGAAAAGACAAAAAGTTTGTTAGAGTCCCTTACAGACGAAGATTTCGATCGCATGCTTGACTTAACACAAATCTTTGGAGCGCAACTCTCTGTAGCACAATTTCTCCAATCCGCCATGGACCACGAAATCCATCATAAAGGACAGCTTTTCGTGTACGTACGTGGAATGGGACATACGGAACTTCCTTTATTTATTAAACGCGGCTAATACAAAAACCAGATGATTATCCAAACAGGATAGACGCAATTTGAAATTTTAACGTTTTCGTCTTTTATGGAGTAATCGGTATGTTTCGACTGTTCGGTCCTCTGTCACGCGAAGGCGTGACGAAGGCCAGTCACAGACTTGCCTCCGACAGTCGAAAAATAGGGAGTCTGCTTTTTCGTCAGCCACAAGTTAAACCTTCCAGTTGTATTTATATATTTTTATATGCGTCGGCTCCTCCCGTGGCTTCGTTGGTTTTTTCAAACCAAAGGGAAACAAATCCTTGGGTTGCTCGATGAACCACTCTCTCAAGCACAAGAGTGGATTCAAAAAATGGAGGAGAGTTGTTTGGAGAAACGGATCCAAGCGATGTGGAATGAACAATCGACTCATTTTTTAGCGAATAGATTCAGTACCTAATTTGTTTCTTTTTGGGTTCATCACCACAAAATGTACTTGACAAACTGATGATGTTGTGAAGCGAGGGATACCGCTTATCGTTTATTTAACTTTCATTTACAATTATGTATAAACAAGTATCAAGTCCGCTTTTATTAAAAATCAAGCACAACTTTTGGTGAAGATCTTCTTTTTGGTTCTACTTCCAAAAATAATCGATTCCACAAACCTTTTGCGTCGACGAGAGGAAAGGATCCGGTATGATGAAGGCAGTTCGGGACTTTCACCCTATAGACTACACCCATGCCGGGCGCACCACAAAAGGGGAAGCCATTGAAGCTTCCCTTTTTCTATAAAAACTTAAACTTTAAATTTGCGAACTAGTTCCTGCAACTCTTCAGCCATATTTGCCAACGATTTTGCTACTGATGTGATTTCCTCCATTGAAGCAAGTTGTTCCTCGGTAGAAGCAGCGATTTCCTCGGATGTTGCCGCATTTTCTCTCGCAACTGCCGATAATTCATTAACAGTTGAACTCAACTCTTGAATCCCTGCAGAAGTTTGTTGCACTGTTGCAGAGATGTCTTCCAATTGTGTTTGAAGCATTTTTGTACTTTCCGAAATTATATTGAATTTCTGGGCTGTTTCTTGTGAGATGTCGATTCCACTCTTCACATTTTGTGTAGCTTGCTTCATCATTTGAACAGTATTTTCCGTATCTGTTTGTATGCTAAAGATCAGTTCAGCAATCAGCTTCGCTGATTCTCGGGATTGTTCTGCTAATTTTCTGACTTCGTCAGCAACAACAGCAAATCCTTTTCCGTGTTCCCCTGCTCTCGCAGCTTCAATCGTAGCATTTAACGCAAGAAGATTGGTTTGATCAGCAATTTGACTAATCATATTTAATATAGATCCAATCTCTTTTGAGCGTTCATGTAACATATTAATCATTTCTTCTGATTTAGATACAGATTGCTGAATGAAGCTCATTTGTTCTACTGTTTTTTTGACTGATTCCTCACCATCTTCTGCCTGTGCCATCATTTGTACTGATAAATCTGCAATTGCCGCGGAACGATCTGCGATATTAGCAACCCCTTGTGCCATTTGTTCCATGGAAGTAGCGCTCGATTCAATTCGACTTGTTTGATTCTCTGCACTGTTTGCTACTTGCTGAATACCTGTTGAAACTTGTTCAGTTGCCAGTGCAGTTTGATCTGCACTTGCTGTTAGTTCCTCGGAAGAAGCGGCTACTTGCTCTGCTGCAACGGTTACATGTTTGAATAGATTGGCCAAATTTTCCCTCATTTTATTATAACTATCTATAATTTGACCAATTTCATCATGAACATCATCTTTAATATCTACAGTAAAATCCCCTTCTCCTGCCTGTTTAAGAGCATTAGAGACAGATGTTAGTCTCATACGAATTTTTCGTGTAAACCATAAAACAACAACGGCAGAAATGATGAGTACTGCCAGTATTGAAATAATCAACGTTTTGAAAAGAGAAGAAACAGCGGAATTAACATATTTTTGAGATACGCCTATAAAAAAAATTCCTATATTTTCTCCGTTTGAATTCTTAATAGGCATGTATGCAGTTTGATATGTTTCTCCTAAAATTTCCGCTTCACCAAAATAAGTTTTTCCTTCTTTTAACACAGTGTTTGAAACTTCCTCTGAAACAGTAGTACCAACAGCACGTTTACCATTTTGTATAATAGTCGTTGCTACCCTAGTGTCATTTTGAAAAATAGTAACAGCACCATTTACTAATTTTCCTATTTCATCAACAATTTCGTAATTATGATTCATTTTTGCATTTCCCTTGTAAAGATCTCCATCTTTTAACATCCAATCGCCCTTATATTTCTCATCAATATATTGATAAGCTAATGCGAGATTAGATTTGACTTTTTCCACTATTACCTTTTTCATGCCTTCGGTAATCTGAACGTTTGCAACAAATAATGATACTCCTGATAAAAAAATAACAACACCTAGTACAATTAGATTGATTTTTGTTACAAGTTTTAATTTCTTCAATTCTGTTCATCCTCCCATTCCCTGCTATGACCATGGTTACAATTATAATCATAATAAAATATAAATAAAATCGGATTATATTCCTAAATGTGTACAGAACTGAAAAAACATTCACTGTTGCCCATCTAAAAGTCAACACGTAACATGCGTAGATCACGGGATTTACACCCCAATATACCAAAACAAAATACAAAAGATAGTATTGTGTTGTGTCAAAAAACATGTATCAACCCTATCTTAGGCTTGTCTGTTTATAAATTTAAGTTAGCGAATTTGCTCAAGTACAGTTATTTATAAAACAAAAAACTGAGCAACCATCAAGCTGCCCAGCTTTTGTTTTCAGATTTTACTTCGATTCACGTCTTGGCAAATATTTGGTTGTAAAAATTTCTTTTGCATCAAACGTCTTTTCTAATAAACCTAGATCATACAACTGTTTAATAAGTGTTGCCCAGCGTTCTTCAGTCATATACCCGACTCCATGCTCTGCTGCATCCCCTCCATATACAAAATCTTTTTGTGCTTCCGCTTCAAATTTCAAAGATTCTAACTCCATATCAGTGTTGTTTTTCTGAATCACTTTATTGATCTCTTCGTAAGAATCTTTATATAAATACCATCCTTCAACAAAAGCCTCTACAAAAGCTTTTACAGTTTCTTCATTTTTTTCTAAATAGTCTTTTGTAACATATAAGACTATGTTATACGGATTATACCCTGCATCAGATATTAACTTCGTTTCGACCTCTACTCCATCTTTTTTTAAGAAGAACGGCTCTGATGTAACAAAGGCTTGGCTTACGGAATTGACATCGCTAATAAAATTCGAATGTTGGCCAGTATAAGCTAATTCTTGTACATTATTTAAATTGTATTTTGATTTTAAAAAATCCCAATACGTAATACCAGGTTGAATATACACTTTTCTTCCATTTAATTCATCAAAATCATTGATTCCTTTCCCTTTATGGAACATTAATGCTTGCGGGCTTCCTTGCATGGCAGCAGCTACGGCGACTAACTCAATTCCTTGATTTCTAGCAATAACCATTTGGTCAGCATGTGCAAGTCCAAAGTCAGCACTTCCAGATGCAACCATTTGAATAGAGGATACTTGCGGCCCGCCCGGTTCAATCGTGACTTTTAAACCTTTTTTTTCAAATAATCCGTTTTCTTGTGCTGCATACAAACCGCCATGCTGCGCTTTAGGGAACCAGTTTAATACAATTTTTACATCTTTTAAGTTTTTTTGTTCTTCATTTGAATTGCTATTTCCCTCGCTTGCCGAACTGTTCGACTCTTGCCCACTGCAGGCGGCAAGGATAAACATGAATATAATCCCAATTAATAAAAAATTTGCTTTGCGCAATGCCTTCATTTTATTTTCCCCCTCGTATAGCACTTTGTTTTTTACTATCAAAATTGTAGTTTTGAAAATATTAAGCTGCTCCCAACTTTATCCTTTAATTCAGCAAGCCATTGGCTATTAATTGCTCTGATTTTAAAC
Organism: Anoxybacteroides tepidamans; assembly: GCF_014201465.1. Lineage (GTDB taxonomy): Bacteria > Bacillota > Bacilli > Bacillales > Anoxybacillaceae > Anoxybacteroides > Anoxybacteroides tepidamans. The sequence continues at coordinate 16,697 of NZ_JACHEP010000025.1, read as the reverse complement.
TTAATTCCACTCATGCCAGTAATAAGCAATATTATGTTAAATTTATATAAATCTCTTTTTAAACGCGCATTGCATAGATTTTATTTGTCTCCCTTCATCGCTGATTCGTGCCATGATCTAAGCATGAAATGAGAAAACAAACTTATGAGAAGGTAAAAGACAATCCCAAAAATAGCAGCGGCAATTCCACAAGCAAATAAATATGGTGTTTTTAATTGAACAGCTGCGACCGTAATACCATAACCTAAACCACCTTTCCCTCCGCCAATCCCTGCTATATATTCACCCGTAATAGCACCAACGATAGATAGTGTGCTAGATATTTTTAACCCGGTCATCATGTAAGGCATAGCAGCTGGTATTCGAAGCTTCCACATTCTTTGCCATTTTGACGCATTATATAAAGTAAATAATTCGCTCATGTTTTTGTCGACTGAATTCAATCCCATTAAAGTATTTGAAATGATGGGAAAAAATCCGATTAAAAATGAAATCATCACAATCGAGTTGAAGCCTGAACCGAACCAGATAACAACGATCGGTGCAACGGCCACAACTGGTATCGTTTGTAAAATAACCGCATATGGGTAAATGCTTATTTCTAAAATTTTGGAACTAGCTAATAAAACCGCGACGCCAATCCCAATGATGGCACTTATTAAAAATCCAATCACAGATTCAGCTACCGTTATTTTTATGGCTGGCCATAATAAATCCCAATCTTCAATCGCCGCTTGAATAACATCTGTCGGTTTTGGAAGTATAAACGGCTTCACACCAACCATAATCGGAACAAACTGCCATAAAGAAAGAAAAACAACAAGCGCAACAATCGGACCAATGAACTTCCATTTTGACTTGTTCCGTACTTTAAGTCTGCCAGTATTATTGGGTTGAGTGACAATTTCCTTCGTTTGAGTGGTTGCTGTTTGTACAGACATTTATCCCAACTCCCTTCGAGTTGTACTATCCTCAAGACTTCGCGCGGCAATATTGACATACTCTGTAAACCTTTCATCTGTTCGCTCCCTTGGATAAGGAAGGTCGACATCGATAATAGAGGATAATCTGCCAGGCCGCGCTGACAACACTGCAATTCTAGTAGAAAGATATACAGCTTCATATACATTATGGGTCACGAACAAAATCGTCATATTCTCCCTTTTCCATATTTCGAGCAGTTCCGTCTGCAAAGTCTGTCTTGTAATCTCATCTAATGCAGCAAACGGTTCATCCATTAAAAGCATTTTAGGTTTTGCAGCTAACGCCCGAGCAATAGACACTCTCATTTTCATTCCGCCGGATAACTGCCTAGGATAAGATTTTAAATGATCTTTTAACCCCACCATCTCTAATACTTTGATCGCATCCTCTTTACGTCTTTTTTTATCAGCCCCCCTTAATTCTAACGGTAATAATACGTTTTCGAGCACTGTTCTCCATGGAAGTAAATTAGCATCTTGGAAAACAAACGCAATATCATTTGTATTTTTTATAATTTCTTTAGGGTTTTGCCCAAACACTTTTACCTTGCCCTCAGTAGCTTCGCCTAATCCTGCTACCATTCTTAATGCCGTTGATTTCCCGCAGCCTGATGGACCGAGGAAACTTATAAATTCCCCTTCTTTTATCGAAAAATGAAATTGGCTTAAAGCGACAGTGCCAGTATTGTAAATCTTACTAACATGTTGAAATGAGACAACTTCGTTTTGAATTGCGTCCACCGCTATCCCTCCTCATAATTATTTTGTTAGAATAGCTGAGTTTGTTAATCTCGATTTTCTATAATTGACTTTTGTATGCTTTGCAGCCGTTTCCAGCATTTTTTCGGCAGCTTTTTGCGCCCGAATGGCAAATTGTTCTTCATCGATATTCACGAGACGCCCTTCATCTACAACAATCTTCCCGCCAACGATGGTCATATCAACTTGCGGTGTGCCCGCAAGAATCGGAAGCGCCGTATCATTAAAGAGAGCACCGGCAAACTCTAATCGATTCGTATCGATCAAAAACATATCTGCAGCCTTGCCGACTTCTAAGGAACCAATGGCATCTTCCCAGCCAAGCACTTTAGACGAACCTCTCGTTGCAATCGATAAACAATCTTCAGCGCTCAGCGCTGTTGTTCCATGCTGAAGATTATGGAGCAAGTTCATGATTTTTAAATCAAGTAATAGATTAGATGAATCATTGGAAGATGAACCATCGACACCAAATCCCACTTTTACTCCTGCATGTAACATGTCCATAATTCGCATCGTTCCGGATGCCATTTTCATATTGCTGCTCGGACAATGAGCAACTCCGCAGCCGCAAACACCTAGCTTTGCAATTTCCTTGTCATTAAACCAAATTCCATGCGCATACCACACGTCACCGCCAACCCAACCTGTTTCTTCCATTAATTCTAACGGACGCATGCCAAGCTTTTCTCTGCAAAAGTCCTCTTCATCGATCGTTTCCGCCAAATGGGTATGCATCCGAACACCATAACTGCGGGCTAAATTTGCTGATTCACGAAGCAAGTCTTTACTAACTGAAAATGGCGAACATGGTGCAACACCTACCCGCAACATTGAAAATTTACTAGGGTCATGATAGGTTTCAATAACCCTCATGGAATCTCGAAGAATAACATCTTCGCTTTGAACGACTTCATCTGGCGGCAATCCCCCTTTTGATCTACCTAAACTCATAGAACCTCTAGTTGGGTAAAAACGAATTCCAATCTCACGCGCTGCCCGTATTTCTTCATCGATTAATTCCCCACTTACTCCATTTGGAAACACGTAAAAATGGTCAGCGGTTGTTGTACAGCCACTTTTAAGCAATTCGCCTAATCCGACCATAGCACTTAAATACACATCTTCTGGCTTTAAATGGCGCCAAATATCGTACAAAGTGATTAACCAATCAAACAACTCAACATTCTGCACCCAAGGGATATTTCGAGTGAAAGTCTGATATAAGTGATGATGTGTATTGATTAACCCCGGATAAACAATTTTTCCACGTGCATCAATAACAGTGTCCGCTGTCTCAAAAGGCAAATCATATCCGATCGCTTTAATTTCTTGTCCAACAACATACATGCTGCCGCCTGGGTATTCCGTTCGCTTTTCGTCCATCGTAATGATGTTTTTGGCATTTTTTATTAATAATGTCCTCATTTGTTCAACCCCTTATATGCCAATCTTAATTTTTATGTTAATTTTTATAACATTACACGTAATATATTCTTATTATATATGCTTTTTAATAGTTTAACATTAGAGGATATTTACAATTTTGAATATTTTTTTGTGCATTTTAACTAAATTTCTTTCGAATGATATTATTTATAACAATTATATGTAATATATTTTAACAAATAATACAATCACCTTATGAAAAGGATTCAATTAAAAAACTGTAGTTTCCCCTTTTTTGCTATTTGTTCAATAAAAAAAGCCCAGTTAACTGAGCTAATGAGCCCTTCGTCAACTACCACTGCGTCTCCATTATTTTTTACCTTCTATGATAAATCACCGATGTTTATTTGCCCTTTTCTTGTAAATTAGTACGTTATTCCGGAACAAAATGGCCATTTTTTGCAAATCCAAACGTTTTTTGCGCGTTAATCCAGCAAAAATCTGAAGTATTGTGCAAATTTCCTTCTTTGCTTATAGAGTACTAAATATGAAAAAGGAAATTTTGACTTTTTTTGCCGAAAATTTATCTCTGATTTTTCAACAAAACAACCGTTAATACTCCCTACTCTCCTAAGGCTTTAAATAAAGCTGAGCCTTTTTGAGCAGAAAAAAAGAAAAAGACTTGGATTTCTCCAAGCATTTCAATCGTTGATTTATCAAGATTTTTGTACATAACTATAGTGATGAGTGATTTCAACATGCTGCAAGTTTTTTGTCAACGAACAAAATAGGATGTACGAAATTTGCAAGTTTTTGATAGATCGAATTCATTGCTTTAGCTATAGCTTCTTGTTCATCTTTAGACATGCTTCCGATTTTAGCGTTTGCTTTGTCGACATCTTCATCTCCTCAACGTTCACGTGCTCTCGTTCATATGGATTATGACTAAAGTCAAAACCTTCAAATTTCTCTTTGTTCGTCATTTGAATTTCTCCTTTCATATGCTGAATGCTTATCCCCTGTAATAAAAGAAAAACACGAGCGAAGTCAGGCATTACCCGATTTTCACTCGTGTTCAGGGAACAGTTTTATTTTTTGTAGATAAACTTATATACGATACTAAACTGTTTTACATAGTCATATGCGCTATTGCGGATTTGTAAGAGCTACTAAGATCACTATGAAATTCTTTTGCGAAATCATCACCTTCTTGATTAGACTGCACCGCAAATTTTTCTGACTCATTGTTCAATTGAGCTTTAATTTGATTTACAATATCAGCAATATTCTGATTGTTTGTAACTAAACGGGACAGCCATCGCCGAATCCTTTTGAAACACAGGCACTTTCAAGTCTTCCGAGGTAAAGGTTAGCGAAGCATCCAACGCAAAATAGACCGTCACACAGGACGGGTTCGGGCAAAAGGCGCAAATCGCATTCAGGGTCGAACGTTGCCAAAGCCGCAGTTTTAGCAAGGATTTCAGCGTGATTAGCGGCACATGTCTTCCGTTTTGCCCGCAATGCATACAACTCGCTCTGTTGGTTTTCTTTCGGTTTGTCGAAGCACAACAGTCCATATGTTCATCCCTCTTTTCAGGATGTCCATTTCAATCCAATCACTGCAACGATGATGATTCCGATAAATGAAATCCGTTTCCAGTCTTTCGGTTCCCCGTAATACAACATGCCAACGACGGTTCCCCCGATTGTTCCAATCCCTGTCCAAACGGCATAGGACAGCCCCATCGGGAGGGTTTCCATAGCTGAAGCCAAAAAACAAAAACTTATGACAAATCCGATCATGGTGACGAGATAAGATTGCCATTTTCCATGTTTCATGATGAGATTCATACCCATTACGCCAACTACTTCAAACATTCCAGCCAAAACAAGAAATGTCCATCCCATTTATACCCCTCCTTCCTTCCCGCCCGTTTCGGCGGTGACCAGTTTTAGACCTAATACGCCGATGAGGAGCAAAAGGAGGAATAGGATTTTCGTCCAACTGAAAGGTTCTCCGAAAAAGATGATATCAACCAAAGAGGTCCCCGCTGTTCCTATCCCCGTAAAAACAGCATATGCGGTAGCAACAGGAACTTTTTTTGTGGCTTGAATCAATATAACAAAGGATAAGATGATTAGAAAAAAAGTGCCAGCCCAAGAAATCAAGTTCGTTGAATGCTTCAGCCCCATCGCCCACAAAACCTCAATAAGACCAGCAATAACAACCCATGCCCAATATCGATTCATTCAATTTCCTCCAAAAACGGTTGTCAATTTCCCGAAAGTCCACGCCAATACAGATACCAGGAGGCATCCAATCTTCTCCGCAAGCGTTCGGGGCTTCCGTATATCATCTCAACAAATATTCCGTCCAATAATGCCAAAAATGCAACAGTGGCCCGCTGTTCACCGATGGTCGGATTCACTTCTCCTTTTGCCACCGCCTTCTTCATGATCGGAAGCAACAGTTCCTCCAACTTATCCAAGTATTTGTAAACATGTTTCATCACCTGACGGTAGAGATGGAGCGGCGGAAAAAAAGCTGTGCGGATCCAAAATTTGGCGGAATCACATTTCTCATATCGGTCTATATATTTCAAAAGAAAATCAAATAAAAACTCCTTTAACGGCCGAGCAGAGTTGCTTTCGATAAAATTCATAACGAACCGCAATTCGTTCTCACATGCATCACTGCATAATTGCAGAAAAAGCTCGTCTTTTCCTTTGAAATGGGTATAAATCGATTGTTTCTTAATCCCTACATCATCGGCGATCTGTGCCAACGAGGCACCTTCATATCCATGTTGTGCGAAATGCTTTAAAGAAACTTCCTTGATTTGCTGTGAAGTCATCGAATCATCCTTCCGAACGTTCGTAAGGAAATGTTAACATGCATTTTGTTTCAGGTCAATTGCCCATTTCGTTCAAAAGCGTAATGTATCCGTTACATCCTTTTGTTTTTGCTAAATAGAGCTGAACCGTTCGCTGGAAAAAGACCGTGGCTTGACATGGAACCTCTATGGTCATGATTTTTACAAATGGAGGCAAAAGCTTTGGAAAAGATATCAGAGTAAAAAATCGAGAAAATGCTTGATTTATCAGGAAGTTTCGCGTCTTGCGAACCTAGTGAAGCGGCGAAAAAAGCCGAGGAAAAACAGGAATGGATACCTGAATTTCGCTCGGCTCGTCACATGACTTTTTAGGCTTTGGGCAAAGTTTAATTGCTTTTTACAAACCTTGTCAAGAGACAATAATTCATGTCCATCCCACAACGTTCCCCTCACCGCCTCTCTCGCCTACAGCAGCAAGGGTTTTCAGGTTTTGAGGAGCCAGTTGGTACAAAATACCAGGAAAATAAAAAGTGTCCGTCGAATTGGAAGGAATTAGTCGAAAAGGCGGCAGGGAGCACGAAAATGGAACGTTGGGAAATGTCTAGGGAAATAATTTGAGTGATTAGTTGGAGAAGCTTAATCGGATCATAGCGGGAGGGGGTATATTGGGAAACTGCTTGATATATCAGCTCCCGTTCCTATCCCACTCTCCCCTGTATAACTATCAACAAAAAAAGAAGCCCAGCATGGATCCAGGCAAAACCCTAACCACGCTCGGCTTCATGGACATTTATTATTGTCCCTGGACAGTTTTTATTGCCCCAGGACGGGATGTATTAGCTGTCTACAATTTTCATATCATTTCTTCTAAGCTTTACTCCACCGTTACCGACTTCGCTAAGTTGCGTGGTTTGTCGACGTCGCAGCCGCGGTGTAATGCCGCATAGTAGGCAATCAACTGCAACGGCACGACGGAAACAAGCGGCGTTAACATGCGATGAACGGCTGGAATCACATAGCGATCTTCGTCTGTTTCCAAACCTCTCATCGAGATGATACAAGGGTTTGCACCGCGAGCCACCACTTCTTTCACATTGCCGCGAATGCTTAAGTTCACATGCTCTTGTGTCGCCAACGCAATGACTGGCGTACCGTTTTCGATCAACGCGATCGTACCATGCTTCAACTCACCGCCGGCAAACCCTTCCGCTTGGATATAAGAGATTTCTTTTAATTTCAACGCACCTTCAAGCCCAACGTAGAAGTCAACCGCGCGGCCGATGAAGAAACAATTGCGCGTCGTCGCTAAATATTCGCGGGCGATTTTCTCCATTTCTTCTTTCGCATCGCAAAGCATTTCCATCACGTTCGCAACGATTCCCAATTCTTTCACAAGATCAAAATCAAGCGCAATACCCTTTGCTTTTGCTGCTATTGCTGCCAAAATCGCAAGCACCGCGATTTGTGCCGTATACGCTTTTGTCGAAGCTACCGCAATTTCTGGACCGGCATGAAGAAGAAGCGTATAATCTGCTTCACGTGATAATGTAGAACCAGGCACATTCGTAATCGTCAACGCTTTGTAGCCAAGCTCTTTCGTGCGCACGAGCACCGCACGGCTGTCTGCCGTTTCACCGCTTTGTGAAATGTAAATAAATAGTGGCTTTTCAGATAACAACGGCATGTTGTATGAAAACTCGCTCGCGATGTGCACTTCAACAGGAATTTTCGCCCATTTTTCCAACAATTGTTTGCCTACTAATCCTGCATGATAGCTTGTGCCGCACGCAATAATATACAGCCGATCCGCTTCTAACACCGCATTAACAATCTCACGATCAATCGTTAACGCGCCCGTTTCATCCTGATATTTTTGGATAATGCGGCGCATCACAAGCGGTTGTTCATCAATTTCTTTTAACATGTAATGCGGATATGTGCCTTTTTCGATATCGCTTGCATCTAATTCGGCAATGTATGGCGCACGCTCAATCGTTTCTCCGCGTAAATTTTGAATCGTTACGCTGTCAAGTTTGACGATGACCATCTCTTTGTCCATTAATTCTACATACTTGTTTGTCACTTGAAGCATGGCCAACGCATCGCTCGCCACAACGTTAAACCCTTCGCCTAACCCGGCTAAAAGCGGGCTTTTATTTTTCGCTGCGTAAATGACCTCATCATTTTCTGCATCGATCATCGCAATTGCGTAAGAACCTTTCAGCAAAGAAAGCGCCTTACGGAACGCTTCTTCGACCGTTAACCCATCGTTGACGAACGTTTCGATTAACTGAACGATCACTTCTGTATCCGTATCGCTTTTAAACGAAACATCCGCTAAATAATCACGTTTTAACAGCTCATAGTTTTCAATAACGCCGTTATGCACGAGCGTAAAACGTCCCGATGCGCTTTGATGCGGATGGGCGTTCGTTCGGTTTGGCACACCATGTGTCGCCCAACGCGTATGGCCGATTCCGATCGTCGCATCGACATCTTCCGCTACAATCGCACGCAAATCAGCAATGCGGCCTTTTTCTTTAAATACGTGCACGCCTTGTCCGTTCAATAACGCAATGCCCGCAGAGTCATAGCCGCGGTATTCCAATTTTTCAAGTCCGCGCAATAAAATTTCTTTTGAATCTTGTGTTCCAATGTATCCAACAATTCCGCACATAAATCGTTCCTCCCTGTTTTTCAAGGGGCAAGAAGGGGCATGTTTCTTGCCCCTTTTCATGATGAAAGATTGCGATTATACCTTCCCCTTTGTGCAAAGAGTCGCCTCTTTGTTTTAAGGAAAGGCTTGCGGCTGTAATCGCAACAACCGGGAGGCATCCGCCGAACATTCGATCAACCTCCTCCTCGTCAACTAAGCGGTTTTCCGACCGCCGCTTAGCCCAGGCGCTTCCAAAAAATAAACTCTCCTACCCACCTTTCTCTCTTAAATCACAACAACGTTAATATTACAGTAACACGCTCGTAAGCGTCAACTGTAATATTCGTTACAAAATAAAATATGCATAAATGGAATACAACGTTCCATTTATGCATAGGATGTTTGTGACAAATCGTCATTATTCAATTCCCATTTCTTCTTTAATCACATTGGCAATTCGCTCGACATAATTTCGGCATGCCTCTTCCGTCGGCGCCTCCGCCATCACTCGAACGAGCGGCTCTGTTCCAGAGGCACGAACAACAATGCGGCCATTTCCGCTCATCTCGCCCTCTACTTCCTGAATGACGGCTTTTACTTTCTCATTTTCCATCACTTGATGTTTATCGGCCACTTTCACATTGACTAAAAGCTGCGGATATTTTGGCATCTCGCTTGCCAACTCTGAAAGCGGCTTTTTCGTTATTTTCATAATGTTGACAAGCTGAAGAGCCGTTAATAAGCCATCACCTGTCGTGTTGTAATCGAGGAAAATAATATGTCCCGATTGTTCACCGCCTAAATTGTATCCATTTTTCTTCATTTCTTCGACTACATACCGATCGCCGACCGCTGTTTGCACACTTTTAATTCCTTGTGCCTCTAATGCTTTATGAAACCCGAGATTGCTCATAACGGTCGATACAACCGTTTGGTGTTTTAAACGGCCATATTCTTTTAAAAATTTGGCGCAAATGTACATAATTTGGTCACCGTCGACAACATTCCCATGTTCATCAACCGCAATTAACCGGTCGCCATCTCCATCAAATGCTAATCCTACATCTGCCCCTTTCTCTTTGACAAATGCAACTAGCGCTTCCGGATGCGTAGAACCGACCCCTTCATTAATATTAATTCCGTTTGGCGAAGCACCCATCGTTAATACATCCGCTTCCAAATCGGCAAAAAGATGCGTCGCCAACGAAGAAGTCGCTCCGTGCGCGCAATCAAGCGCAATGCGAAGCCCTGAAAAATCTTCGTCCACCGTTTGTTTTAAATATTGTAAATATTTTTGTCCGCCTTCAAAATAGTCGTTCACTTGGCCTAAATCTTTACCGATTGGTCTTGGTAATGTATCTTCCGGGCTGTCTAGCAACTCTTCAATTTCTCTTTCTTGCTCATCAAACAGCTTAAAGCCGTCCGGACCAAAAAACTTAATGCCATTATCTTGAACAGGATTATGCGAAGCCGAAATCATAATGCCGGCCTGCGCTCCTAACGCTTTTGTCAAATAAGCTACGCCTGGCGTCGAAATAACGCCGAGGCGCATGACTTCCGCTCCGATCGAAAGCAATCCAGCCACAAGTGCTCCTTCCAACATATGTCCGGAAATGCGCGTATCGCGCCCGATTAACACTTTTGGTCGCTCTTTATCTTTTGTTAATACATAACCGCCGCAACGGCCGATTTTAAACGCTAACTCAGGTGTTAATTCACTGTTCGCTATTCCGCGTACCCCATCAGTACCAAAATACTTACCCATTACAATGATCTCTCCTTTATTTCATGATCGCTGACTAATTCGCATTCTCACTTTATTTTTCGGCAACTCCCATGTAATGTTTTGCGGACCATTCACTTCCACTTCTACTTCATGTTCACCAACCCCTAGTTCATTCGCATTCACATATAGCTGGATATCATCTGCTTGAATACTACTTAATACACTAGGAGCACCATATACTTGAACATCCATCGTTCCATCTTGCGGATCTAAAAACTGAACCGTATATTGATCCCCTAACCCTAAGACCTGAATCGGTAGAGATGAAAATGTTTTCGTCTGTTCCTCTTGAACTTGTATATAAACTTTTACTTTCGAAGGATCCACATTTTTAACGCCTTCCGGCAACGGAACTTTCATTTCAAATGTTGTATCATTTGTAATTTCATCCAAGTTCACTGTAATGCCGTCGATAAATTCAATCGAGTCGATCTTGTCCTTCGATCCGAAAATCGTCACTTCATTTGGGACGGTTTCAATTTTAACAATACTTAACCCCTTTTTTAAAGTTCCTATCCGGTTAATTTTTAACGGAACGGATTTGCTAGGGCTTTTAATCGGTACCGTTACTTCCACAACCGACGGATTGATGTCTACATTCAGAATCTTTCCTTCTCGGTCATACGCCATCACCCGTGATTCTTGCTTCACAGTATCCGCCGCTCCGTCTAAATCGACTCTGGCCTTCACCAACGCCACTCGTTCCATGACATCTTTAGCCCCTGTAATCGTCACCACACTCGGCTTCACAATCGGTTCTTCAGCCGAATATCCATCGTCCAGTTTATTTTTATGGATAAAATCAACATCAACGGAGAAATCTCGTGAAACTTTTTCTTGAATCGTTACCTTCGCTGTAGATGGTTCAATTTTCACCGTCAGTTTATCGGAAATATTTTTATATTTGAGCGGAACCGTATACGTCCCTAATTCTAAGTTCGTTAAATCGACATATATTTCAAAATCCCGCTGCAACGCTGTCGGCTTCAAAATACTGGCCGGTCCTTCTAACGTTACGTTCACCGTTTTCGGAACACCTGACACGACTAAATTTTGCTCATCATAATATGTGACGACGGGAACATTGGTAACTGTTTCAACGTCTGTCTGACCGATCGAATTGCGTGTAATGCCTGATTTCGATTCTTTTTCTTCAATATTGACAGACATATACAACATAATCGCTAATAAAAGCGCAAAAATTTTCATAAACCAATGATTGTTCATTAATTTATCTAATTTATCCATGTTTCTTCCCCCTCCATTGCCAACGGGATGAGGAAGTTGTCTTCGTTGCCGGTATTAACTCCTTCATGAGCAATTCGCGAAATTGCTCCGGAGTTAAATCTCGATGCATCTCCCCGTTTTTTGTCACTGATACAGCACCCGTTTCTTCCGATACTACAACCGTCACGCTATCGGTCACTTCGCTGATCCCTAATGCAGCACGGTGGCGCGTCCCTAATTCTTTTGAAATAAACGGGCTTTCGGATAACGGTAAATAGCAGCCGGCTGCGGCCACATGATTTTTCTGAATAATGACCGCCCCGTCGTGCAACGGCGTATTCGGGATAAAAATATTAATTAATAATTCCGATGAAATCTGAGCGTTAAGAAGAATTCCCGTTTCAATATAATCACCCATGCCCGTTTCGCGTTCCACCGATATAAGAGCGCCAATGCGCCGTTTCGCCATATATTCCGTCGCCTTAATAATCGCTTCCACCATTTGCGCTCGCTCTTCTTCTTCCGGAACAGTGCTTCTTGAAAATAGCTTTCCCCTCCCTAGTTGCTCAAGCGCCCGCCTTAACTCCGGTTGGAAAATAATAATAATGGCTAAAAATCCCCACGTTAACGCTTGGTCCATTAACCACTGCAGCGTGCTAAGACCTAAAAAATTACTGACAATCCGCACCAATATAATGAGAATGATTCCTTTTAAAAGCTGGACCGCTTTCGTTCCGCGAATCACCATAATTAACTTATAAATGACGTACCAAACAAGAAGAATATCGACGACTTTCGTTATATAACTCAACACCGGGAGCTCTCCAAAAGGCATTCTCACACTTCCTTTATTATTCTGATTCCGCTATATTTTATTTACGCAGCTCTTTTATTATATCACATACAGAAAAAGAGCCGCCAAAAGAGACGGCCTTTCATTCAAACAAATCTTTCACTACACTTTTTATATTATACCAAACCCAATCGAATACCTCATTAATTTCTTCCACTTCTCCAGTTACTTGTCCGGCGGAAGCTAAATATTTTTCCCCGTGAATCACGGTGACATTTCCATTCACTTTTCCTTCAATTTTAATCGTTCCGTTACGTACCACAATGTCGCCATCTACTGTTTTTCCCTTTGGAACAATGACGGTATGACCTTGAATGACGACATTTTCCCGCGTCGAAACAGAAAACTGCTGTCCTTGATTCCACGTCGTAAAAAGGCTGCCAACCGTTAAAGCAACAAATAAAGAAGCAGCTGTGATAAACGGATGATTTTTCAACCACCTTCCGATACGAACCCGTTTCTTTTCTTTTGGCAGTTTGGCCATCACATTCTTCGTAAAATCGGAAGGCGGGGCAAGATGGGAAGCATGTTGAATAAACGCCACTGTCTTTTTTAAACTATTAAAATGATGAGAACACTCCGGGCAATGCTGCAAATGTTCCCGTAACGCCTTCTCATGATCAGGAACAATATCGCCATCTAAGTAATCGTGCATCCATTCGATGATCTTATCCGGACATTTCATTCGTTTTCACCTCTCATAAATGTCCCAAATGCTTTCTTAATGCCTCTCTTCCACGATGAATTCTCGTTTTGACGGTCCCGATCGGCAAATCAAGGATTTCACTAATTTCCTGCAATGATAAATCCTCGATATATTTTAGCACAATCACACTTCGGTATTTTTCCGGAAGCTTTTCAATCGCTTGTTGAACCGTTTCCTGTAACTCTAAACTTTCTACTGTATCTTCGGGAGAAGCTTCTTTTGCAGGAAGTTGGGAATACACTGTTAATCCTTCTGTCCCTCTTACTTCCTCGTCCAAATAAACGTCCGGCTTTTTTTTGCGCAGTTTATCAATCGATAAATTCGTTGCAATCCGATAAAGCCACGAAGAAAATTTCATCGTTGGGTTATACGTATCAATGTTTACATACGCTCGAATAAAAGCTTCTTGGGCCGCATCTTCTGCCTCATGCCGATTTCCGAGCATTCGATAACATAACCGATATACCTTATCTTTATAAAGCTCGACAATTTCGGCATACGCATTTTGATCTCCTTTTTGAATCGCTTTAATTCGCTTTTTCACAAACATGTCCATAATTCATAATACCCCCGCTCATTGCGGTTATTATTGTATACGTTTTGAAGCAAAAAAAAGTTTCGCTTCTCGACGCACTATTTATTTTAACATATTTACAGAAAAAAACAGCAGACAGATTTTTTTTCGCCTGCTGTACAAAATGTTATACTAATTTTTCGCCAAAAAGCGAACCCATCAACGCCACTGCAACAGAAGCTGTTTTATTTCGTTCATCTAAAATCGGATTGACTTCCACAAATTCCGCAGATGTAATGAGCTGAGCCTCTGCCAACATTTCCATCGCTAAATGGCTTTCCCGATATGTAAGCCCGCCAATGACCGGCGTCCCTACCCCAGGAGCATCGTGAGGATCAAGGCCATCTAAATCTAATGACAAATGTACGCCATCGGTACGCTCTTTTAAATAAGCAATCGTTTCTTCGATCACTTTTGTCATACCGAGGCGATCGATTTCGTGCATCGTGTACACTTTAATTCCTTTTTCACGAATCAACCGTTTTTCGCCTTCATCAAGCGCTCGCGCCCCGATTAACACAATGTTTTCCGGCTTTACTTTCGGGCTGTACCCGCCAATTTGCGTCAGCGCTGGATGGCCTAATCCAAGGCTAGCGGCTAGAGGCATACCGTGAATATTTCCTGATGGGGACGTTTCCGCTGTATTTAAATCTCCATGGGCATCATACCAAATGACGCCAAGGTTTTTATAATGTTTAGCTACACCCGCTAACGTACCGATCGCAATACTATGATCGCCGCCTAATACGAGCGGGAAATTTCCTTTTTGAATCACTTCGTCTACCGTCTGAGCCAATTTCTCGTTCGCCTCAGCAACGGCTTTCAAATTACGTAAGTTCAATCGCTCTCCTTCATCGTCGACTCGTTCTGCTTTTCCGATCGCAATATCACCTAAATCCTCAATTTCATAATTGAGGCACTCCAATCTCTCGACAACTCCCGCGTAGCGAATCGCACTTGGGCCCATATCGACACCGCGTCGTGTTTGACCTAAATCCATTGGAACACCAATAATCGATATTTTTTTCATGATGTCTCTCCTTCCCCTTACACTGCCTATATTGTATCGAATCATCGAACATTGACTCAACTCGACACTTTTTTGAATATTTATTCGATTGCAAATATGCATAAAAAACCCCTTAAATCCACAGGATTTAAGGGGTTTTTTATGGAGCCTATCGGGATCGAACCGATGACCTCCTGCGTGCAAAGCAGGCGCTCTCCCAGCTGAGCTAAGGCCCCTCAATATGTTAATGAAGCGGAAGACGGGACTCGAACCCGCGACCCCCACCTTGGCAAGGTGGTGTTCTACCACTGAACTACTTCCGCATCAAGTGAGCCATGGAGGACTCGAACCTCCGACCCTCTGATTAAAAGTCAGATGCTCTACCTACTGAGCTAATGGCTCGTAATATATGTTAATGGCTGGGCTAGCTGGATTCGAACCAGCGCATCACGGAGTCAAAGTCCGTTGCCTTACCGCTTGGCTATAGCCCACTGATACAACTTCATGAATTAACATCATAGAATTAACTTCACGAACTAGCAACGCAAAACGATATTTTGAAAAATTTCCTTCAGAAATTTTGCGAAATATCGTCGACAATGACTAAATTCGCAAATCACTTAAGGAACATTTCTTGAGTGTCTATTAGGAAATTCGGGAAATGTTCCGACATTGATATTACGATTTAAAAACATAATGAAACGCTTTGTATAATCAACACCGCAGAAATTATTTTGGCGATTTCTGTAGAAAATCCACGAAATCTTAATAATCCCAAGCGTTATTATCCCACATAAACAACAAATCATACGGCCAAAAGACAAATAAAAAAGTTATTTCAAGATACAAACAGTGAAATAACGTCGTTGTTTTATTATATTATGTATAAATGGTGGAGGGGGACGGATTCGAACCGCCGAACCCACAGGGAGCGGATTTACAGTCCGCCGCGTTTGGCCACTTCGCTACCCCTCCACAAGAGGATGGTGCCGGCTGCAGGACTTGAACCCGCAACCTACTGATTACAAGTCAGTTGCTCTACCAATTGAGCTAAGCCGGCTTAATAAAATTTTAAAACATTGCTTTATAAATCATTTCTTAATTATCGTCGTCTCGCCCTCAGTATGCTTTACCAAGCAGCAGCTCGAGCAGTATGCTAACTAAAACTACACTCACTGTAGCGTATTCGGCCGTGTTGTGCCTCTTCCTCTACCAGCATATTCCAATATACTATGCGTCGAGGCAACTCGTAGCTTATTCATAGAAGCCTCGCTCGTCTCTATCAATTGAGCTAAGCTGGTCCTGCGATCTACTATATGGTGGAGGATGACGGGATCGAACCGCCGACCCCTTGCTTGTAAGGCAAGTGCTCTCCCAGCTGAGCTAATCCTCCAAACAAAAAGAAAGTGACCCGTACGGGATTCGAACCCGTGTTACCGCCGTGAAAGGGCGGTGTCTTAACCACTTGACCAACGGGCCAAAAAAATAATAATAAATACAAGCTTCCAACCGGGCTTGAACCGGTGACCTCTTCCTTACCATGGAAGTGCTCTACCTACTGAGCTATGGAAGCATGGCTCCGCAAGTAGGATTCGAACCTACGACCTACCGGTTAACAGCCGGTTGCTCTACCGCTGAGCTATTGCGGAATATATGTTAGAAAACATAATTACTAAATTGCAACATCGTTTTCCTTTCTTATTTCTACTGCCTCTTCCTCTTCGAGACGATTCGAGGATGATGGCTGCGTCGAGGCAACTCGTAGCAGATTCACCGATGTTTCGCTCGTCGCTGAGCTATTGCGGAATATTTTGTATTTATATACAGCCTAGCAACGTCCTACTCTTGCAGGGGCGCTGGCCCCAACTACCATCGGCGCTGGAGAGCTTAACTTCCGTGTTCGGGATGGGAACGGGTGTGT
>NZ_JACHEP010000024.1 GCF_014201465.1 Anoxybacteroides tepidamans | reverse complement strand
TTGGTTAGCACATCTATTTTAACCAAGGAGTCGGGTTCATGTCTCCTTTTTTGTTTGGATGTAAATTTATGTTAGTAAATTTGCTCAACTACAGTTATTTATTTAAGACTTCAAGGGTTTGGATAAAATTCAAGGATTGTAAAAATGAATCCAACTTTGATGGATTCATTTTTATGACATTTTGAATGTAAGTATTGTTTTAAAAAGCCTGAAATTCGAGTTTTGCCTCTTTTAGTTCTCTTAATTTGCGAGCTGATAGTGGGGTCTTCATTAATAAATATGGATTTAAATGAAGCTGAAATTATCTGATAAAGTTGGTTTAGTCGGTTTTGTAAGGAATATGTTTAACAAAGTAATGGAATTAAGCTTAATAAAACAACAATCCCAGAAATCAATATGGATAAGTTTCTAACAGGAAAATAAAAATGTAAAACCCCTGAACGTATTTCAGGGGTCACGGGTTCGCCTTCCGCTCCAATGGAGGCGATATACATGTATAAGCTCCATTTGGTCTCATATCGTCACAGACGATAAGGACTATATAAGTAAAGTATGTTCAATATTAATGATACTGTAACATCATTAATTTGTCAATTGTGGCTTTGTTAAAGACTGTAGCTGCTTTTCCAAATCACTAATCCGCTTTTCTAAAGCTTCAATTTGTTCGTTTTTCAATTTTTTGATATATGGAGTTTGACGACTAAAGAGCATTTCTTCAAGTTCTTCCATCAGTTTGGTTCGTGCAATTGAACCAACAATTTTGGTTATCCGATTTTTTGACACGGCTCGGATCTGGTGAGTCAAAATATAAGAATCTTCTTTAATTTCTGGGTAATCCTTTTTCAAAACAGGGATAATGCATTTCTTAATTTCATCGGAAATGTTATTAAGCCCAGAATCCTTCTTTGAGGTCATCGGTACAACAACTACGATACTTGGATAGTCATCAATTACAATTCCAGTATGAACATATGATAATTCTCGTCCTATATTGCTTACTCCAAAATCAATGCTTAATAATTTGCCTCTGCCATATCGTTTTGAGTAATAATCCTTTTCAACAAGATTACCCTCTTTATCCTTCTCCTTAAAAATTCTTGCTTCTTCACGTTTATCGCCAAAAATTCCATATTGATTCCATAAACCATTCCAGAGAATAAATTTAATGGCTTGCTCGATGGTTAACCCCTTTACTAAATCCTCAGTATCCTTTAAATTCTTGGGTAACTCACTATTTATTTTGGGTTCTGTGTGGGCAAGCGATGTTTTAATTTCATCTCTTCTTGTTTTGTCTTGGATAATCTTCAATAACCCCTTAAAATCAAACAATCTGTTATCCTCCTTTTAATAATTGTGTGAAGAATAACAGATTTCGACAAAAAAAACTATATTCCTGCTTTTTACTCATCTGAAAAATCATCATACTCTGACCACAAAAAGATTAAATGCGAATCTGGGTATCTTTCTATAAACAGATTATCGTTTAAAGCAAACATCAAAGGGTCGTTAACGGATTGTTTCCTTTTCTCTCCAAGTTCCTCAAATAGATTGGTTATTTTTCTTAGTTCCTCAATGTTTTGGGTTGAAAACTGCAAAATTCTTTCAAATTCATAAATTGGTGTATCAATGTTTTGGGGAATATAAGTCCAATCTGAAAATTGAACTGATTGCCCCTTCCCTTCGAAGATATTTATTAGCTTTTCATATACTACATTTTCCTTTATTTCGAAAGTTACTTTATGTAAATACCCTAAAATATCCTCAATTGATTTTGTTCTGCTATTAAACATCATCTGCTGGATTATATTGAATCCCGCACGAATTCGTTGAACTTTAATTAAAATAAATTCAATTGTCATTCCAAAATCATCACTATAAGGTTCCATTTCAACTTTTCCGTTTGCTGTAATAAAGTGCGCCATCAATTAGTTTCTCCTTGAAAATTGAGATTTCTGTATTTTAATAAAGCTGTACAGTTATAACACAACCTGTTGTATATCCATTCTTGTGTCTTGATGTAATCTTTGCTCTTTTCTAAAGCAAAAAAGCTCCGAGTTGAATCTGGTCTTTTTTGTGTTCTAGGATTTCATCAATAAGTACATTTTTTCATACAAAATTATTTGTTTACATACCTTCTATTTTTGCTATAAAAAAGCGTCCTCGACCTTCGGCAAGTATTTACTTATTTCCGTAACCGTAAGGTCGTTTTCTAAGAATTCCTTTGCCGATTTAGAATAAATCACTATTTGGGAACTACTTTTCAACTTCAGAGCTGCTTGAATCTCGCTCTTTACCTTTTCTTCATCTTGTCTTATATCTACAACAATGAGAACACGTTCAGGCTTGTGTTCAAGCGATTGCTTAATCAAATTATTAATATATTCATCGCTGAAACTGTAACCAATAACAATGATAATTTTACTTTCCAAGGTGTATTTCCGAAATTCATAAACATAAAAGAGATATGGGTCAATAGATTGAAGCTTGGTATCCGTTCCAAATATCAAGTCAGGCTCTTCTTCTGGATGAACGGAAGATTTCAATATATGTCCTTGGTCTTTATCTCTTTTCCAAGTAATGGACCCGTGTAACTTATACAGATAAATGCCAGCCTCTATATCTTGATTGTTACTGTCAAAACGGAGGCTATTCCAAGTTCTGTTCTCGTCAAAACCTAATTCAAGTTCAGAACCGTGAGGCTTGGCATATTCGAAACAAAGGTCATAATTCAATGTGAAAACTCGAATGGACTTGCCCACTTCTTTTTGAAATTCATAAAAATGGCGGTAATAATCCGCCGCGCGATAATCCTCCAACTTAATCCAGTTAATCAATTGAGTCGTGATTAACTTTTTTAACTTCCGTATACCTTCAAAGTTTGCACCTGCTAAATCAATGAGTCTATTGTTCCAGTTTGCAATAAAGGGATATACCAAATTCTTTTCCTTTTTCTCAAGTTCCGATAGCACATTCATTATTTTCTCGATACCCACAGTGTTATGAAACTTTCCAAAGATACCGTCAGCATACAAGATAGCGCTTTTGATATAGAAATATAAATCCTGCAGTCCTTTCCACTCATCTTTGTTTTTCAAAAGAGAGTTTTCTATATCTTCAACCATTTTATTTACTGTTGGAATGCCAGCATCAAAACTGCAACCAGCTCCCAATAAAAAAACCACATCGTTTTCTTTTATGCTCATATTCTATCTCCTACTCACAAGAACCAAGGTATATAAAAATTCGTCAAATCAACATCGCCTTCTGGCTGAAACTCTCTAAATTCAGAAATAAAGTTGGCAATGATGTTCGGATAATAAATCGAAATTGGAGATAACTTAGCGTTAAATCCCCTCCAATTCGCCCCAGACAAGTTAATGATGTCCTGCAAATACCTTCTCTTCTTCTCTGGATCCAGTTCATCTATCTGCATAAATTCTATATGCACTGGATTTCCAACTTTCTTTTTAACCAACTCTTTACCGTACTGTAAACCTTCAAACCAGACCAAGAACTCATTTGAAGATAGTTGAATGTATGAACTTTCGTAAGGAACCTTAGAGTTGTTCTCTGCGTATCCAAAAAACTTATTATCCGTGTTGATTTTAATGAATTGGAATTCAATATCGCTATACAAATGGGCTATTTCTTGCACACTACTTTTTATATACCTAATTTCATCGTTCTTAATTTTAAACGGTAAATGGATAACGCATTTCTCAATACTTCCATCAAGATTTTCCGAAATAACGCTTTTAATGTTTTCTCTTAATTGTAGAATATAATCTGTTCTTTCCTTTGCATCACCTAAGACGTTAATTTTGCGATAAATGCCACTGGAGTCCATACAAACAGAATAAGCAAAATATTTATTTATGTTCCCAAGCTCATCCTTTTTGTGCGCACAGCCTAATCCAAAAATAATACATTTATCATTACTCGGCTTTACTTTCCACGGAATCCCACCAAGTTTAGCAAAAATTTGTAGTCCAATATTGCCAACAGACCATTTTAATCCATCTCTAGCTGCGATTCTTTCACATCGAACAGTCTGTAAAGGTATTCGTTTTTCGGTGAAAATATATTTGACATAATGATAAGGTGAAAATCCAGTAATTGAGGAAGGAACTTTTTCGTTCATAACAAATATTCCAATTACTTTTTTATCTTGATGGCTCTCTACAATGGTTTGTAGCTCTTGTTCCACTACTTGTAAGCCTTCTTTAGTAAGCGAGGGAATAATAATATGCTTGACATTTTCTTTTGCTAACTTGATTTTATAGACTGATTCCATTCCAGCAAAAATGTTCGTGTAAGTTTTGCCTAATAGCGAACTATACAATTCAAGAGCTTCATTCCTATCTTGAGATTCAAACATAAACACAAACAATGGTTCTTTATCAAGGTTTGCTAACGGTCCGTAAGTCTTTAAACCCTGAACTTGAGAATTGCTTTCTTTTCCGTTACTAAAAATGTATGTTTTCATTTTTAATGGCTCTTCACCACAAGTTGTACTTGATCATTTAAGGTAGGTGTGCATAGAGGGTACAAAAAATGCGAATTTTCCTGTATGGTAAAGGTGACCAAACCGAACCATGGAGGGAAATTCGCATGTACTCTCAGTTTTCTGTGAAAATAATGAATCCATGAGCGGTTATTTTCATGCTTGGGTGGCGAGTAAAAGCTTACTCATGGATGTTTTTTGTTTTTAATTCAAATAAATATTTGAATAATAAAAGAAATGGGGTATAATATATTCAAACGGAAATTTGAATATGAAAGGGGGATAATGAATGAGTAAGAAAGATACATGTGAAATTTATTGTTATGACGAAGAAAAAGTCAATCGAATACAAGGGGAATTGCAAAAAGAAGATATATCCAGTGTTGTCCTGTTGTTTAAAGCACTGGCAGATGAAAATAGGGCAAAAATTGTCTATTCACTTTGCCAAGATAAAGAGTTATGTGTATGTGATATTGCCAATATCATTGGGGCTTCTGTTGCAACCACTTCCCATCATTTACGGACTCTTTATAAACAAGGGATTGTAAAGTATCGAAAAGAAGGAAAGCTAGCATTTTATTCGCTGGATGATGACCATATTAAGCAGTTAATCATGATTGCGTTAGTACATGAGAAAGAGGTGAAAGTCCGTGTCTGAACAACAAGCAAAATTATCTAAATCAGAAGCGAAAACCTACCGTGTTCAAGGATTTACTTGTGCAAACTGTGCGGCAAAGTTTGAAAATAATGTAAAATCATTGCCAGGTGTTCAAGATGCTAAAGTAAACTTTGGAGCATCTAAAATTACCGTTTGGGGTACAACAACCATCGAAGAATTAGAAAAAGCAGGAGCTTTTGAAAACTTAAAGGTTCGGGAAGATAAAGAAAAATCAGTCAAGCGTGAACCTTTTTGGAAGCAAAAAGAGAACATTAAAGTGTATATTTCCGCCGTTTTGCTTGTGATCAGTTGGTTTTTAGGGAAGCAATACGGAGAAGAGCATATCTTTGCGACAATTGGATATGCTGCAGCAATTTTAATCGGTGGATATTCGTTATTTATAAAAGGTTTCAAAAACCTAGTTCGATTGAATTTTGATATGAATACGCTGATGACAGTGGCGATTTTAGGAGCTGCAGCGATTGGTGAATGGGGAGAAGGTGCAACGGTTGTTATTCTATTCGCCATTAGCGAAGCCTTAGAGCGTTATTCCATGGATAAAGCTCGTCAATCCATTGAATCGTTGATGGATATTGCTCCAAAAGAAGCATTAATTCGTCGCGGAAATGAAGAAATGATGGTCCCTGTTGACGATATTCAAGTCGGAGATATTATGATCGTAAAGCCTGGTCAGAAATTAGCGATGGATGGAATCGTCATCAAGGGTACATCTACGCTAAATCAGGCTGCCATTACGGGAGAAAGTGTTCCAGTAACCAAAACAGTCGGTGATGAAGTCTTTGCAGGAACATTGAATGAAGAAGGGTTATTGGAAGTAAAAGTGACAAAACGAGTGGAAGATACAACTCTTTCGAAAATCATCCATTTAGTGGAAGAAGCTCAAGCAGAACGAGCACCTTCTCAAGCGTTTGTAGATCGTTTTGCCAAATACTATACACCAGCCATTATCATTTTTGCTCTTTTACTAGCCGTTATTCCTCCATTATTTATGGGTGCTGATTGGAGCGAATGGATTTATCGAGGTCTAGCTGTATTAGTGGTTGGTTGTCCGTGTGCGTTGGTTATTTCCACGCCTGTTTCGATTGTAACTGCCATTGGAAATGCAGCGAAAAACGGTGTGTTAATTAAAGGTGGTATTTATTTAGAGGAAGCAGGAAACTTAAAAGTGATTGCTTTTGATAAAACAGGAACATTAACAAAAGGTATTCCTTCCGTCACCGATGTAGTCACTTATAATGGCAATGAAAATGAACTAATGACCATTACAGCAGCCATTGAAAAAGGCTCACAACATCCACTTGCTTCCGCCATTATAAGAAAAGCAGAAGAAGATGGATTGAATTTTAATGATGTATCGGTTGAAGAATTCCAATCCATTACAGGTAAAGGGGTCAAAGCCAAAGTAAATAACGCAATGTATTATGTCGGAAGTCCAGGTCTTTTTGAAGAACTTCTTCCAAATGGCATCCAATCAGAAATAAAAGAACAAATTACAACCCTTCAAATACAAGGGAAAACGGTCATGGTATTAGGGACGGAAAAAGAAATTCTGGCGTTAATTGCCGTGGCAGACGAAATAAGAGAATCATCCAAAGAGGTTATTCGAAAACTTCATCAAGTCGGTATTGAAAAAACGGTGATGCTGACGGGAGATAACCAAAGAACAGCCGAAGCCATCGGAAAACAAGTCGGTGTTTCCGATATTAAAGCCGATTTACTTCCAGAAGATAAACTGAATTTCATCAAAGAGCTTCGCGACAAGTATCGAAGTGTTGCGATGGTTGGAGATGGTGTGAACGATGCACCAGCTCTTGCAGCTTCAACCGTTGGTGTGGCAATGGGTGGTGCTGGAACCGATACAGCCCTAGAAACAGCCGATATTGTCTTAATGTCTGATGATTTAAGCAAATTGCCATATACGATTAAATTGAGCCGCAAAGCTTTAGCGATTATTAAGCAAAACATTACTTTCTCTTTAGGGATTAAGGCATTGTCATTACTGTTAATTGTGCCTGGTTGGTTAACGTTATGGTTAGCGATATTTGCGGATATGGGAGCAACATTAATCGTAACATTAAACAGCATGCGATTGCTAAAAGTTAAAGAATAGGCTCTTCACCACAAGTTGTACTTGATCATTTAAGGTAGGTGTGCATAGAGGGTACAAAAAATGCGAATTTTCCTGTATGGTAAAGGTGACCAAACCGAACCATGGAGGGAAATTCGCATGTACTCTCAGTTTATCAAAGAACTCATCGATTGACCAGATGTTTTGATTCAAAAGGTGCGAAAAGAAGGGGAACGTTGGATTTTCGAACTTTCTCTACCCGAACAATGCCCGTTATGTCCTGTCTGCTTGAAGCGCACGATCAAAATGACAGACAAAAAGAAGCAATGGATGCATGGCTATGCTCAGCGAATCGGAATTTTTTGGATCGAACTTCCTGTCGAGCGCAGACGTTGTAGCACGTGTGGCGTGACGTTCAGCACGTCGTATCCAGCCATCTCTCCTCGAAGTGTGGCGACGGATGCTTTTCAGCGATGGGTCGCGCAATCTTGCATCGGAACATCCATTCAGGCGGTGGCTCGTATGCTCAAGCTTCCTTACACGACCGTTGAACGATGGTTTTATACCCATGCCCCTTCCTTCCTATCGAATGACGTCCAACCAAAGGCGGTTTGTGTCGATGAGTTTGCGTTTCGAAAAGGGCATGACTACGGAGTGGCGATCATGGATGCCGAAACGGGGGAAGTGTATGCCATGGAAGCAGGAAAGAACGAGGAAGCCATTGGGCGTGCATTGGCTCATGTGTCTCGTTCCGTTCAGTATGTCGTGAGTGATTTGGCACCAGCGATGAAAAAAGCGATTCAACGGGTTTGCCCAGAGGCGACATCCATGTCATTCAGCTGTTTACCGATGCGTTAGAACGTTGTCGCAAATATTTGGGCAAAGGAGGCAAGAAACACGGAAATGTTCGTTACGTTTGCCGTTTATTGAGCCAATGCCCAGAGAAATTGACGGAGGAAGAACGTCAAATCATACGAGAATGGTGTAAGGAAAGCGATTACTTAAAGTCTGTTTACCAATCGCTCCGACATGTTCGCTATGTGTTCAAAAGCAAAGATGAGTAACAGGCGAAACGACGCTTGAAGGCTTGGATTCATCGGTATTTGTTTTGTCCTTGTTCCGTTGTTCGTGCCATCGCAAAATCACTCGTCAAGCGAACAGACGAAATGATATCGTGCATTTTATCCCATTATTCGAATGGGAAGATGGAGGGAACGAATAACAAGATCAAGCTGATGAAACGTCGGGGATACGGATACCGAAATATCCAGCGTTTTGCACTGCGGGTTCGGCTGGAAACAGCTAACATACTTTCATGACAGGTGCAAGTACATCTTTTGGTGATGAACCTTTTTAATGGATAAGACCGCATTAAATATAGTTCATTTTCAATGTCATAATCCTCATTGTCTAGAGAAAACGGGAAAAGCCGCTGCTTAAATTTCTGCATAAAGAATTTAATTTTGTCGAGCTTGTCACTGTAATAATCGGCGTTGCTCTTACCATATTTATTTAAGCTTAAACTCAATTGCTGCACTCTTATGGAGTAAGGAACATCTTTAGCTTTTTTAAAAGCAAAATCAACTAGAAAACCAAATTTCTTTTCCGCTTTCAAGTAATATGGCTCAATTTGAATGACTTCATTACCTTCACGATGTCTTCCGATAATAACAGCCACTTTGCGTGAAAAGCCATTTCCATAAAGTATGTATTCATCACTACTTAGTGACTTTTGTACTCTATCCAAAAAACTTTCCCACATGATTCTAACGGTCAGTTTCGGATTAGAACTGCCTAAACAATATACACGTTCAAAACCGTCTTTTGGTTGAGTAGTAACCCAGTATTCAGCGTAAGTGTCTGACGAATCATTTATCGGCAATTTAGTTCTATAGTAACCATCTTGTTTTTTTTGACCATTAAAGTCTTGTCTATATATTCTGAATGAAATATTCTGATTTTTTAGAGCGAAAAAGTTTAAGCGGATTGGTATATTGTTCATTTGTTCCACCTTTAAACCTAAATCAATTTTTTTAAAAATGGGATTATGATTTATTTCGACAAATTATCTTATTATTCCTGCTATTATTTATTATTGATGTTAATTAATCTAAGATTTCGGTTGCTAAAACAAAAGCCTTTGAAGAATCGTAAGATCCGTCAAAGACTTGTTTTAAAGAGCTTGAAATTCGAGTTTTGCCTCTTTTAGTTCTCTCAATAACGCAAATTCAACTTCTTCAACTGAATACTGATAAGGAATATAAGCTATACCATTGATATCTGTAGGTAATTCAACATTCGATTTGTACAAACAACATACATTTGAGCGACCCAACTTACCATAAAAGAACCCAAGCTCAAAAATCACATTTTGTCTTGCTCGAAACTGATAGTTCAAGGATTCCAACGGAACATTCTCATATAATGCTCCAATGTCATCTGGCGTTAAAAGTACAATCGCATACTCGACATCAGAATACCGTTCAAATTTCTCTATTAATGTTAAGCCACTATTCGCCATTCTATTCAATACAACGGGTTCTAACCCAACTCTTCTTAATATTCCTTCTACTTCTAATAATGCTGTTCTGTCTCTACCGTGAACGACAAATACTCTCTTACCTTTTTCAGAACGAACTTTTATATCATTATCCCGTTTTTCAAATATAGAAGGCAACATCTCTTCTAAAACACTAATATGTGTTAATAAAGAATTATACCCCACATCATTGATTGTTTTTCGAGTATTTGAATAATGGAAATCTTCGAAATGAAACTCTGGAAGCCCTAACCTTTTTGAGGATTGATTTAGTATAGAAACTAGCCTTTCAAAAACATCTGAGTATCGCCATTCTTTATTGTAATTTTTAATATCCATAATGGCTTTTTTCAAATGAAATACGATTTCGTTCATTGGTTGTGTCCCCCCCCAACTCTACAAACGATTACCAAATTTATTATAATATACTTACATCTACATTTGAACTTTGTCAAAGTTAGTCGTCCTTTTAATAAGAATTACGCTAATGAGTTGGTATTACCTTTGATAAAACAAGCACACAAAAAAGCTCGAGGAAAATTTGTCCTCAAGCTTTTGTGTATATTGTCACTATTAAGCTAACGCATCACTTTTAACACAGCCTTCAGAAAAAAAGAGTTCAGCCTAAATAGCTAAATTCCTCATTTTGTACTAAAAACTATCAATGATTTATGAAAAAGCCTTGACCCAATTCCTTAGTCAATAGCTTTTTCTTCATTAAATATATTCAATTTTCATTATGGCTTCCTTCGGTATAGTTGTACCGTTGGCATCAAAGCAGGTATTACAATGAATAGAAAGTTCCATATTTTGATGTTTATGATACAAAAAATTCAAGACAATTCCTAAATGTCTTATGTTAGATTCCTGAACTTGAAACTTGATAATACACGGATAAGTTGATTGTTTAAACTTGGTCAACAAGTCGTAATTGTATTTTTCTTCAAACGTAAAACAAATGTCTTCCACAATTTCAGGAGCGTCCAAATAATCGTGATTACCGATTTCTTCAGCGGAAAAAGCAACGTCTTTAATTAACATCGCATAAGGACCCCAATGAAATGAATCTGAAACCTTCATACGATAAAGCCACGCATAATGACCAGACGATTGTTTCTCCACATATTTTTTGAAATTTTGCCATTCTTCTTGTGACAAAAAGCCTTTTTGGAGATGAAACAGAAAATCCCATATAAATTGAATGTTTTTACCCAACGGCAGAATTCCATCTTTAAAGTCATTTCCTTTAAACGTTCTTGTCAAGTGGAACCAAGTTGTACAATCAAATTGTAGATTGGTTCTTGCCATTGCTCTTAATTTGTTGAGAAACAAGTCCTCCGCTGGTTCCCAATAATCAGGGTTATCTTCATAATACTTTTCTAAATCAAACTGATTAAAGAAAGATAGTAGTTCAGCTTTCGTAACGCCTGTAATTTGTTCTAATGAAGCATACATTGTTTCTTGTGTTTCGCAGTCCAATATTTTCATATTTATTGATCCTTTCTAAATGAAAATGGACCCTGTACAGGGTCGTAATGATGGTCTTACATAGCAGCTCTACTCGAACTTGAACGAATATCCTTAAGTTCTCTTATGCTGTATTTCTTATGTTCTGGACGATTGAAGTATGTGATGATTTCACTGATTGGCTTGTTACCCAGTCCAAAAGCAAGATGTTTAAATTCCTCTGTAAACTCATTTAACTTCGCAACCATAACCTTATCGGATTTTCTATCCACAATATCAATTTCATTAAACGCTAAGTAATCATATTTACCTTCAAATCTAAGGCTAATATTGAATCTTGATACTTTTTTGTTAAGTTCACGCAAAATGATAAGTCTGGATTCGTTATCGTAAACACGACTTACATAAAATATATTGTATAAATTCAAAGCTCCTTTTTGTTGCTCTCCAAAGAGCTTCCAACCGAATAAGTCTAAATACTTCTCATATTTCAGGGAAAGCTTTATATCTAGATGTTCGAATGGCTTGATAATAAACGACTTTGTATCTTCATCTGTGCCAATAATGGTTGCATTCATAGGCGAGAGGTGTTCATTTATTTCAGGTAACAACGACTGAATAAAATTTTGTTCGAGAATGTTTGGGGCTAGAGGATATGTGACATAGCCTGTTTCTTTTAACTTTTCAAGAATCGCACTTTGATTCGTTCTGTTCAACCAATTGATAATTTTACGGGTGACAACAAATTTTTTGTTTTTATGGATTTCATTGTATTGTTTCATTTCGCTTAGAAATTGCTGTTGTTTTTGGAGATATTCTGCAAATATTTCAATGGGGATTTCTTTACCGTCTAAATAATCGTTATACATTTTACGAACTTCTTCACCAAATTGAACATACGGCTCTTCCATTGATTTTGGGATTAGCACATCAAATTTATGTAATTCGTCCGTCCAACCATTTATTATATCTCCGATACCTGGATATCGCTGGTTTAGGACACTTAATTTTTGTAATCTAATGGCTTCTTTTTTGATTTGTCCTTTGGTCTTTCCGTTCAGCATTGAATCTATCAAGAAGTAATTGATACAGGTGCTTCCTACATTAAGTTTACGCCCACTTATCTTATTGGTAATATAATAAATTTCCTTGTTGGGTGTATTACAAATGGAGCAGGGGATTCGTTGTTTGCCATCTAAAATTTCTAGTGGATACGGTTTAGTTTCATCACTTTTCCATTCATCTTGACAGGTCTTAAAAATATCAGGCATTAAGTGTTCTATCGTATTAATGTCTTCATCAGACAGTTTTTCTCTCATTAACTCTTCAGTGATATCTTCATTTTCCACGATAAATCGATACAAAGTGGGATAAAGTTTTATTGATTCGCTGTGACATAATAAAGAACGTTTCTTTTTTTCTGTCAGAAATTTCGAATTTTTAATTTTTTCCAATAGACATTTCCCCTTTATTCTTATGAATTTCCAAACACACGTTTGGTTAATTTGATTATATTATTTTCATTATTTTGATGTCAAACGTTTCTAGTTTGGTATAAAAGAAAAAATAACCCACACAAAAAGTATGGGTTCTCCGTTATTTATTTCTCAACTCGAAAATAAAAGGTATTTCCAACCTCCGAAGAACAACCACTTAAACGATACTCCACTCCTTTATCGATATCCTTCTTTTCTATTTTAGAGCAAGTTGTACTTTGTTTTCCTTTATCAGAACCAGCAAAAGCATCTTGTGAATTATCGTATGTGTACTGGATTTTTTCACCGTTATAATCTAAATTACGGAAAATTGGATCTCCTTCGTCTGTGTACATTGTGATACGAATTTTATCCTTTTTTCCGCTTTCAACATTGGCTACAAAACGCTCAAACTTATCTAAGTTGCTAATTTTGCCTTGAAGATTGACCACATCTCCGTTTGTTATTGCCTCCTCAGAACGATAAGGTTTCTTCGGATTATCAGTGGCAGGAGTTGATTCTTTTCCATTAGACTTATTACAAGCTGTTAATGTTAATACCAATAAAGCAACAGATATATATGTAACAAATTTTTTCAAACCTAATCACCTTCCTTAATTTTATTAATTAGACGAGGTGTGAAAAACAAATGTTTCATAAACAATTTGATTTTCATATAAGCAGTAAAGAACTTCTCTAAAAAACAATAAAAAATGACCACACCTTTGATTGATGTAGTCACTAGAAATATAATGCATTAATCCTGAAATAATTTACGAAAGACTAGACCAAAATGATATGGTGGCAATTCAACTTGTTTTTCTAATACGAACCCTGTTTCATTAGCCCAATTAATAATCATTTGTGGAGTTGGTCTAATATCCATAGATGGACCTCTGGGTGTATCTTTATTTATCCAATGGATCACTCCAATGCGTCCATTCTTTCCAAGAATACGATGAACTTTACTTAATAATTGAACAGATTCTTCACAATGAAGAATATTAAATAAAGTCACGTAATCAACCTGACCACCGTAATCCGAAAAAACGGATTGTAAGTCTATATCTAAAACATCGCCTTGTATTACTTGTATATTTGAAATAGCTTCTTCATTTATTTTTTTGTTACAGACTTCAACCATTTTAGGATCAATATCAATGCCAATTACTTTTCCGCTAATCAGTTTGGCAATTGGAAATAAAAATGTTCCATATCCACATCCAACGTCAACTACCGTGTTGATATTCCTATCAATACCTAATTTCTGAACGCATTCAGAAGGGTTAAAGAATGTTTTCCATAAATCTTCTGATGGCATTCCTGATTCTCTGAATTTCATTACAACATCCCCTTTCCATTAGGTAATTCGTATTATTAAGCCATTTTCTTTTTAAAACGTAATAATAAATATCCAGCACGAACAAACAAATCAATTAATATGGATAACCACACCCCTGCTATACCCGTTCCCATTTGTATTCCCAAAATATATACTCCAATTACACGAATAACCCACATACCTACAGCAGTTGAATACATTGGGCTTTTCGTATCGCCAGCTCCTTGTAAGGCTCCTGCTAATACAAGACCGATTGCTAATGCTGGTTGGGCAAAGGCATCGATTCGTAAAGCAGTTGTAACCATATCAATTACATTTTTATCTGTTGTAAACCAAGTTACAAACCAAGGGGAAAAGAAATATAAAATAACCCCAATGAAAGACATAAATAAAACGGCTATTCCAGTTGTAAGCATTCCATAAGAATAAGCTTCTTTCTTTTGATTTGCTCCTAAGTTCTGACCAACCAATGTAGTAGCTGCTACTGCCAACCCGTAACCTGGCATATAAGAAAAGATTTCAATGTTTCCAGCAATCGTATGAGCTGCATAAGTGGCGGTTCCAATATGAACAATAAGTCCAAAATAAAGAACTTGACCCAAACGCATTATTAAACGCTCAGCGGCGGCAGGAGTTGATAATTTTATCAATGAACGGGGGCTATCGTTAAAAGAAAAACCATCAAATAATGAAAAATGAAGTTTGGATTTCACAATGTATCTATAAAGAGCAATAGTTCCAAGAATTCTTGCAATCACTGTTGCCCAAGCTGCTCCTGTAATACCTAACCCTCCAAATTTCCAAAACCCAAAAATAAGCAAATAATCAAACACAATATGTACAATATTTATCCAAACACTTACTTTCATTGGAGTTTTGGTATCTCCCGCCGCTCGTAGAATGCTTCCGAAAACAAACATTAATGAAATGAATACTGAAGGAACGGCAACGATTCGAAAGTAAGTGACTGCAACTTCTAAAACATTCGGCTCTGCCCCCATAATTTTTAGTAATGGTTCTGCAAAAAATAAAGAAATAAGACCAAATAACAATCCGATAAGAATAGCTATCCAGGTCGCTTGTTTTGCAATTGATTTTGCTTTTTCAAAATCCTTTGCTCCAACGCTTCTGGCAATAAGCGCAGAAGTTCCAGTTCCTAAAGCCATAAAAATAGCCATATAAACTGCAAGAATGGCATTTGCTATTCCCACTGCGGTAACTTCCACAAGTCCGATTTTGGATACAAAAAGCGTATCTACAAAGCCAACAACGGTTTGTAATATATTTTCTATCATTGCAGGAACAGCAAGGGCTAAAATGACCCGTATTTTTTGTTTATTCGTTGTATTCTGTTCCGTCATAATGTGAGACCCCATAAAAGCACTTCCTTTATTTTAGATAATGGTCTAATGCTTTATTTAGGTTGGCTAATACTTCTTGCTGATTTCCTTTATGAACTGCATCCACAACACAGCCCTCCAAGTGGTCTTTTAATAAGATTTTTGCTGCGTTATCTAGTGCCTTACGCACAGCGGCGATTTGTAAAAGCACTTCCGAACAATCTCTGCCCTCTTTAGTCATTTCCTTAATAGACCTTACGTGTCCTTCAATTCTTGCCAGTCTATTTACAATTTGCTGTCTATGCTTATGACTGTGGTTATGGAAGTGATTATGATGGTTGTCATTCATAAAATAAAACCTCCTTCACATCAAAATTATATCCCCCTAGGGGGATAAAGCAATAATGATAGTAACTACTTGGAACAGCAAAAGAAACCTCAATATCGTTAGATTGATATTGAGGTTTCTTTTCGATTGTTATTTATTATCCAAAAAAAGTTTGGAACAATAGATATGCATTTAGGCTAATGATTACAATAACTACAATCCACGCAAGAACTTTCAACCATAATGGATTTACGAACTCCCCCATTTTCTTTTTATCGCTTGTGAATTGAATGAGAGGAACCACTGCAAAAGATAGCTGTAAAGAAAGAATCACTTGGCTCAAAATAAGTAATTGAGCCGTTCCGCTTTCGCCATAAAGAGCAGTTACAACAACGGCTGGGACAATGGCAATCAATCGAGTGATAAGCCTTCTTAACCAAGCAGGAAGGCGAATGTTTAGAAAACCTTCCATCACAATCTGACCAGCTAAGGTTCCTGTTAATGTTGAGTTTTGACCAGAAGCCAACAAAGCAACTCCAAATAAAATACTTCCAAGTGTTGTTCCAAGCAGTGGAGAGAGCAAGTGATAAGCATCACCAATCTCCGCAACATCCTTCATTCCTGCTTTATGGAATGTAGCAGAAGAAACAATAAGGATCGCTGCATTAATAAATAAAGCGAAGAAAAGTGCAATGGTTGAATCCCAAGTGGCATATTTGATCGCTTGTCGTTTACCTGAGCTGGTTTGTTCGTATTGACGTGTCTGCACAATGGAAGAATGCAGATAAAGATTATGAGGCATTACGGTTGCACCTAAAATACCGATTGCGATATAGAGCATTGCTGGATTGTTAATAATCTCTGTGCTTGGAACAAACCCCTTCAATATGCCACCTACATCTGGCTTAGAAAGAAAGATTTCAGTTGCAAAGCAAGCGCCAATGGTTAGAATTAAAACGATCACCAACGTTTCAATATAACGAAACCCTTTATTCTGCAATAACAATACGACCAATACATCCAGAGCTGTAATGATAACTCCATATATTAACGGAATTCCAAACAACAAATTCAAAGCGATTGCCGAACCGATTACTTCCGCTAGATCACAAGCTGCGATTGCCAACTCGCATAAAACCCATAAGACCATTGCCACTGGCTTACTATAATGATCTCGACAGGCTTGGGCTAAATCCCTTCCCGTTACAATTCCCAACTTGTCAGCCAATGCTTGAAGCAATATTGCCATTAAATTTGAAAGCAAAATAACGGAAAGTAACGTGTATCCGAACTGGGAACCTCCTGCAATATCAGTCGCCCAGTTGCCTGGGTCCATATAACCCACTGCAACTAAGTATCCTGGTCCAGCAAACGCAAGAAATTTTCTAATCCAAGAGCCAGCTTTTGGTATACGCAAACTTCTATATACTTCGGGTAACGTTGGTTGTGTTCGTTTATTTCTCCAACCTTCTTCAACTGCTAACGGCAGTTTTTTTATATTTTCACTCATTGTGATCACCTCGTTATTGGTTTGTACTAAATATTTTGCATAAAGGAAACTTTTAGGGTAAAAAAAAATTGCTCCTACACTTAGAATTAGATATATGTAAGAGCAAAGAAAATGTTGCCTAAATAAATTGTACCTCCGAAAGAATTTTAGTCAAGGGAAACTTTTATTACTTATTAGTTCTTAGGCTCTCTAAAATATTGAACAAGGTACTGACCTTGTTCAAACCATTTAATAATATTTGAAACTTATGTTTGAATGAATACTCTCCCACTTACGTTAAGCTTAGAAGGGCTATAAAAAATTCTAACCACAACATTGCCATCACCTTCAATAGTTTAAAAATCATTTATCAAATACTCTGCATCGGCACCCACTCCTCCAATAAGAGCGGATCCTCTTCGATACTGCCACGGCAATCCTAAGAAATATAATCCTTGTACAGAATCAACCAGCTCCGAAGAGGATTAGATTCTCATTTCCCCGTGATGGATTTGAGAGGTTTCAATTTGAATGGTTGTATGCTGAATTTTAAAGTGTTCCTCAATAAAATGGATCGCTTCTTGTAAAACCTTTTGGCTGTCTTGATGATCTTCAATCAAAATATGGCAACTTAATGAGTCCAACCCTGAAGTAATTGTCCAAATATGAAGGTCGTGAACGTCAATCACTCCTTCAATACTTTCTAAGGCTTTTTTCACTTCATTTTGGTCAATGGTAATAGGCGTTCCTTCCATCAAAATATGAACCGTATGTTTAATAACTCCCCAAGCACCTTTCAAAATTAATAAAGCAACCAAAACTGAAATAATGGGGTCTGCAATATACCAACCAAAGAGCCACATAACGAGTCCTGCAACAATGGCTCCAACAGAACCTAAAGCATCTCCGATAACGTGAAGATAGGCACTACGAAGATTGACATTATTTTTCACATCACCTTTTCTCATTAACGCCCAGGCGCTTAAAAGGTTGGCAAAAAGTCCAATGAATGCAATCAGCATCATAGAACCGCTAGCTACAGTTGGCGGGTTGTAAAAACGCTGAATAGCTTCCCATACGATAAATCCAGCGATAACAAACAAGGTAACTCCATTAAATAAAGCGGCTAAGATTTCAAAACGATAAAAGCCATACGTTTTATTGGGGGAAGCTGGTTTGGTTGCAAACCAAATTGCAACTAAGCTTAGAATAAGTGAACTGGCATCACTAAGCATATGACCAGAGTCAGAAAGAAGGGCTAGGCTGTTTGTGATTAAACCTCCGAAAAACTCTAACAACATAATTCCAGAGGTGATGAGAAGGGCAATCGTAAGCCCCTTTTTATTACCTTCTCTGCCGAAGTCGTGGTGATGATGTCCGTGACCGTGATGATGGTGATGACCGTGGTGATCGTGAGAATGATGGTGATGATGATTATGCATTGTAAAACGCCTCCTTAATGATGTTCAGAATGGTCAATGGCTTGTTTTAATAATGAAATAACGTGTTCGTCATCGCAGGAGTAAAATAGTGTTTTTCCTTCACGGCGATACTTAACCAGTCTCAGATTTCGTAACATACTAAGTTGGTGGGAAACAGCTGATTGAGACATTTCCAACACTTCTGCAATGTGATTTACATTGCACTCTTCTTGCGATAACAAATAAAGAATTTTGATTCTTGTTGGATCGGCTAATACCTTAAATATTTGCGATACATTTTCAATGGTTTCAGATTTTAAGAAAGAATGGTCTTCGGTTTTCATTATGATTTCCCTCACTTTATTTATTATATATGAGCATATGTTCATATGTATGTAATAATATTTTAAATTCAGTTTTTTGTCAAGTTTAGGAAATGTTTTTTAATGAAAATGGGTGATTTAGCTCATAATGAATGAGAGGAGGCTGATGATATGGGAGACAATCATAATCATTCCCACGTATCAGATAACAAAAAGGGATTAATGATCGCTCTTCTTATTACTTCGGGGATAACGGTTTTGGAGTTCTTTGGTGGACTGTTTACGAATAGCCTAGCATTACTATCGGACGCAGGGCATATGTTAAGCGATATTGGCTCTCTAGCTTTGAGCTTGTTTGCTATGTGGTTCGCCGCAAGACCCCCTTCTCCACGAAAAACATACGGTTTTTACCGATTTGAAATACTGGCAGCTATGTTGAATGGACTTCTCTTATTCGTCATTGCGGGATTTATTTCTTACGAAGCTTATAAACGTTTTTTTGAACCTCCAACAGTCGCAAGTGGTACAATGATGCTCATTGCTACCATTGGATTGTTGGCAAACATCACCAGCGCATTTATTTTGACAAAAAAAAAGTGATACCAAAGAAAATGTAAATGTGCGAAGTGCCTATTTGCATATCATTTCTGATGCATTAGGTGCGATTGGGGCAATTGTGGCAGGGATTGTAATGTACTTTTTCGGCTGGTATGTGGCTGACCCCATCATCAGTGTTGTCGTGTCGCTATTAATCTTGAGAAGCGCTTGGGGTGTGGTAAGCAACTCCTTTCACATTCTTATGGAAGGAACGCCGATTACAATTGATATGGACAAAGTAAAGCAAACTCTTCAATCCATTGAGGGCGTAAAAGATGTTCACGATTTACACATCTGGACAATCACCTCTGGGTTGGATTCGCTCAGTTGCCATTTGCTCATTGATGATACCAAGGATAGTCAGGACATTTTGAAACAGTCCATCCAACGGATTGAAGAAGAATTTCACATCTTGCATACGACAATTCAAGTGGAAAAATCGGACTTACAACATACCGATTTAAGGGTATAAAAAGGACAGCAGTAAGCTGTCCTTTAAAATATAAGCACATCTATTGTAAATTCTTATTCAAATTCCCGTATGACGTTATCCTCAAGTTTTTTACAGAAAAAATAAGTAAAATGAAACCAATACAAAACCAATTATAGCCATTATAACACAGTATATTTTTGTAGATGTGCGTAAAGCTGTTCCAAAAATTTCTTTTCCCGTCACTGAAAGCATTACCCCCATCGCCAATGCGATAATCATTGCTATTAGCCAAGGAACCCCCATTCCATAATTGCTTCCTATGAAGGCTCCAACTCCTACGGGGGCGGAGGCTATGGTTGCCCCAAGTATGATGCTGAGAATTCCAAACCCAGCCATCAACAAGGGAGTAAAAACAGCAATCCCTTCTGGAATATTGTGAAGCATAATCGTAGTCATCATTGGTTTAGTCAATGAAGCGTGAGTATTAGTTCCAAGTGCAATGCCTGTTGGAAAATTGTGCAGGGCAATACTGAATGTTAAAAATAGACCAGAATGTACGAATACGTCTTTTTTAGCGTCATTTGTAATAATGATCACATTATGAGAAACCTTTTCTAGATGCTTGTAAATAAAATAACCAAAAATCAATCCGACAATAACAATAAACCAACCTCCGATTTCTATACTTTCAGGCAAAATTTCCATTGTGACCAATCCAAATATCATTCCACTACATATTGAAAAAATGGTCGGCATTCCTTTTTGTAAACTTTTAAACAACCAAGCAATCACTCCACCAGATAACATTCCAATAGCAGAAGCAGAAAACCCTAAAAGCCCAAGTGAATTCACCCATCGTCCCCCCTTGTACTAGTTGTCTTTACTTTGTATATCTATCAAAACCATAAAATATGCCTTAAGAAAACAAAAAAAATCCTCCGCCGTGGGAGGATTTTAAAGTTGTTATGAGACTTTGACTACGAAAGGAACGGTAATAACCTTGCCTTCGTGTTGGAACTGACCCCAAATTTTATAGATTCCACTCTTAGGGAACTTAGTCATAAATTTGGCGTCTGGTCCTTTTGCCTTTTCGTCCATTGGATGTACGTGTAAATATTCGTCAGTGTTTTCACTAATGATTACAACGTGTCCAACAGCGCCTAAGTATGGCTGTAAATTAGTAATCGGTTGACCTGTCTTTTGGTCTTTAATGTTAAAGTTCAATGTAACATCTGTTCCAGCTTTGAGTTCATCAAAAGATAATGTAATTTCCTTGCCTTCCACAATTTTCGTTAAATTTTCGTCTGGTTTTAGTGGCGTGGTTTGTACTTTTTCTCCCTCAACCGTAACAGTGTGATTTTTTACAACTTTTGATGCCCCTTTTGGAACATAATCCGCATATAATTTATATTCTCCTCCAGCAGGAAAGTTTAAGGCAATCGTAAATAGTCCGTCACCTTTGTATTCAGGGTGTAAATGGTCAAAATAAGATAAATCTTTACTTACCACAATCAGATGCATTAGCTTTTCGTGCTGAATATCAAAGTCTTTAACAGGTTTTCCATCTTTATCGTTAATTTGAATTGTTAAATCAACCATTTCATTGCTTTTTGGAATTTCTTTTGAAAACTTCCAAACAGCCTGAGTAGTAACCTCTTGGGACTGGTTCGTTTCGTGATTCATTTCTTCGTGATTTTCACCTTGTTGCATATTTTCGTGATTCATATGTTGGTTTTTATTGGTGTTTTCGGACTTGCCACATCCACTTGCAATCAATAAAACGGAGATTAGAGTTAATAGCATTATTTTTTTCATATTGATACTTCACCCTTTCTAGATTAAGAATTTGTGACAAAAGATTTGACTTTCTAAACATATTGCAAAAATGAATACATTGATAAATAGAAGAGTTACCGAAACTATAAGAGGCTTTTTCTTAACGATGGGTATAGGAATATGTTTTTTAGGTTCTATGATCTGCATAATTCGATAATTCATCGCCACATCAGCTAAATGCACCGTAACCTCATCAAATGATGTATTTGCTTTCATCTTGGATACCTTCAACAATACTGAACCAAGTGGATTGCTGCTCTTCATCCTTTTGAAGGCATACTGATCAGCGAGCAATTCTCTCCAAATGTTGTAATATTGAACCAGACTCTTTAACATTGGAATATAAGATAATCCTTCGGAGACAATCTTTATAAACATTAGTCTAAATGGGTCTCGATGTATGGAGTGAAATTGTTCGTGAAGCAGTATAGCTCGAAGCTCTTCTTCCGAAAAATGATCCATTACAAAAGTCGATATAACGATTTTTGGTTTTATAAACCCAGTGGTTAAAGCGACAAACTGGTGATTTTCTATGACCAAGATTTGATTTTTAAACTCTGGGTATTGAGCATTTATATACTTAGTTTTGAACACATCTTGGGTAAGCAAAAATTTTGTATACCACTTGTTAGAAAGTTTAAGTTGCTGTATGATCTTCCAAGTTATTCTTACAAATACAAAAATAAAAAATAGGCTAATCGCTATTCCAAGTATAGAATATCCTTCACTCATCGCCATTAAATGTTGAGACATTAACCAATGTTGCAGACTTCTACCGAAGTGGTGGTATAAGAACATCACCATTTCTAAAAGCGTGAATCCCCCAAATAAGAGGATCATTACAAAAACCAATTCAGATTTCATCCTTGAAATCATTGTTCATTCCTTCTTTTCGCTTCATTTAATTTTTCCTCTAGCTTTTTAAGCAAGGAGGGATTCACATCCCGAATGGCATCAACCATATGAGTCACAGCTAATCCTCCAAACTCCTCAATAAGTCCATAGGTTACGGATTTGGTTTGCTCGGATAAAAATTGCTCTTTGGTTTGAACGGCTTTAAAGTAAGCGATTCGTCCTCTCGTTTCTTTGTGTAGATGTCCTTTATCAACAAGTCTATTCATTACAGTCATAACAGCATTAAAAGAAATTGGTTTTTCATTGTTGATATGCTGCTGAACTTCCTTTACGGTGACTTCCCCTGATGACCAGATATAATTCATTATTTTTGCTTCCAAGGCTCCAAAGAAACGATTCAAGCCCTCTTCATTGATTTTGAAGTTACTGATTTTCAACTGCTTCTCATCCTCTTCACACATAACTACACATTGTAGTTTTTACTACATATTGTAGTTTAAAAATAAAAAAAGTCAAATTTGATATTTCTGGAAGTTCAACATAAAGAAAAGTTTGTTAAGTTATAGTGGATAAGTGATTGCGATATGGAGAAAATACTGTGTAATTTAAAAAATTAGAAATTGGTAAGCAATAAATCCATAAAATTAATCAAATAAAAATGCAGACTTAGATGTTCGCACTAAGTCTGCATTTTAAATTCACAGAGGTACTGAATATGGGCTACGGGAGAATTGAGCGGAACAATGATTGCAATAATGGGCTTATGTGTCGGCACTGGTTTAACAATCGGATTTTCTTGGTTGGTAGAACCTTTTTACTTAATTTAGCAATTTATTAGCGTTATTCCACATTCTCTGTTCTTAGAGATTTCACGTACGCCTTTACATTGCCCAAACAACAGGATCCTTGTGGGTTATTAACTTCACAACCACAACGGTTTTCTTTCATATGAGCAGAGATGCTATTTATCACCTTATTGTCATTATCAGTATCAAAAGCCTCATTAAGTTTTCTTCTCG
The DNA here is from genome assembly GCF_014201465.1 of Anoxybacteroides tepidamans. GTDB lineage: Bacteria > Bacillota > Bacilli > Bacillales > Anoxybacillaceae > Anoxybacteroides > Anoxybacteroides tepidamans. The sequence goes on along the minus strand of NZ_JACHEP010000024.1, from coordinate 21,889 downwards.
TCCAATCAAAACAATAACATACTGGTGTGTCCAAATTCTTATCTTTTTGGAATACTGGCACTTTTAAATCGTGTTGTTGGAATATTAGTCCATCTTCATTAAAGTAAACCGCATTACAAGAAGGGGTTGAACAAAAATAATAAGTTGTTCCTTCATCTAATTTGACTAGAGCATTTGGTAAAAGCAGACTCTTTAAAGTAATCAAATGTATCCTTTTCCCTTTATGGTTACAAGACGGGCATAACACGTTCTCAAAATGATTTGTAGGTTTGCAACAATCAGACATTTGTATTTCCTCCTACTTTAACCTCAACAGCCTCATACTGTTTAAAATAACCAATAAAGCGGCTCCAGTATCACTCAATACAGCAATCCACAAAGTAAGCCAACCTGGAAAAATCAATGCTAACGCAACAAATTTTATAATTAAGGAAAACCATATATTTTGTTTAATGATTGTAAGGGCTTTTCGGCTTAATTTAATGGTGTAAGGCAGTTTTTCTAAGTTATCTGCCATAAGAACAATATCGGCTGTTTCCATAGCCGTGTCCGTTCCCGCGCCACCCATTGCAATACCCAAATTGGCAGTAGCTAAGGCAGGAGCATCATTAATACCGTCACCAACCATTGCGACCCGTTTCCCTTCGTCTTGTAACTGTTTAATGGCTTTTACCTTGTCTTCTGGCAATAGTTCGGCAAAATAACGATTGACACCCGTTTGAGAAGCCACTTTTTCGGCAGTTCCTTTATTATCACCCGTGAGCATTACTATTTGATCTACACCCACATTTTTAAGCCCCTGTAACGCTTTTACCGTTGTCTCACGGATAGTATCAGCAACAGCGATAATGCCAAGTATCTGCTCTTTTGTCCCAACAATGACAAGCGTATTTCCTTCGTTTTGAAGGGCTTTAATTTGGGACTCATACTCATCAATAGGAGTATTCAGTTCTTGGAACAGTTTCAGGTTTCCTGCAAAGTATTCCATACCTTCAATCGTTGTTTGAACACCCTTACCGACAATGCTCTTAAATAATTCCCCATTTCGAGAAGGAATTTCTTTTTCTTTTGCATAATTAACCACAGCCAATGCAATTGGGTGAGTAGAATATTCCTCTAAAGTACGAGCAATCGATAACAAATCTGTTTCAGTCGTATTGATCGGTATTACTTGTGATACTTTTGGCTTACCTTCGGTTAAAGTACCCGTCTTATCGAACGCAATCGCATTAATGGATCCAGCTGTCTCTAAGAAAGCGCCTCCTTTAATCAGAACACCGTTCTTGGCGGCATTTCCGATTGCTGAAACAATGGCTACAGGTGTAGAGATAACTAATGCACAAGGACAAGCGACAACTAATAGTTCTAACCCTCTATAAAACCAATCTCCCCAAGTTCCAAAGTCAAGTAGAGGAGGAAAAATCATTACCGCTAATGCTAGTGCAAAGACAATAGGTGTATAAATTTGTGCAAATTTATCAACAAATGCTTGTGTTGGTGCTTTCTTTTCTTGTGCTTCTTCCACTAAATGAATGATTTTCGAAATGGTCGTATCTTCAACAAGCTTCGTAACTTTGATTTCTAAGGAGCCGTGTTCGTTAATGGTTCCTGCATAAACCGTATCGCCAATTTGCTTGTCAACTGGTATAGACTCACCTGTAATCGGTGCTTGATTTACGCTTGATTCGCCTTGAACAACTTCACCGTCTAATGGAATTTTGTCACCTGGTTTAACAACAATGATATCTCCAATAGCTACTTCTTCTACAGGTTTTTTAATTAAGTCCTGACCTTGTTTTACCCACGCTTCGGGTGGCGCTAAATCAAGCAAACTGCGAATGGAGTTTCTAGTCTTTTCAATGGATTTAATTTGTAAAGCATTCCCCAATGCGAACAGCCAAACTACGGTAGCCCCTTCAAGCCATTCACCGATTATAGCAGCTCCAATCACCGCAGCGGTCATCAATACGTTCATATCTAAGGAACGACTTTTTATAGCGTAATAAGCACTTTTAGCTGGCTTATATCCACCAATCAATATGGATAAAGCATATAGAACATTCACAACAAAAGGAGACATATCAGTTAGAGAACCAAGAAAACCAAATAATAAAAAGAACCCTGATAATAAAAGAAGATTGTTACTTGATTGTGTTGTTGGCATATCCGTTTTGGCTCGTCTATTTGAAACGAGAGAGGCTTTATAACCAGCTTTCTCAACCTCTTTAATGATTTCTTCAACAGAATTGTCGTGTTCAATCTGCATTTTTCCCGTGGAAAAATTAACGCTGACACTTTTTACAGAAGGATGCTGTTTTAAGTGATTTTCAAGCGTTAAGGCACAGGAACTGCAATCCATTCCTTCAATGGTATAAATTCGTACATTCCCTTTTTGTTCAATGGGTTCCAATGTATAACCAAGCTTCTTAATCTCCGCTGGCAATTTTTCTAACACTGACGAATTTTCAGCTTCAACTTGCATTTTACCCGTGCTGTAATTGACGCTGACGTTCTTAATGTTTTCGAGTTGTCTAATTCTTTTCTCAATGGTTAACGCACAAGCAGGGCAATCCATTCCGTGAACTCGGAACTCAGACTTGTGACCTGTGACTTCGGATAAATTAGATTCGTCACTTTGGAGCTTGGTTTCTGCAGAACAACAATCATCTTGGCAGGACGCTTTTGATGCTGTAGCAGAATTTATTTGAATCAAATTCAATTCTGTATTAAATTTTGGTTTTTGAGATTCTTTGCAGTTATCACCATTACAGCAAGTATTTTTTTGTTCCTTGTCGGACATTATAATCACCTTCTTAATATAAATGGCTATCGCATTGAGCGATTTCCGTTTGCACTTGATTTAATACTTCGTCAAACAGTTCAAGCATTTCCCTAATCTTTTCGTTACGTAAAGAATAATAAATATATTTTCCTTCTTGTCTCCCCACAATAATTCCACAGCCCTTTAAACAAGCCAAGTGTTGTGAAATATTAGACTGATTGCCTTGAAGCTCTTCAACGATTTGGGATACCGTTTTTTCCTCATTCTTAATGCATTCCAATATTTGAAGTCTAGTTTTATCAGAAAAACCACGAATAAATTTAGCTTTTACGTCTAAATAATTTTGTTCCATTTATTTCATCTCCATTTCATATCAGTATTCACTAATATGATTATCTGTGTTCATATTAGCACTTTCTAATACATTGGTCAAATAGGCAAAATGAAAACCTCACCTTTCGTTTTCGGAAAAGTGAGGTTTGTTTATTATAAAGGCATTGGGGTTTTCGTTGGTTTTGCGTAACCTTCTTTGTACTTTTCATCAATGTAATGGCGAATTTCCTTTATAGATTTGCCTTCTTGTTTCATTTTAATGGATTCCGCTGCGATTTGTAAGCAAACGCCGCAACGAGTACCGTGGTCATCCCAGACAACAGAACCATCTTTATTGATTTTTTTGACAAAGCAATTCATATTACTCTTATGTCCCGCACTCTCGGCACAACCGCAATAACAAGGAATCCATTGTAACAACTCTGTTGATTTGCCAGCAGCTTGATATACCAAGCGGACCTCTTCACTTTGACCTTTCAAAAAGGTCGGTAAAACATCAGCAGAAGCAGTTTTTTCTTGCAAATCTCCATTGGAAGAATGCTCTTGATGTGATTGTTCTTTATTGGAACTGCAAGCCGAAATGATCAAAGTGAGTATAAGTAAAACAATAATTCCCTTATATTTCATCCTTATCACCTCTTATAATATTAGATATGACTAATATATCATAAGAGGTAGACATATTTTTAGCGTAATAATAAATTTATTGTCGATTTATAAATTTCAATCAACATATTAGTCAGCTATAATATAACTTGATAAGTTAAAGAAAGGATGGAATGAAATGTTAAAAAGAATCATTTTATTTGCTTGTTTGTTGGTGTTGTTGCCAACAACTGCATTAGCCCACACAGAGCTAAAAAGTTCAATGCCAAGCGATAAAGAAACAGTAACAAAACCTTTAACAGAAATTGTTTTGGAATTTAATACGCCAATTGAAAATCTCAGTACATTTACCCTTTTAGATAAGAAAGGACAAAAGGTAAAGGTCGATAATATATCGGTTGAAGACAAAGTATTAAAAGGAACTTTTAAGAAACCATTACCGAATGGAGAATATACGGTTAACTGGAAAATTGTTGGGGAAGATGGACATATCATAGAACGAAGTTTCATATTTACGGTAAATGCACCTGAAGAAAAGAAACTTACGCCAACTGAAACAACCGAGAAAACCCCAGCCCCAAAAGATAATAAACAAGAAACGAAGCCAAATAAACCTGAGTCTACTAACAATGATAAAAATAATTTTATGATGTACTTGTTCATCGGAGCTTCGTTGGTTGTTCTGCTTATTATTACTACGTTGCTATTGAGGAGAGGAAAATGATTTATCTATCTGAACTTTTACTGTATGTTTGCTTTTGTATTGTGGTTGGAAATCAACTACTAGCGTTTGTTCCAGCCGATAAACGTCCAATGGTTGCTGTTCCTAATTGGTTAATCAATCTTTGTATTATTGGAATAGCTTTATTATCATTTTCGCCAGTATTAACGGTTACACTCACCTTTGCAAAAGAGTATAATGAGGGTTTTTGGACCATTTTTAAAGGCATATTAATGGATTTCAATATTGGACACGCTTGGTTAGTTACTTGGTTTTTATGTCTTATTTTATTGCTTTTGCGCATTTTGAATAAAATAGCGAATGACCCAATCTTTGAATATATGGGAGCCTTTTTGACTTTTACTTTAATATTGGCTTTTGGTTGGGCAAGTCATTGTATGGCAAGCTATGGATTAAAAGGCTTTATCCCTCACGCGATCCATTTTCTATCTGTAACCGTCTGGATTGGGATATTGATTGTTGTTGGGTGGTTTTCAAAAAACAGAGATAATTGGCTGAAATTCTTGAAATGGTTTAGTCCGATTGCTTTTATATGTGTAGTCGCATCCATCAGCGCTGGCTTCTTCTTAATGAATCTCTTAGTGCCTGATTATGTGAATTCTTGGATAGTTCCGTACGGACAAGCCCTGCTTATTAAACATCTGCTTATTATTCCGCTACTGACTTTTGCATTTATAAATGGTGTATTGGTGAGAAGAACGTTAAAAATAAATCCAAATTTTAATCCGATTCCGTGGGCAAGGGCTGAAAGTATGGTTGCTTTGCTTGTTTTTACAGCAATGGCAGTAATGGGACAACAAAGCACTCCTGAAAATATTGCAGCCATTATAAAATTTGAGAAACCGTCCTGGTTATTTGAATCCTTTTATCAAGGAAACGTTGAACTCAATACGTCCATTGCTGTTGGAATAAATGCCACAAGTGTCGCATTAATGATTGCAGCTATAATCTTCTTATTGGGTATGGTTATATTATTCCGTAAAAAAGCAAACAGCGTAGTAGTAACGGTTTGTGGACTTTTATTCGTAGTCGTATCTTATGTCGCAATTATGAAAAGCATATTATAAGTAACGAACCCACGCCTCAAAAGCGTGGGTTTATCATTATTCTTCGGTTATACCTGGAATATTGTGATACTCCAAAATCACATAGTTCCCGTCTTTAAACACCATTGAGTAGGTAGATTTTTTGTCTTGTTCCTGAAAGACAATCGAAAATATGTAATCTTCTTTATCCTTTATAGCTTTCTTTTCAAACTTTACGGTCAATTTGTTTTCCTCTCGGTTATCTGATATTTTTCTCTGGTGATGTTGATAATAGCATTGGTCAATATGTCGCATTCAAATTCGATCTGTATTCGCTTAATTTAAATCCTCATATACAATAGGTATGAATTTCTATAATATAAAAAGTAAATGATTTATTTTTGTATGAATTCATATAGGGAAATTGTGGAAAAGACAGGTGGATAACGTGAGTGATACATTAAAATACATAGGAAACCAAATTAGATTTTTCCGAAACAAAAAAGAGCTAACATTGGAGGAATTATCTAATCAAAGTAATTTGACGAAAACATATCTAGCGCAAATTGAACGTGGCGAAGTCAATGTAAGCATTAGGAAGCTAGAATCGATATGTAATGCGCTACATATTTCACTAGGAGATATTTTTCCTACTAACGATTCCATTCAAACAAAAATAAACTCCTCAATCAATAAGGAGTTTATTATAGAACTTATTGAAATATGCATAGAACTAGATAAGCGTGATTTACAGCTACTTAAATCACTTGGAAACGAAATGAGGAATCTCAAGAAACCTTAAGTTTCCTTCTTTTTATTTCAGAAAGTAATATCTGAATAAAGCCTTTGTTTAATTTTAACTTTACAGCCGTTTTATAACTTTCTATTAATAATTTATCGTTTATATAATGCATCAGTTCTCTCTCCTTAATCCATTATATATTAGGTAATTTTTTTAAAGTTATTTGCAAGTGATTCCATTAATCGAAGTCTATTGATAGAAAGTTGGCTATCTGAATGATAGATATGACTATAAAGAATAAAAAAATACTCAAACACTAACGATGCTCTTTCTTTGAGGTCAAATTTTAAGAAAGTATGTAGGGTCTGCGGTGCAATTTGAAGATAGTCTGTAGCAGGCACGGATGATAAGTAAGTCAAGTTTTTTTCGGAGTATAAATCCAGCAAAGCTTTTGTTTCAAACAAAAAAATACGATAAAAATAATACTGTGCATCAAGAAAGTCTGTCTTCGTATTGAGGGAGAAAAAATCATTTTCTAAAACTATTTTTTTAAGAGCAATTAAGACCTTTACATTGATGATGGCTATGGTTTTATTGCTCATTGATAGAAACATTCTAGGACATTGATGACAGTTGTATAAAAAGTGTAATTTTTCTTTATCGTTCCACCTCATATTCTTAAAAAAGACATTCATTTCATTGATTAAGCTATCATTGTTAAGGCTATCTAGTAGAATAGATGATTTCCTTTCAAAGTAGTTTTTGTAAGCAATCACTTTTCCACTTTTCGTATTGGAATATAAATAAGCAAAAACAATATCAGACCAACCCATTTGCTTGATGAAATGATTAATTAGTTGGTAATCCTCTTCTAACTTATTTTGTTCTTGCAATGATTTGATATCCATTACATCCCTCCTTCAAAAATATATTTGTCATTAAATTTATTTTGTGTAAATATATTTATACTTTACCATATACCTATTTATAGCGCAAGCATAAACCAAAAAATATAATGATTTAAATAAGCCTGAAACAAATAAAAAAGTATCAAGCACCTCTTTATATCGCAAAGGAGGTGTTGATACTTTGACACAAGATGTTGATTCGGAAGTAATGAACTGTCGTTTAGAAAACGATAAATGTCTTAGAAAGGTGAATCATTAAAAACCTTATTAATCACTTCATTCAGCGTATTACAAGAGATTACCTCTATCTTTTTAAATACCGACGGATTACGAAGGGCATTACGAGCCACAAATACCTTTTTAAAGCCCATACGCTCTAATTCTTTAATTCTCATTTCTAAGGTTGGAACCTTCTTTAGTTCGCCTGTCAAACCAATATCAGCTACAAAAACGGTATCATTGGGTATGCCTTTATTTTTGTAGGAAGAAACGATGCTCATCAAGACCGCAAGATTGGAAGATGGCTCTTTTAATTTTATTCCTCCTGTTGTCTTAATTACCACATTCTGATTAAAGAGCGGCAACTCTGCTCTCTGTTCAAGAATAGATATCAAGGTATTTAAATGGTCTCTTTTTAGACACTCACCAATTCTAGACGGATAAGGTGTAAAAGTTGGAGAAACTAAACTCTCTATCTCTACAATGATAGGACGTGTTCCTTCTTTGACGACAGTTAAAGCACTTCCACTTACGATTTCCCCTTCTTTTCTTTGAGTCATAAAATACTCTGAAGGGTTATCTATGGCTCTTAGCCCGTCCTCTTCCATTGAAAAAAATCCAATCTCCCCTGTGCTACCATAGCGATTTTTCGTTGCTGATAATTGCTTCAATTCTTCTCCATTCTCGCCATCTAAAACAAGAACGGTATCTACTAAATGTTCAAGCGCACGTAAACCAGCTAATTCATTCTCTTTAGTCATTTGTCCAACCATAATAACAGCTCTTGGACGTTCAGGGTTTTTTGCCACTTTTAACATTGCCGTAGCACACTCCATTGTTTGGGTTGGGCTGCCTGGTCGTGATGGAAACTCTTCTAACACAAAAGTTTGAATACTGTCAATAATAACGACATCAGGATCAATCTGTTCGATAGCACCTAGTACATTGTTCATACTTGTATCGCTATAAATCCAAATGTTCGAGTCAATGTTAGGTAGAACTCGTTCTGCTCGGTTTTTTATCTGACTTTCACTTTCTTCCCCACTGGCATATAACACTTTAAAGCCTTGTGAGGCAATATCTTGTGATACTTGGAGTAATAAAGTTGATTTCCCAGCTCCTGGTACAGCTGTAATGATTGATAAGGAATCCTTTACAATTCCCCCACCCATTACACGATTAAACTCGCTAATAGAAGTGATGATTCTATCACTTTTGGAGGATGCTGTTTCAGTTAACCGTTTTACTGAAACATTTCTTTTTGTTGCTTGTACTAGGGGTTGTTTTGACTGACTTCCCCCTATTTCTGTTTCTTCAAGGGTACTCCACTCTTGGCAATAATTACATCGTCCTTGCCATTTAGGATGATGATGCCCGCAATTACTACATATATAAACTGTTTTTCTCTTCATTCTAATCACACTTCCTAATCAAAAATATCTTCGAATTGTTCTAGTAATTTTTCTAAGTTCTTACCATTCGTATCATCTAATCGTTCAATATTTTCATTATGTTTCTTGTCTAATGTATCTTCGTTTTCTTTTTGGACTAGATACAATCCAGTTGAGTTTAACGCTTCGATTAACTGACCTTCCTCTTTTATTTCCAATACTTCCTTATAAGCCTTTATTTCTTGTTTCATTAATTCCGATTCCTTTTTAAGTTCCTTATATTTAGCCTTGTAGTCTTCTTTTTGGGAATATACATCAGCAAGCTTCTTCTCTAACTCTCTGACCTTTAACTCGGCATTAACCGTTCTATCATAAAGTTTTTTATGCATTTCTTGTATGTTCATTAAAAGTTTTATAAGCCTATCAGGGTTGTTAATATTGCATTTCACAAACTCTTTTACATTTAGATTGGCGAAATAGCTATTATCCGCTGTGTATTGGACGATATCCTCTTTTAAAGTCTTTTTAAATTCTTTTATTCTGTTATTGATTTCTTTATTACGAGAAAAATGATAGTATTCAATTCCTTGAATATGCAATTCCTCTTTCGCATAACGGGCAATGTTACTAAAACTCACCTTTTTTATGTTCTTATTCTTGTTATCTTGGAAAAACTTATGAAGAATATCATATAACTCTTCCGTGGTAAATTTCTTTTCTTTACTCATTCATATCACCTACTGAAAATACCTACTTAACATTTGTGCGTTTTGAGTGGCTATGGTTTTGATTTTGTTTATTTTCAATCCATACTCTTCCATAAAATTTTGCGCTTTGTCATATTGCTTCACAAGCTCTTTTAAAGCTAGCACCTCAGTTGAAATGTTCTTTTGATTTTCAAGCACTAATGCTTTAATATTCTTTTGCGTATCAGTCTCAGTTGGATGATAGAATTCACATATTTCACATACATTATCAACTTTCTTACAATCTTCAAATCCTTTCTGTTTGGAAGAACACTTTCCACCTTCCACTTCTCTATATTGTTTCCATTCTTCTTCATAGTTTGGGTCGAAAACTTTCTTAAAAGCTAAATCCCACTGATTTGATTTTCTTACATCAATGACATACTCGCTGCCCTTTTCGGCTTGCTTTTTTCTTGCTATTTTTTTCGCCATATTATAGGTGGCGCATTTTACAAATTTATCGATGTGACTGTAATAATGATAGCTACTTTTAATGGAAGAATGCCCTGAAATTTGCTTAATAATTAAAGGTTCTAAATCATTTAAAACCATATTGATAAAAGCAAAATGGCGAGTATCCATTAAATTGACATATTCCAATTGATAAGGGAGTAAATCTACATCTTGGTCCCTCTTTTGAACTAGCTGATACTTAAATAAATCAACGATAACCCTTTTATAGAATTGTTTCAGTAAGTAATTAAGGTTGAATACATTAAAGAATTCAGGAATACTTGAATTCTTGCCTGTTACACCCTTAAATCGCAAATGCTTAAAGTACGCCCTTTGTGAAAATAAATACTTTCTTCTTCCAACGTGCTGATAACCCTCAGAAAAAAAGTTAGGAATCCAATCATACTCATCCACTAAATCCCGATAATCTCCGATAAGGCGGTACAACTTTTCACTAATGCGTACTTTTTGTAAAGTATAATCTTCATCTACCCTGTGTTTCACAATGGCTGTGTTTCCTTTTAACTTGGTTCTTCTTACAGTTAGGTAGTAATATCCATTCTCCTTTGTCAAACAATCATAAGGGGTTAGGACTAACTCAGACACACGAAGGGGAATTGTGGTAGTGATTTCCCACCAAAGTTTAATCGGATAAAATTCTTCTTTTTCGCTTTTACTACAACATTCCCAAAAATCATCTAATGCATCCCCCAATTTAAAGACACTCTCAAAATTACCAATTTCTCTTTGATTGAGTCCTTGATGATCTTCTCTATATTTCGAATATGCTTCGGCTTGATGATAAAGCAAGTTCAAATACTCATCATTATCATTTATAGGAAAATACTCAAGGAATTCAATAAGAGTATGAGTATGCTTAAAATAATTGGTATCTTTCTTTAATTTCTTGGCAACTAGCTCTTTTTTCTTTTCCAGTGCAAAGTAGTCTGTTTCCTCAATGATCTTTTTTAGGAATCTAAGGTCTTCTGAAACAATTTCAATAGGATGTACTTGAATTTTATAAAGTACATAACCTTTCAAGGCATTAATAATATCAACATAAGCAAAGATATCCCTGTTCTTTTTAGCTTTGTTATATTTTATCTCATCCAAATGAAAAAGGACTCTTCTTTTCAACTTTTCGTTATATAAATACCAAATATTCTCCTCAAAGGAATAGGCTTGAATAATTTGTTTTTGTTGAAATTCCTTAAATATCTCTTCCAATTCATTCAAAGGGACAGAAAAATAGTCCTTAAACTGAACAATGGAGATATTGGAATCTTTGACTTTTCGCTCAACTAACATTATTCCTTCACCCAATACTTAATTGATGATTTTTCTGAAGTTCGATTATATCTTGTTTTGAAATTTTTACAAACGCTCTTACTCTTTCCTTACCAAAGTAAATTATAGCCTCTTGTAAGATTGGTAAATAAACATTAAATAAAGTATACGTGTATCGTTGTTTATCAAACTCATATTTGGCGTTGCGGATGTTATTCAACAACTGGGTTAAACGTTGATTAAATTCAATCAGAAAATACATTTCATTCATCGCATACTCACAACCGATACAATGGTCTCGACTAGGATAGATACAAGCAGATCTGTCGATGGTTTTAAGCAAGCATTGAGAATGCTCCATTTTAGAAGGTGTTTCACCCATTGAGATTTTCTGTAAAATTTCTTTCATTTGCCCCTTATGACTTGTGATCAACTCTCTAAATACTTCGGAAATTCGACTTCGATATTCGTTAATACCCTTGACCATAAGTTCTATATGAATAGGTTTTAAACCGAACAACTCTTGTATCTCTTTGTTTTGCTCCGCCATATCGAGAAGGGCATACTGGTTATGATCTTCTTCGTCCTTAATGACCTTTAAGAGAAGGTGAGACATAAAACCAAAACTTCCTCTCTCTGTTAAGGCTTGGGTAATTTTATCAATATCATTGCTTTTATTTATATGCTCCAAATAAACTTGCGTGGTTTTAGCGATACCTTGTTTATCTTTTATATGTCCACGAATGATAGCGCTTAAATCATATCCCATCCCCCATTTTTGTTGTTGGCTTTCCACTTGGGCAAAATTCATATAGGTTTTATTCGCACGATTGTTTAAAAAGGTTTCTTGTCCAAAGATTTCATTGTACTTTTCCCCAAATAACGCAATGTGTGTTTCTCGTTTCGTTACTCTATTTGTTAAAATGGTTGAAGTATTGAACCAACGATTTGATGACTTTTCTATTTTCTTGCGATGAGCTTCACACAACGCGATGAGCATTCCAATGGTATACACATAGGAATCACTCACGACCAACTTTAATCGCTGTTTATTTTTCTTTTTGTTCTTTTTTGGTTGAATATGAAACATTTTTACTTGAAACATCACATTATTGACTACACGTTGCGCCATTTCTAAGGTAAATTGTCTGGATTTGATACACTTCAATACTTCCTCTTCATTCATTCCTAAAACTTCTTCTAAGTTTGGATACGGCATTCTTAATAAGTCATCCGCTCTCCACGCACAAACATAATGCATTGCACAATAAAGCCAAACCATTGCATTGATTCGATTATCAATAGATTTAGCCAACAGCTCTTCGTGTTGTGTAAAGAGAAGTAGGGCGAATTGATACCATCGCTCAAAGGTATAGCCTGACCTTTCATTTAAAGTATTGGTTTCTATTTTGAAACGATCTTTGTATTTGGTTAAATAGCGTTTCTTACAGTATTGAAGGAAAAAGGAGAATTCACGTTTTGCCACTAGTTGGGGTATAGCTTCCATTAACTCAATAAGTTCCTCTGTGTTATAGTTCATAATTTCTTTTTCAAGCTTAGGAATAATGACACTATAGACATTGACTAAGTTTGTATAAACGTATTTAGTTTGATTATCCTTAAAGCGTTGAATAATAAATTTATCGAATGCGTCCAACGTTTTTGGAATCTTGGCAGTAGGTTGAATATGTTTTGTCTCTAACTGGAATCTATCATAGTCAGTAGAGGCATTTTCTAATTGATGGATTTCATTTAAATAATTTTCAATTTTTGGGACATCTTCCTTATAAACAAGCATTGCATTTATGAGTGGATATGTGTTTTTAGGAATATACTTTATCCCAAGTTTCTTCATCAAATTTTTAAGGGATTTGCTGGAAATATTATATTTCTCCATTAATTCCGAATTTGTAATCGTGTTCTCTTGAACATATTTCAGTTCATCTATTTTCTTTTTATCGAAGTACAGTTTATTTTTCACTTTAAACGCATTTGCATATTCGGCAATCCTATCGGTATTCATAATTCCGAACATTTCTTTTACTTCTGTATTTGTGTAATACTGTTCGGGGTCAAAATTTTTTACTTTATCGTAATACGCCTTATACTTCTCAAAATCTGCCTTGGCAATATAAACATTATTAAGACTTCTATTCGTAAACCACTTGACCCCTTGCTCATTACAGACCATCAAAATATGTTGTAATGTGCGTTTGTTATCCCCTAATTGATAAAGAGCATTTCTCTTCGAATAATCCTTCAAAAAGTGAAAATCATAGTAATCATCAATAACATCAGATTCTATATAATTGACTTCTACTATGAATGGTTTAAGCACTTCTTTTAGAACATCTTTTTCACTTCTAGGCTCTTTATAGTTTTTATTTATGAGTTCAATGAGCTTAGGCTTGTCCTTCTTATACAATCGGAAATCTTTGCCGTTTAAAGGGTTTAAGATTAACCCAAAATGCTTCTCTATATAGTTTTTTATGGTAGTTTGGGTTATGTTGTCGTGGTTTGATTCATTTCTAACAATAGCAACGATTTCTTGATAACTGTAAGTGTCCTGTAATAATGCCTGAATGTTATCGACTTCTTCTTTATCAAAAAACGTTTTTCGTTCAATTCTATACGATTTTAAACGTTGTTCCGATGCAAGCTTATATAAGTGCTTCTCAGTGCAACTTAGCTTTTGACTGGCTTCTTCTATGGTATAAAGGTTTAGTGTATTTAATTCTTCACTCAATCCCCTCACCCCCTAAAACACAATCTTATCAAATACCTTTTCTTGTATCTTTTTGATTTTCTCATCTATCACTGGATGTTGTGCGAAATAGGCAATCGCACTATCTAATGACCCATCCCCTCTCCAATACGCTACCTCAATAGGGCTACGAGTCGTCTCTAACTCTGCAATAAACTGGGTAAAAAAGTGGCGTAAGATATGCGTTCCCACTCTACCAGACATTAAAAGCTTTGCTTCACTTGCGCTTTTAAAATCTCCTCTTTTACATAATTTTTCTAGTACTAGGTCAACAATATTTTTGAAAAATGTTTCATAACTGCTATCCAACATTGCTTCTCCATCACGATTAAGAAAAATTGCACCGTAAGGATTATCAATATGTGCAATTAATTTCATATGTTGGTCATAAACCTCTTGGAATAATTTCAAAAATACAGGATGTATAGGTTGAATTCTTCTTTTCTTGATTCCTCCCACGTCCTTGCCATCTGTTCTAAGTTGAACTTTTTCCCTTAAATCGATTGTGAACCACCCTAAATCTTTTCCAAACATACGATAACTTATATTGTTTCGTGATACATTACATACTTCTCCTCTTCTTAACCCACCAAATGCTTGTAGGCATAAAGCCAATTTCAAATGAGGATAATGAATATCACATATGTTCAACATTTCTTGAAAAACATAGGAAGGAATATGTTTCACTCGTTGTGGAGGGGTGTAGTTCGGTGGGATAACAGTAAACAAGGATTCTACACGTTCCACTACCTTTTTTCTTTTCTTCCACTGTCCTCTGTGGTAGTAAGTTGAACTATGCTTTGTGAAGAAATCTTTTTCACTTATATATTTCATATCCTCTAATTCATTAAAAAGATATTTATAAAATCGATTGAGGACTTGTTCTGCCTTTTGTACTGTCATTTCAGTTTTCTTTTTCTTTCCTACATACCCTTGTGCATAATCCCTCAAAAAGTGATTTCCATACTCTATCTTTAACTCAGTAATATCTTTCATTTGATACTCATCATATTTATCGAAAAAAATGTAGTTCAGGAATCGAGTAATGATTTTAGCGTGATACTCCAATGTCTCTAACCTTGCTGAATTAAGTTCTTTTATAAAGTAATTGCTGTATCCTGTCACTTTCATTTTCTTGTTAAATTCATTTCTTAGTACAATGAACATAAAGTCACGCACTAAGCCATCCTCTTCTATAATCGTCAATTTTTGCTTACAGAAACGTAGGTTTCTTGTTCTATGTTTCCAATCGTCATCTTTAACTAATCTTAAATTTGGTTTTTCTGTCGTTTCTGACATCGACTTCTTTGTTGTTCTCACCGTTCTCCCCCTCCAATCGTCTAAAAACTATAAGTATATGTATCTTAGCTTGTTAATTAAACGTTTAATTGTTTAAATTTTATTAAATATTAGACGATTGAATTATATGCGAAAAATCCTTATTTGTCAAAGTTTATAGAATTTTTATATCAATCGACATATCGTTCATTTAATTGTTTAATAACATTTGGTTACTGACTGCCCGTAAAATTCGATACGTATGATGCCGTTCTCCTTCAAAATATAGAACCGTATCCACCATATGCTCTAAAATTCTCGGGCCAGCAATCGCTCCCTCTTTTGTAACATGCCCGACAATGAAAATGGCAATTCCCTTTGTTTTCGCAATTCTCATTAACTCTCCTGTGCATTCTCTCACTTGAGAAACGCTGCCTGGAGCGGAAGCAATCTCCGCACGATAGATCGTTTGAATCGAATCAATGACCACAAAATCAGGCTGCACTTCTTCGATCGCTTGATGAATATATTCTAAATCCGTTTCTGCTAATACGTATAATTCATGAGAAGAGATGTGAAGACGGTCAGCGCGCAACTTTGTTTGCTTCACCGATTCCTCTCCAGAAATATATAGCACCTTATATTGTCTCAATGCTAGTTGAGAAGACACTTGTAAAAGAAGCGTTGATTTGCCGATTCCAGGGTCACCGCCAATTAATACGAGAGAGCCTTTCACGATCCCACTGCCTAACACGCGATTAAACTCCGAAAGATCTGTTACGATTCTCGGTTCTTGTGATGTTGCGATTGTTGTAATCGGTACCGGCTTAGAGATCGTGTTCGAAGAGGAATGAACAAATACTCCCCTAGTTGCGGGTTTTGCTCGTTCCATTTCTTCCACCATAGAGTTCCACGTTTGGCATCCGGGGCATTTCCCCATCCATTTTGCTGATTCATATCCGCATTCTTGGCAAACAAATTTCGTTTTTTTCTTCATACCACTAATTCCTCTCTTTAAAACAAATGCAAAAAGAAGGTATGCGCCAAATGATTGCCGCATACCTTATAACCTCGTTTTACTGAACCGTTTGCTCGGATAAAACAACAAATTCCCCGTCTTTTACATCTACAATGACTTTTTGTCCTTTTCCAATCGTGCCTTTCAGCAATTCCTCGGATAAGCGGTCTTCAATATGTTTTTGCAATGCCCGGCGCAATGGGCGCGCACCGTATTCCGGATCATATCCTTCTTCGGAAATTTTTTCGATCGCTGCTTGTGTCAATTCTAAATCGATATCTTGTTCTTTTAAGCGTTTCACAAGCTGTTCAGCCATTAAATTTACGATTTGCGCTAAATGTTGTTTTTCTAGTGAATGGAATACAATAATTTCGTCAATACGATTTAAAAATTCCGGACGGAATGCTTTTTTCAATTCATCCATCACTTTACTTTTCATATCTTTATATTTCTGATTTTCATCTTGAACGTTAAAGCCTACATATTTATTCCGTTTAAGCGCGTCAGCTCCGACGTTTGAAGTCATAATCACAATCGTATTGCGAAAATCAACCGTTCTTCCTTTCGAATCCGTTAAGCGTCCATCTTCTAATACTTGTAAAAGAATGTTAAATACGTCTGGATGCGCTTTTTCCATCTCATCTAACAAAACAACTGAATACGGTTTGCGGCGCACTTTCTCTGTTAATTGGCCGCCTTCTTCATATCCAACATACCCAGGAGGAGATCCGACAAGGCGAGAAGTAGAATGCTTCTCCATATATTCTGACATATCAATTCGAATTAATGCATCTTCGTCACCAAACATCGCTTCAGCTAATGCCCGTGCCAACTCCGTTTTTCCGACTCCTGTTGGACCTAGGAAAATAAATGAACCAATCGGACGCTTCGGATCTTTCAATCCTGCACGAGCACGACGTACCGCCTTTGCAATCGCTTTGACCGCCTCTTCCTGTCCGATGACGCGCGAATGTAAAATTTCTTCTAACTTCAATAGTCGTTCGGTTTCTGTTTGCGCCAGCTTTGACACTGGAATCCCTGTCCAGCTGGATACAACCATCGCAATATCCTCGACAGTCACCTCGGAATTCTCTTGTCCTTGTTTTTCTTTCCAAGCTCGTTTCGTTTCTTCTAACTGCTCGCGCAATCGTTGTTCTGTATCGCGCAACGAAGCAGCTTTTTCAAACTCTTGACTTTGCACAGCCGCGTCTTTTTCTTTACGAACTTCCTCTAATTTTTGTTCCAATTCTTTTAAATTTGGCGGAGCCGTAAAGGAACGAAGACGAACTTTCGAACAAGCTTCATCAATTAAATCAATCGCTTTATCTGGAAGGAAGCGGTCCGTAATGTAACGGTCTGATAATTTAACGGCTTGAATAATGGCTTCATCGGAAATCGATACGCGATGATGAGCTTCATAACGGTCACGCAATCCTTTTAAAATTTGAATCGATTCTTCGACCGTTGGCTCATCAACATAAATCGGTTGGAAACGGCGTTCTAACGCGGCGTCTTTTTCGATATATTTCCGATATTCATCTAACGTAGTCGCCCCGATACATTGCAACTCCCCACGAGCGAGGGAAGGTTTTAAAATGTTCGACGCATCGATCGCCCCTTCTGCACCGCCTGCTCCAATCAATGTATGAAGTTCGTCAATGAATAAAATGATGTTCCCTGCTTGCCGAATTTCATCCATCACTTTTTTCAAACGATCTTCAAATTCACCGCGATATTTTGTTCCGGCTACCACCGTTCCCATATCAAGCGTCATCACTCGTTTATCGCGGAGCGTCTCCGGAACTTCGTTATTGACGATTTGCTGCGCCAATCCTTCAGCGATCGCTGTTTTCCCGACGCCAGGCTCCCCGATTAAAACCGGGTTGTTTTTCGTGCGCCGGCTTAATACTTCTATGACGCGCTGAATTTCTTTGCTTCTACCGATAACTGGATCTAAACTTCCTTCACGGGCAATCGCCGTTAAATCACGAGCAAGACTATCTAAAGTTGGCGTGCTGACATGAGAAGAACTACCTTGATGTCCCGAAACCGATTCATTACTTCCTAATAATTGCAAAACTTGTTGACGTGCTTTATTAAGGCTCACTCCTAAATTATTGAGAACGCGAGCTGCCACTCCTTCTCCTTCGCGAATCAAACCAAGTAAAATATGCTCTGTACCTACATACGAATGTCCTAGCTTTCTCGCCTCATCCATCGAAAGCTCGATTACTTTTTTCGCACGAGGCGTATAATGGATTGTCTGTGAAGATTCATGACCACGGCCAATTAACGCTTCCACTTCCTTCTGAATTTTCTCCGGACCTAATCCTAGAGCCATTAGCGCTTTCGCAGCAATCCCTTCTCCTTCGCGAATCAAACCAAGTAAAATATGCTCTGTGCCAATATTATTGTGGCCAAGACGCACTGCTTCTTCTTGAGCTAACGCTAACACTTTTTGCGCCCGTTCTGTAAATCTACCGAACATCATCATTCATCACCCTCCATCGCTTTTTTTTCTTCCATCTTTAAACGCTCCCGAATCAGCTTGGCTCGAAGAACATCCCGTTCATTTGGTCTTAATGCTCCGCCAGCATATTGCTGTAAAAAGCCGGGTTGCGTTAAAATCATCAATTCATTTAAAATATTGCGCGAAATATTTTTAATATACCTTAAGTCGATTCCTAACCGAACATCCGATAAACATTGTGCTGCTTCTTTTGATTCGATCACACGGCTATTCGCCAATATCCCATAGGAGCGAAAGACTCTGTCTTCTAATTGTATGTTTAAAGTTTTGACTAATGCCTCTCTTGCCATTCTTTCCTGAGCAATTAATTGCTGCACAACGCTCTTTAAATCTTCTACAATGTCTTCTTCTGACTTACCGAGTGTAATTTGATTTGATATTTGGAATATGTTTCCTAACGCCTCACTTCCTTCTCCGTACGTTCCACGTACTACTAGTCCAAGCTGATTAATGGCAGGAATAATCCGATTCATTTGTTGTGTTAAAACGAGAGCTGGAAGATGCATCATGACAGACGCCCGCAATCCTGTTCCAACATTCGTCGGACAACTTGTTAAATACCCCCTTTTTTCATCGAATGCATAATTGATATGCATCTCAATCCAATCATCTAACTCATTAGCCATCTCTAGAGCTTCTGTTAACTGAAGACCAGGGAATAAACACTGAATGCGAATATGATCTTCTTCGTTGATCATAATGCTTACTTCTTCATTTTCTGAAAGCAAACATGCCCCGAATGGACAATCTTCCGCTAAATGAGGGCTAATGAGATGTTTTTCCACTAATACCCTTTTTTCAATCGATTGAAGTTCGTTCATTTTCAAAAGCTCAAACCGACCGAGCGAACGATATGATTGTTGAGCAAAATGTTGTTCAAATAATTCTACAATTTGTTGCGCTTCTTCATTGCTAAATACAGTCGGAAACTCGTAATCCACAATATTTCTCGCCAGCCTAATTCTACTGCTTAACACAATATCAGAATCCGGACCTTCTTGATTCATCCAAGAGCTCACCGCTGTATTCAAAAATTTTTCGAGAGACATGAGATTAGTCCTCCTCTCTATGTTCGCTTAACTTCGTTTCCAGCAAACGAATTTGGTCGCGAACTTCGGCCGCTTTTTCAAATTCTTCCCTCACAATAAGCTCTTGGAGTTTTTGTTTTAACTGCTCAATTTGTTTGCGAACATGAATCGTTCCACCAATTCGTTTCGGAATTTTTCCAGCATGGGTAGTATTGCCGCTATGAAGCCTTTTCAATATCGGCTGTAACTGTTTTGCAAATGTATGATAGCAATGTGAACACCCGAATCTACCAATTTTTGCGAATTGATGATATGTCATATTACAACGTTCACATTGTAAAAGCTCGATGCCTTGAAATGCATTGGGCTTTGTTTCTTTTATAGGGGATTCAAAGTTCAATAAACCGGACAATAAATTATGAATCGAAAATCCTGCATTTTCAGGAAACATAAAAACATCCCCATGCTCTTGAGCACAATGCTCACAAAGATGAAACTCCGTTTTTTCACCATTGATAATTTTGGTGAAATGCATAGTGGCAGGCTTTTGTTTACATTCTTGACATATCAAGCGATTCACCTCTTCCTCATTTATATTTCAGCGAGGTCAACATGGCTTTCAACATTCGGGCTCTTAGCTCGTCTCGCTGCGGTAAGTCAATATATAAAACAGAACGATCAATTACACTCAACATAATATTGGCTTCACGTTGAGAAATCACTTTTTCTTCAACCAAGCGGTGAATAACCCCTTCCGCATTTGATTGACTAATACGATGGTCAACGAGGGTTAATAGTTGATCAATTAACTGCGCTTCATTTTTGGCTTTTACTTTCATAATTCGAATATATCCGCCACCGCCGCGCTTACTTTCCACAATATATCCTCGTTCTAACGTAAAACGAGTGTTAATCACATAATTAATTTGTGAAGGAACACATTGAAATTTATGAGCGATTTCGCTTCGTTTAATTTCAACAATCTCTTGATCGCTCATATTCAATACTTGCTTCAAGTATTGTTCTATGATATCTGAAATGTTTCGCACCCTACCTCCTCCTTGCATAGGTAGTTGACTTTGACTATATTTGACCTTAATTTTACTATATAGCAAATACGAAAAAAATGCAACAAACTGAACTTTAAAACTAACTATTATCATTGCCTTTTTTCTAAAATTGAAACAAGAAAAGTATGCGTTGATATCCATTTCGACAGCACCGCTGAAAAATCCTTTTATATAAATGCAATTTGGAACTTTAACGTTTTCGCCTTTTATGGAGTAATCGGTATGTTTCGACTGTCGGGTGACCGAACAACACCGCTTCCAGACAAATGCATTTGTCTGTGAAGCGGTTGGTTGTTCGGTCCTCTGTCACGCGAAGGCGTGACGAAGGCAAGTTACAGACTTGCCTCCGACAGTCGAAAAAATAGGGAGTCTACTTTTTCGTCCGCCATAAGTTAAACTTCCCAGTTGTATTTATATAGTTTTATGAGAAATCATTAAGATGAGAGAGTCTGGCATACAATTTTCCAAAAAATTTCAGTTCATTTACTCTAAACAGCATATTCATTTTGTGCATAAGATGAGAAAAGATTTTGCTGCCTTCGCAAGGAATAGAAGCTCGTTTCTTTTTCGAGAGTAAGAAAAGCGGAAAACGCCCCCAATTCGCCTAAAGGCAGCCCGCGTCCTGCGGAGAACGGCGAAATGTCGCGATCCTTGGCTCCACGAAGAGCACACAAGCACCGCCGAAGAGGCTCAGACCAAGCAAAGCTTGGTGTTGCGTAGGTTATTTCAAAGGAGCTAACTCAACGTATCGCCGCCGATAGACAAGGCAAAGCGCATCACACCGATGGCGCATGGAGCTAGACAGCGATCAACATTTTACACTTTCTAACTTATAAAAAAAGCATGCCTCATTATGAGACATGCTTTTTTTATTTGCCTAGCAACGTCCTACTCTTGCAGGGGCGCTGGCCCCAACTACCATCGGCGCTGGAGAGCTTAACTTCCGTGTTCGGGATGGGAACGGGTG
>NZ_JACHEP010000023.1 GCF_014201465.1 Anoxybacteroides tepidamans | reverse complement strand
TACCGCAAACAACAGGGGTGGCAAGCTTTTTTTATCATTCATTGCGTAAAATCAACAAAAAATCGGGGTACGTCTTTAAAACTTTTGACAGTACCTCAAAGAGCAAGGGAGGGATTTAATGAAACAAGTTGTTGTACGTGTAGACGAAGCAGCAAGCATATTAAAACTATTGGGCGATAAAACAAGGCTCACGATCATGGCGCTGTTGGACAAAAGAGATTGTTGCGTCTGTGAACTTGTGGAATTGTTTCAAATGAGCCAACCGGCCATAAGCCAACATCTTCGAAAGCTAAAAGATGCCGGTTTAGTGACAGAAACAAGAAAAGCGCAATGGATTTTTTATTCTGTAAACAAAAAACATGAACTGTATGCCTTCATTCAAGACATTTTAGCACATATCCCAAGCCAAGAAGAAAAAATAAAAGAACTTGAAACAAAAGGAACACGGATATCGTGTGAGTGAGGGGTGATTATTTGTTTTCCGTCATACTGGCATCATTGATTTTCCTTGTCACGTTAGTACTGGTCATTTGGCAGCCAAAAAACTTGTCCATTGGCTGGTCTGCCTGCGGCGGCGCGTTGTTAGCGTTGTTAGCAGGAGTAGTTGATTTCCACGATGTAGTGAATGTGACAAGCATCGTCTGGAATGCGACGCTTGCTTTTATTGCGATCATTATTATTTCGTTAATCTTAGATGAAATTGGCTTTTTCGAATGGGCAGCTTTACATATGGCAAGAGCGGCCAACGGAAACGGAATCAAGATGTTTATTTTTGTTTCCATTCTTGGCGCTTTAGTTGCGGCGTTTTTTGCGAATGACGGAGCCGCGCTTATTTTAACGCCGATCGTTCTGGCGATGGTACGCGCCTTGCAATTTGATGAAAAGAGTGTGCTGCCTTTCATTTTGGCAAGCGGTTTTATTGCCGATACAACATCATTGCCGCTTGTCGTCAGCAACCTTGTCAATATCGTATCTGCTGATTATTTCCATATTGGGTTTGTCGAATATGCGGCGCGGATGATCGTTCCGAATCTTGTCTCTCTCGGCGCAAGCATTTTAGTGCTATATCTTTATTTTCAAAAAAATATACCGAAACAATACGATTTATCACATTTGAAGAAACCAAGTGAAGCGATTAAAGATCATAAAATGTTTAAGCTTTCTTGGGTGGTCTTAAGTATTTTGTTAATTGGTTATTTTGTCAGCGAATTTACAAACATTCCGGTATCCTTCATTGCAGGAGCGACAGCCCTTGTTTTCTTGTTCATCAGCAGAAGAAGCCCAGCTGTTCATGTAAAGCAAATAGTAAAAGGAGCGCCGTGGGCCGTTGTGTTTTTCTCCATCGGAATGTACGTCGTTGTTTACGGCTTGAGAAACGTCGGTTTGACGAATGTATTAGCGGATATTATTCAAGCAGCCGCCAATCAAGGACTGTTTGTCGGAACGGTTTCGATGGGCTTTATTGCCGCCATTCTTTCATCAATTATGAATAACATGCCAACGGTCATGATTGATGCGTTAGCGATTGCCGACACGAACACAACCGGTATCATTCGCGAAGGATTAATTTACGCCAATGTGATTGGTTCCGATTTAGGACCGAAAATTACCCCAATTGGTTCGTTAGCGACCCTCCTTTGGTTGCATGTATTATCAACAAAAGGAGTGAAAATTACATGGGGAACGTATTTTAAAAACGGGATTATTTTAACGATCCCTACGTTATTCATTACGCTTGTCGGACTTTATCTATGGTTAGTCATCATCTAAAAAGGAGTCGATGGAAATGAAAAAGAAAATTATTTATTTCTTATGCACAGGTAACTCTTGCCGCAGTCAAATGGCGGAAGGATGGGCAAAAAAATATTTAGGCGATGAATGGGCAGTTTATAGCGCGGGAATCGAAGCGCACGGATTAAATCCAAACGCAGTGAAAGCGATGAAAGAAGTAGGGATTGATATTTCCAACCAAACATCTGATGTGATTGATCCTGAAATTTTAAACAAAGCCGACTTAGTTGTCACCTTATGCGGTCATGCGGCCGATCATTGCCCGGTAACACCGCCACACGTGAAGCGCGTCCATTGGGGATTTGACGATCCAGCGAAAGCAGAAGGAACAGAAGAAGAAAAATGGGCCGTTTTCCAGCGTGTTCGTGATGAAATCGGCGCGCGCATCAAAAAATTTGCGGAAACAGGTGAATAAGAATGAAATGGACAGCCGAGAAGAATCGTCTCGGCTGATTTTTTCTTATTAATTAAAGGAGTGCCATAAGTGATCCACCAATTGCACCTGTTAATACAATAATCCATGGAGGTAGCTTCCAATAGACTAGCATACTAAACAATATAGCAACAAAAGCGAAATCTATCGGTGATAAAATGGAACTGATCCAGATAGGCTGATAAAATGCAGAAATTAATATACCTACTACGGCTGCGTTCACTCCCATCAGCGCGCCATTCACTTTCGGATTTCGTCGTAAAGTGTCCCAAAAAGGTAGAGTACCTAAAATGAGAAGGAATGCTGGTAAGAAAATAGCAACTGTTGCTAGTAAGCCACCTAACCAGCCATTCATAACTGCCCCTAAATATGCTGCAAATGTAAATAATGGACCCGGAACTGCTTGTGCAGCCCCATACCCAGCAAGAAATGCTTCTTTGCTTATCCATCCATTTGGTACAAATTCACGTTCAAGCAATGGCAATACAACATGTCCACCTCCAAAAACAAGAGAACCTGAACGATAAAAACTATCAAACATCGCAATCCAATGCAATGAAGTGACTTTCCTTAAAATAGGAAGAAGAATAAGTAATCCAAAAAATAATGCTAAGCAAATTAATGCAAAGCCACGTGAAATGGGAAAGTTTATTCTAGCAGCATCATTCTCTTTATGTTCTTTATAGAGAAGATAGCCGATAAGTGCTGACAATATAATAATTCCCACCTGCGTATATGCTGTTGGCCATAGTAAAGTTACAACTAACGCTAGCAAAGCAATCGCTTTTCTTTTTAAATCTGGTGTCAGTTTTTGGGCCATTCCTAAAATAGCGTGTGCAACAACTGCTACTGCAACGATTTTTAACCCGTGAATCCAGCCAGCCTCACCGATATTTAACTCTTGCAAAATCAATGCAAAAAC
The DNA here is from genome assembly GCF_014201465.1 of Anoxybacteroides tepidamans. Taxonomy (GTDB): domain Bacteria; phylum Bacillota; class Bacilli; order Bacillales; family Anoxybacillaceae; genus Anoxybacteroides; species Anoxybacteroides tepidamans. The sequence continues at coordinate 49,358 of NZ_JACHEP010000023.1, read as the reverse complement.
AATAAGTGCAATGACAGAAGGTAAGGTAAATCCAAGAAATGAAACTATTCCACCTAACACACCTGCACGCATTACTCCAATCCCAATCCCAACTTGGCTACTTGCAGGACCGGGTAGAAATTGACATAACGCCACTAAATCAGCATAACTTTTTTCATCCATCCATTTTCTTCTACGAATGTATTCATCATGAAAGTATCCTAAATGCGCGATTGGTCCCCCAAACGATGTAAATCCCAATTTTGTTGATACCATCAATATTTCTAGCAAAGACCGTATGGACGTCCTATTGTTTTCTTTGTTTAATGCTTCATGATCCATACCAATTTCTCCCTTCAAATTGCATTCTCAATTTTAATCCTTAATTTCTTTTAAATAGTTCGTATGCTTTATTTCTCGCTTCAGTTATCAACTGCACGAGTGCGCTCTCCATTTGGCGTGTGCTCCTGCGACAATGCTACACACATTGCACGCCATTTGCGATTTCAGTCCGCAAGATTGTCGCAATCTCGATACACCAACGATTGCAACTTCTTATAAAGAAGAAAGCAAATTGTGCTCGTAAGCGACTTTCGACGCAAAATTCAACGCTTGTTTCATCGCTTGCATCGTTTCGCCTTATTCATCGGTTGGCAACAATCGAATTTTAGCGGATATAACTACAACCCTTATCTATGATACCATATATCACTTATCACTGAATACGAACAAACGTTTCTTGCACAAAAAGAAAAACATTGTGAATCGATCGAAGCAACGCTAACAACATCTCGCCGGTTGGCCGATGACTTTTTCGTTTTCTTGATAGAATGAGCAAACCTATAAAAGGAACTAAAAAAGATGAAGGAACAAATTAGAAAAATGTCGAAAGTAAATAAAAGAAATGTGTCGAAACGATTTTTGGCACTATTATAGCGTTCTAGAACTATGTCAAATCGCCAGCAAAAAGTAGAGGGAGAGTGTGAAATGGAAACGGTTATCAGCATGAAAAATGTGTCTTTTGTAAGAGAAAATCGGGTTATTTTGAGGGATATCAATTGGAAAGTCAGCGAAAAGGAACAATGGGTCATATTAGGTTTAAACGGTTCAGGAAAAACGTCATTGTTAAATATCGTCTCAGGCTATCAATATCCAACAAGAGGAGAAGTTTCTGTTTTAGGACATACATTCGGGAAAACAAACTTGCCAGAACTTCGCAAACAAATCGGATTTGTCAGCAGCTCCCTTGACCGTTTTAATCAAACATTGGAATCGGAAACTGTCGAAGATATTATCGTGAGCGGGAAATTCGCCACAATCGGATTGTATCATACGGTAACACATGAAGACCGCCAGCAAGCGGAACAGCTCATGGCTTCTTTTCGAATTGATCATTTAAAAGGGAAAACGTATGATACGTTATCACAGGGAGAGAAAAGAAAAGTTTTGATCGGAAGGGCGTTAATGGCCAAACCGAAACTGCTTATATTAGATGAACCGTCCATAGGATTAGACATTTTAACACGGGAAGAAATTTTGGCGTTAATAAAAGAAATTATCGTCACTCAACCATGTCACGTGCTTTATGTCACTCACTATATTGAAGAAATTATCGAAGAAATGACCCATGTGTTGTTATTAAAAGACGGGCAAATCGTAGCCGCAGGAAAAAAAGAAGAAGTATTAACAGACGAATATTTATCCGAAACGTTTCAATTAGGAATGAACGTCCGTTGGGAACATAACCGGCCATGGGTTTCGATCGAGAAGAAAAGCATGCTCCAGCGATCATAACAAATCATAAGAAAAGCGGAGGCGGCTGTCCAGCTGCGACAGGCAAATATCGTGCCCTTACAAAATGGACAGGATGACGAAGAGTTGAAACAATTCGCTGCTGCAGCCGATTGATTGTAAAATAAAGCATAAAAAGTAGAGGGAGGAAAAGCGATTGGGAGGACCTTCGCCAATTCGATGAAAACAGAAGTGACAGCAGAAAAAATTATGCAAAAATTGCAAGAACAAGTGAATCGCCAGTTTGCTAATTTGGAAGAAGAAATGATTAGGCTGATTAAAGAAGAATTGTCAGCAATAGCAAACAATAAAAATTTTACGATCAAAAAATTTCGCGAAGTAAGTGACTTTTGGGATGATGATGATATTTATCCATTTCAAGGATACTATGAATTTCGATTTACATTATTAAGCAAATGTGAAGATAAAATACAGGAGTTTGTCTATCGGTTGCTTATAGATTCCGTCGAGGAATTAGGAATAGACGAGGTGCGTGCTTATCTCGTAAAACAAGGTTCGGCAGATGAAGCGGAAGAAATGGACATCGATGATATTGGCTTTGAACTGCGTCATTTATTGGACCATGAAATTGATGATATCGTATCTGATTTATTGGATGATTTTGGTAATTATGAAATTTCGTTTTTGATGTCTAATCAAGAAAATTCATTTCAACAATTATACAAACAAACGCAAAAACCGGATCATTTAGATTTTTTTAACCATTACGTTGAAAACTGGCTATTCGAGAAAAAAGAAAGCATAAAAAAACGGCTTAAAGAGAAAAACGGAGAAGCAATACTAACGGATTCTTTTGCTGTGGGGACATTATTTCCTTTGGAAGAAGTGAAAGAAAAGCTGGTGCAAACTTTTTTTGATACGATCGACAATGAACGTTTGTTGCGAATTTTAAAATATGCAGAAACGGAGATCAGTGATGATTTTAAAACACGCTTTCAAGCCATTCGTACCATTCAACAAACTTCTATTTGGAAAATGTATGAAACAATCATCGACAAAGAATTAGAAACATGGCTAGATAAGGCAAAAAAAGAAGTCATTTCTTTATACGATGATTGGTTAAAAGTTTGCGATTTATTATCACAATCTTTATCTGATGGTAGTTCTCCGAACGAGATTATCATGATTCTCGACAAGCTGCGAAATTATCTTTCCTTTATCAAAAAAGCAGACAAAAAAAGAAGAAGCGAAGAAGAATATGACACCATCTTGTCTAAAATTGAATGTATTTACATAGAAATGTTAAATAAAAAATATCAATGCTCGATTAAATGGAATCCTCATAAGAAAAAACGTTGGTTAAAAACATGGTTTACAGAGATCGAAGAAGTCGAACAATCTTTCCTTCATTCAAAGGGATTTAATGACCATTTGAAAAAACTGAGCAAACACATTTTTGAAAACCCATTATCACTAACAAATCAATACAGAAATAAAAAATACATCATCCATGTCGGTCCGACGAATTCGGGAAAAACATATGATTCCCTTCAGCGCTTGCTTCAGGATAAAAAAGGAATGTATTTGGCGCCTCTTCGGTTGCTTGCTTTAGAAAAATTTGAAGAGATGAATCATCATGGCATCAAATGCGCTTTAGTGACAGGAGAAGAAAGAAAAACTATAGACGGCAGCACTCATATTAGCGCAACCGTAGAAGCGGCTAACTTAACGGATGAATTTGAAGTCGTTGTCATTGATGAATGTCAAATGTTATCAGATGAAACGAGAGGATCGGCCTGGGTAAAAGCCATTATTGGAGTGAAGGCAAAAGAGATACATCTTATTGTTGCTCCGTATGCAGCAAATTTTATCCAAACCCTCTTAAATTACCATCAATTCGAATTTGAAGTGGTTGAACATGAAAGAACGACACCCCTTATTTGGGAAGAAGATCCCTTTCATTTTCCAAGAGATTTGAAAAAAGGGGATGCATTAATCGTTTTTTCGAAGCGGAAAGTTCTTAATATTGCCGCATTGCTTGTAAAAAAGGGGCATAAAGTTTCAGTTTTATATGGAAGTATGCCTCCAGAAACAAGAAGAAAACAAGTGAAACAATTTCGGACCGGTTTAACCGATGTGTTGGTGGCCACAGATGCGATCGGTATGGGATTAAATCTTCCAATCCGACGAGTCATCTTTATGGAAAGCGAAAAATTTGACGGGCAAACGATTCGCACGTTAAAGGCGGAAGAAGTTCAACAAATAGCGGGAAGAGCGGGCAGAAAAGGGATTTATGATGAAGGGTTCGTCAATGCAACAAAAAATCGAAAGAAAATCAAACAATTGCTACAGGCGAGAGTAGCTCCTATTGAATATAGTTTTCTTCCTATATCTAATGAATCAATGAAACGGTTCCCTTATGAATCATTTGATTTGTTCAAACGTGCATGGGGTTTCTATCAAAAAGAATTAAAAGGAACCCCTTATAAAGTTCATGATTTAAGCGAACAGGAAAGAAAAGTGGCCGTTTTGGAAAAAGCGTTGCATGAAATGGATATGGAACTTTCCCTTTGGAAAAAGCTTTCTTTTTGCTCTATTCCGTTTTCTATAGAAGAATCGTTTTTGGTCGACTGCTGGTTAACAATGGTTAAAGAGTATCTTCTTGATCGAAAAATAAACATGCCACTTGTATTCACTTCAACCGATACGATCGATGAATTGGAAAAAAGTTATAAAAAACTAATGTTGTATACGTCATTTGCTTATTCACAATCACTTTCTTTTGACGAAGACGCGGTATTTTTGCTGAAAGAAGAAATCTCTGAAAAAATATTTGAAGTGCTATCTAAAAATTTGACGAGTTATATGAAAAAATGTAGCATTTGTGGCGAAGTATTGCCATGGGATTTTCCGTATCCGCATTGCGATCATTGCCATAGATGCATGTATGATGATAGGTACGACTATTTTTAAAAATAACTCAACCTATTGACACATGAGCATAAGCGAAAAGGGCGTGTGGTGATATGCAAAAACAAGAGCCTAGTAAACTTATAAAGACATTAAGCATTGGGAAGGAAACTGGGAACTCATTGATGGGATTCCTTATTTGTTAGCTTCTCCTTCTTACGCATACCAATATGTCATAGGGGAATTGCATCTTGAATTCGCTTCTTATACTAAAATTGCTTGATATGACGATACATCTAGGCAACTAAACACATTCATCACGGATTCAGGTTTCATTTTAATAAAGGACGAATTTTCTATCTTTGGGCCGTTCAAGAAATGGACGAAGGTTCTTAGCCTCGCTTTGCAAGTGGAAATAGTCGTCATGTGCAACACCTTGAAATGGGGGAGCAAAATGGAGAAACGAATTGTAAAAAGTGTTGTTTATGTTTTTATTTCTTGTTTTGCGTTGCTTTTTGCTTTTACATCGCAAGATCCTATCGTGACAATGAGCGATGGTTCTTACACGACGGTGCATATGGACACAGCCGATTATTTAATGAAAATTACCCGCACATCTATAAAAGTTACTTTAGCGGCGGCATTGTTGGTGACGGCCATAGAAATCTATAAGCGCATTCGCCCGCGCTCGTAGGTGCTATATAAATACAACTGGGAGGTTTAACTTATGGCTGACGAAAAAGTAGACTCCCTATTTTTTCGACTGTCGGAGGCAAGTCTGTGACTGGCCTTCGTCACTCCTTCGCGTGACAGAGGACCGAACAACACCGCTTCACAGACAAATGCATTGTCTGGAAGCGGTGTTGTTCGGTCACCCGACAGTCGAAACATACCGATTACTCCATAAAAGACGAAAACATTAAAGTTCCAAATGGCATTTATATAGTGTGCTACAAAACAGCACTTTGTTATAAAGCGATGTCAAACTCATTTGGAGATAACTTGGGCGACTTTGCGAAAGAATTCGACCAAAAGAATGGCAACAACGTCGGCCGTTTGCACGAACAGTTCGGCCGCAAATTTATCGTCCTTCCCAATCCTATGTACGGTGACTGGGAAGGAGCTATTTTTGTCGTAGAAAGTTGATTTTGGAAAAACGGTTTTTAGCCTTCTTTTTTTTCTAACGCCTGCTTCAACAGCTCTCCTAAACTTGTGCCGAACGAATCGTTTTCCGCACTGTATTTTTTCAGCAACGCCCGCTCGTTGCGGCTGATCGTCGCGTGTTTCTTTTCCTCCGCTTTTTCAATCACATTGCAAGGCCGGCATTGGAAATAGATACCCGCTTTTCCTTCATGGATTTCCATGCGCTTTTTGCATTGCGGGCAGCGCCGGTTCGACAGTTTCGGATCTTTCCGTTTGCGAAAGCGGCAGTCCATATTCGAACATACGAGCATGCGTCCTTCTTTTGTCATTCGCTCTTTTAAAAACGAACCGCACTCCGGACACATCGAGCCTGTTAAGTTATGCGCACGATACGTTCGTTCGCTTTGTTTAATTTCCGCCACTAACCGCTCCGTTTGTTTGCGAATGTTTTGTAAAAATACTTTCGGATTGCCTTTTCCGCGAGCGATCACTTCCAACTCTTTTTCCCAGCGGGCAGTCAACTCCGGAGATTTTAACTCTTCATTCACGAGTTCGATGAGCTGTTTTCCTTTTGGTGTCGGATAAAACCGTCCGTTTTTCCGCTCAACCGTTTCGGTTTCCACAAGCCGTTCAATGATTTCCGCTCTTGTTGCGGGTGTGCCGAGTCCGTATTTCTCCATTTGCGACAAAATATCTGCCTCCGAATAGCGAAGGGGTGGTTCGGTCATCGCCTCTTTCATTTCCCATTTATTAAGCGTTAACGTCTGTCCTTTCGTTAAGATAGGGAGCGGCTTTCTGTCGTGTTTGTCGTCATGTTTTTCAAGAACTTTTCTGAATCCTGCCTCGATCACCGTCATTTCGCGAACAGTCAACATTTCGCCATCGATATCCAAAACGACATGAATCGTTTCGTATTCGCATGCAGGATAGAAGAGTGCTAAGAAGCGGCGAGCGATTAAATCGTACAACTTTCGTTCATCTGCAGTAAGCTTTCCAATGTCAAGCCGCTCTTCTGTCGGGATAATCGCATGGTGATCGGTTACTTTTTCGTTGTTGAATACTCGTCTAGCGATCACTTTCCCTTTATTTTTCAAGAGCGGTGCGATTTCGTCTTTGTATCCCGATGCCATCGCCTCCAGCCGGTCCAACATCGTCGGTTCCATATCCGCCGTCAAATAGCGGGAGTCCGTGCGCGGATATGTGACAAGCTTATGGTGCTCATAAAGCCTTTGCAAAACCGTTAGCGTTTTCTTCGCGGAAAAACCAAACCGCTTGTTTGCTTCCCGCTGCAATTCAGTTAAGTCGTACGGAAGCGGCTGCGGCTCTTTTTTTGTTTTTCGTTCGATAGAAACGACCACGGCTTGTTTGTTTTGTAGTTTTTCAAACAGCTGCTCCGCTGTTTCTTTCGAAAAGATCCGCTTTTCTCCGCTTCGTTCCCAAGAAGCATTGAGAGCACCGATCTCGGCATGAATCGTCCAATACGATTTCGGGACAAATGTTTGAATCTCTTTTTCCCGATTGATAATCATCGCAAGGGTAGGGGTTTGCACGCGCCCCGCTGAAAGAGGATCGTTATATTTCGTTGTTAACGCTCTTGTGACATTTAAGCCGATGAGCCAATCCGCTTCAGCGCGGCAAACCGCTGATTGATATAAAGGATCAAACTGCTCTCCCGGCTTTAAATGTTTGAAACCATCGCGAATCGCTTTATCTGTCTGCGACGAAATCCATAAACGTAAGATCGGTTTTTTCCAGTTCAGCTTTTTTAAAATCCAGCGGGCGACAAGTTCACCTTCACGTCCGGCATCGGTGGCGATAATGCACTCTTTAATGTCTGTTCGTTTAGCCAAGTTTTCAATGGCCCTGAATTGGTGGCTCGTTTGCCGGATGACGTTGAGCCCCATTTTTTCTGGAATAATCGGCAAATCTTCCAACCGCCATGTCTTATACTTCGGATCATAATGTTCCGGCATTTTTAATTCAATTAAATGGCCGAGTGCCCAAGTGACGATATATTGATTTCCTTCAAAGTGATGTTTATGTTGCTGCTTACAGCCAAGCACGCGAGCAATCTCGCGCGCCACACTTGGCTTTTCGGCAAGAACAAGCGATTTCATACAAAGCTCCTTTCTCGTACAAAAAGATTACTCGTTCAGTATAGCGGAAAGCGAATCAGTTTGCATCTTTCAACTTCAAGAGGGCAGAGGAGTGTGATAAAATTGGGGAAAAATATGAGAAGGTGGGAATGAACATGGCAACGATGGAAGATTTTTTGAAATCTTAAAAATGTTTCGAGAGGAAAGTTTGTTATAATGCAGCGAGGTCTTGATGCTTTAAAAAGTAATTGGTATGGATTATTTGTAAACAATTACGCGCAACGGTACGAAAAGTATTTAAACGAACTCTTGCCTAAAGCAAGTTTTTTCCAATTAAAGATGCTATAATGAGGATATCGAGTATTAAGAAAACGGTGGTGATAAATTTGTTATCACAACAAGAAATACTTAACGAAATGTCCAGAAACTTAGATATATGGAAGGAAAAATATGGTGTGAAACGGATTGGTCTATTTGGTTCGTATAGCCGTGGAGAACAAAAGGAGTCCAGTGACATTGATGTGTTAGTGGAATTTATGGATCATGCCATGACATTCGATAATTACATGGATTTAAAATTCAATCTGGAAGATCATTTTCAAAAGCCGGTAGATTTAGTCATTTTAGATGATATCAAACCAGCATTAAAGCCGAGTGTTTTAAGGAGTGCTAAGTATGCAGAAAGAGCCTAAAGTCTTTTTACAAGATATTCTCGCCGCTGCAGAAAAAATTGAGAAATACACCAAGGACTTATCTTATGATGATTTTCTAGACAATGACCTAGTGTCGGACGCGGTAATTAAAAATATATTAGTGATTGGCGAAGCAACGAAAAACATTCCAGACGAAATCCGACAAGCACACCCACATATCGAATGGAGAAAGATGGCTGGCATGAGAGATATGATGATTCACAGCTATTTCTCCATCAATTATCGAATTGTCTGGGATGTTGTTCAGAATAAGATTCCTAAGTTAAAACAACATGTTGAGCAGTTACTAAATGAAAATTAGAGTGGATATTTTTAAAACAAATCTTTTGAGTTAGCATAGAAGACTTGAATCCAAAGAATATTCTTACTGTTGCTTTGTCAAAACGCTATTGGGAGGTCTTGCAAATGAACAAATATGAAAATGTGATACTCATTGCTTCCGCACCATATGGATATGGAAAAAAAGTTGTGACAAATCGACTTAACCAAATGAAGCGTGATCATGCTGAATTGCAAAATAAGCTTTCCAAAATAAAAAGCTCATCGCGCAACTATAAATGACCCTAATCATATCCATACGTAGAATAACTTATTTTAAGGAACCGATATCAATAAGAAGTAAACAGTTCCCTCGTTGTTAATACGCAGCGAGGGTTTTGCTTTTTAAAAAAAGAGAATAAAATGAACAATCAACCCATTTCCCCTAAAAACCGCTTGACATTATATGGTTTTGTTAGTAAATTATAATTAAAGAAATGAACATTATATAAAAAGAGAGAAAAATGAACAAAAGGATGTGGTTATATCTGGTGGTTTGTCTACACAAAAGATTTACAGAATGAACGTTTAGACCCGTATTTTTATCAAATCGAATTGGAATTAAAAAAACACTTGGAAAATAAAAAAACGATCCCTTTACGGATGTTATGTAAAGAAATTACAGATGGAACAAGAAATGCAACGGAGTTTGTTGATTATAAGACGAATGTCCCTTATATCCGCTTATCAAATATTGAAGGTGGTAAATTAGTTCAGAAAGAGATGAAATACTTATTTGATTTAGAGGAGATTGAGGAAAAGGCCATTGTTAGAAAAGGGGATATTTTAATTTCGAAAATCATTTCGCTTCCAAAATTAGCTCTTGTTGATGAGGTGTATGATGGAGCAGTTATTAGCCCTGATATTATAAAAATTCGTCCGAACGATCAACAGACACAAGAGAAACTAAAGAGATTTTTTTCTTCAGATATCGGGATGCTTTCACTAAAAAAAATGGTTGTCCCGTCTATATTACCGAAAATCTCGTTAAAACAATTAGGAGATTTAGAGATCATAATTGACGAAGAAACTGAAGGGGACATTCGTAACGAACAAACCGATTTAAAACAAAAGCTGTACAGCTTATATGAATTGGAGTTCAATCACATCAACAAATCACTGACAACAGAGTGTTGGGTTGAAAAACAATTTTTAGTGGAACGATTGGATGTTAACTATTATCGCTACTATACTTCAGATGCTTTCAAACTATTGAAACATAAAATCAAAAACGAACAATGGACGCAGTTGAAAGACATTTGCGAAATCGTAACATATACGGTGAGTCCAAAAGATTTTCGCAACAAAGAAATTCGTTACATTGGCTTCAAAAATATTGATGCTAATGCGTGTCGGATTGTTTCTGCAGAAACTATATCATTTGAGAAAGTGAAAAGCCGCGCTCGTTATGAATTGAAAGAAAACGACGTACTTCTAGGAGTTGTTGGACCACATATTGGAGAAGAAAACCACCCTTTAGCTTTTGTTACGAAAGAGTATGAGGGGGCACTGGCGTCAAGTGCTTTTATCGTTTTACGTAATTTTAAATATGGAGCTGCATATTTATTGTGGTGTTTGTTTCATCCTTTAGTGCGTTCTCAACTAAAGGCTACGCGAAGAGGGCAGTTACAAATGATAATAAGTATCGAGGATCTCAAAAGAATTTACCTCCCGGTTGAATCACCCGAAAAGATTGCTTTGATTGAAAATGTGGTAAAAAAATTCTTTTATTAATCGGAGGGATATAAAATGAGGTTACCATCGTTATACGGATTTTATAAATACTATTTTAATTATCCTTTGAAAGGGAAAAAGAATTATGCGCTGGCAATAAGAGAGGCGGAAAAGCAAATTAGTGATGCTTTTGACTTAAGAGATGAATCGTACATTATAGATTACGAACATCAATCGTACCCTAGACAGCTCACCATTTCTTTTTTGAAGAAACTCTATCAGCTAATGAATGACTATTATGAACAGCCTATTTTTGAACTAGATTATCACAAAAATAGTATTCACCTTCCAAAGGAGTTGCTTACTAGCCGTATACAACTAGATATTGATTTTGGGTACTTTTACGATCGTAATGCGAAAAAAATTATTCTGCTTGAGTATGGTAAATTGAATGAAGTTTCTCGATGGATTCCTGTTTTTAAAACGTTGGTAACCTCATTCGAACTAACTGCCACGCTCCCACCAAATCTTGAAACGATTGTATTTTGGGATTTATCAAAAGGACTTATTCATGAAGAAGATTATACTAGTGCGACTACTGCGCCTATGGAACAAATTCTCAAAATCGCCAGGAAAATAGTAAATGAAAGAAGGAGGGGTTAAATGATTTTATATGAATATTTAAAAACCCCAAAAACAATCGAACAGCTTGTGACGATTGCACATGAAAATGAATTATATTGGAATCAAGAACAAATGGAACTGTTTGTGCGGTTAGATCCGTGTATTATTCAAAATGAAGCAGGATTTTGGACAGTTAAACAAGATGAACGGCGACAAATCATTTTAACAGCAATCGAGCGGGCGCTACAAGGACGCCCGCTCACAAAAATCGATCCCGATGTTTTCGGCCAACTCCCTGCTGATATGATTGTGCCACAACGTGAAATTATTGATGTTGCCATTAGCAGCGGCAAATACGAATCACCACGGGAAAATTTACTTCGTGTCAAACGATAAACAGGAGGAAACAGCAACATGGAAACAACAATTCAACAAGTACAAGAACAATTAAAAATGAAAGGATATGGTCAATTCTCTGACCTTACTAAAAATGAAGAAGATGGAACAACGATTTTCACAGCGACAGGAGATGAAAAAATCGTCTACGTAAAAATTTTCGAAAAAGATGCAGACTTATCATACGCTGTTCAGCAATCAGCACTCAGCGAAGCGCAATATCATGAATCGGTTCCTGATTTTATTTGGGCCACAAACGGAGAGGTCAATTATTACGCCGATTGTATTGAAGCAATCCCCATTGCAGAAATTCCATCCATTGCGGATGTAACAAAAAAAGAAAAGAAACCGCTAACAAGACAAGAAAAATGGTCATTGGATATTTATTCCGATTTGCAAAAACGCTTCAATGATTTACATGAGCGTCTTTACGGCCCTGCTGGTGCCGATAATATTAGCTCAACGAACGAGGCGATCGATGAAATAAGCAAATTATTGTTTATGGAAATTTTTCGCCTTTATCACCCCGACTACGTATTAAGAGAAGGAGAAAATGACGGTTTAAAATTATATGACATTTTAAAGCATGAGTACATAAAGCAGCATGGAAAAGAAGCGGTAAAACAAATCAAAACGGCATTTAAAGAAATAAAAAATCATGACGACTATGTAGCGATCAACGACAAAGGTGAAAAGTGCTATATTTTTAACGAAGATGAGTATATTAAGTTGGAAAATCCAGCAAACTATGCTGCCGCATTTGAAGCGTTCCAAGAGCTCGGTGAGTTTGAAGATGAGAACGGAGTACGAAAAAAAGCGACATTAAAAGACGTTACTGCCGATATTTTAGGACGTCTATACGATGTATTGCTGCGAGGAAAATATGATAGTAAAGTCGGGCAAGCAACGTATTTAACACCACGCCAAGTAACAGAAGCAATGGTTGAAATGGTCATGCACGATTTAACAGCGAATCCAAAAGAAGCGGCTAAATTGCGAAGAACAGACGAAAACGGCAATCCAACTTTCCGTGTACTTGACCCGACCTGCGGTTCCGGAGGATTTTTAATAAAAGCTTATGAAGCCATTAAAAGATACTTTACGAGAGAATTTGCCGGGATGCAAACGGAAAAAATAAAAGAACATTTGGACAAAATGAAGGAGCATAGCTTTGTAGGTGCTGATAAAACACGAAGTATGATTGTAAAAGCGCGTTTGAATATGGCGATGCACGGATTGCCAAAAGCGCCGATTTTTTGGGTCAACGACTCATTAATGACCGATTCATTGCAACCGGAAACATTTGATGTGATCATCACCAACCCGCCATTTGGCTCCGGATCTGTATCAAATAAAACAAAAGAAGGGGAAGCCATTCTAGAACGTTACACATCTGGAATTGAAGATGGAAAACCAACAGGGAAAGGATTATGCCTTGGAGCAAAGCCAAATAACAAAGGTGTTTGGAAGCAAGTCAATTCGACAGACCAAGCGGTGTTATTCATTGACCGAAATTTAGAACTATTAAAACCGGGCGGTTATTTAATGATCGTCCTTCCAGACGGAATTTTAAGTAATTCAAGCTATAAACATGTGCGTGAATATTTAATGGGTAAGAAAAATGAAGTGACAGGCGAGTTTGAAGGCGGTCGTGCGATTGTGAAAGCCGTTGTTTCATTACCGACAGTCACGTTCCAATTATCTGGTACCGGCGCAAAAACGTCATTCCTCTATATTAAAAAGAAAGAACACGAAAACGAAAAACAAGGACCAGTATTTATGGCGGTTGCTGAAGAAATCGGATTTGATGTAAAGAACAAAGTCGAAGTGCAACTTGGTAACGACCGCAACGATTTATTAAAAATTGTTGAAGCGTATAAAAAAGGGATGTGAAGCAATGTTAAAAGAAGTTCGTTATAAAAATTGGAAAAGTTTTGCCGATGCGACACTATATATTGATCCATTAACTATTTTAATCGGCACAAATGCAAGCGGAAAATCAAATGCGCTAGACGGTCTTGCTTTTTTAAACCGTGTTGTACAAGGAAAAGATTTACAAACAATTTTATCAGGAGACCCTGCCCTGCTTTTAGAAGCAAACATTCAAGCGATTCGCGGCGGTGTGGAATGGGCATCCAGACGTCCTTTTACTACATTTGTATTAGAAGCCGTCATTGAGTATAACGAGGAAATTGACTATCACTATAGCATTGAAGTAAGTACAACGCCAGATATAGAGATTGTTTCCGAATCGCTAATCAAAGTAAACCGCAAAACAAGCAAAACAACGAATATATTCACGGCTACAGGAGAGGAAGGAAGCCCGAGTATTGAAGCGGCTGTTTATAACGGAAAAGGTCAGCCGAAACATAAACAATTAAAACGATCTTCCTCTCTCATTAGCCAATTAAAAACCCAAGAAACGCGCGAGGAAGTCGATGAAGCGATCCAGTTTGTCGTCGGTACGTTAGAACGCATTTTCATTCTTGATCCGGCTCCGTCTTTAATGCGTGATTATAAGCCGTTTTCGAATCGTCTTGCAAGCAACGCTTCTAATGTGGCCGGGGTGCTGGCCGCATTGTCGGAAGAAGAAAAGAATCATATCGAGACGCTGCTTTCAAAATACGTTTCCCGTCTTCCTGAAGGAGATGTACAGCGAGTATGGGCGGAGCCCGTCGGTCGCTTTCAAAAAGACGCAATGTTGTATTGCGAAGAACAGTGGCCAGGAAGTAGCGAAAAACTAATAGTCGATGCGCGTGGTATGTCAGATGGTACTCTTCGCTTTATAGGGATTTTGACGGCTTTGTTAACCCGACCAAAAGGGAGCCTAATTGTAATTGAAGAGATTGACAACGGCCTTCATCCATCACGTGCTGGAATTTTGCTAGAGATGTTAAATGAGATTGGCACAGAGCGGCAAATTGATATTTTAATGACGACACATAATCCGGCGTTGCTTGATGAACTGGGACTGGAAATGATCCCATTTATTATCGTCGCCCATCGCTCAGCAGAACATGGAGCAAGTGAACTAACGTTATTAGAAGATATTCAAGCGTTGCCGAAACTGCTTGCTAGCGGTTCGATCGGAAAGCTAGTAGCAGAAGGGGAAATTGAAGAAACGCTTACACAGCAAGGAAGTGGGAAGCGATGAAACGAAAAATTCTCGTCATTGATACATCGATTTTATGTTGTTGGTTGCAAGTCCCTGGTAAAGAAACGTGCGGCACGAAAGAAAACGTATGGGACTATAAACGTGTAAGCGATTTGCTAGCGGAAGAAGAACGTCAAGGGGCAATGTTCGTTTTTCCGCTCGCAACGATTATTGAAACAGGCAACCATATCGCTCAAGCTGCAAAAAATCGCTATGAATGCGCACAAAAACTTGTTCACATTATTCAAAAAGCGTTAGACAAAGAGTCTCCTTGGGCGCAATTTTCCGAGCAGGCAGAACTGTGGACAGCAACTGAGTTGCATAAACTCATCAAGGAATGGCCAGATCAGGCGAGCCAACGTTTATCGATTGGCGATGCCACGATCAAATCGGTTGCGGAATACTACGCCAAAGTCAACGGCTGGGAAGTTGAAATTATGACTGGTGATGAAGGATTGAAAGCGTACGAACCGATTAAACCAGCAAGAACGCCGAGGAGAAGGAGGTAACCTCCATAATTACATTTATCCCCAAGTAAATAAGTGGCTTTATAGTTAGGGAATGTGGTCGGAACGATTTATTAAAAATTGTTGAGGCATATAAGAAAGGAATGTAAATCCATCTTTTTAGAATAAGTTATATCTAAATTAAGAATTTGCTAGATTTTGATGAATGGTAAAAAATCATTGCCGAGTAATCTGAGTAACCAAATTAACGTTTATCGACCTGCGACACAACTATCCAAACGGTCACTGATATTACATCAAAATCAACGTATGGAAAGTAGAAATTCTTACTGGCAATGAAGGACTAAAAGTCTACCAACCTGCTAAATCAACAAGAATGTTGGGGAGAAAGAAGAGATAAAGGAATTAGTAAAAAGGTGTGAGTTTATGTTTGTTAATGAAGAAGCAAAAATTGTTAGTAGTAAGCCAAGTATTTCATGGGTATCAACAGATTTGTTAGAAGATAGGATAGATAGTTTTACATTTAAAGACTATATTATAGAAAATGATAAATTATTTTCAAGTATGAATAACGTAGTGGAATTAAAGGATTTATTGGTAAAAAATCATCGCGGCAAAGGTCTAACAAGTAATCCAAATGGGAAAATTCCTAACTTAAAAGTGCGGAATATCACTAATAATGGTATCAATTTAGAAGATGTAGATTTAATTGATGAAAATGAATTTGAAAAAAACAAAACAGCTCATGTCAAAAAAGGAGATGTATTGTTAGCGGTAACTGGGGTTGGTTCCCTCGGTAAAGTGGATCTTTATTGGAGTGAGAAAAAAGCTACAGTAGATGGTCATGTAAATATATTACGTACAAATGAAAAGTGCGATAGTGGATATTTAAGATCTTTTTTACATTCTAAATATGGCCAAATTTTTATACAAAAATATACAATTGGAAGTACGGGACAAACGGAACTATACTCCAGTGATATAGCCAAGTTTAAAATCTATCTTCCTAATATGAACATACAGCAATACATCGGCAACAAAGTCCGAAAAGCGGAAGAGTTACGGGAAGAAGCGAAGCAATTAATGTCTCAAGTATATGAATTGATAAACATACATTTTTCTTTAGATTCATTTGAAAATGAAATAAAAGATAATTATAAATATGATTTCGTTTCATCTAATTATCTAGAAGATAGACTAGATGCAGAATACTATGATCCTAATCTCATAAAGTTATTTACACACTTATCTAAAATGGGATTTAAATTTGTTAATTTAGGGAATGTATCACGAATGGTTTTTACCGGTGAGAATGTTGAATCAACATGGATTGCTCCGGACAAAAAAGTACCATTAATTTATATAGGGAATTTGGAAGGCTATTTTGTAATTCCATCTGATAGCGAATTTATAGATGAAAACAATGTGAGAAACTGGGAAAAGTCTTTTGCAGAATTTGGAGATATATTATTTGCCTCTAGAGGTAGTCTTGATTGTTTAATAAATAGAATATCGGTTTATTTTGATGAAGATAAAAAGGGTGTTATTACTTCAAATATTATTGCTGTAAGATTAGATCAAAATTTAATTCGAACAGGCTATGTTATTTCTGTTCTTAAATCAATAATAGGCACTTATCAAATAATTAAGCATTCATGGGGAGTAGCTCAAAAAGGATTAACGGCTAACGATGTCTCTAAGATAGTGATTCCTTTACTTCAAATAAATGAACAATTAGAAATAGAAGAAAAACTAATTCAAAGTTTTAAAAAACTTCAAGAAGCAAAGAAGTTAATTAATGAAGCCAAACAAGACGTCGAAGATCTGATCGAAGGCAAGTTTGATGAGTCGAAAATTTCTGAAGGGGTGTAGGGGCGCTCCTTCTTTTCTAGGAGGTGAATGCGTTGGAGTTAAAAAGGTTACATAGTCATTTAGAGAAACTGTATCACTACGGTGAAACGGCTTATGTCGCTGAGCTTGAGCCGTTTGTTGCGAAAGGTCTTTTATATGTGCGTGGAAAGAAGGCAGTGATCACGAACAATTGGATTGCGTTTGTGAAGCGGTTTTCGAATCAAACTGATTTTCTTCATACATTGTTTTGCTTTGATGAGGAGTATCAACAATATTTGTTAAAAACGTCGTTGTTAACCGTATTAAAAATGCGTGAGGCTGAGGATTTGGAAGGAATTGTTGATTTCGTTCATAAAATGCCAAAGTTTGCAGGGGAAATCGTAAAAATATTAGATGAATTGAAACATGGTGAGCGGTACGAAACGGAAGCTTTAGAACATCATGTAAAGGAAGTCGAGCCTCTTTTTCGTGAACGCAATCATTTTATTTTTAATGGGGCACCGTATTATCAGCGCATTATTTATTATTTAGCCCATATTCAACAGTATCAACAAGAAGCGGTTGAACAAGACGAACCGCTCGGTACAAAAATTGATGAACTATGGGCAAAAGGGCGAAAAATAGCTGCTAATTTGCAGTTATCGCCGTTAAAAGATGCACCGCTTGCTGTATTAGCCCCGCATGAGCCAAATATCTCATTAAAAAATCCGTTATTCAAACATATTTTCATGCACCCTTGGAACTTATTTATTTTCCTTTGCTGCGTTGTCCGCGAACAGACGGAGGCGCAAGGGATGACGACCATTCGGTTTCATGCGGTAAACGACGAAGTTGACGTTATTTTAATGTCGTCAAAAAAACAAGAATATCGGTACGGAACGATCAATGATTTCGTTTTAGAGTTTTGTAAAGTGAGCAACTACCAACTATTCCCAAGCGAAATCGCAGGTTTAGAAACAATATTCCATCATTTGCATGATCGCGGTTTTTTAACGATTGTCGATGAAGAATACCGTATCTCGAGCCATATTGAAGATGAACTGTACAACACGAGTTTATATATTCCGCTCATGGCAGGTAGTAAACAGCTCCGCCAACGAATCGAACAGTGGATTGATGAATTGAGGGACAGAGGATGAAGCAAATCAAACTATCGATTGAGCGATTTTGGATTGAGCCAGGAAATTTTGAGAGATGGTGTGAGTTGTTATCGCGCATTCCCGAGAAAACCGAAGCGCGCTCGATCAAGGAAATCGCAAAATTATATTTAGGAAAAGATGTGGAAGAAAAAGATAAAAAACTAGACCGTTCCAAAGAATTATTTGGACTGCATGGTTATGAGTATGCAAAACATTCGCGGAATTTTGAAATTAAAGGTGTCCATTTCCTAACAAGAGCAGACAATGGACATTTGATTCGTACAGAGGAAGCAAATGAACTCGTAGTTGCGTACGAACAACAACACGGATGGGAATTGTTGCTTGCAAAACAACTGTTGCGATACTCGCCAAGAACGCGAGTCATTATGCACATGTTGTTAAATGACGGTTATTTTGAAACAAACAGTCAGTCGCTCGAACAACTAAGTAAATGGTCGCTCTGCTTTGACGGTACTATATATCATCCGTTTTCACGAAATCCCAATTTGAATGATATGAACCGGCTTCTTCACGAGTTTAAGAATGAAGCATTAGGGGAAGATTGGCGTAACATTCTTGCTGAAGAAGAAATTGAATTAGATAAAGATTGGATGTTTGTTGGTTCAAACGGTAAAGAGCCGGCAAAAACAAATATTTCTTCGTTTATGCGGGCACCGATGCAATTATTTGCCTATTTAGACTGGTTTATTGAAACTGATGTCGGAATCATCATTTTAAATAAAGAAAAGGTGTTGGAACATATCGGTTCACGTTCTTTATTTTCATTTACGAACGTTCAGAGTATATCAGAAATCGAATGGTTAAAGAAAAAAGTGGGCGAAGAGCAGGATGATCGCGGTTTTGTTGCGATTGAACCGTTACTTCGTAAGCTGATGGAGCGTTTTTATCCAACATGGGAACAAGGACTTGCGCGCTTTGTCGATTATTATATGACAAAAGGTATTCGTGAAGGTTTGTTTTATATTGCTGATTATGAATCAGGCCAACCGAGACATGGAAGGGGTTATTTAGGTAAACGAGAATACCAATTATTAAAACTTGAATTTCAACGATAAAGGGGTTGAAAAGATGAGCAAATCTGTCTGGTTAAAAGATGGGGTTTCCACATTTCCGATTCAGCAGCCAATGGTCGGTCAGCGTGAATTTTATGAGGCGTTTAAAGAGTATTTACAAGATTTAAAGTCAGCGCCAATGGCACGAGTTTTTACATTGATTGCTAAATGGGGAATTGGTAAATCGCGTATTGCTTATGAATTAGTGAGTGAAGCGCTTGGAATTGATAAAGGATGGACAATTCGTGACCAATCAGGTCAATTGCAAAAAGTCCGGTTATTAAAGCCAGATTTCGCTGATGGCATTTTACCTATTTATATCCGCTATGAACAAATGCATGAGGACCTTCTTTATGGGGAGAACTGGGTCGGTTATGGCGCGTATGTAGCGCTGGCCAAATTAGCGGAACAACAACCTGCCCGCACGATTCAAGGTTCGATTGTGAAACATATTCAAGACCATTTTCTCCCGCTTGGTTTTTCACCGGCAAAATTGGCAGAGGCGATTGAGTTAGGGCAACATGAACCAGATGATTTACTTCAACATCTTAGTCTGCTCGACCAACTTGTCCAAAATGGTTTAGCTTACCTAAAACAGTTTAGGATTGAGCATTTGATGGTTATTGTCGATGAAGTAGAATCCGAATACGAATTATTTATGGATGGGATTCAAGAACAAAGTGAAGAGCGAAAAAAGAAACTTGACGGTGAAGCCATTAAAGTGATCACATCAGCGATTAAACATGAAGATAGCCGCACTCGCCATCCAAATGTTTCTTTCTTGCTGCTTTGTTCACCGGCCATTGGCGATCAAATTAAAGCGCTCGAGGCGCTTGCCCGCCGTTTAGATAAATTGGAAATCACACAAAACTCTTATGCAGATATTAGCGATTATATCGCATCGCTGCAACAAAGCGGAACATTGCGTGAATATCCTGCAGGTCTTGTCGAAGCAGCTTACACGATTGCCGCCGGAAACTTCGGTTGGCTCAATGTGATCATGGCTCATTGTGACCAATACCTAGAACAGCATCCTGACAAAGAAACAGGTGAAATTTTACAAGACTTAGCTTATTCTATTCCGCGTTTTAGAGAAAGTTTAATCGATCATTCCCAGCTCGATTACATTGATACAAAGCCGATGCATATTCCGTTTGTGAAAAAAGCGTTATTGCGGCAGCTGCCATATCCGAAAGATTATTATAGTGCAGAAGAACAACAAATTTTATTATCAGCGAAACATATTGAAGGTATACCATTATTTAAAGAGTTTGTCGCTTTGCCGCTTGCGAAAAATGATTTAGGTTTTTATCTTGTGCAAAACAAATATAAAGCTGAATCTGATCATTTATTCGTGAATGAAACGACAGGTGAATCATTTAGTTTAGATGTCCTCTTGCGCAGTCTTGAAACGTTCTCAATTAATGTACCTAAAGGCTCTTTTATTGTCGGAAAAGAACGGGAAACGTTTTTAGCTCAAGTGCGCATGCTTTATCCGAAAGACGAAGTCGTTGAAGCGGCGGAGCTTTTATATACGTATCTTGAGCAACGAATGAAAACAGAGCAATTCGAAACATATATTGGTCCAAACTTTGCGTTCCTTGAGCGGTTGAATCGCCGCTATGCCGTCAAAAACGGGATTGCGAACTATTTATTAAACGAAGAAAAAGATCAAAAGCTTCAACAACATTTAAACGAGTTGGCGAAACAATATGATAAAGACGGTGAAATCGATCGCCTTCTTCTCGGTTTTACAAGAGCGATTGAGCAGGATTATCCAAACGTGCAAGCAATTCAAGTAAAAGGTAATAAATGCGGGCTCCGTATAAAAGTAACGAATCATCTATATTTAGGAGTTCATCCGAAAAAAATCGTCGATATTATTTGGGTTAGCAAACTACCTTCCTTGCACGATCTTGTTAACAGCAAATTGCTAGATAGCGGCAGTCACCCGATTATCATTTTAGCACCGACTGCTGATGCGGAAACAGAAATCGATGATATAAAACGAAAGTATGAGCGGCTCGGCCGTTGCCTGCTCTTTTTCCAAGTAACAAACTTGCAGAAGAAGGTATTAGAAGCGTTATCGGTTGAACGTGAGATGATGGATATCCGCAAGTCAGCCCATCAATTAGCGCAGCCATTCCGCGCAAAAATTCGTGCCATTACAGATGAAATTGCAAGAATCGCACGAACTTGGTTTGAACAGGTCGATAAAGAAGGATATGTGTTACGTCCGATTGTTTTTACAAAATCAGAAGAAGACTATCTTCCGGTATTAGCGGAAGGATATGCGAAATTGATTATTCACGATGCGACAATCGCTGAACTTGGCGCAAAACAAGGTGTAAAATTTATGGACAGCGAAGATTTCAATCGCTTTCAACATGCTTTAAAGGCGACGAAAGTTCCGGCTAAGTTAGATAAGGATGGTTATCGCGGTGCAGGATTGTTTATTCAGAATCATGAAAACGGGCAATATGAAGTGCAAATTCCGGCTGCATTCGCTTCTTTGATGTCATTTATCGGGAATCGCCGAGTAACAACCCAAGAAATTGAAGAAGCATTTTTCTTTAGTTCTGTTGATGTAATTAAGCCGGCAAAAATCATTGAACAATGGGTAACGTTTATGCAAGCGCTAAAAGTCGTGAGAACCATCAACAATACTCATGTGGAAAATGTTACTTCATATACGTTGGAAGCAAAAAGAGATAAAATTAAACAGTGGTATGAAAAAGAATACGATCAACTCGTTGATCAGTTCAAGGAAACGTTTAAAGGACCTAGACTCGATTTACTGAAGGGATATAAAAGACACGGAAGCTTAAGAAAAATTAACGAAGCTTTGCGTAATATCGATTTAAAGCTATTGCAAGTTCATACAAACAACCATCTCGCGATTTGGAAAGAGCAATTAAGTTATTTGCAACAATTTCATGATGAATGTAATTTCATCTTTGATGAAGAAAAATGGAATACACTTCAACCAAACGAGCGCAACTTTGAGAATCTCACATTAGATGGAAAAGACATGCCGATTTGGAAAAAGATAAAAATTGTACAACAATTTCATGATTATGTGTCAACGATTCAAAAGGACATTCTTGCAAAAATTCAAGAAAAAGTAGAAGAGATAAAAAATACGAACGAATATAAGGGGTACTATATCCCTATTTCACCATTTACGTACGTGCTCGAATTATATAAAAACGAAATTGAAAATGCGATGAATCATGTAAAATCTTCGCAACTACGAACGATGGTATCAAATGAAGAAACACTGGCACATCATCTATCTCTAGGAAATTATAAAGAAGCAATTGATCGGTTAAATATCATTATTTCACAAATCGGCTTAAAAAAAGTGGACCATACAAAGGTGGATTGGAAAGAACGGAGCGGTATCATTGGCCGTTATTACGATTTGAAAGATAAATTTGTGCAAATGGTAGACCTTTTTGTAGAATCGAAACCGAAAGTTGAGAAATGGATTGCTTATTATGAAATTAGTGAGACCGATGTGAAGCGTGAGGTAGGGATTGTTGAGCTTTCTATACTTTTTGACAAGTTAACCGTATTTTTAGAATCCGGTTTTGAAGAAGCGGTTGATGATCTTTTTACCGCAAAAAAAGAAAAGGCGATGGCACTTATTGATGAAACAGAAAAGCTGTTGCAGGAACGAAAAAACGATCTGACGGATCTAATCGCCCAAGTGACAAAAGTGGAAAATACGACGAAGAAAAAGCGGAACCAATATTTCGATGACCTATTAATTGATGCGGTGAACCGCCTGTTCCGTCTGCAGCATCAACCGCTATATCAAGCGGACTTAAGTGCACCGATTCAAGAAGCAACCTATGAAGAAACGATAAGAAACGTACAAGCGGAAATGAAACAATTAGAAACATATGCCCATCAGTTTTTTGCGGACCATGCCAAATTTGTGCAATTTGAGTTTTATAAAGAAGTGGTTGACCGCAAAGGAGAGTTAGACTGGGCCCATTACCAAAAAGAAAAGGAAGAACTTGAGCAAATCGGATTGATTCGGACAAAAGTGGAGGTTCTCTAATAATGTCGAGTCTGCAAATTTTAAAACCATTCGCAAGACGGACAGAGTATAAAATGCTGCGTGAATGGTTTAAGGTGAAAGAAAAAGAGATCGACAAGTTGCAGTCAGGTATTTGTGTGATTCCAGCGATTGTTCTTTTAAAAATGTCAGAAAGCGACCGTTCGCGTCTTATTCAATGGACAAAAGGATGGGGAAACCAGTTAATGGTTTTCCCACCGTATCTTCATTTAGATATTTCATCATTATTGAAGATGAATAACGCGATTTTCATTAAAGAAATGAATGAATGCACGTATGAAGGAATTCCGGTTCGTGAAGAAATCGTGACTAATTTAACTCCGAAAATTCAATTACCGACAAAACAAACGGTTGCCGTTGACTTTTATTACGATACAAGCAGCGGCTGCATGACGATCACAACATTGCCGCTTCTTGATTACCGGTTGCTTGAGCAACGTGAGATATGTCAACGTCTATTTCAATCGTTAATGCACATCAATGAAAGAGATAAAAAAGATGAAATGAGCGAAGAAAAACAAATTGCTTTTAAGCCTGTTCATCACTTTGTACTTCTTCTCTCAGCAGCTAACGTCTTAGAACGACAACAAATCGTTCCATTCATTCAAAAGTTTTTCTATGTAGAAGTACGCGAAAATGACGTGAGGCAGGCTTTAGCTGAACTCGAAAATTCGCATTATATCGATTCAGGCGGAACGATTACCGAGAAAGGGAAACAGTATATTACGGAACATGGTTATCGGGCATTTGTAAGAGAAATCATAATGCGGAGGAAAGATGATGGAGAATGGTAAAACGAAACGGGATACCGCGATTGCCAATAGTTTAGTAGCAAAAATCCAGTTAGGCTTGCCAAGTACAGTTACGAAATTAAGCGCGAAAATGCGTTTTATCGATCATATTGCTCCGAAACTTCGCAACAGCGGTGTCATTCGCCCCGTTGAAAAAAAATCACCACTAACGATTCGGGCAGCAGGGATAGCTACCGCAAGCAAAACAATACCAGCATTTGGCGGTATTTTATATAGCGCTGGTGCTGTTCGTCAAGATTTATATATAGAAGAAGGGTCTGTGTACGAAACATTTCAAGACAGCCTCGTTGACATTGATGAAGCGGATGATATTGATATTAACCATAAATTAAAATTTATTCATGTGATGCAAGTTTACGATTTGCTAGAAGAGATGATGATGGAAGCCCATAAGCCGGAACTGGTGATTGTCGACACTCCGTTAATGTTAGAGCGGGCTGACGCGCCAATGGATACACATGGCCAATTATATATTGACTATCAAAACTGTGTAGAAAGAATCAAAAATTTTTGGGAGACATATCAACATTTTATTTTTCCGTTTAATCGAAACGGTATTCGGCTTGTTTCAGTGAGTACGAAACGTTTCGGTTCTATCTTCTACGGTCTTTTTTCCGAAGATAAAAATAAAGAAATGTATATTGTAGATGAAGTAAGTTTTCACGATATCGAACAGAACAATGAAGTGTTATTCAAAATTAAAAAGGTTGGCGTAAAAAAACTGTTGCACGGTGTTTTAACTCGAAGAACGCGTACGGCTGCCTATCAATACGATTTATTAGTCCAAACGAATCAGTTGGAGCCTAAAGACATTAGAAATCTAGGAATTATCAATTTTCATTTCCGGGCAGGGATGCATACACAACCTTTATTAGTAGAGATAATGGGAAACGCTCAAAAATGGGATTCTCAAAGTTTAGATGAGCTTACATCCTATCTCGTTTCGCTTTATACGCTCGACCAACCAAAGGCACTCCCGTTGCCGCTTTGGTATGCTGAGCATGCTCTAAAGCCAATTCGAAGTGGGGCGATTATTCAATATTTTAAAACACAGGCACGCGAAATGATTAAAAAGGAAGAAGTAGAAAATGTTTGGACCGAGGAAGTAGACTTTTTCGGGGAGGATGAATAATGAGTCAAGAAAAATATATCGGCAAATTGATTGGGAATACCGGAAACCCGAATGATTTAAAAATGGTGCTGCAAGATAGCTTTTCCGCACGCCGTGGCGAGTTTGTGAAAATTTTACATCAAGAACGTCCAGATGAAGAACCGACATATGTTCTTGGGCGGATTACTTCGATTTCGCGCAGCAATATTTTATACAATAGCGATCTTGGGGAAGGATTGAATTCGATCGAATTATTACCAGGAACACAAATGACAGGGGAGACATTGTTTGCTTCCATTGACCTTGTCGGTTACAAAGAATCGGCGACAGGACAAATTCGCATTCCGCGTCGCCCGCTAGATCCCGGGAGTAAAGTCTATGGGGTCGATTATGAATTTCTTTCTAAGTTTTATCAATTTGACGAAAATAAAAGCATTGCGATTGGCAACTTAATCGGTTACGAACGTGGAGAAAATATTGTTCCTGTTTATTTGGATGTTAATAAATTAGTGACAGAACATTTAGCCGTTTTGGCGATGACAGGGTCAGGAAAGTCTTATACGGTCGGCCGCATTATTGAACGGCTTGTGGCGCAAATGAATGGAACCGTTGTTGTATTTGATACGCACGGTGAGTATGGGAAAGCATTTGAAAAAGGAGAGATCCACTTCAATACAAATCTTGAGCATATTGAAGATGAAAAAGATCGGGAAAGCATTTTATTTATTCAAGAACGTTTCCGCGCTTTACAAGCAGCAGGAGGTGGCATTCATGTATATACACCGCAAATGGAAGAGTTTGATTATAAATACGCCGGCAAGAATAAACACCTCGCCTTGCAGTTCGATCGTTTTGAAATGGACGACTTTGAAGAAATTTTGCCTGGCTTAACCGAACCGCAACAGCGTGTGCTCGATGTTGCGATTCGTTATTGGAAATATAAGTACCCAAACCCGCCTCGCGATATTAAAGATTTACGCGAGCTGCTTTCCAGTGATTTAGAAGAGTTGCGGAATTGGGATGAAATAACAGAAGCAGAAGCGCGGGCATTGAGCGGCAGAAGCGCAGCGGTCGCTTCGATGAAATTGAATCGTGTCATTAACGAAGCACGAAGCTTTTATACAAAAGCGATTGGTGAACCGACAGATATTTATAAATTAATTGGAGAAATGAACGAAAAATATGGCCGATTAATCATTATTGATTTGCAAGGTTTATCAGATGATGCAAAACAAATCGTTACGGCACTCGTATCAAGTGAAATTATGCGGGCAGCGGCAGATAAACAACGTCCGATTCGTCCTTGCTTCCTTGTGTATGAAGAAGGGCATAACTACGCTCCAGCAAATGCACCAACGATTTCGAAAAAAATTATTAAAAAAATTGCCGCGGAAGGCCGGAAATTTGGGGTAGGTTTTGCCATCGTTTCACAACGTCCGTCTAAATTGGATGCAGATGTGACCTCGCAATGCAACACGATTATTACGATGCGCCTTAAAAATCCGGATGATCAACGTTTCATTACGAAAACATCCGATATGTTAACGAAAGCAGATATTGATGAACTTCCATCTTTATCTACAGGGGAAGCGTTAATTACGGGGCGTTCGACTCCTGCTCCGCTATTAGTGAAAGTTGGTACAAAAGCGTTAGTTCATGGCGGTCAATCGCCGGAAGTAGTCAAAGAATGGGGTGTATTCGGTGGATAAAGAGCAATTAAAAGCAAAAATTATTGATGAGTTTAAAAATGGAACGATTCGCGATTCGCTTTTTCCGATGATTTCCGTTTATGGGATTCGTGATTATTCAGAGACTGTTCATTCAGCAGGACTGAATTATATTACGGAAATCGCCAGACATATTCAAGGAGTAACCGCTTTATCCGAATGCCCTGTTTATCCAATTAACCAACAATATGGCCATAGCATGACCCGGGAAGTCCGTCCGGATTCGGTATGGTATCGCCAGCAGGATGTAAAGCCTATTCTTGTTTCGGAGTTTGAACGATTTGAAAATTCAAAGGGCAAACATGATAAACTAAGAGAGAAAATTGAAAATTTATTATTGGCCTATCACCAACTCGGCGGCGATTTACCGTTGATTCTCTTTGTCTACTGGTCTTACAGCGGGGCAATTCCAAAAAATATCGATAAATATATTAGCATTTTTGATGAAGGGTTCACATTACCGAACGGCCGCTTTATTCCGGGAATTAATTCGTTCGTTACTGATTATCTCGTTTTTCAAGCAGTGGCAAGCGGAACGAAAGAAAATCTCACCATAAATGAATGGATTCAAGTGAGGTAAACAATCATGGCCCGTAAGCGTTATTCAATTCAACTAAAAAAGGATATGAATATCGGAGATAAATATATTTTGCAAGAAATGGTTGGCGAAGGATCATACGGATATGTGTGGAAAGCCCTTCGCTGTGAAGATGAAGAAATTATCGCTTTAAAAATCCCGAAAAGCCAAGAGCGCGGTGATGCAGCATTAGTGGAAGGGGAGCGCTTTATTGGCGTTTCCCATGAAAATATTATCAATATTTATTGGATGGGCAGAGTAGACGGTTATTTTGTCATTGAAATGGAGCTGTTTGATGGGAAACCCCTCTCCCAAGAGTTAAATGAAGAGGGAATCAATCATCCAAGGACATTTCAAAAAATGTTTGATATTTTTGAACAAGTGCTAAATGGTGTTGAATTTATGCACTCTCTACGCATAGCGCATGGAGATATCAAACCGGACAATATTTTAATCAATGACACGACTGTAAAGCTCACAGACTTTGGAACAAGCCGCTTGATTGAAGATATTTTTATCAAAACAATTGATGGGGCTGGAACTTTTGCTTATATTGCACCTGAAGTTCTTCATTCACAAACACGATATTTAAATTCTGATATTTATTCTTTAGGGGTTTTGTTATATCAATTGTTAACTGGGAAAACTCCGCACGACACCTATTTTAATGTCATTCATAACGTCCCTTTTCCAAAACCGAGGGAATTGAACGAGCGCATTACACCTTCGATGGAAAAAGTAATCATGAAGGCGTTGGAGAGAAACCCGGAAATACGATATCAGTCGGTTACCGATTTCCGCACCGAATTTAAAAGAGCGGTAGATGAACATTTTCAACAGCAGCAAGTTGAAAAGTTTATTCCTCGTGTAACATTAGCAAGCAAACACGATCCGTTGGAATTAGCGGTATTGAACTGTAAACTCAAAAAATTTACATTAGCTGAAAAAATTTTGACGACAGAAATAACCAATGGAAATACGATGCCGGAAATCTCTTTGCAGCTCGCATACGTATATTACAAAACAGGGCGGTTATTTGAAGCGTTGCGGAAAATCGAACAGATTGAAGGAGCAGCGGTTGAGGATACACGCCAGGAAAGCTTTGCGACAGCCGTAAAAAATTTAAAAGCAAGAATTTTCTTAGCCATGAAAAAGTACGAGGAAGCGTTGCGCTTATATGAAGAGCTGTATCAAAAAGAACCTGATAATTTAGATTATCGTTATAAATTAGCAGCATGTTATGGAGTGTGCGGGCAAGGAGAAAAAACGATTCAAATTTTAGAACAAATCAACCAAGAGACACCGGGTATTTGGGTTGTTGTTAAAAAACTTGGTCAAGCGTACGAACAAAAAAAGGATTACGAGCGGGCAAGAGCTTATTTCAAATATGCTTTAAAACTTCGGCCTGATGACGAGTATGTAAAGCAGAGGTTAACAGCTTATGATTATTATTTGTAATCTCATGGAGCTTGTCCACTAATAAAGAGTTAGCAACACAATAAGCCTATATATGTTGAAGTAGGGGGGCAAGTTTTTTGTTGTCCCCCGAACAATAACACTGTCAGGTAATGCTATTCGGCTTCATAAGTTAGTCTAGCCGAATTTGGTAAGAAAGTTGTTCTAATAGGAGCTAAAACAACTTCATTTGCTCCTCGGCTGAAACGTTTTCTCCATCTATTATATACCCCATTGCTCGGTATCCTGCTAATCTTTTTTCAAACATCTTTTTCATAATCGGTATTTTGTGATCGACGTAATCATATACACGTACTTCTTGTTTATTCGCATGAATTCGGTGCAGACGTCCTACATATTGTTGTAACGTACCTTTCCACGAAATTGGCATTGCTAAAAATAAGGTGTCCAGCCTCGTGTTATCAAACCCTTCACCCACATATTTACCTGTAGCAATCACTAATCTCTCTACACCATCAGGAATAGAAGCAAGCTTTTGTAGTGCTTGTGCTTTCTCTTTTTTCGTCATTTTCCCACAGAGTACAATAATATTTTTTGCAAAACCTTTGAAGAGGTTTTGCAAAATTTCAATATGTTCAATTCGTTCTGTTAAAACTAACGGGCAGCGGCCTTCTTCAAGTGCGGACAATACGTCATCAAACAATTGTTGATTTCGTTGTTCATTAATTACAATTTCATGATAAAGATGTTGGATGTCTTTGTTTAAAGATGTAAAATTTGTATATCTCGGTATTAAGCGATGAATGAATGGCCGTACTTTTGCTTGTGTTTTCCCATCAATTTTATAACGAACAGGCCCACACTGCATATGAATAATGGGATGTAACCCATCTTTACGTGTCGGTGTAGCTGTTAATCCACACACATACTTAGCACGAATTTGTTTTAATACCTGTTCAAAACTGAACGCAGAAATATGATGGCATTCATCAATAATAATTTGACCGTATTGTGTAATAGACGACTTCAGTTCCCCTTTGTAATTTAAGCTTTGAATAGTAGCTATATCAACATTTCCTGTGATTTTGTTTTTTCCGCCACCGATTTGTCCAATTTCTTTTGATGGGATATTAAGAAACATAGATAATTGCTCTATCCATTGTTGTATCAACTGCGCCCGATGAACAACGACTAACGTATTAACTTTTCGTTCCGCAATTAAAGCCGCTGCTATCACTGTTTTTCCAAAACCGGTTGTTGCCGAGAGAATTCCTATATCATGCTTCAGTAGTTGCGATAAAGCATCATGTTGCTGGGAAGTTAACTCACCGTGAAATTGTACTTCAATTACCTGACCATCGAATCGATGGTCATTGACTTCAGCGTGAATAGATAGAGATGAGAGGAGATCAATAACCTCTTCCAAACAACCACGTGGTAATACTAAATATCCTCTTTCCTCCCAAGAACAGTTAATGACTCGTGGTATCCCGTATGTTGACAAACGGCTTTTCTGGGCTTTATAAAATTCAGGGTTTGCAAATGTTGCTGTTTTTGTCAACTTGGTCAAAAGGGAAGAGGAAACACCATCTTTTTTTACATATAGCCCATTTTTTAATTCAATTGTTACTTTCTTTGGATATATTTCATTAGTAGTAATCAACTTATTTTCATACTTCCGTATAACATCTCGTACTTCGTTTTTTGTCATCATTTGAACAGAAGACAAATATAGCCATTGATCTGGATAAGGTGTAAAAGATTCGTCCACAAATACACTATTCCCGTTGGCTCTTGGTTTTCGTTGAAGAGGTAAAGCGATTAAGTTACCAAACCCACCTTTAGGGAGTGTATCTTGATTCGGAAATAGCCGATCATAAGAATCTAAACCGAGTTCATACCGATTTTCCAACGTTTTTGCAAGCAACACCATTCCCATTTTACGAGCTAACGAAGCAGAAATCGCTTCGGAGAAAAAGATCCATACATGTGCACCATTTCCGGACCTTGATCGTTCAATACTATACGGTACGGAAAACTGTTTGCATATGTTGACAAAAGCTAATACATCTTCTTTCCAATTCTTTTTATCAAAATCAATTGCTAAAAAGAAACAAGTTTCATCTTTTTGCATTGGATAAATTCCAATTGTGTGTTTTCCACTTAAATGATCGTAAAGTACCTGATCATCTAGTGGCAATAACGTTCGGTGTTTGCACTCACTACATTTAATCTCCGGTTTTCGACAAAAAGGCGGTTGCCATTCATAGGCACAAGCCGGGGTATATCCCGTTCGTCCATCTTTTGACTCCCAGCGAACCGCATATACATCTGTTCGGCCTCGGAAAAGTCGCTTGAATAATCGAATCTTTTCTTCCGGTGAGGAGCGGTTATTGACCATCAGATTAGCTGAAGGAACAACAGAACGAACGTCCCTATTCTTTTGCATCATTGTTGAAAGAACTTGTTTTAAATATTCGTTTTCTTTTCTCAAACGTTCACATTCCGCAAGTACCTGTTCCAATTGAATTCGGATATCCATAACCTTCCCTCTGACCATTTTAATAAGCTGCTAATATTATTGTAAAACATTGCGCTAGAAGTTAAAAGTGAACACAACTTCATTAACCTGAAGGAAAAAATATTATTGGAATAGGAGAACTCGACACAAGGTTGTGAAAGTGATATCATGATATAAAAAATTGAAGGAGGCCGTAGTCATTATGAGCATTCTCAAAAAAGGGCTAGCGTTTGGACTCGGATTGGCGTTAGCGAGCAAAGAACAAGTAGAAAAGCTAATTGATGAATTGGTAAAAAAAGGGGAATTGTCGCTTGAAGAATCGAAGGATGTTATCGACCAGTGGAAGCAGCAAACAGAAGAAAGAAAAGCGGAATTGCAACGTATCGTGCGCGAACAGATCAAACAAGTGATCGATAAATTCGATTTAGTGACGAAAGACGAGCTGCAACAATTAGAGCAACGAATCCGCCGTTTAGAAGAAAAAGAAGACTAGTAATCAAACGGGGCCGCCCATATGGCCATTAAAGGAGATGGACGGATGATTGGAAAAAGAATGCGCCATATGAGCCGCTATCGCGATATCGCTGTCGCTTTGCTCCGCCATGGCTTTGAAATGGTGGTCGAAGAAATTGGTTTTTCCCAGCTTCTTTCCCTTCCGCAACGGCTGCGTGTGGACAAAAAGGAGAAGAATGAAAAAACGATCGGCGAGCGCATCCGCCTTGTGCTTGAAGAATTAGGACCAACCTTCGTGAAATTAGGCCAGCTGGCCAGTACGCGCCCCGATTTAATTCCAGAACACATTATTCGTGAACTGGAAAAATTGCAAGATCAAGTCCCACCTTTTTCGTTTGCCGATGTTCGCCGCATTATCGAGGAGGAGTTGGGGGAGAAACTGGATCATATTTTTCATTCTTTTGAGGAAGCTCCGCTTGCCGCCGCCTCGATCGGACAAGTTCATCGGGCGGTCCTTCATTCCGGCGAAAAAGTGGCGGTGAAAATTCAGCGTCCGCATATCGCCTCAATCATGGAAACGGATTTGGAAATTCTTCAAGATTTGACCGTGCTCGCGGAACGCCGCTTGGCATGGGCGGCGCAATATCAGATGCGGGATATATTGGACGAACTATCGAAATCGCTTCGCCTAGAGCTCGATTACACTGTGGAAGCGCGCAATGCCGAGAAATTTTCCAAACAGTTTCAAAGCGATCCGACGATTTATGTGCCAAAAGTGTTTTGGGATTATTCAACAAAAAAAGTGCTGACAATGGAATATGTGGAAGGCATCAAACTAGGGGAACTTGAGCGGCTGAAACAACGCGGCTATAACTTAAAAATTCTCGCGGAGCGGCTGGCCAAGGGAATGTTCCAGCAAATTTTTATGAAAGGCTTTTTTCACGGCGACCCCCATCCGGGAAATGTGTTAGCCTTGCCAGGAAACGTGATTGCGTTCATCGATTTCGGCATGGTAGGACGAATCACGTCAGAAATGAAATATCATTTATCGTCCTTCATGATCGCTTTGATGCGCCAAAGCACCGATGGAATCATGAAAACGATTGGGGATATGGGCTTGGTGCCGGATGATGTAGATGTAAGCCAGCTGCGCGAAGATATCGAGAAATTAAGAGAAAAATATTATCATATTCCGTTGAGCCAAGTCAGCCTCGGCGTAGCGGTTCACGATTTGCTTCACGTTGCATTCCGCCACTCGATCCGCATCCCGAGCGATTTAACGTTATTAGGGAAGGCGTTGCTGACGGTAGAAGGGGTCGTGGAAAAATTGGATCCCGACTTTAGCATTATCGACATTGCCGAACCGTTTGGTCGCCAGCTGCTAAAAGAACGACTCCGCCCGAAAAACGTAGCGGAAATGGCATGGAAACGCCTTTCCGATTACGGTGAACTGTTCGTGGATCTGCCGAAAAATGTAAAAGAATTAACGAGGCTGATGAAACAAGGGAAAGTGCGCCTAGAGATCGGCATCCCTGACTTGGATTTTCTATTAAGAAAATTAGACCAAATCAGTAACCGCTTATCGTTTAGCATCGTTTTGCTTTCCTTCAGCATCATTATGGTCGGCATTATCATTGGCTCTTCGATGGGCAGACAATCGACATTGTTGTGGAAAATCCCGGCCATCGAAATTGGCTTTTTCGTCGCTACCTTAATGTTTTGCTGGCTTTTATATTCGATTTTTAGATCAGGAAGGTTTTGAGTGGAACTCCCCCACTACTGGCTAACGTCAGTGGAAGTGGGGGATTTTTTTATGTTGCTGGCTGCAAGTGTGCGGCGGCGAAGAAAACAAATGGGACTATAAACGTGTGGACGGTTTGCTAATGGAAGAGCGTCAAGGGGCAACGTTCGTTCTTCCACTCGCAGCTATTATTGAAACAGGGAACCATATCGCCGAAACAAATGTGTACAAAAACTCATGCGGATTATTAGATAAAGAGTCGCCTTGGGCACAACTAAATTCAAGAAGGGGAACAGAAGATTCAAACTCCAGCTGATTTCTATCTTGCGTTAGCTTCTTTTAGTTTATTGACCGTCTGGAAGTGCCTGCTTTGGCTTGTCGTCATCTTTTCTGCCGCCGCAGGAGCTTTTTCTTTCGTTGATCCACTAAACCACTAAATAAGCTCGGTTTCTTGAGTAAGAAACATATTACAAAAAGTGGGGAATCAAGTAAAATAAAAGAGAGAAACAAAAGCCGAGAGAAAGGGAATAGATATGCAAGCGGCGAATGGAAAACGTGGACGTATTATTTTTCATATTGACTGCAATTCGTTTTTCGCGAGCTGCGAGGTGGCGCGTGATCCGTCGCTGAAAGACGAAGCGGTCGTCGTAGCGGGTGATCCGAAAGAACGGAGGGGGATTGTGCTAGCGGCTAATTACATTGCTAAGCAACGCTTTGGCATTTATACGACGATGCCGCTATGGGAAGCGAAGAAAAAATGCCCATCTCTTGTTGTGAGGAAACCGAATTTTTCGCTTTACCGCGAAATGAGCCAGCAAGTGTTCGCATTTTTACAGCGTATTTCTCCGCTTCTTGAGCGCGCTTCTATCGATGAAGGGTATTTAGATGTGACAGAAGTTTCATCGTCCCAACATCCGCTTGAATTAGCCCACCATATTCAGCGCGGACTACTTGAAACATTGCGTATCCCTGTCAGCATCGGCATTGCACCGAACAAGTTTTTAGCGAAAATGGCAAGCGAAATGAAAAAACCGCTCGGCATTACTGTCTTGCGCAAACGCGACGTCCCAATCGTATTATGGCCACTGCCGGTTGGGCAGATGCATGGAGTAGGCGACAAAACCGCCGAAAAGCTGAATGCGATGGGGATTGTCACGATTGGCGACTTAGCAAAAGCCGAAGAAACAGCACTCCAACAAAAACTCGGTATTTATGGCCTTCGTTTGAAAGAGCGGGCAAATGGCATTGACCACAGTCCGGTTGATCCAGAAGCGGGGGAGAAGTGGAAATCAGTCGGCAACTCGACAACGCTTCCATACGATGTAACAGAAGAACATGTTTTGTTTCAAGTACTTCGTGAACTCGCGGAGTCTGTCAGCGTACGAATGAAACAGAAGCGAGTGGTGTCTACAACCATCCAACTGACGATCCGCTATCACAACTTCCAAACGATCACTCGCAGCAAAACGTGGGACAACCCGTTTCAAGAAGCGGAAGAAATTTTTCGCTATGCAGCGCATTTATTGAAAAAGCACTGGAACAGTGAGCCCATTCGATTGCTCGGCATCACCGCTCTTGACGTCTTTGATCGCAAAGAAGCAGTCAAGCAACTAGACTTGTTTCATTATGAAGAAGAGGCCAAAATAGAAGCATTGTGGAAAACGGTAGAGAAGCTCCGAAAAAAATTCGGCGACACAGCGATTCAAAAAGGTGCCGCCTTGGTAGAAAAAGAGAGGGAGCAACAAAATTAAGACATGTATAGTAATAAACTAACTTCAAACAATCGATTGTAAAATAATAAAAATGGGAGGCATTTATGGGTACATATTATAGCTTAGGGATTATTAGTGAATTTGTGGCTGAATCAGAAAAGACTTTAACTCAAGCTGAATGGGAACAGCTTTTAACAAAACGATTAGATTTAAGTTTGTTCCAACTAACCATCCATGACAATAAAATTTATGGATCGCTTTATCCAGAAATTTTCAAGGAAAACATTAAAGATTTCTATCAAATTCTAAAGGAAATTGCTGGACCGAACCGAAGTGAAAACATTGATTATTATGAAAAGAAATTCGGAAGTAATCTAGATGATTATCATTATTCCGGAACCGTTCTTTTCGTTGAAGGTTCTGACGGTTCTTTAATTAAAATAGGCGTCCGCTTTGCTCTGCTATTTGTTGAGGGGAAGGTAAGTGTTGAAATTTTTAACACTGAGCCTCATTTAATAAATTGGTTATTTCGCAACAGTAAAATAGAGAATAAGCTTGCCGGCTGTGTTATAAGCGAGATTGTGTAACTAAAAAAACTAAGAGGGCAGTAGTAAATAGCAACTGCCTTATTTTTTGTTTTTATTAGTTTACATAATATAAATTATAGGAAGTTATAAACTTTTCATCTCAAAATATAAGTAAACTTATTATATTGAGATGAAAACAAAAATAAAACGTGCAGCGGCTTAGTTGGCTCGATTGGTTGACCGCTGCACGTTAGTGAATGTTTGATTTTGAAAAATCATAAATCTCATCCTTCCATGCAAGTTACGCAATGTCAATGTTCCGGTAGCGCACACCTTTGTATTGAACACGGATAGGAGTTCCCAGTTCTTTTTCGTATGTTTTCATTAATTTTTTTGCTTTTACAAACGCGTCCATCATTCCATCAGCAAGAATTGCTTCTTCCCGCACAACATGTTTTGCTTGCTCTGTGTAAAAAGAAAAGACATACTGTTTCAATACTCTCACCTCCCTATTTATATTATAGGGAAAATCTGTGTCCATTAAAATATATAAACTGTTACAATTGTGTTAACTTTTTATTAATCTCTCACCATATTTAATTAAAAAACGTGTAGCTATTTAAGCTACACGTTTGTAAGTGTGTTACGGATTATTTATTTTCCATTCCCAATACTTCAAATAGCTATAAGGGTTGATCGCATTCCAATTCAAATCATACATGCCAAAATGCAAATGAGCAATAAATTTTCCTGTCGTTCCGACCGGACCATATCCAGAATCGCCTACATAACCGATGAGTTGCCCTTTTTTTACCGTTTGTCCTTGTTCGATGCCCGGTGCGTAGCCTTGCATATGTGCATAGTAAATGTAAATCCCTTCATTTGTTTTGACAGTAAGACGCCAGCCGCCAAAATCGTTCCACCCTTTTCGAATGATCGTTCCGTCTGTTGCGGAGTAAATTCGTGTCCCTTTTGACGCGATAATGTCTGTTCCTTCATGAACGCGGTCACCGCCATATTGCCGGCTTTCTCCATACGTATCTCCAAACAGCGTGTACGTCCCTGCTTTAAGCGGGAAAAGAGCGTCTTGCAAGCGATCGGGAGCTACAGGCTTCGAAAGTTGCCCGTCGGCAATTTTTAATACTTGTCCAACATAAATCGTGTCAGAAGATAAGTTGTTTAACGTTTTCAACTGCTGGACATTCGTTCCGTATTTTAATGCAATGGCATATAAACTATCACTAGGTTGTACGGTATATGTGGTAGCTTTTGCTGTTGTTGGTGGTGCAGTTGGCACGGTAGTTACTGGTTTTGTGACATATAATGTTTGGCCAACAAAAACAGTATCTTTGTTTAATTGATTCCAAGATTTTAAATCAACAAACGAAACGCCGTAATCTCGGGCGATGATGGAAAGCGATTCTCCTGCCCGTACTGTATGAGTCGTATATGTTCCTTTTTCTGTCGGTATGATTAGCGTCTGTCCTGGATAAATAAAATCGTTTGCCAGCTGATTGCGAATTTTAATGTCCGCAATCAAAATTTGATACGTTTTGGCAATGGAGGATAATGTATCTCCTAGTTTTACTGTATAAGTCGTTTCGTGCTGGTGAGGCGGTAACAATGTTAACATTTGTCCAACATAAATTTGATCATCTTTTAGCGCATTCCATGCTTTTAAATCTTCTACTGATATACGATACGTGGTAGCGATTTTCCATAAACTATCTCCTGTTTGAACTTTGTACGTCCGTTCATGTGCGTGAACTTGTCCTACTCCACTAGCGAATAATGCCAAAGTCAATCCTGTTGCCCATGTTTTTTTCCTCATGCTGCACCTCTCTCTGCTAGTTTGGCATATTCCTATTTTACATGGAAGATCGCAGAGAAGGCAGACTGTAATTGTTGGAAATATTCTAACAACAAAAGAAGCTGACGCCGTGCATCAACTTCTTTTGTTGTTTTTATACTGTTCAACTGCTTCCGGGTAACGGGCGACCATATCTTCTTTCGACCATAAAAGCTGTTGCTGCAAATAATCGATTACAAGCGCATCTTCTGCCAATCCCGCAGCAAAATGCCGTTTTACCCATCTCTCAGCTTCCTCAAAGCTTAAAAAAGAAGGAATCGATGGATCATCATCGCACAAAACGATCCATTTGTTTTGCTCATCGTAAAAAAGCAAAAACCATTGTTCTTCATTGTTTTTGAAAAAAATTCCTTCGTGATGTTCTTTTATATTATAACGGTTTTGTTCCGCATCGTGATAAATGGGCGGAAGATGGAAAGCTGTCATAGCAAAACTTGAAAAAGTATGCTCATCCATCAAACAACCTGACGCTTTCGGATGTCCTCCGCCGCCGAATCGTTTAGCAAATTCCGCTACATTCACAAAATCATGGATCGTTCGAAACCCGATATGTTTCGTGCCAAGGTTCACCATAGCGATAAAATCCAAATGCGGACAACGTTTGGATAATGCATTTCCTAATTCCGATATATGTTGTTCGGCAAATACGATCCCGACGCAATATTCATCGATCCACGTTTGCACCATTTGTTTCTGTTTCAGGCGGATGTAACGCTGAATTTTCTTTTCTTCTACTTGAAACAAAAATTCTTCCATATCCGTAAATGAAAACATCTGTTGCGCTTGCAAACGTTCGGTCATTTGCTGCACAAACTCATCCATTCCTAGCATCGACAATAAATCATTGAGACGCTTTGCTTGGATGTTATTATTTTCATCCCATTCCCACGTATCATATTGACGGACAAGTTCAACAAATTCATCTAATGCCTCACTTCGTTGCAACTTTTGCTGGCGAACAAGATATTCATAAAATAACGAAGTTGCGCACGTCTTTTTTCCATGCTTATTTACCGGCTCCACCCAGCCCCATGGATAACGGTTAAAATGAAGGGCAGTGACATGATGATCAATGACTTGCACATGTTTTCCCGCTTGAAACCGTTCGTCCAGCTTCTTTTCTACTTCTTCGTTTACAGCTAGATCGGTAATATACACGTGTGCTTCGTCATGAGTATCGTTTTCAATAAATTGCCGCACACGTTCATTTAAATTTCGATACGAGCAATACGAAACATCTACTTTGCCTCCAAACGCAATAGTAGCGAGCAATCCACAGCCAATTCCGTCTAAATCGCTGTCTGTAAACAATTTGATCATTCATACCTCTCCCCTTATTATGTTCTACAAACTTTTATACAATAGCTTTTTCAGAAGAGGAAACAAAATGTCCGGAAGCTGTTCTACGTTTGGAACGAAAATGCTGTACTTTCCGTAAATGTTTTGGATCGTTTTTTGTTGCCCTTCATCAATGTCCCCGTTCGCTAAAAAGATATTAATGACCTCGATTCCTTTTTTTCTTGCTTCTAATACGGCTTCATGTGTATCGATAATGCCGTTTTGTTCATAGCCGTATGCTGCTGGTTCTCCATCGGAAAACACTAATAAAAATTTTTGCTTCTCTGTACGCTGTAACAACTGCCCCGTCATAATGCGAATGGCAAAACCGTCGCGATTGTCCTCTTGAGGTTCGAGCTGAATAATTTCGGCACCGCTTTGTTTCTTAAGCGATTTAGAAAAAGAAATGACCGTCTGAAAATAATTCGGTTGCTTCGTTTCATTTGCTTCATTGGAATCTTCCCAAAAACCGACGATTTGGTGAGGGACAAACACCGATTTCAATGCCTCATGAAATAAAACGATTCCCCGCTTCGTTTCTTCCATTTTATCGTGCATTGAGGCGGAGCAATCGACTAAAAGTGTAAAGACTGCATCGATTGCGATAGATGGTTCATGTTTTTTATAAAACAGGCGCGGCTGTTCGTCTGTCCATAAACGAAGCAATTTTTTATGCAAACGGCCAAAATGCAAATCGGTGCGCGGCATTATTTTCTTATGTTCCAGCGTTTTTTCGATCATTTTTTTTAGCTTCTTCTGATAGGAAACAATCTCTGCTTTCATCTTCTCATACTCAGCAAGTTGTTGAAAAGAAGGTGGTTGAGGAGAAAGGAAAATCGCTTCGGCATATTTGTTTTCTTTACCATACGGTTCGCCTTTTCCTGTTTGCCGTATGTCTCGTTTCTTTTCGATGGCGTTTTGTTTCGTATAATCGTTCCGTTTGCTTTTTTGCACAGAACCTTGAACGATTGCGAGCGCCTGATCCCCTTCTTCCCCTTCCCGTACTCCTTCTCCTAACAAATCGGTTTGTGATCCTTGCTCCAGTTCGAATTGTAAAAAGCTTTTCGTCATATCGCTCGTTTCACGATGCCATGTCGGCAATTTTTGTTCATGAATATCCTCGTCGCCTTTCTTTTTCTGATCCAGCACATCACGGTTATTGAGCGCATTTTTCCGTTTCATATCATCGATCGTCAGCATTGCTTCTTCCGTCCCATAGCTATGTTCCGGTAAATAAAAATACGTATTTAACATATCATGTTCCAGCACTTCATCAAGTGTTTCTGTAATCATGAAAGCGACGCGAGCCACATCTTTTGTCGAAACGGCATCAAAAAATTGACCGAGCGTTTGACGAAGCCACGGCATCATTCGGTCAATCGGTTCATAAATCATCGGAATATCTTCAAGTGGCGATTCAGATGTTAATAATAAATAGATGACTGTAAATAACGCATCGGTATAAACGCTTTTCATCAAGTTGGCATTCGTTTGGCTTTGGAAATAATGACGATACACGCGGCGGCGAGTGGAAAACCATTTTTTTGTACCAGGACGTTCTTTTTTGCAAATTTCCTCAAGCCGCAAATCTTCGGCCAGCATAAATAACTGTTTTGCAAAGCTGGGGATCGATGTCATGGTTGCTTTATCAATGAATGATTTCACTTCAGTAACATCCGTATGAAACAAAGTTCCAACTGCTCGCAAACATACATCGCTTTTCAAACCGTTCACTTTTTCTTCGTTCGGCCGATTGTCCCAAAAATAGCTGACGTATAATGTTCGATTTTGAAAATCGAGATATGATTGAAACCCGAATTTGACTTCCCAATCATTTTGTTTTGTTAACGTTTTGGTTAAATCGGATAGCTCCATAAATAAAAACGAATCAATTTTTTTATCATTAAATTGGATGAAACGTCTCATCGTTGTTCCCTCACTCAAAGAGTGTTTCGGCAATGTTTCGCACAGCTGCCTTCTCGCGGTCATCTTCCAGTTTTTCGACTATTCCCCGTTCAATCGCGCGAAGCGGTGGCAAATAGACGGCTAAGTCACAGGCGTCAATTAAGGCACGAATGGAAGCCGCTTCCTCAGAAATTTGACCGTTTTTGACTTGGATAAGCAAATCTGCCGAGAGTTTAACAAAACGTTCGATTAATACGTCGTCTTTTAATATACTTTGCGCCAACAAGACAGATTTTAATGCAGCGCCTTGAATGTACGGTACATCAATGACAATAAAGCGATTTTTCAGCGCTTCATTCAAAGGAACCGTTCCGATATAGCCTTCGTTAATCGCTGCAATCACTCCAAATGTATTTTCCGCTTTGACCACTTCGCCAGTAAATGGATTCGTGATCGTTTTCCGATAATCGAGTACTCCATTCAAAATCGGCAGCGTTTCTGGTTTGGCCATGTTAATTTCATCAATATAGAGTAAATGTCCTTTTTTCATCGCTTGAATCACAGGCCCCGGAATAAATTCAATCGTTGTTTTTCCGTCTCGTTCTTGAATCGTTTTAAAGCCGAGCAATGCTTCTGCATCTAAATCAACGGAGCAGTTTACGCTATGCATCGGCTGGCCAAATAAGTACGATAACGTTTCCGCTAGTTTCGTTTTTCCAGCTCCTGTTGGCCCTTTTAACAATACGTTTTTTCCGAGTGCTAATGCAATGATGGCATCATATATAATGGTTTCATCGGCTGCTGTATAACCGCCTTTGCCTATGAGATATTCATTTTCATGATAAGCAAACCGTTGCTTTCGTTCTTGGATGATTTGTTTGATCGTATGAGGCAATGATGGAATATTCATGATGCCGTCGTCCTTTCTCTCTTGTTTGATCAATACCATATCATTCTACTAAATCCGTCTGTTTGGTGCAAAAAAGATGATTGGTTTTACATAAAAATATTATGTAAACATAAAACGGGAGAGTCAGCTATCCTCCCCATTAACTAAAATTATCTTGAATGGCTTTGCGAATAAGCGCTTCGCAGCGATCTAATTCCGCTTTTAATTGCCGCTTATATAATTTCGCTTTTTCATATCCCCCATCAGCAAACCGGTAATACACGACTTCTTGATACTTCATGCCCTCTTTCTTTTGCTTTACCTGTTTTAAAATTCCGTCCTCAATTAAATCGTGCAACGCTTTGTACACTTCTGAATGGTTCGGTTTATAACCATATGGTTTAAACTCTTGGCGCAGCACGTCTAATATTTTGAGTCCATATAAACGTTCTTGCTCTGTAAGTGTGATTAAATACAACTTTAAAAATGCACGCTGTTTTAATAAAAATCCACTTGGTGTCCGTTTTTCGCGCATGGTCTAGCTCCTTTCATAAATAGAGGTATTTACAATTGACCCCTTTTTTATAATCATTCAATTTTGTTTATAAAAGTCCTTCTTTTTTTAATGTGTTTTTATTTAGAACATAGTTTATTTTATAAATATGAAACAAAAAAAGAAATACCCGTTCTGCGACGGGCATTTCTTTTTATGTGTTTAGTTAAAAACAATCGTCTTATTTTGATGAATAATGACGCGATCTTCTAAATGCCACTTTAACGCTCGGACAAGGACTGTTTTTTCAATAATGCGTCCGACTCGCTTTAAATCTTCCGGATGGTAGCGGTGATCCACTCTCGCTACATCTTGTTCGATAATCGGTCCTTCATCTAAATCGTCTGTTACATAGTGCGAAGTCGCCCCGATCAATTTTACCCCTCG
Source organism: Anoxybacteroides tepidamans (assembly GCF_014201465.1). Classification (GTDB taxonomy): domain Bacteria; phylum Bacillota; class Bacilli; order Bacillales; family Anoxybacillaceae; genus Anoxybacteroides; species Anoxybacteroides tepidamans. The sequence continues at coordinate 6,443 of NZ_JACHEP010000023.1, read as the reverse complement.
CTCATAAGCGCGCTCATATGGTCTTGCCCCGACGAACGCCGGAAGAAATGAGTGATGGATATTGATAATGCGCGACGGAAATTGTGCAACAAACTTTGGCGATAAAATTTGCATATAACGGGCAAGTACGATCGTATCAATCTTATATTCTTTTAATAACGCCATTTGTTTTTGTTCAGCTTCCTCTTTTCTTTCTTTTGTCACCGGAATGCAGTAATAAGGAATACCGATCGACTCAACACTTTCTCTCATATATTCATGATTGCTGATGACGAGGGCGATATCCGCCAACAACTCCCCTGCTTGCCAATCCCATAACAATTCTAATAAACAATGTTCTTCTTTCGAAACAAAAATTGCAAGCTTTTGCATATCATTATGTAAGCGAAAGCGCCAATTCATTTGAAAAGTTTGAGCGATCGTTTGAAAATCTTTTTCAATTTGCTCTTTTCTCGCTGCGATTTCCGGAGCGTCGAACTCAATTCGCAAAAAAAATGTACCGCCTTCTGGATCAGTGGAATATTGGCTCGATTCGACAATATTGGCTCCCTGCTCGTATAAAAAGGATGTCACTGCGGCCACAATTCCGGGCTGATCCGGACATGAAATAACAAGACGGGCACGATTTTGATAATTTTGTAAAAATGTTTGCAGACGACGTTCGCGAAAAGTGTGCATGTTCATTTTCCTCCTAAATACGATTTTTCATATCACATAATCATACAAAAAAACGGTTGGAATTCCAACCGTTTTTCTCAAAATGCAGTCAATTGCCTGTTATAAAACTATTTTGTTAAGTCGCCAGCTGGACCGAAAAATTCGTAATGGATGTTTTCTTCCGGAACTCCCCATTCTTTCAACGCATGATAGACCGTTTTCATAAATGGAAGCGGACCACAAAAATAAAAATCTGCATGTTGATCTTGGACAACGGATTGAATCCATTCTAAATGAATAAATCCTTCTTTTGCAAAATGCGGTTTTTGGCGATCCGTTTCAGACGGCGATTGATAACAGATGTAATAAGAAAGCGACTCATGCTCTTCTGTTAAGCGAGTCATATGGGAATCGAACGCGTGGACATTCCCATTTACAGCGGCATGAATGAAAGTTATTTTCCGTTCCGGCTGCTTCATTACTAATGTGTTGGCCATGCTTAATAACGGAGTAATGCCAACTCCGCCGCTAATCAATACAACAGGTGTTTCTTTCGTCATATCAAGTGTAAAATCTCCGGCTGGTGCACTCAATTCAAGTACGTCCCCTTCTTGGACATGGTCGTGCAAATAGTTAGAAACGATGCCAGCTGGTTGCTCATCTGTTGCTGCTTCTTTTTTCACGCTAATTCGATAATACTGTTTTCCAGGAGCATCGGACAAGCTATATTGGCGAATGTGCGTGTATGTTTCACCCGGGATATCCACTTTCACACTCACATATTGTCCCGGCAAGAAATCACTAATCGCTCCTTGATCTTCTGGAACGAGATAGAACGAAGTAATGACATCGCTTTCTTTTACTTTTTTCTGTACAACAAATTTGCGGAAATCTTTCCATCCCCCTGTTTTTTTCTCCGCTTCATTATACATTTGTTCCTCTACTTGAATAAATACATCCGCAATGACTCCGTACGCTTCTTTCCACGCGTCGATCACTTCATCTGTCGCTGCATCGCCTAACACATCTTTAATCGCCAGTAATAAATGCTTGCCGACAATCGGATAATGCTCTTTTTTGACCCCTAAGCTGCGATGTTTATGTCCGATTTGTTTAACGACCGGTAAAATCGCTTCGAGATTGTCAATATGTTTGGCAGCAGCGTATATAGAAGCCGCTAACGCTTTTGGCTGACGTCCTTGCTTTTGATGCGCGTGGTTAAAAATATTCAACAGCTCTGGATGGTTGGAGAACATCAGCTGATAAAAGCGCTTCGTAATTTGCTCTCCGTATTGCTCAAGCACAGGAACAGTTGATTGAATCACTTCAATCGTTTTTTTGCTTAATAATGGTTTTGTTTCACTCATGAACGAATCCCCTCACAAAACATGTATTTTATATACATGTTTATTGAAACATATCGTTTAATAAAAAAGCAATATTTCAAATACACCTTTAACAAAATGTTCACAATTTCGCGCTTGTTTAAAACATATGGTAAAATTAATGAACAAAACAAGCTTTTAAAGGTGTGAAAAACGATGCAACTGACAAACTATACCGAATATGCTCTCCGGGTACTTCTCTTTCTAGGATCATTAGAACCAGGGGAAAAAACGAATATTAAAGAAATCTCCCGTGCATTTTCCATTTCGGAAAATCATTTAAGTAAAATTGTATACGAGCTTGGAAAACAAGGATTTATTGAAACGATTCGTGGGCGAAACGGGGGTATTCGTCTTGCAAAAAAACCAGAAGACATTCAAATTGGCACAGTCGTCCGCCAAACAGAAGATAATTTATCGCTCGTTGAATGTTTTGCTGCTCATGGAAACCATTGTATTATCACCCCTGTTTGTGGGTTAAAGCATGTGCTCCACGAAGCGTTAGAAGCGTTTTTACGCGTGTTAGATTCGTATACATTGGCCGATTTACTTGCGAATAAAAACCATTTGCAATCTATCTTCCAACAAAAACGAGTGTAACAAACGTATTCAATTGTCATCTTTCGTAAAATATATTAATATTAGAAAGGTGTGCAAAAAGCTAAAGTTCAAAGGAGGTCAAAATGAAAGACATACTAACATCATTACCGCCTTATTTAAAAATGGAAAATGATGAACTTTGGTTGACAGAAGACGACCGTGAAAATTTAAAAATCAGCTACCGGATTAAAGAGATTATCTTTTCTGAGCAATCTCCGTTTCAGCATGTCATGATTTTAGACTCATACGATTTCGGAAGAATGCTTGTGCTCGATGGCGTCGTGCAAACAACCTCGATTGACGGCCATATTTATAACGAAATGATTTCTCACGTTCCACTTCAATTTCATCCATCGCCGAAGAAAGTATTAATTATTGGCGGTGGAGATTGCGGAGCAGCACGAGAAGTAGCAAAATATAAACATGTCGAAGAAATTCATATGGTCGAAATTGATGAAAAGGTCGTGCAATCTTGCAAAGAGCATTTGCCAGAAGTTTCTGGGAACTTATCGGATCCGCGTGTTCGGTTTATTTATACAGATGGAGTGGCATTTGTGAAAGACCACGCAAATACGTACGATGTCATCATTATCGATTCTTCCGACCCTGTTGGTGCAGCGAAAGAATTATTTTCATACAGTTTCTATGAAAATATTCATCGCGCATTGAAGGAAGACGGAATGATGGTCTGCCAAAGCCAATCCCCGATCTTCCATAAGGACATATTAAAACAAACTTATACGAACATTCGTCAATTATTCCCGCATGCGTCCATCTACACCGCAACTGTACCGACATATCCAGGCGGGTTATGGAGCTTTACAATTGGCGCGAAAATTCCTCTTTCACTCCCTGACACATCGTCGTTGCCAGCTGACACAAAATATATTAACGATGCCATATTGACACAATGTTTTCAATTGCCGCAATTTATGAAAACGATATTGTCATAATGGAACAGGGCTCCCAAAAGGATGCCCTGTTTTTCGCGCATTTACTAAAAAATCGCTGTCTAGCTCTAGGCATTATCAGTATGAGGCGCCCCGCCCTATCTTTCAGCGGCTAAGCCCGCTCGGAAGTTGTAGGATCTTCGCCGACGTTTTTGTTAAAAGAGCGGCTGGCAACGATAGAAATTGTTAAATCGTCAGCTGGAGGATTATGCAATCCTGCCCGAACATCGCGATAGTAGCGTTGAAGCGGATGGGAAGCAAATAAACTTTGACCGCCGACGACACGCATGGCCATATCCACTGCGTTTATCGCTATGTTCGTTGCTACATATTTCACCGCTGCCAATTCTTCTTTCATTTTTTCCCGTTTATCGGGATGACGATCCCACCGATCAGCAACCGAATACATAAAATGGCGCGCAGCCATCAGTTCGATATCGATTTGTGCGATTTTTCGCCGAACCTCCGGCACTTCCGCAATCGGGTGTGGTAAAGTATTCGGTTGATACGATTTGGCAAACGCGATCGCCTCATTACGGGCAGCGATGGCAATCCCTAAATAACAAGCAGGAATATGCAGAAGCCATCCTTGCGCTCTCCCTTTCTGCTGTGATGAACCAAGAATTTCAACAAGTGCTTTTTCGTCTACCACTACATTCTCTAAAATGAGATCATCACTTCGCGTCCCCCTCATTCCAAGCGTATTCCACGTTTCTTCGATTTTGAGACCAGAAGCAGTTTTCGGAATTAAAAAGTTTCCTACTTCTCCTGTTTCCTTTATCGTGGCCGATACGATAAAGTAATCAAGCGCAGGAGCAAGCGATGTATACGTCTTTCGTCCGGAAATCACCCAGCCGCCATTTCGTTTTTCTGCGGTCGTTTCCGGTTTCCCGCCACGTGCTGGGCTTCCTGTTGCTGTTTCTGATTGGGCGCTGTTTAATAATACTTGCTTTTCAACAATTTCTTTGCAAATGCGGGCAAACACCTCTTTTGGCCATTTTTTCTGCTCTGCTAAATTCATCACGATACCTAAATGCCATCCGAGTGATAAAGCGGTTGCCCCATCTCCTTGAGCAATCGTTTCTTGTACAAGTAGAAACTCATATAACGAAATTTCTTCTCCCCCATATTGTTTAGGTACAGTAAGAGAGAGGAAATGCGCTTTTTTCAACTGTGCAAAATTCTCGAATGGAAAAACTGCTTGCTCGTCATGCCAATGAGCGCGCTGTTGAAACTGTTTCGATAGCTGTGCGGCTTGTTGTTGCAGGCGTTTCTCTCGTTCAGTCCGAAGAAACAAATGATATAAATCGTTCATGATTCTCCCCTTTTCTTTTTTCTTTGTTTTTCATTTTACCTGTTATTAGAGAAGAAGAAAAATAATATGCAAAAAAGCTGTCTTTTTTTGACAGCTTTTTGGAAAAATTAACTTTCTTTTGCTTGTTCGGCATCAGACAACATATAGCGTTGCAATTGTTGCCGTAAGTCATCCGGGATCGGCTCGCTTTTTTGTGTCTCAAAATTAAAATAAACAACAGCTGTTTCGCCAATGGCAATTAATGCTTTCGTCTTTGCATCTAAAATGCGATGGACAATATGAAAGCTTTTATTCCCGATTTTCGATACATTCGTTTCCACATTTAGCGTTTGCCCAAAATACGCTTGGTTGACAAAATCGCATTTCGCAGAAGCAAGAATAAAACGCCATTCATGAACATCAGTGCCATATCCTAATTGTTCAAATAAGCGGATTCGCGCTTCTTCTAAGTACACAAAATAATTCGTATTGTTCACATGTCCAAGCGCGTCTGTTTCGCAAAAGCGAACGGTGATCGTTGTTACATGAGCAGACATCCAATCTCCCCTTTATTTAACTGACTAGTCAGTATATTTTGTTTTTTATATGATAGCGGGAATTTCCTCTTATTTCAATAAAAATTTAAATGTTATATTGATTATTTAGAACATAGTTTATTTTTTACAATTAAAATGTCCGATGGATGGCCATCGATCTTATCACCAAAACAATGGAACAACGAGATAGCTAATCAGCGATAAAATTCCGCACAATAACGAAATTTGCAGTTTATACTTGGCGTACTCCATTAAATCTAAATCCATAATCGAAGCGGTTGTAATCGTTGTGTCTCCCAGCGGCGAGGCGAACGCGCCAAATGTGCCACTGGCAAATACAGCCCCTACCGTCATCGGCAGCGAGGCGCCTGTCGCCACCGCAAGCGTCACACCAAGCGGCATAAACAACCCCCATGTTCCCCATGATGTGCCGATAAAATAAGAAATCAAAGATCCGAGAGCAAACATCGTCGCAGGAACGATTTCTTTTGGCAAAAACGTTCCGAACGTAGAAGTAATATAGGTTGAAAATCCTAAGTGTTCCGCTGTCAAAGATAAAGCCCAAACGAGAATCAACATGCTGATGGGCGCCATTAGTTCATTGCCGCCATCAAAAAAATGATAAATCAATTCATGGAGCTTCTGGCGACGAATGAAATAAAATAAAGCCGTGATGAGGATGGTCACAAATAATGCCAACAACATCACAAACGTTGCATCTGCATTGGAAAAAGCAGCAATAATCGTCGTAGCTCCTTTTTTCGTCCCATCGTACCAAAGAAAAAACATTGTTAGCACTAAAATAAACAGAAGCGGAAAAAACAGATGAAGCGGCTCCCCTACGACTAGTGCAAGCTCTTTTTTTAACCCTAATCGATGGAAATAATTAGTTTTACTTTCTTCCTTTTCGCCATCTTCTTTTCCGATCCGAATGTTTTTAAATGTCGTCACAATCCCAACAATAAGCCCGATGATCGCAAAAAAATTATACGGCAAGCTC
>NZ_JACHEP010000022.1 GCF_014201465.1 Anoxybacteroides tepidamans | reverse complement strand
CGCCAGGGGCACCGCTGGGTAGCTATGTGCGGAAGGGATAAGCGCTGAAAGCATCTAAGCGTGAAGCCCCCCTCAAGATGAGATTTCCCATCGCGAAAGCGAGTAAGATCCCTCGAAGATGACGAGGTCGATAGGTCCGAGGTGGAAGCGTGGCGACACGTGCAGCTGACGGATACTAATCGATCGAGGACTTAACCTAAGAAAAGTGGAGGCGAGCGCTTAGCGCCGGAAGGAAAATGTTCTTCCGACGAGACATGCGTGCATGTCGACGGAGGACGGTTATTTTCTACGAGGCGCTGCGAGCCGTAACTAGACAATAAGAAAAGCGGAGAACGGTTCTTGGCATAGCCAAGAAAACGTCCGATGGAAGCGGGAGCTTTCGACGAAGACGTGCTTGCACGTCGTACGGAGAAAGCAAAGCGGAGGCGACTGTTCAGCCGCGAATATTGCCGCCGCTAGACATCGATCAAACGCTATATCTTTTCTTCATGACCTGCCTGTTATCTAGTTTTGAAGGAACAATCCTTCCACAGCCTAGTGACGATAGCGGAGAGGACACACCCGTTCCCATCCCGAACACGGAAGTTAAGCTCTCCAGCGCCGATGGTAGTTGGGGCCAGCGCCCCTGCAAGAGTAGGACGTTGCTAGGCAAAAAAAAGACTGACTAAACGGATGTTTAGTCAGTCTTTTTTTTTTCGCTCTTTTCACTTTCTCCTGCTACAAACAAACTAAAAATACATATCTTGTAAGTATAGAAACTTATAAATGGGGGAATGATAACAAACGGGAGGTGGAGATTGGCTATGTCTAATCAATCTGTATGGGAAACGTGCATCGTCTGTGAACAACTAAAAGATCAAGGAATTCGAATTTATACGAAATTCCTTTGTATAGACTGCGAGAAGGAAATTATTCGCACGGATACTAACGACCCGAAATATCATTTTTACCTACAACAATTAAAAAAAATCATGAATCGGGAAATATATTCATAGTTTTAAGGCTCTGTTAATAGGGCCTGTTTTATTTTAATATATTATGAAGGAAAGTTTAAAAGAAGGAATGATTCTAGGTGAGCAATCAACAACAAAAAACACCGTTATATAGTGCTTTAAAAAAGCATCATTTAGCGAGTCCATTTTCTTTTCATGTTCCGGGGCATAAATATGGAATGGTATTTCCAGAATACGCAAAAACAGATTACGAGAACTTATTGCAACTTGATGCTACAGAATTAAGCGGATTAGATGACTTACATCAACCAGTGTCGGTGATTGCAGAAGCGCAAAAACTGGCGGCTGAGTTTTACAAGGTAGATGAAACGTTTTTTTTAGTAAATGGATCAACCGTTGGCAACTTAGCGATGGTTTTTGCGACATGCGAAGAAAATAAAGAAGTCATCGTCCAACGAAATTGCCATAAGTCGATTATTCATGCGCTTCAGTTAGTCGGGGCTACGCCAGTATTTCTTTCACCGGAATTGGATCCGGATGTCCGGGTTGCTTCGTATGTTCCTTATGATGCAGTGAAGGAAGCGATCGAATGTTATCCCCAAGCGACAGCGGTCATTTTAACGAATCCGAATTATTACGGCATGTCAGTCGATTTAACTGAAATCGTGAATATCGCCCATCGCTACCATATACCGGTGCTTGTCGATGAGGCGCACGGCGCACATTTTGTGTTGGGAAATCCTTTTCCAAAAACGGCAGTGGCATGTGGCGCAGACGTCGTCGTACAATCGGCGCATAAGACGTTGCCTGCCATGACGATGGGTTCTTACTTACATGTGAACAGTTCATTAATAGATAAACAAAGGTTGCGCTATTTTTTGCAAGTGTTTCAGTCAAGCAGCCCGTCTTATCCAATTATGGCTTCACTTGACTTAGCGAGAAGTTATATAGCCGGTCTGGCAAAGGAAGATCTTGATCGGATACAGGTGCAAGTTCGGTTATTTAAAGAGTTATTAAACGAAATTGAAGGGATAACGGGAGTGGAATCAAAGGATCCGCTTATTAAGACGGATTTACTGAAAATTACAATTCAAACAAGAAGTGTGATTTCGGGATATGAACTACAACGCCGCTTGGAACGGGAAGGCATTTTTACCGAATTGGCTGATCCATTTAATGTTTTGTTCGTCTATCCGTTAGCAGTATTAAAAAATATAGAACAGGTTGTGACAAAAGTAAAGAGAGCATTCAGTGGACTGCGTCATGATGAACGGCTGATTCATTCATTTGAACCATTTTCTTTTGTGACGGTTTCCTCATCGATTTCATATCGCACGTTAACACGATTGCCGAAAAAAGTAGTTTCTCTAGAGGAGGCGGAGGGGCTTATATCAGCCGAAACAATTATTCCGTATCCTCCAGGAATCCCTTTGTTATGTATAGGAGAAGTAATTCGACACGAACATATTGAGCGCATTGTTGAGTTAAAACGGCACGGGTCCCACTTTCAAGGCGGGAATTATTTAGCTTTTCATCGAATAGAAGTATTTGAACAATAATAGGACTAGAAGGGTGACAAGTGATGGTAGGATACTTTTTTTCATTTGAAGGACCTGAGGGAGCAGGGAAAACGACGATTATTTCCATGTTAGAAAATTTTTTGACTGAAAAAGGATGGGAAGTTGTTGCGACAAGGGAACCGGGAGGGATTGACATTGCGGAAGAAATTCGTGCAATTATTTTAAATCCTTCCCATCAAAAAATGGATGGACGCACAGAAGCGTTGCTTTATGCAGCTGCACGAAGACAGCATCTTGTGGAAAAAATTATTCCCGCGATTGAAAGTGGGAAAATTGTATTGTGTGATCGTTTCATTGACAGTTCACTCGCTTATCAAGGGTTTGCGAGAGGATTGGGGATTGATGAAGTGCTAAGCATTAATCAGTTTGCTATCGACGGTTACTTTCCTTCATTAACGATCTATTTTGATATAGACCCAAAAATAGGATTGGAACGAATTTATAACAACCAGCAGCGAGAAATTAACCGGCTTGATAAGGAAAGCTTGCCATTTCATAATAAAGTACGACAAGGCTATTTACAATTAGTGGAACGTTTTTCGCATCGCATAATACGGATTGATGCTTCCAAGTCAATCGATGAAGTGTTTGCAGAAACTGTTGCGATTATCATAGGAAAAATTGGAGGAAGGGAAAAGACGAGCTTCCATTAAACATGAAATGATGAAATTGTCAAGACGTGTTACAATAAAAGTGGAGCTTCCTGCTTTTACTTCTAGAAGCGAGGATTTCTTGCCTATATTAGATCAAAAGATAAGTGAGTGATGTATGTGGCTGTTGTTTGGGACCAGCTTGAGCAATACCAGCCGATCGTCATGAAGATGTTGGCTAATAGCATTGAAAAAGGAAGAGTAGCGCATGCTTATTTATTTGAAGGACAACGAGGTACAGGGAAAAAAGAAGTAAGCCTTTTATTCGCGAAAAGTTTGTTTTGCCTAAACCGTTTTCGCTATAAACCTTGTGATGAATGCCGAAATTGCCGGAGAATTGGCTCAAGAAACCATCCGGATGTTCATTGGATCGAGCCGGATGGACAGTCGATAAAAAAGGGGCAAATTGAGGCATTGCAAGAGGAATTTTCAAAAACGGGTGTCGAATCGAATCAAAAGTTGTATATTATCGAACATGCCGATAAAATGACAACGAATGCAGCGAACAGCTTATTGAAATTTTTAGAGGAGCCCCGTCCAAGGACGACAGCAATTTTGCTTACTGAGCAATATCATCGCATGTTGACAACAATTATTTCGCGATGTCAAGTTTTATCGTTTCAACCATTGCCACCTATTGTCCTCGCTAATTATTTAAAAGAGCAACAAATTCCGCATCATCTTGCTCTTCTTGCGGCACATGTCACGAATAATCGTGAAGAAGCGTTCGAATTAAGTCGAGATGATTGGTTTGCAGAGGCGCGAAAAATAGTGTTACAATTATATGAAACGTTAAATAAAAACGAATTTCAAGCGCTTTTCATCATTCATGAAAAATGGATGCCTCATTTTCAAGAAAAACAACAAATCGATATAGGATTGGAATTATTATTGTATGTATATAAAGACATCATGTATTTGCAGTTAGGCGAGTTAGAAAATGTCATATATCGTGATCGAATAGATGATTTGCAACAATGGGCGCTGACATGTCCACAAAAGCGAATCATCGAAAATATGTCGGCTATTTTACAAGCGAAAGCGCGTTTAAATACAAATATGAATGTACAGCTTTTAATGGAGCAGCTTATCCTCAATTTAAAAGGGGGGAAAACGTTTGTATAATGTAGTAGGTGTACGCTTTAAAAAAGCGGGGAAAATTTATTATTTTGATCCTGGCGATTTGACGATTCAGACTGGCGAATTTGTGATCGTGGAAACGGTTCGCGGAATTGAATTTGGGAAGGTCGTCATTAGCAATAAGCAAGTAGATGAACACGACATTGTACTGCCGTTAAAGAAAGTCATCCGCATTGCCGATGCGAAAGATAAAATGGTTGTTGAAGACAACAAAAAAGCGGCGCAAGAGGCGTATCAAATTTGTTTGAAAAAGGTAGAAGAGCACGGGCTTGAAATGAAGCTTGTCGATGTAGAATATACGTTTGACCGCAATAAAGTCATTTTTTATTTTACCGCTGATGGACGTGTCGATTTCCGGGAACTTGTTAAAGATTTAGCATCGATTTTCCGCACTCGCATCGAGTTAAGGCAAATCGGTGTGCGGGATGAGGCCAAAATGCTTGGCGGAATTGGGCCGTGCGGAAGGATGCTATGTTGTTCAACCTTTTTAGGCGACTTTGATCCTGTTTCGATCAAGATGGCAAAAGATCAAAATTTATCTTTAAACCCAACGAAAATTTCCGGACTTTGTGGCCGATTAATGTGCTGCTTAAAATATGAAAATGATGAATATGAAACGGCAAAAGAACAGCTCCCTGATTTAGGGGAATACATTGAAACTCCACATGGTGTTGGAAGAGTGGTCGGCTTGAATATTTTAGAAAGAGTTTTACAAGTGGAGTTATCAGAGCATGAGCGAGTGGTGGAATACACCATTGATGAGTTAGTGAAAGAAGGAGTTTTGTCGATTCAAGCCACAGATTAATTGAGGTGGATTTACGTGGATAAGAAAGAGATCTTTCAATCGGTAACAAGTATGGAAGAACAAATTAGCTATTTGTACCGTCAACTTGTTGAACTGAAAGAACACCTTGCTGAACTGTTTGAGGAGAATCACCATTTGCAAATGGAAAACGCTCATTTACGCCAGCGGCTAGAGCAGCTTACTGGGGAAACTATGACCGTAAAAAGAAAAGAAAAAAACGATAAGCAAAAGAACGAACGGAAGTTCATTGATATTGGAGAAGGGTACGATAACTTAGCGCGGCTTTACCAAGAAGGGTTCCATATTTGTAACGTTCACTATGGAAGTGTTCGCAAAGAAGATTGCTTGTTTTGCTTATCTTTTTTAAATAAAAAGTAATAGTTGAGCCTTTCCAACTACGGAGAGGCTCTTTTCTTGAAAGATGATGAAAGAGGGTATTGGACAGATGATTGAATTATATGATGATGAAAGGCTCGATTATCTTTTAAATGAAGATATGCGCATTATTCAAAGTCCATCTGTTTTTGCTTTCTCGTTAGATGCGGTGTTGTTGGCAAAATTTGCGTACATGCCGATTCAAAAAGGCCACATCGTTGATTTATGTACGGGGAACGGAGTCATTCCGCTCTTATTAAGCAAGAGAACGAAGGGGAAAATTATCGGTGTAGAAATTCAAGATCGCCTTTATGATATGGCGAGGCGGAGCGTGCAATATAATGAGTTAGAAGAGCAAATTGAGCTTATTCATGGAGATATTAACGATATGCCGCAGCAACTTGGCTACAGCAAGTATGATGTAGTAACGTGCAATCCTCCATATTTTCCAACGATCAGTGAAGAGGAGATGAATAAAAATAGGCATTTGGCGATTGCGCGTCATGAAATTTATTGCACATTAGAAGATGTGGTCAAAGTAAGCAGTCAGTTGCTTAAACAAGGGGGGAAGGCCGCGTTTGTTCATCGGCCGAGCCGCCTGTTGGATATTGTCACTCTCATGAGGCAATACCGTCTTGAGCCAAAACGGCTGCGGTTTGTGTATCCAAAAATCGGGAAAGAAGCGAATACCATTTTAATTGAAGGAATCAAAGACGGGAATCCGGATTTAAAAATTTTACCTCCTTTAATTGTCTATAGCGATGATAATGAATATACAGACGAGGTAAAACAGATTTTGTATGGAACTTTACAATAAGGAGTAAAAAATATGTTTTGGCAACAGAAAAGCTTTGCAGAACAAAATGGTCGCGGCACTCTATATATTGTTCCAACTCCGATTGGAAATCTAGAAGACATCACATTTCGGGCTTTACGAGTGTTAAAAGAAGTTGATTTGATTGCCGCCGAAGATACGAGGCAAACGAAAAAATTGTTAAATCACTTTGGAATTTCAACACTGGTCATAAGCTATCATGAGCATAATAAATATGCAAGCGGAAAAAAAATTGTCGAATGGCTCAAAGAAGGAAAAAAGATCGCCCTCGTCAGCGATGCGGGGATGCCCGCGATTTCTGATCCGGGGTATGAACTTGTGCTGGCCGCTGTTGAAGCAAAATGTACCGTTGTGCCGCTGCCGGGGGCGAATGCGGCGGTAACGGCCCTTGTTGCCTCTGGTCTGCCGACTGAGCATTTTTACTTTTTTGGATTTCTCGATCGAATAAAAAAAGAAAAGAAAAAGCAGCTTGAAGGATTGAAACATATTCCCGACACGATTATTTTTTATGAAGCGCCGCATCGGTTAGAAGATACCTTGCTTGCCATGCAAGAGGTGTTAGGGGATCGGAATGTCGTATTATGCCGCGAATTAACGAAGCGATTTGAGGAATTTATTCGCGGTACGATGAGTGAGGTCATCCATTGGGCGAAATATGGCGATATTCGCGGCGAATTTTGCATTGTTGTGGAAGGAGCGAAAGAAAACGAAGAAGCGGCGGACGAATGGTGGTATCCACTGTCAATTGCGGAACATGTTGATTATTACATCAGTGAAAAAAAACTCAGCACAAAAGAAGCGATTAAACAAGTAGCCAAAGATCGAAATGTATCAAAACGGGAAATTTATCGAGAGTATCACCAATAAAATAAAACGTTCATGAACAAGCTTTGCTCGCTACCCAAGCATGAAAATATTCACACACGGATCGTTATTTTCACAGAAAAAAAAAGAAGGGTATCCTATTATTTGGATTACCCTTCCTTATTATGCATACAACACTGGTTAGTGTCTTTTTTATTTCGACAATTGTAAATGCTCTTGAATTTCTTTAAGAAGAATTTCAGCACCTTCGCGGCTTAAAATAATTTTGCCACCAGCAAGTTTAAAGTTGTCATCAGAAACTTCGCCTGTCACGACACATGTCATATTTGGTTTATATTTTTTCAAAATGATGCGCTCATCGTCCACGTAAATTTCTAACGCATCTTTTTCTGCGATATCTAATGTACGACGTAATTCAATCGGAATCACCACACGACCTAATTCATCCACTTTGCGAACAATACCTGTAGATTTCATTGAACAGTCTCCTCTCTATGAATAGTTTTCTATGTTTTTAGGTTTTTATTCGTCAATATTCGACAAATTTCCTACATCCTAATGATATCAGCGTTTCCATTATACGTCAATCCTTTTATATGTAAAATTTAAAAAAAATGTATATTACTATTCTAGAAAACGCTTAACTTTGTAAAAAATAGTTATAAATAAGCTTATGTGTTTATTTTTTAATATATTAAAAAAATAATAAGAGGTTCTTTATTATTTACAATAATGTTTTTTATTCCTGTTCGGAGATTGTTTATTATTGATAGGATTCAATGTATGGATCGAGAGAAGAGAGTGTGTTCGACAAAATTCAACTTTTTGTGACTGATGTGAAATTATTGACATTCATTCGATTTTTTATGTATATTTTCGAAAGATAAGAGAAATAGATGTTTTTATATAACAAAAAAATCATATAAAATAATATAGTAAGTAGCGATCGCTCTCGTCCTTTGGGCGGGGGTTTTTCTATATACGAGGAGGGTACAGAATGAAAAAGAAAACATTTTATATTACAACACCGATTTATTATCCAAGTGGAAAGCTACATATTGGCCATGCTTATACGACTGTAGCAGGGGATGCAATGGCTCGATATAAGCGCCTTCGTGGCTATGACGTCATGTATTTAACAGGAACGGATGAGCATGGACAAAAAATTCAACGAAAAGCGGAAGAAAAAGGAGTTACTCCTCAAACTTATGTCGATGAAATTGTAGCGGGGATTCAGGAGTTATGGAAAAAGCTTGATATTTCTTATGATGATTTTATTCGTACAACCGAAGATCGTCATAAAGAAGTAGTTGAGAAAATTTTCGCTCGTCTTGTGGAACAGGGAGATATTTATTTGGATGAATACGAAGGATGGTATTGTACACCGTGTGAATCGTTTTATACAGAAAGGCAGCTTGTCGATGGAAATTGCCCAGATTGCGGGCGTTCAGTAGAGAAAGTAAAAGAAGAATCTTACTTCTTTAATATGAGCAAATATGTTGACCGCCTGCTTCAATATTATGAAGAAAATCCAGAGTTTATCCAACCGGAATCACGAAAAAACGAAATGATTAATAATTTCATTAAGCCGGGATTAGAAGATTTAGCAGTATCACGTACGACGTTTGATTGGGGGATTAAAGTCCCGGGAGACCCGAAACACGTCATTTATGTATGGATTGATGCTTTATCCAACTATATTACCGCGTTAGGCTATGGGACGGAGAACGACGAAAAGTTTTTAAAATATTGGCCTGCTGATGTACATTTAGTCGGTAAAGAGATTGTTCGTTTCCATACAATTTATTGGCCGATTATGCTAATGGCGTTAGATTTGCCGCTGCCGAAAAAAGTGTTTGCGCACGGCTGGTTGTTAATGAAAGACGGGAAAATGTCAAAATCAAAAGGGAATGTCGTTGATCCCGTGACGTTGATCGACCGCTACGGATTAGATGCGCTTCGCTATTATTTGCTTCGCGAAGTTCCGTTCGGTTCAGATGGGGTATTTACTCCGGAAGGATTTGTTGAGCGAATTAATTACGATTTAGCCAACGATTTAGGCAACTTGTTAAATCGCACGGTGGCGATGATTCAAAAATATTTTGATGGTGTCATTCCAGTTTATAATGGCGCGAAAACGGCCTTTGACAACGAGCTTGCGGAAATGTCGAAAGAGACGGTGAAATATTACGAAGAAGCGATGGAGAAAATGGAATTTTCTGTGGCGTTGACAGTAGTATGGCAATTCATTAGCCGTGCAAACAAATATATCGATGAAACTCAGCCTTGGGTGTTGGCGAAAGAGGAAGCGAATAAAGAGCAGCTAGCGTCTGTGATGACACATTTAGCAGAGTCGCTTCGTCACATAGCGATTTTGTTGCAGCCATTTTTGACGTGTACACCGGAAAAAATCTTCTATCAGCTCGGCATTACGCAAGAGGAGTTAAAAATGTGGGATAGTTTATATACGTTTGGTCTTCTTAAAGAGGGTACAAAAGTAGAAAAAGGGGAACCGCTTTTCCCACGTTTAGACATAGAAGCAGAAGTTGCCTATATTAAAGCGCAAATGCAAGGAAACAAATTGGTATCAGAACAGCCAAAAGAAACAGCTGCAGAAATTTCGATTGATGATTTTATGAAGGTGGATTTACGAGTCGCACAAGTATTACATGCAGAACCAGTGAAAAATGCAAATAAGCTTCTGAAATTGCAGCTTGATCTCGGTTATGAGAAACGTCAAGTCGTTTCTGGCATTGCGGAGTTTTACAAACCGGAGCAATTAATCGGTAAAAAAGTCATTTGCGTCACAAACTTAAAACCGGTGAAATTGCGCGGCGAATTGTCGCAAGGAATGATTTTGGCTGGGGAAACAAATGGCGTGCTTTCATTAGCAACCGTTGATGAAAACCTTCCGAATGGAACAAAAATAAAATAAGGCATGAAGCAGAAGAGGTGGGCGTGGGAAAACGTGCGACACCTCTTTGTTGTCGTTTTGTAATATAAATGTTAATGAACTGTGATATTTGTAATCGCTTCATATGGTACACTTAACAACGGAAAAGGGGTTATAGATTATGTTATTTGATACACACGCACATTTGAATGCTACGCAATATAGCGAAGATGTAGAAGAGGTTATTCGACGAGCTAAAGATGAGGGAGTATCCTATATTGTGGTCGTTGGATTTGACCGACCAACGATTTTGCGGGCAATCGAACTGACGGAACAATATGACTTTATTTACGCAGCGGTTGGCTGGCATCCTGTCGATGCGATTGATATGACACATGAAGATTTGCAAATGATTGAACAGCTAGCAGCACATCCGAAAGTTGTGGCGCTCGGAGAAATGGGATTAGATTATTATTGGGATAAATCGCCAAAAGATGTGCAAAAACAAGTATTTCGAAAACAAATTGCTTTAGCAAAAAAGGTTAAACTGCCGATCATTATACATAACCGTGAAGCAACAGCGGATATTTTAGAAATTTTAAAAGAAGAAAATGCGAAAGAAGTCGGCGGAATTATGCATTGCTTTACCGGCAGCGTCGAAGTAGCGAAGCAATGTATAGACATGAATTTTTATCTTTCGTTTGGCGGACCTGTGACGTTTAAAAATGCGAAAAAACCGAAAGAAGTTGCGAAAGAAATTCCGCTCGAACATTTATTGATTGAAACGGATTGCCCTTATTTAACTCCCCATCCTTTCCGAGGCAAACGGAACGAACCAAGTTATGTAAAATATGTGGCCGAGGCAATTGCAGAACTAAAAGGGGTCTCATTTGAAGAAGTAGCGATGAAAACATGTGAGAACGCAAAAAAATTATTCGGCATCAATTGCTAATAAAACGTGTCGTTTTTTCGGGAGACTTGTCTAAATATAAGCGAATAAAAAAAAGTTCTACAAATTTAGAACGGTGCATAGGATAGATGTGTCGACAAGTCTTCCTTTCCTTTCAACGTTATTTTTTGCATAATAGAGTATGCTTACGTGTAAAGGTGAGAGGGAGGAGAATATAGGCGAAAGAAGGAGGAGTTTTAGACCGTGTTAACCAACATGAGGAGTTTGTTTTCTAGTTCGTTCAGGAGGAATTTAACGGTAACGGCTAGCAGTTTAATAGCGTTGTCGGCTACAACAGGATTTGCAGGGTATGAGGCAACGAAAGAGCATGTAACGCTCATAAAAAACGGAGAAAAACAAGAAATTCGTACGCACGCTAAAACGGTGAAAGAATTGTTAGAGGAACAGCATATCTATCCTCGACCGGAAGATTATGTGTATCCTTCGATCAATGCCGTTGTTACGGATGATCTACATATTGTTTGGAAAGCGAGCAAGCGGGTTACATTGACGGTGAACGGAAAACGAAAAGAAGTATGGACGACTGCTAAAAACGTGAGAGAACTATTTGCCGCCCAAAACATCGCCGTAGGGCCGTATGACCAAGTGCTTCCATCACTTGATGCCAACGTTCAAAAAGGCATGAACATTTCTCTGGAAAAAGCATTTCCGATTCAATTGAATGTCGGCGGTAAACAACAACAAGTGTGGGCAACTTCGACTACTGTCGCTGACTTTTTAAAGCAGCACAACATCATGTTGAATGAACTCGACCGTGTAGAACCATCGCTACATGAAAAAATAAAAGAAAATATGGTCGTAAAAGTTATTAAAGTTCAAAAAGTCACCGATGTAGTGGAAGAACCAGTAAATTTTGCAGTCGTCACTCGCAAGGATGATCGGTTGCTTAAAGGAGAAAAACGGGTGATTAGTCCTGGTGAAAAAGGGCTTGTATCGAAGCAATATGAAGTTGTGTTAGAAAACGGAAAAGAAGTATCGCGAACATTAATCAAAACAGAAACGGTGAAGCAAAGCAAAGACCGTATTATAGCAGTTGGAACAAAAGAAAGATATATCACATCACGTGGCTCTTCGCAAGCATCACGGGAGATTTATGTAACCGCTACGGCATATACAGCGTATTGCGGCGGATGTTCCGGCAGAACGAGCACGGGTATTAATTTACGTTCTAACCCGCATCTTAAAGTAATCGCGGTTGATCCGCGCATTATTCCGCTCGGTTCGAAAGTGTATGTAGAAGGTTATGGCTATGCGGTTGCAGCGGATACAGGTTCCGGAATTAACGGCTATGAAATCGATGTGTTCTTCCCGGAAAAATCAGCAGCTTTTCGCTGGGGAGCAAGACGTGTGAAAGTTAGAATTATACAATAAGGTAAAGCACAGAGGGATTTTTTGCCCTCTGTTTTTTCGTTATAATGAAAGGTGATTTTCTACTTTATTAGACGAAAAAAGGGGAAAAAAGTTTCATCTGTTTTATGGGAACGATAAAAAAATATTAGCTTGTTATTAGAGGAAGGGAGGAAGTACAGAGTTTTCTGTACAGTGGCTTTGAAAATTAAAGAAATCATTGTGGTGGAAGGAAAAGATGATACAGTTGCCGTCCAGAGGGCAGTAGAAGCCGATACGATTGAAACAAACGGGTCGGCGATTAACGAAGAAACGATTGAACGGATTAAGCTTGCGAAAGAAACGCGAGGCGTCATTATTTTGACGGACCCTGATTTTCCAGGAGAAAAAATTCGGAAAACGATCGCCGAACATGTCCCTGGTTGCAAACATGCGTTTTTGCCGAAACAGTTGGCCCTTTCCAAAAAAGGAAAAGGCGTCGGGGTGGAGTATGCTTCGGTTGAAGCGATTCGTCAAGCGCTTGAGCACGTATACGAAGAAGTAACCGAGTGGAAAGAGGAGATTACGTTAGATGATTTGATCGCGGCTGGCTTGATCGGTGGTGCCTTAGCGAAAGCGCGGCGACAACGGTTAGGTCAACTGTTGAAAATCGGTTATACAAATGGCAAACAGCTGCATAAGCGGTTACAAATGTTTCGCATTTCGAAAGCAGCTTTTCATGATGCGTTGCAGCAAGTGCTTCAGGAGGAGAAAGGAAATGACTAAAGATATTGCAACACCGGGGCGGACAAGAGAAATTTTAGAGAAATATGGGTTTTCATTTAAAAAAAGTTTAGGTCAAAATTTTTTAATTGATACAAACATTTTGCGGCGAATTGTCGATTTTGCCGAGCTTTCCAATGATACTGGCGTCATCGAAATCGGTCCCGGCATCGGTGCGCTCACCGAGCAGCTGGCCCGCCGTGCCAAAAAGGTAGTGGCGTTTGAAATTGATCAGCGTCTTTTGCCTATTTTAGCAGACACTCTTTCCCCGTATGCGAACGTTCGGATTATTCATCAAGATGTGTTGAAAGCCGACATTCAACGTGTTATTGATAAGGAATTGCCGGAAGTAAGCGATATAATGGTTGTAGCCAATTTGCCGTATTACGTCACGACACCGATTATTATGAAACTGTTGGAAGATCATTTGCCGATTCGCGGCATCGTAGTGATGTTGCAGAAAGAAGTGGCGGATCGCATTTCGGCACAGCCGGGTACGAAAGATTACGGCTCTTTATCGATTGCGATTCAATATTATACTGAGGCGGAAACAGTCATGACCGTTCCGCGAACCGTTTTTATGCCGCAACCGAATGTCGATTCGGCTGTGATTCGGTTGACGAAGCGGGAAAAACCAGCCGCTGATGTGGTCGATGAATCGTTTTTCTTTCAAGTCGTGCGGGCAAGTTTTAGCCAGCGTCGCAAAACGATTTTAAATAATTTAACGAGCCAATTGCCAAATGGCAAGCAACGAAAAGAAACGATCGAGCGCGTATTAGCGGAGCTTCAGCTTGACCCGCGGCGGCGAGGGGAGACGTTGACGCTTGCGGAATTTGCTGCACTGAGCAACCGGTTAATGGACGTATTTAACGAAAAGGCCTAGTTTTTAGGTCTTTTTCTTTTTTCTTCACTTCTTTTGTGCGCATGCATATTGTACTTAATAAATCGTGTTGATTTTGGAGGGAACAAATGATGGAGATTAAAGTCGGACATATAGTAGCAAGGAAGTCATACGAATGTGATTTATTGTTTCGTGTAGTCGATATTAAAGAGAAAAACGGGGAAAAGGAGGCGATTCTTTACGGGGAGGATGTACGGTTAATGGCCGATGCTCCGTTTGATGACTTGCTGATCGTGGATGAAAGAGAGCGGCAGCTTCGAGAAGAAAAGGAAAAAGAATTAATCGAGCAATCGTTTAAATTGTTTCGTCAAGATTACCATTTGTTAAAACAAAAGACGGAATATCGAGCGACGGGAGGGTATCAAGCAGACAAAGATTTTTTTCAAATTCCTGGGCGCGTCCTTCATTTGGATGGTGACCCATTATATTTGAGAAAATGTTTAGATTTATACGAACGAATCGGCGTTCCTGTTTACGGAGTGTATTGCGATGAAAAAGAAATGCCGGAAAAAGTAGGCGGACTTCTTGAACAAATTCGTCCTGATATTTTAGTTATTACAGGCCATGATTCTTATTCGAAATCGAAAGGGAAAATAACGGATTTAAAAGCATATCGTCATTCGAAATATTTTGTACAAACGGTGAAAGAGGCGCGAAAAAAAATTCCTCACCTCGATCAGCTTGTCATTTTTGCGGGGGCTTGTCAATCGCATTTTGAGTCGCTCATTCGCTCTGGTGCAAACTTTGCAAGCTCTCCTGCTCGTGTAAATATTCATGCTCTTGACCCAGTTTATATTGTGTCGCGGATTAGTTTTACTCCTTTTATTGAAACGGTCCATGTTTGGGATGTGCTACGCAATACGTTAACAGGTGAAAAAGGGCTTGGAGGCGTGGAAACAAAAGGGGTGCTGCGCACAGGAATGCCATTTCGTTTAATTCAAGGAACTGATTAGGAAGGTTGCTACGACGAAAGATAGTCGGGCGATCTTTTCTATTTTATACATAATTTTTCATGCCGGAGTATACACTATATATGGAAATGAGAAAAATGTAGAAAAATACACATTGACACAAATAAAAAAGCGTTGGTATAATCTTTATTTTGATTTTTCCGTTACAATTTGTTATAATTATAAACAGTGAGGTGGAGAGCGAATGGCAAAAACTTTATCCGATATTAAAAAGGCATTAGATTCCAATATCGGCAAACGCTTGACATTAAAAGCAAATGGCGGGAGAAGAAAAACGATCGAACGTTGTGGGGTCTTAGCGGAAACGTATCCATCTGTGTTTGTCATTGCGCTCGATCAAACGGAAAATGCGTTTGAGCGCGTATCTTATAGCTATGCCGATGTACTAACGGAAACGGTCAAATTAACGTTTTTAGACGACGATCATATGGTAATGGGCAGGCAGTAGACATTTGTTTGCTGCTTTTTATTTTGTTTTTTAACATAAAGATGCCTTTGTTTTAAAATAATAAAATTGTCGCGGTGTTTGAAAGGAGCTGCTTACGTTTGGGTCGACGCCGAGGAATAATGTCGCAACGTTTTAAAGAGGAATTAGCAAAAGAATTAGGCTTTTACGATGTTGTTCAAAAAGAAGGCTGGGGCGCCATTCGCGCTAAAGATGCGGGAAATATGGTGAAATTGGCGATACAAAAAGCTGAACAGCATTTAGCTGAAAAAACGAAGTAACTCAAGGAAGCGAAAAAGGAGAACCGCGACAGCCGAAGCTTTATAGCTTCGGTTTTTCGTTTGACAAGAAATTAAGAAAGCAATGAAATTCGATCCTCTCCGTTTTTCATATAATATGGATATTGAAATATTGCATAATGATCGGCGGTGTTTTGTGGTAAAATGTTCGTATAAGCTTTGAAGTCGTTAAAGTAGGTGGAAAGTTTGAGACTATTGGTAAAGGCTCCGGCAAAAATCAATTTGTCATTAGACGTATTACATAAGCGGCCAGATGGGTATCACGAAGTCAAAATGGTGATGACGACGATTGATCTGGCTGACCGGATCGAGTTAGCCTCGCTTGTAAGTGATACGATCCAAATTGTGTCACATAACCGGTTTGTTCCGGACGATCATCGCAATTTGGCATATCAAGCAGCGAAATTGTTGAAGGAAACGTTCGGGATTCGTAAAGGAGTAGCGATATCCATTGCGAAAACAATTCCCGTAGCCGCCGGATTAGCAGGGGGGAGCAGTGATGCCGCTGCCACGTTGCGAGGCTTAAACAAACTTTGGAAGTTAGGGCTTACTTTAGATGAGTTAGCTGAACTTGGTGCGAAAATTGGATCGGATGTTTCTTTTTGTGTCTATGGAGGAACAGCCATTGCCACAGGGCGCGGAGACAAAATTGAACATATCCCGGCTCCGCCGCCGTGTTGGGTGATTTTAGCGAAACCGACGATCGGAGTTTCCACGGCGGAAGTGTATCGGAACTTAAATCTCAATGCGGTTACGCATCCTGATGTCGATGGAATGGCACAAGCCATTAAAGATCGGGATTATGAGAGAATTTGCTCGCTTGTTGGGAATGTATTGGAAGATGTGACGTTGAAGATGTATCCCGAAGTAGCGCATATTAAAGAGCAAATGAAGCGTTTTGGGGCGGATGCGGTATTAATGAGCGGGAGCGGACCGACGGTTTTCGGCTTAGTTCAATATGATTCGCGCTTGCAGCGAATTTATAATGGATTGCGCGGGTTTTGCGACCAAGTGTTCGCAGTACGGTTGTTAGGGGAACGGAATTTCCTTGATTAAACACGTATATTAATGTTATATTTACCTTAAAATATTCGGTTTTCGGGAGGTGGATTTATGAAATTAAGGCGCAGCAGCCGCTTAGTGGATATGACGCACTATCTCCTAGAACATCCGCACCAGTTAGTGCCGCTTACGTTTTTTGCGGAACGTTATCAATCGGCCAAGTCTTCGATTAGCGAAGACTTAGCCATTATTAAGCAAACGTTCGAGCAACAAGGAATCGGAACGTTAAAAACGATTTCAGGCGCGGCGGGCGGTGTTCAATACATTCCTAAAATTTCTGCTGATGAAGCAAAAGCGACGGTCGGTTATTTACGTGAACAGTTAGCTAATCCAGATCGATTATTGCCGGGCGGGTATTTATATATGACGGATATTCTCGGCGATCCCCGGATCGTGAACAAAATTGGACGATTATACGCCTCCCTTTTTGCAGATCGAACAATTGATGTTGTTATGACGATCGCAACAAAAGGAATTCCGTTAGCTTATGCCGTCGCTCATTTCTTAAACGTACCCGTTGTCATCGTACGCCATGATAATAAAGTAACAGAAGGATCGATGGTGAGCATTAACTATGTTTCAGGTTCTTCGAGACGCATTCAAACGATGGTATTGGCGAAGCGCAGTTTAGCAGAAGGGACGAACGTTTTGATCGTTGACGATTTTATGAAAGCGGGTGGAACGATTAATGGGATGATTAGCTTGCTGAACGAATTCAACGCCCAATTAGCTGGCATTGGCGTTTTCGTTGAATCAGAAGAACCGAGCGAACGTCTTGTCGATGAATATATTTCCTTAGTGAAGCTCTCTTCTGTTAATATAAAAGAGAAACAAATTACCGTAAAAGAAGGAAACTATATGAACTTTATCGAGCAAATGAAAGGAGATTGCAAGTGATGAAAAAAGTAGAAACAACAAAAGCACCACAGGCTATTGGACCTTATTCTCAAGGGATGATTGTCAACAACATGTTTTACAGCTCTGGACAAATTGCTTTAACGCCGGAAGGAGAAATGGTTCAAGGGGATGTGAAAGAGCAAACACATCAAGTATTTAAAAATTTACAAGCCGTTCTTGAAGCGGCAGGCGCATCGCTTGACACGGTTGTTAAAACGACTGTGTTTTTAAAAAGTATGGATGATTTTGCGGCAATGAACGAAGTGTACGGACAATATTTTAGCGAACATAAACCAGCGCGCTCTTGTGTAGCAGTTGCTAAATTGCCGAAAGATGCGCTCGTTGAAATCGAAGTCGTTGCGTTAGTCAAATAATTCAAGGGATGACACAAGTATTGATTATCCATTATTTTACTAAAAACACAGAATTATATAGCTGAACACAAGCTTTTCTGCCTCTTCGTTCGAACAAGAACGCCGGCGGGTAAATGTCATTTGCCCGCAAAGCGTTCATTGTTCGAGGAGGGCATGCGTACAGCATGCCCAGTCCGGTAAGCTGAGCTTAGCCGACTACGGCAGAAAAGCTAGGAATAGAGCGAGGTCAACCGGTTTTTAATGGTTAATCAACACGCCTGATGCGATGAGACGTTCCCCACCTTTATTTCCCCGCTTTCTTTTGATATTTTGACAAAAACAGGTCATTTTAGCTATTTTTTATAAAAAAATTTAGAGAAAAAAGAAGGAGATACGGGAGAAATGTGGAATAAAATTAACCAAGTTCTGATATAGGGAAAAGGTGGTGAGCAGAATGGAAGTAACTGACGTAAGATTACGCCGCGTGAATACCGAAGGACGCATGAGAGCGATTGCCTCTATTACGTTGGACAATGAATTCGTCGTACATGATATCCGCGTAATCGACGGCAATAACGGCTTGTTTGTCGCTATGCCAAGCAAGCGTACTCCTGACGGGGAATTTCGTGACATTGCGCATCCAATCAATTCCACAACCCGCGGGAAAATTCAAGAGGCCGTATTAGCCGAGTATCACCGTTTAGGTGAACTTGAAGAAGAACTTGAAGAAGCCGGTGCTTCCTAAATAGAAAAAGCCTGTTCCGATCGGACAGGCTTTTTTGATTTTTTTGGTAAAACAGAATGTTTCCTTGAAATACATAGCTAATTGAGATATATTCAATATGGATAAAAAGGTAATTGGAGGCCTTGTTTATGGTAAAACGATATGCGGTAATATTGGCAGCGGGACAGGGAACACGAATGAAGTCGAAACTATATAAAGTGTTGCATCCTGTTTGCGGCAAGCCAATGGTTCAGCATGTAGTAGATCAAGTGTCGCAGCTTCGTCTTGAAAAGCTGATTACAGTTGTTGGATTTGGCGCAGAACAAGTAAAAGCGCAAATTGGTGATAAAAGCGAATTTGCTCTCCAAGAGGAACAGTTAGGAACGGCTCATGCGGTAATGCAAGCTGCTCCTTATTTGCAAGATAAAGAAGGATTGACGCTTGTCGTTTGTGGAGATACCCCGCTTATCACTGCTGAAACGATGAAAGCGTTGTTAGAACACCATCTTGCTACTTGCGCCAAAGCTACTATTTTAACAGCCATCGCAGAAAACCCTACCGGATATGGACGCATCATTCGAAATAATAATGGGCATGTAGAAAAAATTGTCGAACATAAAGATGCAACAGAAGAGGAACGGGCGATCAAGGAAGTTAATACGGGAACATATTGCTTCGATAATCAATCTTTGTTTGAAGCGCTTACAAAAGTATCAAATGATAACGCCCAAAAAGAATATTACTTAACAGATGTAATTGAAATTTTAAAGGCTAAAGGGGAAATCGTTTCTGCCTACCAAGCTCCTTCATTTGAAGAAACAATCGGAGTGAATGATCGCGTCGCTCTTTCGCAAGCCGAAAAAATGATGCGCGAACGAATTAACCGTCAACATATGATAAATGGTGTGACGATTATCGATCCGGAGCATACGTATATATCACCAGAAGCAGAAATTGGACGTGACACCGTGATCTATCCTGGCACCGTTATTGAAGGGAAAACGGTAATCGGTGAAGAATGCATCATCGGCCCTCATTCGGAAATTAAAAACTGCTCGATTGGAAACGGTACAACGATTCGGCATTCAGTTGCCCACGATAGCGAAATTGGCCATAATGTAACGATCGGACCATTTGCTCATATTCGGCCATCTTCAAAAATTGATGATGAAGTTCGGATCGGAAACTTTGTGGAAATAAAAAAATCAACGTTCGGAAAAGGAAGCAAAGCGTCGCATTTAAGCTACATCGGCGATGCAGAAGTAGGAGCAGACGTGAATTTAGGCTGCGGTTCGATTACGGTAAATTATGACGGAAAACATAAGTATTTAACAAAAATTGAAGATGGTGCATTTATCGGTTGCAATGCGAATTTAATCGCCCCTGTGACGATTGGAAAAGGTGCCTATGTAGCAGCAGGTTCTACGATTACCGATGATGTTCCCGGGAATGCTTTATCGATTGCCCGCGCCCGTCAAGTGAATAAAGAAAATTATGTCGATCGCCTTAACGCTAAGAAAAAATCCTAATGGAGGTTTATCATGTCTCAGTATGTTGATTCGAGTTTGAAGTTGTTTGCATTGAATTCTAATATCAAATTAGCGGAAGAAATCGCCCAAGTTATTGGTGTGCAGCTAGGAAAATGTTCGGTATCTCGATTTAGCGATGGGGAAATTCAAATTAATATTGAAGAGAGCATTCGTGGTGGGGATGTATTTGTCATTCAATCGACAAGCGATCCTGTGAACGAGCATTTAATGGAACTTTTGATTATGATTGATGCGTTGAAGCGTGCCTCTGCGAAAACGATTAATATCGTTATGCCTTATTACGGCTATGCTCGACAAGATCGCAAAGCGCGCTCTCGCGAACCGATCACCGCAAAATTAGTAGCTAATCTTTTAGAAACAGCGGGTGCTTCCCGTGTGATCACCCTTGACTTACATGCACCGCAAATTCAAGGATTTTTTGATATTCCAATCGACCATTTAATGGGTGTGCCAATTTTAGCAGATTATTTTAAAAACAAAAACCTTCAAGATATTGTGATCGTATCTCCGGATCATGGCGGAGTGACACGTACGCGGAGACTAGCGGATCGTTTAAAAGCTCCAATTGCGATTATTGATAAACGTCGTCCGAAGCCAAACGTCGCAGAAGTGATGAACATCGTTGGACAAGTAGAAGGAAAAACTGCTATTCTAATTGATGATATTATCGATACAGCAGGAACGATTACATTGGCGGCTAATGCGTTAGTGGAAAACGGAGCAGCTGAGGTGTATGCATGTTGTACACATCCGGTTTTATCAGGGCCAGCGATTGAACGGATTCAAAATTCTAAAATTAAAGAATTGGTTATAACGAACTCCATTGCGCTTCCAGAAGAGAAGAAAATTGATAAAATTGTAGAGTTATCAGTGGCTCCTTTGATTGCGGAAGCGATTATTCGTGTTTATGAAAAACAATCCATTAGTGCTTTATTTGATTAATCGACGATGTTTAAATCTTCTTGTTTTAGGACAAAGTAATCCGTAGATTCTAAAACAGGAGGATGATCATTCATGGCTGTGTTAGAAGCAAAAGAACGAACAGAAGAGAAGCACTCCTCTCTTCGAGACATTCGATTGCAAGGGAATATTCCGGGTGTGCTTTATGGGAAAAATGTGAAAAATAAGGCGATTTTTGTAGATGCCGCTCATTTTATTAAAACGATTCGTGAAGCAGGACGCAATAGTTTGATTACGCTCAAAGTAAACGGGGAAAGTCATTCGGCGCTGCTTCGCGATATTCAAAAAGATCCGATTCGCAGCGAAATTATTCATGTCGATTTTCAAGCGGTGGATATGTCAACAGAAGTGGATATTGATGTGAACGTTCATTTAATCGGGGAGGCAGCCGGCGTCAAAGATGGTGGCGTATTGCAACAGTCGTTGCATCAGCTGTCGATTCGCGCATTGCCGGCCAATATTCCGCCTTCCATTGAAGTGGATATTTCCCATCTGCAAGTCGGTGACACGTTTACGGTCGGTGATCTCAACACTGGCGGGAAATACGAAATCAACCATGAACCGACGGAAGTGATCGCCTCGATTTTGCCACCGAAGCAAGAAGAAGAAATTCATAGCGGTGAACAGCAACAACTTGGACGTCCTGAATCTGAAGAAGGCAGAGAAACAACCCGAGAGACATGAAGATAGACGTAACCGCCATTTGGTTACGTCTTTTGTACACGATTTATTAAATTTTTGCCCACGAATGTTGATTATCCATTATTTTACTAAAAAACACAGAATCATATTGCTGAACACAAGCTTTTCTGCCTCTGCCCTCGAACAAGAATGCCGGCGGGCAAATGTCATTTGCCCGCAAAGCGTTCATTGTTCGAGGAGAGCATGCGTACAGCATGCCCAGTCGGCAAGCTGAGCTTAGCCGACTACGGCAGAAAAGCTAGGAATAGAGCGATGTCACCTGTTTTTTATTGGTTAATCAACACACCTGATTTTTGCCGATTCGTTTAAAACGAATTGAACGCTGTTCCAGTATGAAAATAGAGAGGAGACAAACCGTTGAAACTATTTGTCGGCCTAGGAAACCCAGGAAAAGAATATGAACAAACGAGACATAATGTCGGGTTTATGGTCATCGACGAACTTGCAAAACGATGGAATCTTTCGTACAATCAAGCAAAGTTTAATGGACTTTTTGCATCTCACATAATTTCCGGAGAAAAAGTTATATTATGTAAACCTTTAACATATATGAATTTATCAGGGGAATGTGTGCGCCCGCTCATCGATTATTATAAGATTGATATAGATGATGTAGTTGTCATTTACGATGATTTAGATCTTCCTGTTGGAAAAATCCGTTTGCGCATGAAAGGAAGCGCCGGCGGCCATAACGGAATAAAATCGCTCATTCAGCACTTGGATACCGATCAATTTAAGCGAATTCGCCTCGGCATTGGGCGTCCGCAAAACGGACAAAAAGTAACGGATTATGTATTAGGAAGATTTACGAAAGAAGAAGAACATGATATCCAACAAGCCATTATGCGTGCGACAGATGCTTGTGAAAAATTCGTTACGTCTCCATTTTTACAAGTGATGAACGAGTATAATTCATGAATAAATTCCTCCTAAATGGTAAAAAATAAGCATATGTGAAAGACCATTAGGAGGTTGAGGACATGGCATTGCATTATTATTGCCGGCATTGCGGAGTAAAAGTGGGGATGATTGATCGCGTTCCGTTATATAGCGAACAGTTAGGATTTCATCATTTAACGGAAAAAGAACGCTTAGCTATGATTTCTTATCTTCCAAATGGAGAGATTCATGTGAAAACGATTTGCGAAGATTGTCACGAAGCGCTTGAAAGAAATCCAGAATTGTATCAATACGAAAAATTTATACAATAGGGGAGCTTTGGGCGTACCAAAGCATTTTTGTATTTATCGCCATGAGAGGAGGGGAATTAGGTGCGTGCATTGCATCATTATTTTGTAGAAAATCAAGATGTCCAATCCATTATAAAAGGAATTGAGGCAGGACTAAAAGAGCAGCTTGTTACCGGGTTATCCGGCTCAGCGCGGTCCGTATTTTTATCGTCCATTTATAAAGAAACCGGCAGGCCGCTTCTTGTCGTTGCTCATAATTTGTTTCAAGCGCAAAAAATATATGATGATCTTATACAATTATTAGGCGCAGAAGAAGTGTTTCTGTATCCCGTCAATGAAATGATTGCCGCAGAAATGGCGATCGCTAGCCCTGAATTAAAAGCTCAACGGCTGGAAGTGATGAACTACTGGACAAAACAAAAAAAGGGAATCGTCATCGCTCCGGTTGCAGGGATACGCCGCTTATTGCCTCCGAAGTCATTATGGAAAGAAAATTTATTGACGATTGAAACAGGAAAAGAATTCGATATTGACGTTTATAAAAACCGCCTTGTGCAAATGGGATATAAGCGTACTCCGGCCGTATCGACTCCAGGAGAATTTAGCATTCGCGGCGGCATTATCGATATTTATCCATTAACAGCGGAGCTCCCTTATCGAATCGAGCTGTTTGATACGGAAGTAGAATCGATTCGAACGTTTACTATCGATGACCAGCGTTCGCGGGAAGAAGTGAAGCGAGTTTTGATCGGACCTGCCGATGAAATGCTTGTGTACGGGGAAGCATGGCAACGAGGCATTGAACGGATAGAAAAAGGGCTTGCGGAAAGTGTAAAAACATTAAAAGACGAGAAGGCAAAACAATTATTGCTTGAACACATTTCATTTGAACTAGAGCGCTTAAGACAAGGGCAAGAAATCGAGCAGCAGTATAAATATTCCGCTCTTTTTTATGATGAACCTGCTAGTTTGCTAGACTATATGCCGGAAAACGGATTGCTGTTTTTGGATGAAGTAAGCCGGCTTTACGAAATGTCGGAAAATTTGGATAAAGAAGAGGCGGAATGGTATACAAGCTTACTGTCGGAAGGGAAAATGATTCATGGCATCCCGATTTCCCACACTTTTTCAGACTTGTTGCAAACGTGCAAGAAACCGCGCGTTTATTTATCATTGTTTTTGCGTCATGTTCCGCACACGCATCCGCAAAATATTGTGAGTATTTCTTGCAAACAAATGCAAAATTTCCACGGACAAATGCCTTTGTTAAATACGGAATTGGAGCGTTGGAAAAAGGCGAAGTATGCGGTGGTTTTTTTAGCCCCGAACGCGGAACGAATGAAAAAACTACAGTCCGTTTTAGAAGATTATGAAATCGATGTTGCCCCGTTGCCTGAAGGGGAGCCGCTCATGCACGGCAAATGCCAGCTCGTTCAAGGAGATTTAAACACTGGCTTTGAATTGCCGATGCAGAAACTAGCGGTCGTTACGGAAGAAGAATTATTTAAAAAGCGTGTGAAAAAAACGATCCGCAGGCAAAAATTGTCGAACGCGGAACGGATTAAAAGTTATTCAGAATTGCAAGTAGGCGATTATGTCGTACACGTCAACCACGGAATCGGCAAATATTTAGGCATTGAAACGTTAGAAATTAACGGGATTCATAAAGACTATATCCATATTCAGTATCAAGGAAGCGATACGTTATACGTTCCAGTCGATCAAATTGATCAAGTGCAAAAATACGTTGGTTCGGAAGGAAAAGAGCCGAAAATTTACAAACTTGGCGGGACAGAATGGAAAAAGGTCAAGAAAAAAGTGGAATCATCCGTCCAAGATATTGCCGAAGATTTAATTAAACTTTATGCGGAGCGTGAAGCAAGTAAAGGATATGCGTTTTCTCCGGATACGGAAATGCAGCGCGAATTTGAAGCGGCGTTTCCTTATCAAGAAACGGAAGATCAGCTTCGTTCCATTGAAGAAATCAAGCGCGACATGGAAAGCGAAAAACCGATGGACCGTCTTTTGTGCGGCGATGTCGGATACGGAAAAACGGAAGTAGCGCTTCGTGCCGCTTTTAAAGCAATTATGGATGGAAAGCAAGTCGCGTTTTTAGTGCCGACGACGATCTTGGCGCAACAACATTATGAAACCGTCCGTGAACGTTTTCAAGGATATCCGATTCATGTTGGTTTGCTCAACCGTTTCCGCACGAAAAAACAGCAGGCGGAAACGATTAAAGGGTTGAAAGCTGGCACCATCGACATGGTAATCGGCACGCACCGATTATTATCGAAAGACGTCACGTTTAAAGACTTAGGTTTGCTGATTATCGACGAAGAACAGCGGTTTGGTGTGAGCCATAAAGAAAAAATTAAGCAGCTTAAAGCGAACATCGATGTGTTAACATTAACGGCAACACCGATTCCAAGAACGTTGCATATGTCGATGATTGGCGTGCGCGATTTATCGATCATTGAGACACCGCCGGAAAATCGTTTTCCTGTGCAAACGTATGTCATGGAATATACGCCAGAATTGGTTCGCGAGGCGATTGAGCGGGAACTTGCGCGAGATGGACAAGTGTTTGTTATTTATAACCGCATTGAAGATATCGATGTAAAAGCGGAAGAAATCTCGATGCTTGTGCCCGATGCGCGCGTCACATATGCCCACGGAAGAATGACAGAGAACGAATTGGAGTCTGTCATGCTGGCGTTTTTAGAAGGACAATACGATGTGCTCGTGACAACGACGCTCATCGAGACAGGCGTCGATATTCCGAATGTGAATACGTTGATTGTGTACGATGCCGATCGCATGGGCCTTTCCCAGCTATACCAATTAAGAGGGCGTGTCGGGCGATCAAATCGCGTCGCTTATGCGTATTTTACGTATCGAAAGGATAAAGTATTAAATGAAGTTGCAGAAAAACGATTGCAAGCGATTAAAGAGTTTACAGAGCTTGGCTCTGGATTTAAAATCGCGATGCGCGACTTATCGATTCGTGGGGCAGGTAATATATTAGGAGCGGAACAGCACGGATTTATCGACTCCGTTGGTTTTGATTTGTATTCGCAAATGTTAAAAGAAGCGATTGAAAAACGAAGAGGTATTCATCAAGAAGAAAAGCCGATGGAAGTGGAAATCGATATTGAAGTTGATGCGTACATTCCGGATACGTATATTTCCGACGGTCTGCAAAAAATTGATATGTACAAACGCTTCAAAGCAATTAGCACATTGGAAGAACTCGAAGAACTTCGCGAGGAAATGCTCGATCGTTTCGGTGAATATCCGGATGAAGTCGATTATCTGTTCCAAATTGCCGAGATGAAAGTATATGCGAAACAAAACGGAGTGGAATCGATTAAGCAGCATAAGCAACAAATCGATTTATTGTTTACCGAACAAGCTTCGAAGGAAGTACAAATTCAACGTTTATCGCAAATCGGCGACCGCTACGGCCGCGTATTTGGTTTCGGTATGGAAGGAGCTAAATTAAAAATCGTGCTCTATGTAAAAGGAATGAAGCCGCAAGAATGGCTCGTCATTTTATATGAAACGCTAAAAGAACTGACGCATAAAAAAAATGAAAAATCTGTAACAGCATAACCATATGACGTTTATGTTTAAAAAAAAATGTCGATGATGAATGTTGGGGAATTTTATCTAAAATTGAAAAAATCACTTTCATCACGTATAGAAGTTGCATTGTGAAGGATACTAATCTCAACAATGGTGGATTCTTCAACGAGAATTCATCGGTGTATTCTTCAATTATTAGATGAAAGTGAGGCATCAATAGATGAAAGCAACTGGTATTGTTCGTCGAATTGATGATTTAGGAAGGGTTGTCATTCCAAAAGAAATTCGGAGAACGTTGCGCATCCGAGAAGGCGATCCGCTCGAAATATTTGTTGATCGTGACGGTGAAGTCATTTTAAAAAAATATTCGCCAATTAGTGAGCTTAGTGATTTTGCGAAAGAGTATGCCGAAGCTTTGTTCGATAGTTTAGGGCATCCAGTATTAATTTGCGACCGCGATACGTTTATTGCTGTTGCAGGTGTTTCGAAAAAAGAATTTCTCAATAAAAGCGTCAGCTCCTTAGTGGAAAAAGTGATGGAAGAGCGTCAACCGGTGCTTCGCATAGAAGAAAGCGAAGTGGAAATGGTTGATGGACATACAGAACGATTGAAATCGTATACGATTGGACCGATTGTGGCAAATGGCGATCCAATTGGAGCGGTTGTCATTTTATCAAAAGAGAAAACGATTGGTGAAGTAGAGCATAAAGCAGTAGAAACGGCTGCCAGCTTTTTAGCGCGACAAATGGAGCAATAAGAAAAGCGTCAGCGGCGAGAACAGCTCTCGAAGCCAAATGTTCTTCCGACGAGAAGCGCTTGCCGCTTCGACGAAGGCTGGTTTAGCAGAAGAGAGCTAGCCAGTAAGAGAAAAGCGTCAGCGGTCTATTTTGCTTAAAGGCCGCCCGCGTGTTTTGACTAAGGGGCGATGTTTTCCAATTGGATATGGTTGAACAAGTTATGATGAAATTGTCTATATGTTTTTTTTAAAAGGTAGCTTCTATGCTGCCTTTTTCTTTTGCGGTATAATGGCAAAGGTTAGTTTTGATAATATGGAAGGTGAAACACGATGACTCTTAATGGTGAGTCGCGAACGTTGAAAATATGGCGCGGGACAGCCATATTAGCCATCGCTGCTTTCATTACGAAAGTGCTGAGCGCTTTTTATCGCATACCGTATCAAAACATTGTCGGCGATGTCGGTTTTTATATTTATCAGCAAGTATATCCGATTTACGGTATTGTCGTTGCTTTAGCGACATACGGCTATCCAGTCGTCATTTCTAAATTGGTGGCG
This sequence comes from Anoxybacteroides tepidamans, assembly GCF_014201465.1. Taxonomy (GTDB): domain Bacteria; phylum Bacillota; class Bacilli; order Bacillales; family Anoxybacillaceae; genus Anoxybacteroides; species Anoxybacteroides tepidamans. Next base: position 24,501 of record NZ_JACHEP010000022.1, on the reverse strand, counting down.
GAACGAATCGAAGAAAAAGATGAACAAGGAATTACATATATTTTGCAAGTTTCGTTATGGTTTTTAATTGGGATCGGCCTTCTTTGCTTTAGTGCGTTATATATAGGAGGAGCCTATATTGCCGAATGGATGGGGGATGAAAAGCTGACCCCGCTTATTCAGATCATTTCGTTTTCTTTTTTGTTGCTTCCGTTTCTTTCAACATTGCGCGGCTATTTTCAAGGGCAAAACAACATGGTGCCGACCGCTGTTTCGCAAGTCGCGGAACAGTTTGTAAGGGTCGTTACGATTATAGGCTCTTCCTATATCCTTATTAAAAGCGGACGTACGCTTTATGAAGCTGGAGCAGGAGCGATTTTTGGTTCACTGACAGGAGGTTTTGCTGCTCTTTTCGTTTTAATCGCTTATTGGTTGAGAAGAAAGAAAAAAGAACCGTATACAAAAGCCATGATCAGTACCAAAAAAATTGTCCGTTATCTGTTTGTTCAAGGATTGACGATTTGTATTGCCAATATGGTTCTTACGCTTACGCAGCTTGTCGATGCGATGTCGTTATTGTCGTTGTTAATGAAAAGCGGAATCGAGCAACAAATGGCCAAAACGTTAAAAGGGATGTACGACCGTGGACAGCCGCTCATTCAACTAGGAACGGTTGTTGCCACTTCGTTTTCATTAACGCTCGTGCCGCTTATTGCAGGAGCGAAAAAGCGAGGAGATAAAGCGTTTATTTTGGAAAAAACCGATTTATCGCTTCGTGTTGGAATCGTTGTTGGCGTTGGCGCTTCGTTCGGTTTAGCGTCTTTGATTCGCCCGACGAATGTCATGTTATTCGAAAACGATGCGGGCTCTTTACAGTTAACGATTTTAGCGCTGTCGATTTTTTTTACAACGATTGCTCTTACGACTTCAGCGCTCTTACAAGGAATCGGATATGAGTGGATAACAGTTACCGGGGTAGCGATCGCCGTTGTTTGTAAATGGTTGTGTAATCTATGGCTTGTTCGCATGTTTGAGACTACTGGAGCAGCGGTTGCTACTTTGCTCTCGTATATGGTGATGTCGTTATTTTTGTATTTCATGCTGCAAAAAAAGACGGGCGTTCGGTTTATGAGAAAAAAATATGTATATTCTCTCATTAGAGCGGCATTGATGATGGTTGTGACGCTAAAGCTATACATGTGGGTGACAGAGCCGTGGGGGGACAGCCGTTTTGGAGCGGCTGGACAAGCTTTAGTTGGAGTGCTGCTTGGTGGAAGTGTTTATATTATAATGGTGTTAAAAGGAAAACTTTTTTCTCAACAAGAAGTTACTTTGTTTCCATTTGGAGAAAAATTGCGTATACTTCTTTCTAAAATAGGTGATGAACAATGAATACGATTTTTATTCTCGGCTTAGGTGCGGGAGATATTAACCAATTGCCGCTAGGTGTTTATCGTCGATTAAAAACGGCTTCGCCTCTTTTTTTGCGTACAAAGGAACATCCCGTTGTCAATGCGTTAACGGAAGAAGGGGTTTCATTTACTTCATTTGATGACCTTTATGAAAAGCATGAAACGTTTGAAGAAGTGTATGAAGCCATCGTCCGTGTGCTGTTGGAATATGTACAAACGGGTAACGTCTTTTATGCAGTTCCGGGTCATCCTCTCGTAGCGGAAAAAACGGTACAGCTTTTATTAGAAGCCGAGCAGAAAAAGCAATGCCGAGTGGTCATTGAAGGCGGGCAAAGTTTTTTAGATGCGTTGTTTACGGCTTTGCGAATTGACCCTATCGAAGGGTTTCAACTCATTGATGCAACATCGTTCCGTGAAGATGAATGGCAATTAACGCATCATGTTGTTTTTTGCCAAGTGTACGATTCGTTTATTGCTTCGGAAGTAAAGCTGGCATTGATGGAGCAGCTGCCTGACGATTATCCGGTGTATGTCGTGACGGCTGCAGGAAGTGCAGAAGAAAAAGTGGTGGAAATTCCTTTGTACGAACTTGACCGCGTCACGACACTCAATAACTTAACAAGCGTCTATGTGCCGCCTGTGAAGGACGAGGCCATGCTGTATCATCGTTTTGAAACATTGCGCCGCGTGATTGCGACATTGCGGGGACCAAACGGCTGTCCATGGGATCGCAAACAAACGCACGAATCATTGAAAAAATATTTGCTTGAAGAAACGTATGAACTTTTTGACGCAATTGATGAACAAAATGATGACGGCATGATTGAAGAGCTTGGCGATGTGCTGTTACAAGTGATGCTGCATGCACAAATTGGCGAGGATGAAGGAATGTTTTCCATCCATGATGTCATCAAGGGAATTACGGAAAAAATGATTCGCCGTCATCCGCACGTATTCGGAGATGTGACGGTACAAAATGCAGACGAAGTAGTACAAAATTGGCAACGCATCAAAGAAAAAGAAAAACAAGACCGCGCTTCGTCGCTGCTTGATGAAGTAACGAAAAGTTTACCGAATTTATTAAAGGCATATGAATTTCAAGAGAAAGCTGCTAAAGTCGGTTTTGACTGGGATGAAGTAAAGCAGATGTGGGATAAAGTAGAAGAGGAAATAAAAGAATTTAAGCGCGAAGTTTCGAAAAATGACCATGAGTTTGAAAAAAGGATGGAAGAGTTCGGTGATGTATTGTTTGCTCTTGTTAACATCGCACGTTATTACAAAATCAATCCTGAGGAAGCGCTACATGCTACCAATATGAAATTTTACCGCCGTTTTTCTTACATCGAAGAACAAGTGAAAAAGAACGGCTTGCGCATGGAGTCGCTATCGCTCAAGCAGCTCGATCAATGGTGGGAAGAGGCAAAAGAAAAAGGATTGTAGGGGGTATTTGTTTATGCGGCTTGATAAATTTTTAAAAGTGTCGCGCTTGATTAAACGCCGGACGTTAGCGAAAGAAGTAGCAGACCAAGGACGTATTGCCATCAATGGCGTGACAGCAAAAGCAAGCTCTACGGTGAAAGTAGGCGATGAAGTGGCGATTCAGTTTGGACAGAAAAAAGTTACTGTCAAAATTACAGATTTAAAAGAAACAACGAAAAAAGAAGACGCGTCCCAACTTTATGAAATCATAAAAGAAGAGCGCGTTGAAGTATCCGAAAACGAATCGCTATAGCTTGTTCTAAAATGCCCCTCGCATTCATATATATAGTACAAACCGTGAGATGAATGCGAGGGATGGGATAATGAGTCAACATTATGACGTAAACAATAAAGGATCGGCCCAAGAGCATGATGTCATTATGCGGGGAAGACGTCTTTTAGATATTACAGGAGTCAAGCAAGTAGAAAGTTTTGATAGCGAAGAATTTTTACTCGAAACGGTGATGGGGTTTTTATCGATCCGCGGGCAAAATTTGCAAATGAAAAACTTAGATGTTGATAAAGGAATCGTTTCCATTAAGGGAAAAATTTTTGACCTTGCCTATTTAGATGACCATCATCAGGAGAAAGCTAAAGGATTCTTTAGCAAGTTGTTCAAATGAGTTTAACGACTCAGCTTCAAACGATGCTTGCGATGATTGGAATGGGGAGTTGGGTCGGTGCCGCGCTAGACACGTACGGCCGCTTTTTACAACGGTCGAAGCGGGCTCGTCTTATTGTGTTTGTCAACGATATTTTGTTTTGGCTTCTCCAAAGTTTGATAATTTTTTATGTGCTGCTGCTCATTAACGAGGGAGAGTTACGATTTTACATTTTTTTAGCAATTTTATGTGGCTATGCTGCTTATCAAAGCTTATTTCGCAGCACGTACTTAAAGCTACTAGAGTTGACTATTCGCTTTTTTACGGCGTTATACCGCTTTATTGTCAGGACATGTTATTATGTGATCATTCAGCCGATTCGCTGGCTTTTTCGTTTGCTGCTACTAACGTTGTTACTTTTATGTAAAATTGTAGTATTGATTCTTAAAACGCTCTATCGCTGCGTCGTCTTATTGTTGAAGCCTATTTGCACGTTAGGGAAATGGATTTGGATGATCGTTCCGCTAAAATGGCGAAAACCCTTTGCAAAAATTTTTCATCAACTGGCAGGAGTTATACGAAAAGGGAAGAATATGATCATAAGATGGAGTTCGAAATTTCGAAAGTAAGAGTGGAGGTATGCACAATGAGTGCTTTGCATAAAAATAACGTAACGAAGCTTCAATCTTCGTATGTTTCGGCGCTTGAACAAAAAGAAAAGAAAGCTGGGAAAAGACGGCGCATCGTCATGGTTCGCTTTACTTTTTTAAGCGTTCTGCTGATGGCGCTATCAGCTGCATTTCTATACGTTCTCCACTCTCAATCCGTGAACATCGAAGCGAAAATGCGCGATCAAAGGAAACTGGAACAGCGGTTAGAATCATTAGAAAAACAGCAAAAACGATTGGAGGAGGAGATAAAAAAATTGCACGATGATGACTATATCGCTGAATTAGCACGGAAAAAATATTTTTTGTCGAAACAAGGAGAGATTATTTTTACTGTTCCGGAAAAATAATCGCCGACTTGCTAGCGACATAGGCGTCGGGCTTATTGACACTCGTTTTTTACATTCGTTATAATAAAGAAAACGATTTTTATTTTTTTAAGGAGGAGCACTTTTTTTATGTCGATTGAAGTAGGCAGCAAGTTACAAGGCAAAGTAACGGGAATTACAAAATTCGGAGCATTTGTGGAGCTGCCAGAAGGCGTGACAGGTTTAGTGCATATTAGCGAAGTAGCCGATAACTATGTCAAAGACATTCATGATCATCTTAAAGTCGGAGATGTTGTCGACGTGCGGGTCATTAATGTTGAAAAAGATGGAAAAATTGGCTTATCCATTAAAAAAGCAAAAGAATCACAGCCTTCACAGCGTCCGCGTGCGAAAGTAAACGATCGTGCCATAAAAGAAAGCTTTGAACAAAAAATTAGCCGCTTTTTAAAAGAAAGCGAAGACCGTTTAGCATCTCTTAAACGTCATACTGAATCGAAACGGGGAGGTCGTGGCGCGAGACGCGGATAACTTGCTGCTGAACGATAAGTAAGAGAAGAGTTAAGGCATAAAAGCATCCATTGGTTGGATGCTTTTTCTGTTCGGAATATTTTGTGGATTGATATGGAGCGATCGATCGACCAAAAACCAAAAAGTCTGAGCAAAAAATATTGACAAAAAGGCGAATCACTATTAATATACTAATTGTCGTTGCGTGGCGGCGTAGCTCAGCTGGCTAGAGCGTACGGTTCATACCCGTGAGGTCGGGGGTTCGATTCCCTCCGCCGCTATATAATTAATAAGGCCCGTTGGTCAAGTGGTTAAGACACCGCCCTTTCACGGCGGTAACACGGGTTCGAATCCCGTACGGGTCACTAAAAAAGGATGTTTCCTAACTGGAAACATCCCTTTTTCATTTTATGCAATGATTTACTCTCCTTGTTTCCCTTTTACGAAGTGAACTTAATTTTGTATGGCTATGACAGATTAGTGTGAAATCCGTCGAACACTTTTTTATATCGCTTTCCTGTTTTGACAAATTTCTGATAATTCGAACTATATAATAGGGTTAATAGAAAAGTAAAGGAGTGGATCGGAAATGGAAAGAATTGAAAGACGCATCGTGAGTCAAATTTCGGAGGTGCGATTAAATGAAACGCAAGCTGTTTTCTCGCGCTGGATGAGGCATGTAAAAGTAAGGTTCGCACATTTGTTTATTCATAAGGGATTTATGTTATTAGCGATCGGCTTTTTGCTTGGACGAGCTCTCATTTTATCGAAACTGCTCCCATTTGCATTGCCGTTTTTCGTATCTGTTTATGCAATGCGTCGTGATAAGGCCGGATTGGCTTTTATTGCTTTAGTCGCAGGATCGCTGACGATATCGTTTGAAACAGCGTTGTTCGTTTTTGCAGCAATGTTTAGCTTCTTGCTGCTAAATCAGTTTGTAAAAAAATTTTTTGATGATTTGCTAAAAGTGGCTCCTTTTGTTGTATTTTGTCTATCGCTTTCCACAAAATTAGCGATTGTATATTTTTTCTCTGGGACACCGACGATGTATGAAAGCGTAATGACCTTGATTGAAGCGGGGCTTGGCTTTGTTCTCACCCTCATTTTTCTGCAAAGCATTCCTCTTTTAACTGTGCAAAAACATAAGCAATCATTGCGGGCCGAAGAAATGGTGTCACTTGTGATTTTGCTTGCTTCGATGTTAACAGGCACGATCGGCTGGGAAATATCTCAATTATCAGTGGAACATATTTTGTCGCGCTATCTCGTGTTAGTATTTGCTTTTGTAGCTGGAACGACTGTCGGTTCGACAGTAGGGGTAGTGACAGGGTTAATTTTAAGCTTAGCGAACGTCGATAATTTGTATCAAATGAGCTTATTAGCGTTTGCAGGTCTTTTAGGAGGACTATTAAAAGAAGGAAAGAAAATAGGAGCCGCTTTCGGGTTGTTAATCGCTACTTTACTAATCGGGCTATATGGAAATGGAAAAACAGATGCAATCCCAACAATGATCGAGTCTTGTTTAGCAGCAGCATTGTTTTTGCTGACCCCTCGTTCATGGACAGAAACAGTGGCAAAATATATTCCAGGAACGGTTGAATATACGAACGAGCAACAACAATATGTGCGAAAAATTCGCGATGTGACCGCTCAGCGAGTGTCCCAATTTTCCCGCGTTTTTCAGGCATTAGCCAACAGTTTTTCAAATGATCGATTTTCTTCTAACTATAAATGCGATGAAAAAGAGATCGACTACTTCCTCAGCGATATTACGGAAAAAACGTGCCAGACTTGCTTTAAAAAAGAACAGTGCTGGTCGCATCAGTTTGATACAACTTACGAGTATATGAAACAGATGATGGTAGAGGTCGATGCAGGGAAGCTTTTGCAAAACCATCAATTGTTGCGCGAATGGAATCGGTATTGCGTCAAGGGGAAGAAAGTCATCTCCATCATGGAAAAAGATGTCGCCAATTATCAAGCTAATAAAAAATTGCGAAAACAAATTCATGAAAGCCGAAAGCTTGTTGCCGAACAATTGATGGGTGTTTCGCAAGTGATGGAAGACTTTGCGAAAGAAATTCAGCGTGAACGAGAAAATCATTATTTGCAAGAAGAGCAAATTTTCCGTGCTTTACAAGACTTCGGGATCGAAATTGGCCATGTCGATATTTATAGTTTAGAAAAAGGTAATATTGATATTGAAATGAGCATTCCGTATTGCGAAGGGCGCGGGGAGTGCGAAAAGTTAATTGCCCCGATGCTTTCCGATATTTTAGGCGAAACGATCGTTGTCAAAAGGGAGGAATGTGCAGTATATCCAAATGGATATTGCTGCGTGGCGTTCGGTTCAATGAAAGCGTTCGTCGTTGAAACCGGTGTAGCTTTTGCGGCAAAAGGAGGAGGATTTGTATCAGGGGATAGTTATTCGATGATTGAACTCGGAACAGGAAAATATGCGATCGCCATTAGCGATGGCATGGGAAACGGAGAAAGAGCGCATAACGAAAGCAATGAAACGTTGCGTCTATTGCAAAAAATTTTACAAACAGGCATCGATGAAACGGTAGCGATTAAGTCGATTAATTCAATCCTTTCTTTGCGAACAACTGATGAAATTTTTTCAACATTAGATTTAGCGATGATCGACTTGCAAAACGCTTTTACAAAATTTTTGAAAATCGGTTCGAGTCCTAGTTTTATTAAACGTGGAAATAACGTGATGAAAATTGAATCGGGCAATTTGCCAATAGGGATTATTAAAGAAATCGAATTCGAAATGGTGAACGAGCAATTAAAGGCCGGAGATTTGCTCATTATGATGAGCGACGGTGTGTTTGAAGGACCTTCTCATGTAGAAAATCATGAAGTATGGATGAAACGAAAAATTAAAGAACTACAAACGAATAACCCACAAGAAGTCGCTGATTTAATTATGGAAGAGGTGATTCGTGCAAGTTCTGGAAAAATTGAAGACGATATGACTGTCGTTGTAGCGCAAATTAAGCATAACACGCCAAAATGGGCTACCATCCCTGCGTATATGTATGCAAAAAAGGCACAATAAAAAGTATAAAATCCTTTCATTCCGGCGATGATGGTAATACATCAGTTGAGGAGGAGAATGGAAGGTGCGAAAAGGAACGTTACGGCAAATTTTATTAATTACAGACGGTTGTTCAAATCACGGCGAAGATCCAATCGCCATGGCTGCTCTAGCTAAAGAACAGGGAATTACGATTAATGTCATCGGCGTACTCGACCAAGATATGATGGATGAAAACGGATTGCGTGAAGTTGAAGGCATCGCAATGGCGGGAGGCGGTATAAGCCAAGTGGTTTACGCAAAGCAGCTATCACAAACGGTGCAAATGGTGACGCGCAAAGCGATGACGCAAACATTGCAGGGCGTTGTTAATAAAGAGTTAAAACAAATTTTAGGCTCCAACGTATCATTGGAAGATTTGCCGCCGGAAAAACGCGGCGAAGTGATGGAAATTGTCGACGAATTGGGAGAAACAGTCGAATTGGAGGTTTTAATATTAATCGACACGAGTGGAAGCATGAAAACAAAGCTTCCGACCGTCAAAGAAGCGCTTTTTGACTTATCGCTAAGCTTAAATGCCCGAATTGGCGACAATCAATTTTCTGTTTTTGTATTTCCGGGGAAACGCGGAGATGTAGAAAAAGTGCTTGATTGGACACCGAAGCTAGAGCAGCTGTCGTCCGTGTTTCCTAAACTTACATCGGGAGGGCTTACGCCAACAGGACCTGCGTTGCGCGAAGCGGTTAGCTATTTTAATAAAAAACGTTCGTTAAGGAGCTTGATTGCCAGTGATGAATCATACTTTGAAGAATCATCTATGTAAGCTTCCGATCGGAACGGTGATCGTCGGGAAATGGCATAAACATGCTTATAAAATTGTGAAAACGCTCGGCAACGGAGCAAATGGCGTCGTTTACTTAGCCGAAAGCATGAAAGGGCTTGTAGCCATTAAGTTAAGCGACAATAGTACATCCATTGCATCAGAGGTAAATGTATTAAAACGCTTTTCCAAGGTCCAGGGAGTTGCCCTTGGACCTTCTTTGCTAGATGTGGATGATTGGTTCGATCCTTATACGAATCGGCTTATCCCTTTTTATATCATGGAATATATAGAAGGAGAGGAATTTTTTACATTCGTTAAAAAGAGAGGGAAAGAATGGATTGTTATTTTAATGCTCCAACTATTATCGGCATTAGATAAACTTCATCAAGAGGGATGGGTGTTCGGAGATTTAAAACCAGAAAATTTATTAGTGGCCGGAATGCCGCCAACGGTTCGTCTTCTTGATGTCGGAGGAACGACGTTGCAAGGGCGGGCCATTAAAGAGTTTACCGAATTTTACGATCGGGGATACTGGGGATTAGGCTCGCGGAAAGCAGATCCTGCTTACGATTTATTTGCGGTTGCGATGATGATGATCCACGCTTACTATCAGGTAAAATTTGAACGGAAAGAAAATGCCCGCCAGCAGTTATTGATGATAATTCAGGCAGATGCTACATTGCGAAAATATCGCAACGTATTGATAAAGGCGATTGACGGTAAGTATAAGCAAGCGATGGAAATGAAGCGAGACTTAGTTGCCGCGATTCATTATGATGACCTGCTGCAAAAAGAAAACCATTCACCAACGAAAAAACAAAATCATCGGAAGACGAAAAAAAGAAGCGGAATCATAGAAACGACATTAATTGTTGTTACACTATTATTTGTGTATGTATTGTATTTATATGGACAAGTTCTTTAAAATAACAAACCTTCTTTTTTGAGAAAATGCTTTATTAATGATACGATTAATAGTGTAGAAAATCGATCGTAAAGAGGTTTTTGCCGTATGCTTTCGACCGTTCGATCATTTATCGAAAAACATCAGCTGCTTACGCCGAATTCGACCGTCATTGTTGGCGTATCAGGCGGACCGGATTCTCTTGCCTTGTTGCATTTTTTTTATACGATTCAACATGAATGGAATATAAAACTGGTTGCTGCCCATGTCGATCATATGCTTCGTGGCAAACAGTCGGAAGAAGATATGAATTTTGTGAAACATTTTTGCGATGAACTCAGTATTATATGTGAAGCCAAACAAATCGACGTCGCTTCTTTTCAACGCCAAACGAAGATGGGAGCTCAAGAAGCGGCCCGCGAATGCCGTTATCGCTTTTTTCGGGAAGTAATGGAAAAATATTTTGCTTCTTATGTCGCGTTAGCGCATCACGGGGATGATCAAATTGAAACGGTTTTAATGAGGCTTGTTCGTGGAAGTAGCGGAAAAGGATATGCGGGTATTCCGGTTAAACGGCCGTTTCATTTTGGATATATCATTCGGCCGTTTTTATGCGTCAGCCGTAATGATATTGAGGTTTATTGCAACGAACACGGCCTCGAGCCGCGCTATGATGCAAGCAATGAAAAAGATGATTATACAAGAAATCGATTTCGCCACGTATTGCTTCCTTTTTTAAAAAAGGAAAATCCGCGCGTTCATGAGCGATTTCAGCATTATAGCGAAACCTTGCTCGAAGATGAGATATTTTTAGAGAAATTAACGAATGAGGCGATGAATAAGGTGGTGGAAAAGCGATTTGATGAAATTATATTGCAAATTCAGCCGTTTCAAACGATGCCAAAGCCTTTACAAAGAAGAGGGATTCAACTAATATTGAACTATCTCTATGGCGGGATTCCTTCTTCTTTGTCCTCAATACATATAAGCAATGTATTAACTTTTTTAAACCATAACCACCCTTCAGGTAGGTTAGATTTTCCAAAGGGCTTAAAAATCATTCGTTCTTACGATGTTTGCCATTTTACATTTCAAGAGAAAAAAACGGATGCTTATATATTTGATTTGCATATCCCGTCAACGTTGTATCTTCCAAACGGCTATGCAATCATTAGCGAATTTCGGGAACACTATCCGAAAGAAGCGAAAGGAAATGATGTTTTGATCCTTGATCCTGAAGCAATTGCGTTTCCATTACGTGTGCGAACGAGACGTGCCGGCGATCGAATGACATTAAAAGGGACGAACGGGACAAAAAAAATCAAGGAAATTTTTATTGAAAAGAAAATCCCGATGTACGATCGAGAAAGCTGGCCGGTGGTTGAGGATGGGAAAGGAAGGATTTTATGGCTTCCGAAGCTAAAAAAATCTGTTTTTGAAGCAACTGATGTTACAAAAACACGCTATCTTGTATTACACTATAAAGAGCAATGAACATCTAGGAGGAAAAGAAAATGGGGATGAATGAAGATATTCAAAAAATTTTAGTGACGCAAGAACAAATACAAGAAAAAGTAAAAGAATTAGGAAAACTTCTTACAGAAGAGTATGAAGGTCGCTTTCCACTAGCTGTCGGCGTATTAAAAGGGGCGATGCTTTTTATGGCCGATCTGTTGAAACATATTGATACATATTTGGAAATGGATTTTATGGATGTATCTAGTTACGGAAATGCGACCGTATCATCAGGAGAAGTGAAAATTTTAAAAGATTTAAACACTTCTGTCGAAGGTCGCGACATTTTAATTGTTGAAGACATTATCGACAGCGGCTTAACGTTAAGCTATTTAGTGGATTTGTTTCGCTACCGAAAAGCAAAGTCGATTAAAATTGTGACGCTTTTAGATAAACCTTCCGGGCGCAAAGCAAATATCGAAGCGAATTATGTAGGGTTTGTTGTTCCGGATGAGTTTGTTGTAGGGTATGGATTAGACTATTGTGAAAAATATCGAAACCTTCCTTATATCGGCGTGTTGAAGCCAGAAATATATAGCAAATAAGCGATCAGTCCGTGCGGTGAATTGGTTGTATTGGAATGATTTTCTATGATACTATTGACTATAGTGTGTTTCATATGGGAGGAGGCAAGAAATGAATCGGATCTTCCGTAATACGATCTTTTATTTATTGATTTTTCTTGTTGTCATTGGAGTTGTTAGCTTCTTTAACGGAAGCAACCAACGGACTGAGCCGATGACATATGATGCTTTTATCGCTCACCTTGAAAACGGTGATGTCAAATCGTTTTCGATGAAACCGGAACGCGGTGTATATGAAATTAGAGGACAGTTGAAAACATATGCCGAAGGGCAATATTTTTCGACGTATGTGATGAACAGCGATCCGATTTTAAACCGGATTGATGCGGCCGCGAAACGGACGAAAGTGGAAGTGATGCCGGCAGACGAAACGAGCGGTTGGGTAACATTCTTCACTTCCATCATTCCGTTTGTCATTATTTTCATTTTGTTTTTCTTCTTGCTTAATCAAGCGCAAGGCGGCGGTAGCCGGGTGATGAATTTCGGAAAAAGCCGCGCAAGACTTTACAACGAAGATAAGAAAAAAGTTCGCTTTCGCGACGTTGCAGGAGCGGATGAAGAAAAACAAGAACTTGTTGAAATCGTGGAATTTTTAAAAGACCCAAGAAAATTTGTGGAACTTGGTGCCCGCATTCCAAAAGGAGTTCTTCTCGTCGGACCTCCTGGTACAGGGAAAACATTATTAGCACGTGCGGTAGCAGGGGAAGCGGGAGTACCGTTTTTCTCCATCAGCGGTTCGGATTTCGTTGAAATGTTCGTTGGTGTCGGTGCGTCGCGCGTCCGCGATTTGTTTGAAACAGCGAAAAAGAATGCGCCTTGTATCATTTTTATCGACGAAATTGACGCTGTCGGCCGTCAGCGCGGCGCCGGACTTGGCGGCGGTCATGACGAGCGCGAGCAAACGCTTAACCAATTGCTTGTGGAAATGGACGGATTTAGCGGCAATGAAGGCATCATTATTATCGCCGCAACGAACCGCCCGGATATTTTAGACCCTGCATTGTTGCGCCCGGGCCGCTTTGACCGTCAAATTACGGTGGACCGTCCAGACGTGAAGGGACGTGAGGCGGTACTTCGGGTACATGCTCGCAATAAACCGTTGGATGAGTCGGTCGATTTAAAAGCGATTGCGATGCGTACGCCAGGATTCTCTGGAGCAGATTTAGAAAACTTGCTTAACGAGGCGGCTCTTGTCGCAGCACGGCAAAACAAAAAGAAAATTGATATGAGCGACATTGATGAGGCGACAGACCGTGTCATCGCTGGACCAGCGAAAAAGAGTCGCGTCATCTCGGAAAAAGAGCGCCGCATTGTCGCGTACCATGAGGCCGGCCATACGGTGATCGGCATGATGCTGGCGGATGCGGAAATGGTTCATAAAGTGACGATCGTTCCGCGCGGTCAAGCGGGCGGTTATGCGGTGATGTTGCCGAAAGAAGACCGCTATTTTATGACAAAACCGGAGCTGTTAGACAAAATTGCTGGTTTGTTAGGCGGTCGTGTTGCCGAAGAAATCGTATTTAATGAAGTCAGCACAGGGGCGCATAACGACTTCCAGCGTGCAACGAACATCGCACGTCGAATGGTAACGGAATTTGGAATGAGCGATAAGCTTGGCCCGATGCAGTTTGGCCAGTCTCACGGTCAAGTGTTTTTAGGGCGTGATTTGCATAATGAACAAAACTACAGCGACCAAATCGCTTACGAGATCGACTTAGAAATTCAACGAATCATTAAAGAATGTTATGAAAAGGCAAAACGCATTTTAACGGAAAATCGCGACAAATTAGAACTGATTGCTCAAACGTTGCTAGAAGTAGAAACGTTGGATGCAGAGCAAATTAAACATTTATTCGAACATGGAACTTTGCCAAATCGCAACGGAAATCATGAGAAGCAGGATGACGTAAAAGTAAATATCCACACAAAGAAAGAAGAATAAGATGTCTCTTTTACAGGGGCATCTTTTTTTACCGTTGAAAGCAACTCTTATGGTATGATGAGAAAAGCAAGAATTTGTGAGAAGTGGGGATGAAGCGATGATTTTTGTGTTAGATGTCGGCAATACGAATACGGTTTTAGGGGTATATGAAGGCGATGAATTAAAGCATCATTGGCGCATTGAAACGAGCCGCGGGAAAACGGAAGATGAATACGGCATGACGATTAAAGCGCTTCTCAATCATGTTGGCCTTGACTTTTCCGATATCGACGGCATCATTATCTCCTCGGTTGTGCCGCCGATTATGTTTGCGCTTGAACGGATGTGCGTTAAATACTTTCACATTAAGCCATTGATTGTCGGACCTGGGATTAAGACCGGACTGAATATTAAATATGATAATCCGAAAGAAGTAGGGGCGGACCGCATTGTCAATGCTGTTGCAGGCATTCATTTGTACGGAAGCCCGCTTATTATTGTCGATTTTGGCACAGCAACGACGTATTGTTACATTAACGAACATAAACAATATATGGGGGGAGCGATTGCGCCGGGAATTACGATTTCGACCGAAGCGCTATATTCACGGGCAGCTAAATTGCCGCGCATTGAAATTGCTCGTCCGGATGATATTATCGGGAAAAATACGGTAAGTGCGATGCAGGCAGGCATATTGTACGGATATGTCGGACAAGTCGAAGGAATCGTATCGCGAATGAAAGAAAAAAGCACGATTCCGCCTAAAGTGATTGCAACAGGAGGATTAGCTTCTCTCATTGCACACGAATCAAACGTCATTGATATTGTCGATCCATTTTTAACGTTAAAAGGATTACATCTTCTTTATATGAAAAATGTAGACAAAAAATAGGAAAAGGTGAGCGAATATGTCTGACTACTTAGTAAAAGCGTTAGCGTATGACGGTCAAGTAAGGGCATATGCTGTACGAACAACAGAGACGGTCGGCGAAGCGCAGCGCCGCCACCAAACATGGCCGACTGCATCGGCTGCCCTTGGCCGAGCGATGACAGCCGGTGTCATGATGGGTGCGATGCTAAAAGGCGACAGCAAACTGACAATTAAAATTGAAGGGGGCGGCCCGATTGGTGCCATTCTTGTTGACAGTAATGCCAAAGGTGAAGTAAGAGGATATGTGACGAATCCTCAAGTACATTTTGAATTAAACCAGCATGGCAAATTAGATGTCGCGCGAGCTGTCGGGACAAACGGCATGCTAACGGTGGTGAAAGATTTAGGGCTGCGCGACTTTTTTACAGGGCAAGTCCCGCTCGTATCCGGAGAACTCGGGGAAGATTTTACGTACTATTTTGTTTCATCTGAGCAAATTCCTTCATCTGTCGGAGTAGGAGTTTTAGTTAATCGTGACGGCACGATTCTCGCCGCTGGAGGATTTATTCTTCAGCTTATGCCTGATACAGAAGAAAAAACGATTGATGAAATCGAACAACGGCTGAAGTCCATTCCTCCGGTTTCAAAAATGATTGAAAAAGGGTTAATGCCTGAAGAAATTTTAGAAGAGTTACTCGGAAAAGGAAATGTCAAAATTCTTGAAACGCTTCCGGTTGCTTTTGTATGTCGCTGTTCGCGTGAGCGGATTGCGGATGCGATCATTAGTTTAGGGCCGAAAGAAATTCAAGACATCATTGAGAAAGAAGGATATGCAGAAGCATCGTGTCATTTTTGCAACGAAACGTACCACTTTACGAGAGAAGATTTAGAAAAACTTAAGCGGCTTGCGGAGTGACCGTCAAAAAAAATTAAAAAATTAAATAATTGACAATTGATAAAATAGCTGATAAATTTTAAACAAATTCGATAAAATTACTCGGGATTAGGGGTGGATAAAATGGCACGTGCAGTAAATTCCATTACTGAATTAATTGGGGATACTCCAGCAGTTAAATTAAATCGCATTGTTGATGAAGACAGCGCAGATGTATATGTGAAATTAGAATTTATGAATCCAGGAAGCAGCGTCAAAGATCGCATTGCACTTGCGATGATTGAAGCGGCTGAAAAGGAAGGAAAATTGAAACCGGGCGATACGATTATTGAGCCAACGAGCGGCAATACAGGAATCGGGTTGGCGATGGTAGCCGCAGCTAAAGGGTATAAAGCCATTCTTGTTATGCCGGATACAATGAGTTTAGAGCGCCGTAATTTATTGCGCGCTTATGGTGCAGAATTAGTCTTAACTCCGGGAAGCGAAGGGATGCGCGGGGCAATTGGCAAAGCGGAAGAACTTGCAAGCGAGCATGGATACTTTATGCCGCAACAATTTAAAAACGAAGCAAACCCAGAAATTCACCGTTTAACGACGGGAAAAGAAATTGTCGAGCAAATGGGTGATCAATTAGATGCGTTTGTCGCTGGAATCGGCACAGGTGGAACAATTACCGGAGCTGGAGAAGTGCTTCGCGAAGCATATCCAAATATTAAAATTTATGCCGTCGAACCAGCTGATTCGCCAGTGTTATCAGGCGGAAAACCAGGCCCGCATAAAATTCAAGGAATTGGTGCAGGGTTTGTACCGGACATTTTAAACACGGAAATTTACGATGAAGTCATTACCGTCAAAACGGAAGAAGCGTTTGCAGCGGCCCGTCGCGCTGCGCGGGAAGAAGGAATTTTAGGCGGGATTTCATCTGGTGCGGCTATTCACGCAGCATTAAAAGTAGCGAAGCAGCTTGGAAAAGGAAAAAAAGTATTGGCGATTATTCCAAGTAACGGCGAACGCTATTTAAGCACGGCTTTGTATCAATTCGAAGAATAAGGAAAGCAACATTTCGGCAGGGAGTATTCCCTGTCGAAATTTTTTTATAGTACAATAGGTGATGTATAACTAAGTTTGGACACAAACTTTTTCGATAGATGCAAAAACAAGTGTGTGTTTGTATGTGGCAACAAAGGAAGGAGTGTAACCGCCGCTTATGGGACTGCGGAAAATATTAGGACGGAAAGTTTCTTATCATCAGCGAGATTGGTTTAAACAATATAAATCGCTCATCCAAAACGAGCCGTACCACGTTTTGTTAGAAAGCGGCCGTGCGGGACGTTATAGCATCATCGGAATGCGCCCGGCCGGAATCGTGAAAGGGAAGGGACAGGAGCTGTCGATTCGCTATAAAGGCGAAGAAACCCGGTTGCAAGGAAATCCGTTGCGTTTAATGAAGCAATGGTTTGCACAATGGCGATCGGAGTCTTGCTACGACGGTCCAGATTTTCAAGGCGGGGCGATCGGCTATATTAGCTATGATTGTGCCCGTTACATTGAACGGTTACCTTCAAAGGCAAAAGATGACCTTGAACTTCCTGATTTATATTTTTTTATTTTTGATGATGTCTTCGTTTATGATCATGAAGAAGAGACATTGCATTTGATGATTCATTATGCGGAAGGGGAACAGGAAGAAGCAGAAAAACGCCTCTCTTTCTATGAATCGCTATGGTTAAGGAAGAACGAAGAAATTGAACCAATGCCGTTTATTCCGACGACGGAGCATGAATCCGTTTCGATGACGGAAACAGAGTTTATGGAGGCGGTCGAAAAGGTTCGGCAATACATCGCCCAAGGCGACGTATTTCAAGTAAACTTATCGGTAAGGCAGTCAAAACCGTTACGTACACACCCTTTTCACATTTATGAAAAGCTGCGTCTATTAAACCCTTCTCCGTATATGGCATACCTTCACTTCCCGGACTTTCAAGTAGTGAGTGGTTCGCCAGAATTGCTCGTGAAGAAACGAGGACCGTACGTGAGCACAAGGCCGATTGCCGGGACGCGTTCGCGCGGAAAAACGGCGGAAGAAGATCGAAAAATTGCCAATGAGTTGCTCGCGAATGAAAAAGAGCGGGCCGAACATCTTATGCTTGTCGATTTAGAACGAAATGATTTAGGAAGAGTATGCAAATATGGTACAGTAAAAGTAGATGAGTGGATGACCATTGAAGCGTATTCTCATGTGATGCACATTGTGTCACACGTATCAGGTGAGCTGGAAAACGGGAAGGACGCTTTTGATGTCATTCAAGCGGTGTTTCCTGGCGGGACGATTACCGGCGCGCCAAAAGTGCGTACAATGGAGATTATCGAGGAATTGGAACCTGTAAGACGCAGCATTTATACAGGATCGATCGGTTGGATTGGCTTTAACGGAGATATGGAGTTGAATATTGCCATTCGGACGATGATCGCCAAAGACGGATTGGCGCATGTGCAAGCCGGAGCAGGAATTGTGATCGACTCACGCCCGGAATACGAATATAAAGAGTGTTTAAAAAAAGCGATCGCCCTGTGGAAAGCAAAAGATATGAGTGAAGCAGAGTAACCATTGATGATGAGGTGAGAGAGATGATCTTAATGATTGATAACTACGATTCGTTTACGTACAACTTAGTGCAATATTTAGGGGAGTTAGGCGAAGAGCTGATCGTTAAGCGAAACGACGAAGTAACGATTGAAGAAATAGAAGCGCTCCGCCCAGATTTTTTGATGATTTCACCGGGGCCGTGCAGTCCGAATGAAGCGGGAATCAGCTTGTCAGCGATCGAATATTTTGCGGGGAAAATTCCGATTTTTGGCGTTTGCCTAGGTCATCAATCCATTGCGCAAGTGTTTGGGGGCGAAGTCGTTCGCGCGCAAAAGTTAATGCACGGAAAAACATCGCAAATTTTCCACGACGGAAAAACGATTTTTTCCGGCATCCCTACTCCATTTACAGCTACCCGTTATCATTCATTAATTGTAAAAAAAGAAACGTTGCCTAATTGTTTGGAAATTTCTGCATGGACAGAAGACGATGAAATTATGGCCATCCGTCATAAAACGCTTCCGGTGGAAGGCGTGCAGTTTCATCCGGAATCGATTATGACAGCCCATGGAATGGAACTATTGAAAAATTTTATTCAAACGTATAAAAGGGTTCGATAATCGATGTATGTATATATAAACGGTGAGATTGTTCGAAAAGAAGAGGCGCGCATTTCCCCGTTTGATCACGGTTATATGTACGGGCTCGGCGCATTTGAAACGTTTCGCACCTATAACGGCCATCCGTTTTTATTAGACGATCACCTTGAACGGCTCAACGACAGTTTGAAGGACATGAACATTGGCTTAACGCTTCACCGCCATGAAGTGATGGCTATTGTTGATCAGTTGCTAAAAGTTAATCAATTGAAAGATGCGTATGTGCGTTTGAATGTGTCAGCTGGGATTGGCGATATTGGATTGCAAACAGATCCGTATACTGCTCCAACGGTCATTGTATATATGAAGCCTCTTCCTCTGCTTTCCTCAGGGGAAAAGGTTTGTACAATTTTAAAGACGAAACGAAATAGCCCGGAAGGAGAAAAACGGCTGAAATCCCATCATTATTTAAACAATATACTCGGAAAACGCGAGATCGGCAGTGATCCCCGGATCGAAGGAATTTTCCTAAATGAAAAAGGAGTCATTGTAGAGGGAATTGTATCCAACATTTTCTGGGTAAAAAACGGCATTGTGTATACGCCTGCTTTGGAAACAGGAGCGTTAAATGGGATTACGCGCCAATTTGTGCTTGCCATTCTTTCTGTATTGCAAGTTCGTTATGAGGAAGGGTTATACTCTTTAGATGAATTAGAAAAAGCAGAGGAAGTGTTTTTAACAAATTCGATTCAAGAAATTGTGCCGGTTTCTCAGATCCACGATCGCCTCTATCCGGGACAACGAGGACTGGTGACACAACTTTTACAGAAACATTATCAACGTTTCACGTCTAGTTTATGGACAAGGCATGAGCTTGAACTTATAGAAAGGACCGATATCACGCTATGGTAACGGCAATTCAATGTGGACCTTATACACTCGATATAGAACAAAAAACGATCATTATGGGGATTTTAAATGTCACTCCCGATTCTTTTTCAGACGGTGGGCAATTTCAAGCGGTCGAACGTGCCATTGAGCACGCGAAAAGATTGGTAGCAGAAGGAGCGGATGTGATTGATATTGGGGGAGAGTCGACGCGGCCGGGTGGTGAAAAAGTATCGCTAGAAGAAGAATTGCGGCGAGTGATCCCAGTTGTAAAAGCAGTGTCAGCGGAAGTGAATGTCCCTATTTCCATTGACACGTATAAGGCGGAAGTAGCGAAACAAGCCATTGAAGCAGGTGCCCATATTATCAACGATGTATGGGGAGCAAAAGCGGATTCGAAAATGGCGAAAGTAGCGGCTCGTTACAACGTTCCGATTATTTTAATGCACAACCGCCATCACCTTCATTATGAAGATTTAATTCGCGATATGATCTCGGATTTGCTAGAAAGTGTGGAGATCGTGAAAAAAGCAGGGGTCAAAGATGAAAAGATTATTTTAGATCCCGGGATCGGTTTTGCGAAAACTGCTGAGCATAATTTAAAGGTGATGCGGCATTTAGACGAGTTTGTGAAATTAGGCTATCCACTATTATTAGGGACATCTCGAAAATCGTTTATTGGTCACGTTCTCGATTTACCTGTCAACGAACGGGTGGAAGGAACAGGAGCGACCGTTTGTCTTGGCATTGCAAAAGGGACTCATATCGTTCGTGTCCATGATGTGCTACCGATGGCCAGAATGGCAAAGATGATGGATGCGATGCTCGGTAAAGGGGGCGGTGACCATCGATAAAATTTATGTGAACGGGATGGAGTTTTACGGATATCACGGAGTGCTTCCGGAAGAGCATATACTTGGGCAACGTTTCTGTGTGGATTTGATCGTTGAAACAGACTTGAAAAAAGCAGGAGAAAGCGATTGTTTAGACGATACAATCAATTATGCCGTGTTATACGAAATTTGTCGAGAAATTGTGGAAGAAAAACGATTTGCACTGATTGAAGCGATTGCTGAACAAATCGCTCATCGTATTTTATCTTCTTTCTCAATGGTTGTGCAATGTACAGTGAAAGTGAGCAAACCAAATCCGCCGATCAAAGGGCATTATCAATCTGTAGCAGTAGAGATAGTAAGGGGTCGTTAAATGGATAATCATGTATATATGGCGCTCGGCTCTAACATCGGCGATCGCCTGCAATATTTGCGCGAGGCAGTTAAAAAATTAGCGGAGCATGAGGAAATTTTGGTCGTCGGAACGTCTTCAATTTACGAAACAGCCCCTGTCGGTTACGTTCAGCAAAATAAATTTTTAAACATGGTCGTTCACATCAGGACCTCCCTTTCTCCTTTTGCTTTGCTAGAAGTGACGCAAAAAATTGAGCATCAACTTGGAAGAAAAAGGGGAATACGATGGGGACCGCGCACGTTAGACCTTGACATTTTATTATATAATCATGAAAATATTGAAACAGAACGACTGACCATTCCGCATCCACGAATGACAGAGAGAGCGTTTGTATTAGTTCCGTTGTTTGAACTTAATGCGGATATACGCATTCCAACTATGAAACGCAGTATAGCGTTAATAATAGATGAACTACCGGACAAAGAAGGGGTACGCCTATGGAAACAGAAAAGTGGGGGAGACGTATTCGCGCTTTTCGAAAATTAAAAGGATACACACAAGAGCGATTTGCGAAAGATTTGGGTGTATCGGTATCCATTTTAGGGGAAATTGAGCGCGGCAATCGGTTGCCAACGGAACAGTTTTTGCAAATGGCAGCAAAGTGTTTAAACGTAACAGTGGACGAACTTTGTCCGCCGGGTGAAGAAAGGAGGTTAGGGGATGTTTAAAATTGGTAATGTTGAAATCAAAAATCGCGTTGTTCTTGCCCCGATGGCTGGAGTATGTAACTCGGCGTTTCGCTTGACTGTTAAAGAGTTCGGGGCTGGCCTTGTTTGCGCAGAAATGGTCAGTGACAAGGGAATTTTATTTAACAACGAGAAAACGTTAGATATGCTTTATATCGATGAACGCGAGAAACCGTTAAGCTTGCAAATTTTTGGTGGCGAGAAGGGAACGCTCGTTGAAGCGGCGCGATTTGTCGATAAAAATACGAACGCAGATATTATCGATATTAATATGGGCTGCCCTGTTCCGAAAATCACAAAATGTGATGCCGGCGCAAAATGGCTGCTGGACCCAAACAAAATTTACGATGTCGTTAGCGCGGTTGTTGATGCAGTAGAAAAGCCTGTAACAGTAAAAATGCGGATCGGATGGGATGAGCATCATATTTATGCTGTCGAAAATGCTCAAGCAGTCGAACGTGCGGGTGGCAAGGCAGTTGCCGTCCATGGGAGAACAAGAGCGCAAATGTATGAAGGAAAAGCGGACTGGAACGTTATTAAACAAGTCAAAGAAGCCGTTAAGATCCCGGTCATCGGAAATGGAGATGTCCAAACGCCTCAAGATGCAAAGAGAATGCTCGAGGAAACAGGGGTAGACGGTGTGATGATTGGCCGTGCCGCTCTCGGCAATCCGTGGATGATTTACCGGACGGTTCGCTATTTAGAAACAGGCGAATTGATTCCGGAGCCTTCTGTTCGGGAAAAAATTGATGTCTGTATTTTGCATCTTGACCGTTTAATTGCTTTGAAAAATGAGCATATTGCGGTCAAAGAAATGCGAAAGCACGCTGCTTGGTATTTAAAAGGCATCCGCGGAAACGCAAAAGTGCGCAATGCGATCAACGAATGCAATACTCGCGAAGAGCTTGTTTCACTTTTAATGAACTTTGTAGAAGAAGTAGAAGCAAAACAAAACGCGCAGGCTGTGTAATTTTAAAGAAGTAAATGTAATGGTTATTTCACTGCCAGCCTTTGCTGGCAGTATTTTTAATAAAATTTGAAAACGGAGTGGATTTTATGAGTCACGAAGAATTAAATGACCAGTTACGCGTTCGCAGAGAAAAACTAGACAAACTAAGACAAAAAGGCATCGACCCATTTGGGAAGCGCTTTGAGCGCACACATAAAGCGCAAGAGCTCTTTAATTTGTATGGAGAGTTATCAAAAGAAGAATTGGAAGAAAAGCAAATTCAAGTAGCGATTGCTGGCCGCATCATGACAAAGCGCGGCAAAGGGAAAGCAGGGTTTGCCCATATTCAAGATTTAACAGGGCAAATTCAAATTTATGTTCGGAAAGACGATGTCGGTGAAGAACAATACGAGCTGTTTGATACTTCCGATTTAGGAGATATTATCGGTGTCCATGGTACGGTCTTTAAAACGAAAGTAGGCGAATTGTCCGTTAAAGTCTCTTCCTATGAGCTTTTAACAAAGGCGTTGCGTCCTCTTCCAGAAAAATATCACGGATTAAAAGATGTTGAACAACGTTATCGTCAACGCTATTTAGATTTAATTATGAATCCGGAAAGCAAAAATACATTTATTACACGAAGCTTAATTATCCAATCGATGCGCCGTTATTTAGACAATCACGGATATTTGGAAGTAGAAACGCCGATGATGCATTCCATTGCTGGAGGAGCGGCAGCACGCCCGTTTATTACACATCATAATGCATTAGATATTCCACTATACATGCGCATTGCGATCGAATTACACTTAAAACGTCTTATTGTCGGCGGATTGGAGAAAGTATATGAAATTGGCCGTGTATTCCGTAATGAAGGAATTTCTACGCGCCATAATCCAGAATTCACGATGCTTGAGCTATATGAGGCATACGCAGATTATCAAGATATTATGAATCTCACAGAAAATATGATCGCTCATATTGCTCAAGAGGTGTTAGGGACAACGAAAATCCAATACGGAGAGCACGAAGTGGACTTGATGCCGCGGTGGAAACGGCTTCATATGGTTGATGCGATTAACGAGTATGTAGGGGTCGACTTCTGGGAACAAATGAGTGACGAAGAAGCTCGTGCATTGGCGAAAGAACACGGGGTAGAAGTTGCGCCGCATATGACATTTGGCCATATTGTGAACGAATTTTTCGAACAAAAAGTCGAAGACAAACTTATCCAGCCGACATTTATTTACGGTCATCCAGTTGAAATTTCACCGTTGGCAAAGAAAAATCCGGAAGATCCGCGCTTTACAGACCGCTTTGAATTGTTTATCGTTGGGCGTGAGCATGCGAATGCCTTTACGGAATTGAACGATCCAATTGACCAAAGAGAGCGTTTTGAGGCGCAATTAAAAGAACGTGAGCAAGGAAATGACGAAGCACATGAGATGGATGAAGATTTCATTGAAGCATTAGAATACGGTATGCCGCCAACCGGTGGTTTAGGGATCGGTATTGACCGGCTTGTTATGTTGTTAACAAACTCTCCATCGATTCGCGACGTACTACTATTCCCGCAAATGCGTAATAAATAACTTTAAAAAATAGAGGGTGCCCAAAAGTAATGGTGCACCCTTTTATGTCATGTCATTTGAGATTACACAACTTTTGGAGTTAGCCATTAATTGGCCGTAAAAAATAGTTGATTTCTGTTTGTAAGTATGATAAATTAAAAATCGTCACTTCGAACCACACAAAAAAACAAAAAAATATATTGACGAAAATAATCAAAACATGATATATTGAAAAAGTCGCCTTGAGCGATGTGGAAGTAAATGTTCTTTGAAAACTGAACAAAACGAAGCGTCCTCGTCGATTTGACGAGTAGTTGATAATGAGTATGGAATAAAACTTTCGATGGAGAGTTTGATCCTGGCTCAGGACGAACGCTGGCGGCGTGCCTAATACATGCAAGTCGAGCGGACCGAATGGAAGCTTGCTTCTGTTTGGTT
>NZ_JACHEP010000021.1 GCF_014201465.1 Anoxybacteroides tepidamans | reverse complement strand
TGTTGTGAAAAAACAGCTCCATGTCGCCTAAGGGGTGCCCTGTTTGTCTCTTTTTAAATGGTAATTATTGTTATCGAAATTGCTCAACTACAGTAAATAAGAAAATGAATGGTAATAAAAAAGAAAAAACTCCCCGTAAGGAGTTTTTTCTCATCATCGCTTAGTCTTACATTTTCTAAAAAATCGCTTGAATTAATTTTTTAAAAAGATCGCTTATAATACTTTTGTTAATAAAACGCTTAATATATCTTATGCCATTATTCTATAATTGATACGAGTTTTTGTCAAACGGTAATTGGAAATTTAAAATCTGATTCTTTTTTAATGTTATTTAAAGTAATGCCTTTACTGTTAATAATTGTTTCGTTTATCAAAATTGCCTTGAACCCATTAGATAGTTCGTATTCATAAAGAATACCTTTTTTAAATAGTGTATCTATTGCGAAACCACTTTTTAAATCTTCTCGAACAAAGACATTATTTTGCTCTAGATAATCCCTTAAAAGACCTTTATGTGTAGCTCCAGCAGAAATAATTTCACCATTGTCTACCTTTAAGTATGTTGTATATGTTTTGTTTATTAAGTTATTGATAAAAGTCAATATACCTTTTAGGTATTCAGTATCATCGAATTTACTTTCATTTTCTCTTGAATATACTTCTAAGCCAAGGATGCTTTCAATGGTGGTAAATTTTGAATTTGTGTCTTGTAAATAGTCTTGATAGTCTAAGTTGGTATTGAATGCGAAATAATAAATTTCATATTCTTTTCCATTTATTTTTAACTCATTAATGAGAGGTATCATATCACTGTCTGATGAAACGATAATATATTTATCAATTTTGACATTGGGATCATATAGGCTTTTTATTACATCTATAATTAACTGAACATCAGAGGTATTGTTTCCAGAATGAATGTGGTATAACTGAACCATATTTTTCCTAAACTCATTAAATAATTCATCCGTTAAGCTAATATTATGAAAATTTAAGTATGCCCTTGAATGTAATACATTGTCGCTAGAAAATTTTGCGAAGAACTTTTGAATAAAATCCTGTTGAATGTTTAAGGTATCATATTTTTTATAATATCGGTCAAGTGTAATAAACACATTGTCATAATCGATGTATATAGCTGTATTTGTCATTTCATTCCTCTCCCCAGTTCTATCTCTCTTTATGTGAATTTGTTGTTTCAGGTACATTAATATCAAACAACAAAAATTAACAATTTTCAACATTAAATTCTACATTATGGAAACTTTGTTTGGGGAGGGATATTGAAATTGGAGGCGAATTAAAAAAACAGCACTTTATTTGATGTAAATAACTAGTCCTAATTTAGCCCCTTGGCAAACATAAGGGAACAGTATATACTGGGTTCACTCTTTTTAGAAGTATTAAATATCTTTAAAAGCGAAGAGGATTTTGTGCAATGTGATGAAGAGTGTATCATTCTTTTTAGTGTTTTTGTTCGTCTAACTATTAATTGGTTTACGTAATAAATTGCTTTGTTTTTAATAATTTTCCTGTGTTTCTTCATAATATTATTGTTAGTTCATTTAAATATCAGATTGTTTGTTGAATTATTTAACATTACTTGGTTAAAGTGGTGGTTGTTTATCGTCTAAAACAATAATTTGTGTCTCTGAGTTATCAATTGCATAATTAGAAAAGACATCCACATTTCTTGATTTTCACTACATATAATACGGTAATAAATTTTTGTTTTTTAACATATCGTTCATTTAATTGTTTAACAACATTTGGTTGTTTGTTTAAGTCAATCGTCTAAAAATGAGTGAAGATTTAAAAAATGAACATTAGGTTATGTAAGAAAAATCGATTTGGGTCGACCAATGAGATCGGTATTTTCGAAATGAGGGAATCTGGGTTACTGGAAGTTGAAAATCCTTCGGAAGTGTTTCTAGAAGAACGGTCAAGTGGAGTAGCTGGATCGACGGTTGTGGCTTCGATGGAAGGAACGAGACCCGTATTGGTGGAAATTCAAGCGTTGATTTCGCCGACGAGTTTCGGGAACCCTCGAAGAATGGCCACAGGAATTGACCATAACCGCGTGTCTTTATTGATGGCTGTACTTGAAAAGCGGGTCGGCTTGCTTCTGCAAAATCAAGATGCTTATTTAAAAGTAGCAGGCGGTGTCAAATTAGACGAGCCGGCCATTGATTTGGCGGTTGCTGTGAGCATTGCTTCTAGTTTTCGCGATCAGCCAACCAACCCATCTGATGTGATCATTGGTGAGGTAGGACTAACAGGGGAAGTGCGCCGTGTTTCCCGCATTGAACAGCGTGTGCAAGAAGCAGTAAAACTCGGTTTCCAGCGCGTGATCATCCCTAAAAACAATCTTGGGGGATGGAATATCCCAAAAGGAGTGGAAGTGATCGGTGTTTCTCACGTTGCAGAAGCGCTTGAATATGCGTTAAGACATAAATAATCGATGGAAACTTTACAAATATGTATCAAATTTTTTAAAAAGATTAAAAACTGTGTTATGATTGGTTTCAAACATTGGAAACTGTTTATAATGTAGTAGAGGAGGTGAAAATATGTTAAGAAGAGTGGTTCAATTATTTTTCTTAGTGGTTGGAGGCACGTTAGGTATTATGTTCCTACCGAATTTATTTTCACTATTGAATATTGATCATCTTTCGTTTTTAAATAATCCATATATGCTGGCGATTGTAGGGGCACTTATTTTCTTTATCATGACTTTCTGGTTAGTGGATTATGTCGTCGATTTGATTCGTTGGATGGAAGAGTCATTGGTGAAAGCGCCTGTGACCGATATTTTATTTGGCAGTTTAGGATTGATTTTTGGATTAATCGTTGCTTTTTTAGTGGTTATGCCGCTTAAAGCGTTTCAATTTCAAGTGGTTAATACAGTGTTACCGGTTTTTTTAACGATTTTGCTTGGCTATTTAGGGTTTCAAGTTGGATTTAAAAAGCGGCATGAGTTAATGAATTTATTTTCTATTTCTAACCGTATGTCTAAGAAAAAAGGGTCAGAAGAAGAGAATGAGAACCAAAAAAGCCGCTCCTTAAAAATCCTTGATACAAGTGTCATTATTGATGGACGCATCGCTGATATTTGCCAAACTGGCTTTTTAGAGGGAACGATTGTAATTCCCCGCTTTGTGCTAGAGGAGTTGCAACATATTGCCGATTCCTCGGATGTTTTAAAACGAAACCGCGGTCGTCGAGGCCTTGATATTTTAAACCGCATTCAAAAAGAGCTGGACATGAAAGTAGAGATTTACGAAGGAGATTTTGATGATATTCAAGAAGTCGACAGCAAATTAGTGAAATTGGCAAAATTAACATCAGGGGTTGTCGTGACGAACGATTTCAATTTAAATAAAGTATGCGAGCTTCAAAATGTACGAGTGCTTAATATTAACGATTTAGCGAATGCGGTCAAACCGGTTGTTCTTCCGGGAGAAGAACTGAATGTTCAAGTTATTAAGGACGGAAAAGAACACAATCAAGGTGTGGCGTATTTAGATGACGGTACCATGATTGTTGTAGAAGATGGAAAAGAATATATCGGTAAGCGGGTTGACGTATTAGTCACGAGCGTGTTACAAACATCAGCAGGGAGAATGATTTTTGCAAAGCTAAAACTTCTTCAAAAGGCATTATAGTTAGGGGAATTAATGATGTTATACCAAGTTGTCATTCCTGCAGCAGGACAAGGAAAGCGCATGAAAGCGGGCATCAACAAACAATTGATCAAGCTTCGCCATCAGCCTGTCATCATCCATACGTTGAAAGTGTTTGAGCAAGATGATTGGTGTCAAGGCATTGTGATGGTTGTGAACGAAGCTGAACGAGAGCAGTTTCAAGAGCTCCTAGAGAAGTTCCAAATAAAAAAAGTGCTTTCGATCGTAAGCGGCGGTGCGGAGCGGCAACATAGCGTTTATAATGGACTTAAAGCGGTTAAAGAGAGCGATTTTGTCCTTATTCATGATGGGGCTCGTCCGTTTATTACGATTGAAAAAATCCATGAACTTGTAAAGGAAGCAAACGAGCATGGCGCAGCAGTGCCTGCTGTGCCAATGAAAGACACCGTCAAAAGAGTTTCGCAAGGATTTGTCGATGAAACGGTGGAGCGCTCTAGCTTGTGGGCTATACAAACTCCACAAGCTTTTCGTGTTTCGCTCATTTTAGAAGCCCATGAGCGGGCAAGACAAGAAGGTTATGTAGGAACAGACGATGCGAGTCTCGTTGAGCGGATTGGAAAGAAAGTAAAAGTCATCGAAGGAAATTATCGCAACATTAAATTAACCACTCCAGATGATTTATTGTTTGCGGAAGCGATTTTATCGGTAAAGGAAGAAAGGTGAATGTATGTTTCGAATTGGACAAGGATTTGATGTTCATCAATTAGTCGAAGGCCGCCCTTTAATGATTGGTGGCGTTCACATACCTTATGAAAAAGGGCTGCTTGGTCATTCCGATGCAGATGTGCTATTGCATGCGATTGCGGATGCTTGTTTAGGAGCGATTGGTGCGGGGGATATCGGCAAACATTTTCCGGATACCGATCCGCAATATAAGAATGCCGATTCTGCTTTGCTTTTGCAACATGTATGGAATCTTGTCAAAAAAGAAGGGTACAAGCTCGTCAACATAGATTGTACGATCATCGCGCAAAAGCCGAAAATGGCTCCTTATATTGAAAAAATGCAAGAAAGGATTGCTCAGCTACTAGAAGGAGAGCGCTCTCGAGTGAACGTAAAAGCAACAACAACTGAAAAGCTTGGTTTTACGGGACGCGGAGAGGGAATTGCTGCTCAGGCGGTCGTTTTATTGCAAAAGCAATAATCATTTTGAACTTTGCAGCGGTATAATGTTAAAATAACAGTACACAGTTTAATGTTGATGGAGGTCTTTGATCATGCCACAAGAAGTGAGAGTGCGTTATGCGCCGAGTCCGACCGGCCATTTACATATTGGCGGCGCGCGTACAGCTCTGTTTAACTATTTATTTGCGCGTCATCATAACGGAAAATTTATCATTCGTATTGAAGATACGGACATTGAGCGGAATATAGAAGGCGGGGAACAGTCCCAGCTAGAGAATTTGAAATGGCTTGGGATTGAATATGATGAATCGGTAGATAAAGACGGCGGATATGGCCCTTACCGCCAAACAGAGCGCCTTGAGATATATCGCCAATATACGAATGAATTGTTAGAAAAGGGACATGCATATAAATGTTTCTGTACGCCGGAAGAATTGGAACAAGAGCGTGAGGTGCAAAAGGCCGCAGGGATTGCAGCACCACAGTACAGCGGAAAATGCCGCCACTTGACTCCAGAGCAAGTAAAGCAGCTAGAAGCGGAAGGAAAGCCGTATACGATTCGCGTAAAAGTGCCTGAAGGAAAAGTGTATGAATTTGAGGATATGGTTCGCGGCCACGTATCGTTTGAATCGAAAGATATTGGTGATTGGGTCATTGTAAAAGCCAATGGTATTCCGACGTATAATTTCGCTGTGGTGATTGATGACCATTTGATGAAAATTACGCATGTGTTCCGCGGTGAAGAACATTTATCCAACACACCGAAACAGCTTATGATTTATGAATACTTTGGATGGGAAACGCCTCAATATGCGCATTTGACGCTGATTGTAAATGAAAACCGAAAAAAATTATCGAAACGTGATGAATCGATTATTCAATTTGTATCCCAGTATAAAGAACTCGGATATTTACCAGAGGCGATGTTTAACTTCTTTGCTTTATTAGGATGGTCACCAGAAGGGGAAGAAGAAATTTTCACAAAAGAGGAACTCATTCGTATATTTGATGTATCTCGCTTATCAAAATCGCCTTCGATGTTTGATAAACAAAAGTTGACCTGGATGAATAATCAATATATTAAGAAACTCGATTTAGATCGGCTTGTCGAATTGTCTCTTCCTCATTTAGTAAAGGCAGGACGGTTGCCGGAGCAAATGAGCGACGAGCAAAGGGAGTGGGCGCGCAACTTAATTGCTTTATATCAAGAACAAATGAGTTATGGAGCAGAAATTGTCGAACTGTCTGAGTTGTTCTTTAAGAAAGATATTGAGTATAATGAGGAAGCAAAAGAAGTGCTTGCAGAAGAGCAAGTACGAGAAGTGCTCAGCGCATTTTTAGAAGAAATTAAACCGTTGGAGACATTTACTGTCGATGCTATTAAAGCGGCGATCAAATCTGTGCAAAAGACAACGGGACAAAAAGGAAAGAAATTGTTTATGCCGATTCGTGTAGCGACAACTGGACAAACTCATGGCCCAGAGCTTCCTATAGCGATT
This sequence comes from Anoxybacteroides tepidamans, assembly GCF_014201465.1. Lineage (GTDB taxonomy): Bacteria > Bacillota > Bacilli > Bacillales > Anoxybacillaceae > Anoxybacteroides > Anoxybacteroides tepidamans. The sequence goes on along the minus strand of NZ_JACHEP010000021.1, from coordinate 47,464 downwards.
CAATTACTAGGAAAAGAAACAGTCATCAACCGTCTAGAAAAAGCGATTCGTTCAATAGGCTAAAGCGTGGATGAGGAGAAGTAAAAAACATTGGCATTACAGAGAGAGTCACCTTGGCTGGAAGTGATTCATGTTCAATGTTTTTGAAATGCCCCTCAGAGCCTCCTTTCGAACCAGAGACGTTCTGTAGTAGAGTGGAGCGGATTCTCTTCCGTTATAAGAGCCGAGTGAGCTAAACATTTGTTTAGCTAAACAGAGTGGAACCGCGCGTTTGAGCGTCTCTGTGTGATAAGCACAGAGGCGTTTTTTTATTACATCACGAGTGTTGATTATCCAGTATTTTACTTAAAAATACAGAATCGTATGGCAGAAAAGCTAGGAATAGAGCCAACTTAACTGGTTTTTATTGGTTCATCAACACGCCTGTTATTACATTTTTGAAAACTGGAGGGGAGACCATTGTTTAAAACTTTAAAGGAAGATATTGAAGTGATTTTTGAGCAGGATCCAGCGGCAAGAAGTTATTTGGAAGTGATTTTGACGTATTCAGGATTGCATGCAATTTGGGCGCATCGTATTGCTCATGCTTTTTATAAACGAAAATTTTATTTCATTGCCAGATTGATTTCGCAAATTAGCCGCTTTTTCACAGGAATTGAAATTCATCCTGGCGCTAAAATCGGCCGTCGCTTTTTTATCGATCATGGCATGGGAGTTGTGATTGGAGAGACGTGCGAAATCGGTGATAACGTAACGGTATATCAAGGGGTGACGCTAGGAGGAACGGGGAAAGAAAAAGGGAAGCGTCATCCGACGATTAAAGATAACTGTTTAATCGCGACAGGCGCGAAAGTGCTTGGTTCGATTACGATTGGGGAAAATTCGAAAATCGGGGCAGGTTCCGTTGTATTAAAAGATGTGCCGCCGAACTCAACGGTTGTCGGTATTCCTGGAAAAGTCGTTGTGCGCAACGGAGTAAAAGTGAAAAAAGATTTAAATCATACCGATTTACCAGATCCAATCGCAGACCGTCTAAAAGAATTGGAAGAAGAAATTGAAAAATTGCGAACCGAAATTAAAGAACTAAAAGAAAGGAAGACACAAAATGAGCATTCAGCTTTATAATACATTGACGCGAAAAAAGGAAGTATTTGAACCGATTGAGCCTAATAAAGTCAAAATGTATGTATGCGGTCCGACTGTGTACAACTACATCCATATTGGAAACGCACGTCCAGCAATTGTATTTGATACGATCCGCCGTTACTTAGAATTCCGCGGCTATGAGGTTCAGTATGTTTCCAATTTTACCGATGTAGATGATAAACTCATTAAGGCGGCACGGGAATTAGGAGAAGACGTCCCGACCATTGCCGAACGCTTTATTGAAGCGTATTTTGCAGACATCGCAGCATTAGGATGCAAAAAGGCGAACGTCCATCCGCGCGTGACGGAAAATATTGATATCATCATTGAATTCATTGAAAAATTAATTGAAAAAGGATACGCATACGAAGTAGATGGGGATGTGTATTACAAAACACGCAACTTTGCTGAGTATGGTAAATTGTCGCATCAATCGATTGACGAGCTTCGCGCTGGGGCGCGTATTGAGGTAGGAGAAAAGAAACGAGATCCGCTCGATTTTGCTTTATGGAAGGCGGCAAAAGAGGGGGAAATTGCATGGGATAGCCCTTGGGGAAAAGGAAGACCTGGCTGGCATATCGAATGCTCGGCGATGGCGCGCAAATATTTAGGCGATACGATTGATATTCATGCGGGCGGTCAAGACCTAACGTTTCCGCACCATGAAAACGAAATCGCGCAGTCCGAAGCATTGACAGGGAAAACATTTGCGAAATATTGGTTGCATAATGGCTATATTAACATTAATAACGAAAAAATGTCCAAATCGCTTGGGAATTTCGTGCTTGTTCATGATATGATTAAGCAAACTGATCCACAAGTATTACGTTTTTTTATGCTTTCCGTACATTATCGTCATCCGATCAACTATAGCGAAGAGTTACTGGAGAGCACAAAAAACGGGTTAGAACGATTAAAGACTTCGTATTTTAACTTAAAACATCGCCTTGCTAGCAGCACCAATTTAACGGATGGCGACGAGCAATGGTTGAATAAAATTAACCAATGCCATGATGCATTTATTAAAGAAATGGATGATGATTTTAATACAGCCAATGCGATTGCCGTGTTATTTGAACTGTCCAGACAAGCGAATGTTTATTTGTTGGAAAAGAACACATCCGAAAACGTGATCCGGGCCTTTTTGCATGAATTTGAACAATTGCTCGATGTATTAGGCATTTCTTTAAAAGCGGAACTATTGTTAGATAACGAAATTGAGGAGCTTATTCAAAAGCGGAACGAAGCTCGGAAAAATCGCAATTTTGCTTTAGCAGATCAAATCCGCGATGAATTGAAAGCAAGAAACATTATTTTAGAAGACACACCGCAAGGAACAAGATGGAAAAGAGGATAAAATCCGATGAACTTCTTGCCTGAAGTAAAAGATGCGAAACAATTAAACGGTCTTGCCCTTGCCTATATAGGAGATGCCGTCTACGAATTGTATGTGCGGCATCGCCTCCTTTCTAAAGGGAACGTCAAACCGAATCAATTACATAGACAAGCCATTCAGTATGTTTCGGCAAAAGCGCAGGCAAAAGCTTTATTATCGCTATTGGAACAATCGATATTGACGGAAGAAGAACAAGCTATCGTACGCCGCGGAAGAAACGCTAAATCGGCCACGATCCCTAAAAATACTGATGTCCAAACGTATCGATATAGCACTGCTTTTGAAGCGCTTATCGGTTATCATTTCTTAGAAAATAATGAAGAACGAATGGAAAGGTTGATATGTCATTCGTTTGACGTTATTGAAAGCCAAGAAAGGAAGTTGTAAAAATGGACCTTATTATCGGAAAGAATCCTGTAATAGAAGCGCTAAAGTCAGAGCGAGAGGTGAATAAAATTTGGATTGCAGAAGGATCGCAGCGGGGAGCGATGCAATTGATTATTCAGCTAGCGAAACAAAAGAACGTGCTTGTGCAATATGTACCAAAAAAGAAGCTCGATCAAATGGTGGGTGAGAATCATCAAGGAGTCGTTGCACAAGTTGCGGCTTATCAATATTATGACGTCGATGAACTATTCCGTCGCGCAGCTGAACGAACCGAACAACCTTTTTTCTTGTTGTTAGATGAATTAGAAGACCCGCATAATTTAGGGTCGATTATGAGAACAGCCGATGCAGTGGGGGTGCACGGAATCATTATTCCGAAACGTCGTTCAGTTGGACTGACATCAACGGTGGCGAAAGCTTCAACGGGAGCGATCGAACATGTTGCTGTTGCCCGCGTTACCAATTTAGCGAGGACGATTAATGAATTAAAAGAGCGAGGAGTATGGATTGTTGGCACAGATGCAAAAGCTCGTGATGATTATCGTCAGCTTGATGGAACGATGCCACTAGCGCTCGTCATCGGAAGCGAAGGAAAAGGGATCGGCAGATTAATTTTAGAGAAATGCGATTTTTTAATTCGTTTGCCGATGAGAGGAAATGTTACTTCGTTAAATGCTTCGGTGGCTGCTAGCCTATTAATGTATGAGGTGTATCGTAAACGGTATCCTTTAGGAGAATAAATTCCATGGATATTTTAATTGTTGATGGTTATAACATTATCGGTGCTTGGCCGGAACTTCGAAAACTAAAAGAACATGACCTAGCATCAGCAAGGGACTTATTAATTTCGAAAATGGCCGATTACCAAGGGTTTACCGGCAATAAAGTTATTATCGTTTTTGATGCACACCTCGTACAAGGAATCGAGAAAAAATATACGAATCATCAAGTGGATGTCATTTTTACAAGGGAGCATGAGACGGCGGATGAGCGAATTGAAAAATTAGCAAAACAATTAATCAATGTTCGCACAAAAGTATATGTCGCTACGTCTGACTATACGGAACAATGGACGATTTTTGGACAAGGCGCTTTGCGGAAATCAGCGCGAGAACTACTGGTGGAAGTAGAGGCGATTGAACAGAGCATTACAAAAAAAGTAGAGAAAATTCATGAACAAAAACCGATGTCCAAAATTCCTCTGACTGATGAAATTGCAAGAATTTTTGAAAAATGGCGAAGAGGCGAAAAATGAGTGGTTGACGCTGTAAAAATTTGTACTGTATAATAATTTTATCGATTTGTGCGGTCGGAGGGATCGGCGTGGGCGAGGGCTTCAAAAGTAAAAACGACAAAAAATTCGAGCAGTTTGAAGATGAAGAGTTGGTTGAACGCGTTCATCAAGGGGATAGCGATGCATTGGATTTTTTGATTCATAAGTATCAAAATTTCGTGCGGGCGAAAGCACGGTCTTATTTTTTAGTAGGGGCAGACCGCGAAGATATCATTCAAGAAGGAATGATTGGTTTATACAAAGCGATCCGTGATTTTAAAGAGGACAAACTTACTTCTTTTAAAGCCTTTGCAGAATTGTGCATTACGCGACAAATGATCACTGCAATTAAAACGGCAACAAGGCAAAAGCACATCCCTCTCAATTCTTATGTTTCTCTTGACAAACCGATTTATGATGACGAATCAGAACGGACATTGATGGATGTCATTTCTGGGACGAAAGCGACCGATCCGGAAGAGCTAATTATTAATCGTGAAAAAGTAGATGATATTGAAATAAAAATGGCGGAGTTATTGAGTGATTTAGAGAGAAAAGTTCTTGTGTTATATTTAGATGGACGGTCATACCAAGAAATTTCTGAAGAACTCAACCGTCATGTTAAGTCGATTGATAATGCTTTGCAACGAGTGAAACGAAAATTAGAAAGATATTTAGAGTACCGAGAAATTAGTTTGTAAAACTATGGGAGTAGGCTGAAACTTATTTGTCATTGACATAAGAAATACGTATATGGTAAATTTTTAAAGACATCTTGTGAAACGGTGGAACATATATGCGCAAAAAAGTAGTGTTAGCCTGTAGCAAATGCAACAACCGTAATTATTCAACGATGAAAAACGCCAGCAATGCTCAAGAGCGTCTAGAGATCAAGAAATTTTGCAAAATGTGTAATGAGCATACGGTTCACCGTGAAACGAAGTAAATGTACAATATGGTAATATAGTGAATTATCGTCAAGGCAGCTCGAAGTTGTTGGAGGTTACGATCATGAAACATATCGTCAAATTTTTTAATGAAGTCGCACGCGAAATGAAAAAAGTAAGTTGGCCAAAACGGAAGGAACTTGTGAGCTATACGATCACTGTATTGGCAACTGTTGCATTTATGACTGTCTTCTTTGCTGTCGTGGATTTAGGAATTTCTTCTTTAATTCGTTTGGTGCTTGAATAACCACCATTTTCGTATGGTATAATGAAAGATAATAAAGTGTAGACACTAGAAAGCCCGGAAACGGGTTTTTGTTTTGTTTATAAAATGTTAGGGAGGGAAGGACGTTTAAGTCCCAGCCGATGGAGAAGAACTGGTATGTGATTCATACGTATTCAGGTTATGAAAATAAAGTAAAAGCCAACTTAGAAAAAAGAGTAGAATCGATGGGAATGCAAGATAAAATTTTTCGTGTCATTGTTCCGGAAGAAGAAGAAACAGATATGAAAAACGGAAAGAAAAAAGTGACGAAACGAAAAGTGTTCCCGGGGTATGTGTTAGTTGAGATGGTGATGACGGACGATTCATGGTATGTGGTGCGAAACACGCCGGGAGTAACAGGGTTTGTTGGATCGAGCGGCGCTGGATCGAAGCCAACTCCTCTGCTTGAAGAAGAGGTTCGTTTAATTTTAAAACGTATGGGAGTGTCGCTAACAGAGCTTGATTTTGACTACGAATTGAAAGAAACCGTGCAAGTGAAGGAAGGTCCTTTCGCGAATTTCACAGGTACGATTGAAGAAATTGATACGGACAGACGGAAAGTAAAGGTGCTTGTGAGCATGTTTGGCCGTGAAACACCAATCGAACTTGATTTTTCACAAATTGAAAAAATATAATTATGAAATAACTTGCAATCAAAAAGGAAAAGTGATACTATTTTATAGTCAGTATATCTCGTGGTAGAGGCTGATATCATTCAACCGTTCATAAATCGATAAATAAACAAATTCTATTCAAGTTGCAATGATCTTATGCGTCTTAACAAAAGCGTAAGATGTATAAGGGAGCTTTTAGAATAGAAAAGAGTTCTCCTATGTCTAAATTAGGAGATGAAAGGGTGTAAGGTTAACACTTTAGCGAAGAATAATGTTGGACAAAACGGCATTATTCATAACCTAATGGAGTGGGAGGGAAAATCCCTAATACCACATCACGGACTTAAGGAGGTGTGTCTCGTGGCTAAAAAAGTAATTAAAGTCGTGAAGCTACAAATCCCTGCAGGTAAAGCGAACCCGGCACCACCAGTTGGTCCAGCGTTAGGTCAAGCTGGTGTGAATATCATGGGATTCTGTAAAGAATTCAATGCTCGTACAGCTGACCAAGCAGGTTTGATCATTCCTGTTGAAATTACGGTATACGAGGACCGTTCATTTACATTTATTACAAAAACTCCGCCTGCTGCGGTTTTATTGAAAAAAGCAGCTGGTATTGAGTCAGGTTCCGGTGAACCAAACCGTAATAAGGTAGCGACGATCAAGCGCGACAAAGTGCGCGAGATTGCTGAAACGAAGATGCCAGACTTAAACGCAGCGAGCATTGAAGCTGCAATGCGCATGGTTGAAGGTACGGCCCGCAGCATGGGCATTGTGATCGAAGACTAATGTAGCATAAGCTGGCTAAAGAAGGTTGCGACTGTAAGGAGTCATTCCTTTTCGCAACCTTTATTCGTGGGAGGTTATTCCGTTAAAACCACAATGAGGAGGAATTTAAAATGGCTAAAAGAGGAAAAAAATACGTAGAAGCGGCGAAGCTTGTCGACCGCTTTAAAGCTTATTCTGTAACAGAAGCAATCGAGCTTGTAAAGAAAACGAGCATTGCAAAATTTGATGCAACGGTAGAAGTGGCTTTCCGTTTAGGAGTAGATCCTAAAAAAGCAGACCAACAAATCCGTGGAGCTGTTGTATTGCCACACGGAACAGGTAAAGTACAACGCGTGTTAGTATTTGCGAAAGGTGAGAAAGCAAAAGAAGCTGAAGTTGCAGGAGCGGATTACGTTGGCGATACAGATTATATCAATAAAATCCAACAAGGTTGGTTTGATTTTGATGTAATTGTCGCAACTCCTGATATGATGGGTGAAGTTGGTAAATTAGGTCGTGTTTTAGGTCCTAAAGGGTTAATGCCAAACCCAAAAACAGGTACAGTTACATTTGACGTAGCAAGAGCAGTAAAAGAAATTAAAGCTGGTAAAGTGGAGTATCGCGTGGACAAAGCAGGTAACATCCACGTTCCAATTGGAAAAATTTCTTTTGACAACGAAAAACTTGTCGATAACTTCACAACAATTTACGAAACAATCTTAAAGGTAAAACCAGCTGCAGCGAAAGGTACGTACGTGAAAAACGTAACCGTTACTTCAACAATGGGACCTGGAATTAAAGTTGATCCTTCTACATTTGTTGTAGCGCGATAAATCATTGACTTTTTAAAAATCGTTTAGTATGATATGTGTTGTCTGAAAAAACGAATATCATTTGTACCGTAGACAGTAGGTGCTCTAAAGAGCTTAATTTCCTACCGAGGTGTTTGTGTATATAAAAAGTGCACTGTATAGGCACTTTGATCGATACCTCCATGTCTACGTTGACATGGAGGTTTTTTGCGGTATAAGTGGTGTTGGATTTTAACGATCTACAGGAGGTGTAAAGATGAGCAGCGCAATCGAACTCAAAAAACAAGTTGTAGCGGAAATCGCTGATAAGTTCCGCGCAAGCAAATCGACAATCATCGTAGACTATCGCGGCCTAAACGTGGCGGAAGTAACAGAGCTCCGCAAACAGCTTCGTGAAGCAGGCATCGAGTTTAAAGTGTACAAAAACACATTAACTCGCCGTGCCCTTGCAGAAGTTGGTTTAGAGGGACTAGACGAAGTTCTTACTGGTCCAAATGCGATCGCGTTTAGCAACGATGATGTAGTAGCACCGGCAAAAATCTTAAATGAATTCGCAAAAACTCACGAAGCGTTAGAGATTAAAGCAGGTGTCATTGAAGGTAACGTTGCTACTGTTGAAGAAGTAAAAGCACTTGCGAATCTTCCTTCTCGTGAAGGCTTGCTTTCTATGTTGCTTAGCGTTCTTCAAGCACCAATCCGCAACTTCGCTCTTGTTACAAAAGCAGTTGCAGAGAAGAAAGAAGAACAAGGTGCATAATTTAGTGTTTGTGTCTTAATTTCATCACATTGAAAAATGATACTAAGGGAGGAATATTACAATGACTAAAGAACAAATCATTGAAGCGGTTAAAAATATGACTGTTTTAGAATTAAACGAATTAGTAAAAGCAATCGAAGAAGAGTTCGGTGTAACGGCTGCTGCTCCTGTAGTAGTTGCTGGCGGTGCTGCTGCTGGTGGCGAAGCTGCTGCTGAAAAAACAGAATTCGACGTTATCCTTACAGATGGCGGCGCACAAAAAATCAAAGTTATCAAAGTTGTGCGTGAACTTACTGGCCTCGGCTTAAAAGAAGCAAAAGACTTAGTTGACAACACTCCAAAGCCAGTTAAAGAAGGCGTTTCTAAAGAAGAAGCTGAAGAAATCAAAGCTAAACTTGAAGAAGCTGGCGCTAGCGTAGAAGTTAAGTAATTTCGCCTAGACGGATTGAAAAGCTCGCTAATTATAGCGGGCTTTTTAATATTTTTTGCTCCTTATCAGACGTGTTGATTAACCAATAAAAACAAGTTTAGATGGCTCTATTCCTAGCTTTTCTGCCGGAGTCGGCAAGCGAATCGCTTGCCGACTGGGCATGCTATACGCATGCCCTCCTCGAACAATGAACGCTTTGCGGGCAACTTCATTTGCCCGCTGCCGTTCTTGTTCGAGGGATGAGGCAGAAAAGCTTGTGTTCAGCTATATGATCCTGTATTTTTAAGTAAAATAATGGATAATGAACACTCGTGGCCTTCTTATATAATGATGGTTTTGTTGAAAAATGGAAAAGATGATTAAGTGAGAAAGGATGATGTCATTGAGCGAACATTATTATTCCCAAACTCCTTCTTCTTCGAGCAATCCGCAAATATGGAATTATACACTAAGGGGACATGAGTTCATATTTACTACAGATCGCGGTGTTTTTTCAAAGCGTGAAGTGGATTTCGGTTCGCGTTTATTAATCGAAACGTTTGAGGAGCCGGCGATCGAGGGTAATTTTTTAGATGTTGGCTGCGGCTACGGTCCGATCGGTTTAGCGGTAGCGAAATCTTTTCCGGATCGTAAAATTGAAATGATCGATATTAATGAGCGGGCGATTGAATTAGCAAGTCGAAATCGGCAGCTTAATCAGATTGATAATGCGACCGTGTATCAAAGCGATTTATTTGAACAAGTAGAAAATAAAGAGTTTGCGGCGATTTTAACCAATCCACCTATTCGCGCAGGAAAAAAAGTGGTGTACTCCATTTTTGAACAAAGTATTCTTCACCTTCTTCCTAACGGAGAGTTGTGGGTTGTTATTCAAAAGAAACAAGGCGCCCCTTCCGCGCTTGAAAAACTGCAGTCGTTGTTTGCCGAAGTAGAAGTGGTCACAAAGAAAAAAGGATATTATATCATAAAGGCAAAAAAAGATTGACAGTTTTTTTTACCTATGATAGCATTATAAAATGCCAAATGTGTAACCTCATTGAGTTATTCAACGTACGTTATGTATAATTTTGTTTTTAATGGGAAAGATTATAAAATCTATAAATAGGTGAAAATGTGGTTTTCTTATTATAGAAACCATTTTTCTTTTGTCTAATAGTAAGGCAAAAATTGTCTTCCTTCAAAGGAAGATTGCCTTCTATTTCATCAATGTTTGAATTTGAGGGGTGAATCAGTTGACAGGTCAACTAGTTCAATATGGACGACACCGCCAACGAAGAAGTTACGCGCGTATTAGTGAAGTGCTAGAGTTACCAAACCTTATCGAAATTCAGACTTCCTCTTATCAATGGTTTCTTGACGAGGGTCTGAGAGAAATGTTCAAAGAAATTTCCCCGATTGAAGATTTTTCCGGAAATCTCTCTCTTGAATTTATCGATTATAGTTTAGGGGAGCCGAAATATTCGGTGGAAGAATCAAAAGAACGCGATGTGACATATGCAGCACCACTTCGTGTGAAAGTGCGCCTGATCAATAAAGAAACAGGCGAGGTTAAAGAACAAGATGTTTTCATGGGGGATTTTCCTCTCATGACAGAAACAGGAACGTTCATCATCAACGGTGCAGAGCGTGTCATTGTTTCTCAGCTTGTACGCTCTCCAAGTGTATATTATAGCGGAAAAGTAGACAAAAACGGTAAGCGTGGTTTTTCTGCGACCGTTATTCCGAACCGTGGTGCATGGTTAGAGTACGAAACAGACGCGAAAGATGTTGTATATGTTCGTATTGATCGTACTCGCAAATTGCCTGTAACGGTGCTTTTGCGCGCTCTCGGATTCGGGTCTGATCAAGAGATTATCGATTTAATTGGTGAGAATGAATATCTTCGCAATACGCTTGAAAAAGACAATACAGAAAGCACGGAAAAAGCGTTACTTGAAATTTACGAACGCTTACGTCCAGGCGAACCGCCAACAGTAGAAAACGCAAAAAACTTGCTCATTTCTCGTTTCTTTGATCCGAAGCGCTATGACTTAGCAAGTGTAGGGCGTTATAAAATTAATAAAAAGCTTCATATCAAAAATAGACTTTTCAACCAACGCCTTGCAGAAACGCTCGTACACCCTGAAACCGGTGAAATTATTGCTGAAAAAGGAACAGTGATTGATCGTCGAACACTAGATCGAATTTTGCCTTATTTAGAAAAAGGCATCGGGTTCCGTACGTATAAACCGTCTGGCGGCGTGGTAGATGAAGAGTTTACATTGCAGTCCATTAAAATTTACTCGCCGAATGATCCGGATGGCGAGCAAATCATTCATGTCATTGGCAACGGACACATTGCCGAAGGCGTTAAACATATTACACCTAGCGATATCATTGCATCAATCAGCTACTTTTTTAACCTTCTTCACGGAGTGGGGGATACGGATGATATCGACCATTTAGGAAACCGGCGTCTTCGTTCGGTTGGGGAATTGTTGCAAAACCAATTCCGAATCGGTTTATCTCGCATGGAACGTGTAGTTCGTGAACGCATGTCGATTCAGGACACAAACACGATTACGCCGCAGCAACTCATTAATATTCGCCCGGTAATTGCCGCTATTAAAGAATTTTTTGGTAGCTCACAACTTTCACAATTTATGGACCAAACGAATCCGCTTGCGGAATTGACGCATAAACGCCGTCTTTCTGCATTAGGGCCAGGCGGTTTGACTCGTGAGCGTGCTGGATTTGAAGTGCGTGACGTTCACTACTCTCACTATGGCCGCATGTGTCCGATTGAAACGCCAGAGGGTCCGAACATCGGTTTAATTAACTCGCTGTCTACGTATGCGAAAGTGAATAAATTCGGATTTATTGAAACGCCGTACCGTCGTGTCGATCCTGAAACAGGAAAGGTTACGAACCGCATTGACTACTTAACAGCGGACGAAGAAGACAATTACGTTGTTGCACAAGCAAACGCAAGAATCGCTGAAGACGGTACATTCTTAGATGAAGATATTGTGGCGCGCTTCCGCGGGGAGAACATTGTGGTAAAACGTGATCGCGTTGACTACATGGATGTATCGCCAAAACAAGTTGTATCGGCAGCGACTGCGTGCATTCCGTTCTTAGAAAATGACGACTCGAACCGCGCGTTAATGGGAGCGAACATGCAGCGCCAAGCCGTTCCGTTATTGCAGCCAGAAGCGCCGATTGTCGGAACTGGAATGGAATATGTATCGGCGAAAGACTCTGGAGCAGCAGTCATTTGCAAGCATCGCGGAATTGTCGAGCGGGTGGAAGCGAAAGAAATTTGGGTTCGCCGTTTAGTTGAAGTCGATGGCAAAGAAGTAAAAGGCGATCTTGATAAATACCGCCTTCTCAAATTCGTTCGTTCCAACCAAGGAACATGTTACAACCAACGCCCGATTGTGAAAAAAGGCGATATCGTGGAAAAAGGTGAAATTCTTGCGGACGGTCCTTCCATGGAAAAAGGTGAACTTGCGCTCGGTCGCAACGTGCTTGTTGCCTTCATGACATGGGACGGCTACAACTACGAAGATGCCATTATTATGAGCGAGCGTCTTGTCAAAGACGATGTTTACACATCGATTCATATTGAGGAGTATGAATCCGAGTCGCGCGACACAAAACTTGGACCAGAAGAAATTACACGTGATATCCCGAATGTTGGAGAAGATGCGCTGCGTAATTTAGACGAACGAGGAATTGTCCGAATTGGTGCAGAGGTGAAAGACGGAGATTTACTTGTTGGTAAAGTAACGCCAAAGGGAGTAACGGAGCTAACAGCGGAAGAGCGTCTATTGCATGCGATCTTTGGCGAAAAAGCTCGTGAAGTGCGGGATACGTCGCTTCGTGTACCACACGGTGGCGGCGGAATCGTGTTGGACGTTAAAGTGTTTAACCGTGAAGACGGCGACGAACTTCCTCCGGGTGTGAATCAGCTTGTGCGTGTATACATCGTGCAAAAGCGGAAAATTTCCGAAGGCGATAAAATGGCTGGTCGTCACGGCAACAAGGGGGTTATCTCAAGAATCCTTCCCGAAGAAGATATGCCGTTCTTACCGGATGGTACGCCGATTGATATTATGTTAAACCCATTAGGCGTTCCGTCGCGGATGAACATCGGACAGGTGCTTGAACTTCATCTTGGAATGGCAGCGAAAAAACTCGGTCTTCACGTCGCTTCTCCGGTATTTGACGGCGCTCGCGAAGAAGATGTATGGGCGATCTTAGAAGAAGCGGGAATGGCTCGTGATGCCAAAACGGTTCTTTATGACGGACGAACAGGTGAACCGTTTGATAATCGTGTATCGGTCGGGATTATGTACATGATCAAACTAGCGCACATGGTTGACGATAAACTTCATGCTCGTTCGACAGGCCCATATTCGCTTGTGACGCAACAACCGCTTGGTGGTAAAGCGCAGTTTGGCGGTCAGCGTTTCGGTGAGATGGAAGTATGGGCGCTTGAAGCATATGGCGCGGCATATACGTTGCAGGAAATTTTGACTGTCAAATCAGACGATGTCGTCGGTCGCGTTAAAACATACGAAGCGATCGTCAAAGGCGAAAATGTTCCAGAACCTGGCGTTCCGGAATCATTTAAAGTATTGATTAAAGAACTGCAAAGCTTAGGGATGGATGTAACAATCCTTTCTAGTGACGAGAAAGAAATCAATATGGAAAACTTCGATGAAGATGATGATGTTCAGCCAGCAGAGGCGATTACAGTTGGGATCGACTCTGAAAAAGAGGAAGAAAAAGACGCCGTAACAAAGGAATAAACCGATAAGGCAATAAGGGTAAAACCTGGAGATTGAGAGGGAGGTAGGCCCCTTGCTAGATGTAAATAATTTTGAGTATATGAAAATTGGTCTCGCTTCGCCAGAAAAAATCCGCTCTTGGTCGTACGGCGAAGTCAAAAAACCAGAAACGATTAACTATCGCACATTAAAGCCAGAAAAAGATGGATTGTTTTGTGAGCGCATTTTCGGTCCAACAAAAGACTGGGAATGCCATTGTGGAAAATATAAGCGCGTACGTTATAAAGGTGTAGTTTGTGACCGCTGCGGTGTGGAAGTCACACGCGCGAAAGTTCGTCGTGAACGCATGGGTCATATTGAACTAGCTGCCCCTGTTTCACATATTTGGTATTTTAAAGGGATTCCAAGCCGCATGGGACTTGTCTTAGACATGTCCCCGCGCGCTTTGGAAGAAGTGATTTATTTTGCTTCGTATGTCGTAACAGATCCAGGGGATACACCACTTGAGAAAAAGCAGCTTCTTTCAGAAAAAGAGTATCGAGCCTATCGTGAAAAATACGGAAACTCATTCCAAGCATCGATGGGTGCAGAAGCAATAAAAAAACTTTTACAAGATATCGACCTTGAAAAAGAAGTCGAAACGCTAAAAGAAGAATTAAAAACAGCTCAAGGACAACGGCGCGCTCGGGCGATTAAACGTTTGGAAGTGTTGGAGGCGTTTCGTAATTCCGGAAATGATCCAGCATGGATGGTATTGGACGTACTTCCGGTCATTCCGCCTGAGTTGCGCCCGATGGTTCAGTTAGATGGTGGTCGTTTTGCAACATCGGATTTAAATGATCTATATCGCCGTGTTATTAACCGTAACAATCGCCTAAAGCGTTTATTAGATCTTGGAGCACCAAATATTATCGTGCAAAACGAGAAACGGATGCTTCAGGAAGCGGTCGATGCATTAATTGATAACGGTCGTCGCGGCCGTCCGGTAACAGGTCCAGGAAACCGTCCGTTAAAATCGTTATCGCATATGTTAAAAGGTAAGCAAGGCCGTTTCCGTCAAAACTTGCTTGGTAAGCGTGTTGACTACTCAGGTCGTTCGGTCATTGTCGTTGGTCCTAATTTAAAAATGTATCAATGCGGTTTACCGAAGGAAATGGCATTAGAACTTTTCAAGCCTTTTGTGATGAAAGAGCTTGTTGAACGAGGATTAGCGCATAACATTAAAAGCGCGAAACGGAAAATTGAGCGCGTGCATCCGGAAGTATGGGATGTATTAGAATCGGTGATTAAAGAACATCCGGTGCTTTTAAACCGTGCACCGACATTGCACCGACTCGGAATTCAAGCGTTCGAACCGACGCTTGTCGAAGGTCGTGCGATTCGTTTGCATCCGCTCGTATGTACAGCGTATAACGCGGATTTCGACGGTGACCAAATGGCGGTACACGTTCCGTTATCAGCCGAAGCACAGGCGGAAGCTCGTTTACTTATGCTTGCGGCACAAAACATTCTCAACCCGAAAGACGGGAAACCGGTTGTTACTCCTTCACAAGACATGGTATTAGGCAACTACTATTTGACGATGGAACGTAAAGGAGCGATCGGCGAGGGAATGGTTTTCAAAGATACGGATGAAGCATTGCTTGCTTATCATAGCGGTTATGTGCACTTACACACTCGCATTGCGATCCATGCCGGTTCGTTGAAAAACGAGACATTCACAGAAGAGCAAAATAACAAGCTGTTACTTACAACAGTCGGTAAACTCATTTTCAATGAAATTTTACCGAAATCATTCCCGTATATTAATGAGCCGACGCAGGAAAATATCGAAGAAAGAACGCCGGACAAATATTTCCTTGATAAAGGTGTCAACGTTAAAGAGGAAATTCGCAAGCGTGAGCTTGTTCCGCCGTTCAAAAAGAAAGTTCTCGGTAATATCATCGCAGAAGTGTTTAAGCGTTTCAAAATTACAGAAACGTCGAAAATGCTTGACCGCATGAAAGACCTTGGCTTTAAGTATTCAACAAAAGCTGGTATCACGATCGGTGTTGCCGATATCGTCGTCTTGCCGGAAAAACAAGAAATTTTACAAGAAGCGCAAACGAAAGTCGATACGGTATTAAAGCAGTTTAGACGCGGTTTAATTACCGATGAAGAGCGTTATGAGCGCGTTATCTCGATTTGGAGCGCGGCGAAAGACAAAATTCAAAGCAAGTTAATGGAGTCTTTAGATAAGCGCAACCCGATCTTTATGATGAGCGACTCCGGTGCTCGCGGTAACGCTTCGAACTTTACGCAGCTTGCCGGTATGCGCGGTTTGATGGCGAACCCAGCCGGACGCATTATTGAGTTGCCGATCAAATCGTCGTTCCGTGAAGGATTAACGGTATTGGAGTACTTCATTTCGACGCACGGTGCGCGTAAAGGGCTAGCAGATACAGCGTTGAAAACGGCAGACTCTGGATACTTAACGCGCCGTCTTGTCGATGTTGCGCAAGACGTGATCGTCCGCGAAGACGACTGCGGTACAGACCGTGGCATGCTTGTCAGAGCATTGACGGATGGAACAGAAGTCATTGTGAAACTAGAAGAGCGTTTAGTCGGCCGTTATGCAAGAAAAACGGTGAAACATCCGGAGACAGGCGAAATTATTGTTAGAGAAAATGAAATGATTACCGAAGATATCGCCAATGCGATTATTAAAGCAGGCATTGACAAAGTGTGGATTCGTTCAGCATTTACATGCAATACGCGCCATGGTGTATGCAAAAAATGTTATGGCCGCAATCTTGCGACCGGCGCTGAAGTCGAAGTGGGCGAAGCGGTCGGAATTATCGCTGCGCAGTCGATTGGTGAACCGGGTACGCAGTTAACGATGCGTACGTTCCACACAGGCGGGGTAGCTGGAGACGATATCACACAAGGTTTACCGCGTGTTCAAGAATTGTTTGAAGCGCGCAATCCGAAAGGTCAAGCGGTCATCTCTGAAATTGACGGGGTAGTCATTTCGGTTAATGAAACGCGCGACCGTCAACAAGAAATCGTCGTGAAAGGCGAAGTAGAAACTCGCACATATACCGCTCCGTATAATGCGAGACTGAAAGTTCAAGAAGGTCAGCATGTCGAGCGCGGACAAGAATTAACAGAAGGTTCGATCGATCCGAAAGAACTTCTCAAAGTAAAAGACATTACAGCGGTACAAGAATATTTATTGCGTGAAGTCCAAAAAGTATATCGGATGCAAGGGGTAGAAATTAGCGACAAGCACATTGAAGTAATGGTTCGCCAAATGCTTCGCAAAGTTCGTGTCATCGATGCGGGAGATACAGATGTGCTTCCAGGTACATTGCTTGATATCCATCAATTTACGGATGCGAACACCAAAGTATTGCTTGAAGGAAAACGCCCAGCAACAGCTCGGCCAGTGCTTCTCGGCATTACGAAAGCGTCGCTGGAAACCGATTCGTTTTTATCCGCTGCTTCGTTCCAAGAAACGACGCGCGTCTTGACTGATGCAGCGATTAAAGGAAAACGCGACGAGTTGCTTGGCTTAAAAGAAAATGTCATTATCGGTAAACTCGTTCCTGCTGGAACAGGAATGGCACGCTACCGAAAAATCAAACCGGTTGTCAAAAAACAGTCGGATGAGCAAGTAACAACATCAAATAAATAACGAACGGAGTTACCGGCAAGGGAAACCTTGCCGGTAACAAATTCGTTAAATAAGAGTTGACAACGTCATAAGAACATGTTAATGTAATAAAGGTGTTCCAAAAACCTGGTACTTTGGAGGATATTTTAAGATGTCTTATGAAAAAGTATTACAGGCGCAACAATTTGTAGTGGGAACAAAGCAAACAGTGCGAGCTCTAAAAGAAGGGAACGTACAGGAAGTGATTGTTGCTGAAGATGCTGATCCGGCGATTATTGATAAAATCGTGACAGCAGCAAAAGAAGCGAATATTCCTGTTGTGAAAGTAGATTCCATGAAAAAGCTTGGGAAAGTGTGTAAAATTCAAGTAGGAGCAGCGGCTGTTGCGATCATTCGTTAAAACTGTTTTTGTGGGTTTACTACAAAAACTTTGTTTTTGCATAAATTATGAACCACCTGGATGTGTGGGCTTGAATTTACGTGTGAAGGGAGGAAATTTATCATGCCTACAATTAATCAGTTAGTACGCAAAGGCCGTACGAAAAAAGTGGTGAAATCTAAATCCCCTGCGTTAAATAAAGGGTACAACAGCTTCAAAAAAGTACAAACAAACGTTGCGTCTCCGCAAAAACGCGGTGTATGTACACGTGTAGGTACAATGACACCGAAGAAGCCAAACTCAGCGCTTCGTAAATACGCTCGTGTACGCTTGTCAAACGGTATCGAGGTAACAGCATACATTCCTGGTATCGGTCATAACTTACAAGAGCACAGCGTTGTATTGATTCGCGGCGGACGTGTAAAAGACTTACCAGGGGTACGTTATCATATCGTTCGCGGTGCGTTAGATACTGCTGGTGTAGCGAACCGTATGCAAGGTCGTTCTAAGTACGGTGCGAAGAAACCAAAAGCAGCGAAAAAATAATCGATTGTGGAAGAAAAATTAGGATTTTTTTCTTGAAGGGAGGAAAAACTATGCCACGTAAAGGTCCGGTTCCAAAAAGAGATGTGCTACCAGATCCGATTTACAATTCTAAATTAGTGACACGCCTTATCAACAAAATTATGATTGATGGCAAAAAAGGAAAAGCGCAAAAAATTCTTTACACAGCGTTTGATATTATCCGTGAACGTACTGGCAAAGATCCGATGGAAGTGTTTGAGCAAGCATTAAAGAATGTGATGCCTGTTCTTGAAGTACGCGCTCGCCGTGTAGGTGGTGCGAACTACCAAGTTCCGGTGGAAGTGCGTCCAGATCGTCGTACAACGCTAGGTCTTCGCTGGTTAGTCAACTACGCTCGTCTTCGTGGAGAAAAAACGATGGAAGAGCGCTTGGCGAATGAAATTTTAGATGCAGCAAACAACACAGGTGCAGCAGTGAAAAAACGCGAAGATACGCATAAAATGGCAGAAGCAAACAAAGCGTTTGCACACTATCGTTGGTAATTATCTCACAATTATGTTATCCATTATTGCATAATTAGGAAATAGGTGAAGACGATCGGGTGACCTCGTTCATATACTCACCTATATTCCTATATTTGCAACATTTTATCAAACACGATACTTACCTTAAAGGAAGGAGAAAAAACCAAGATGGCAAGAGAGTTCTCCTTAGAAAACACTCGCAATATTGGTATCATGGCTCATATCGACGCCGGTAAAACAACGACAACTGAGCGCATCCTTTTCTATACAGGGCGCGTCCATAAAATTGGTGAAGTTCATGAAGGCGCTGCTACTATGGACTGGATGGAGCAAGAGCAAGAACGTGGGATTACGATCACGTCTGCGGCGACAACAGCGCAATGGAAAGGTCACCGCATTAACATCATCGATACACCAGGACACGTAGATTTCACGGTGGAAGTTGAACGTTCTTTACGCGTTTTAGACGGTGCGGTAGCAGTACTTGATGCGCAATCTGGGGTAGAGCCACAAACAGAAACGGTATGGCGTCAAGCAACGACATACGGTGTTCCGCGTATCGTATTCGTGAACAAAATGGACAAGATTGGCGCGGATTTCTTATACTCTGTAAAAACGCTTCATGATCGTTTACAAGCGAATGCGCATCCAGTTCAATTGCCGATTGGTGCGGAAGATCAGTTCTCTGGCATTATTGACCTTGTTGAGATGTGCGCATACCACTATCACGATGAGTTGGGAAAAAACATTGAGCGCATCGAAATTCCTGAAGATTATCGCGATATGGCAGAAGAATATCGCAGCAAATTAATCGAGGCAGTAGCAGAGCTTGATGAAGAATTAATGATGAAGTATTTAGAAGGAGAAGAAATTACGACAGAAGAGCTAAAAGCGGCTATCCGTAAAGCGACTGTTTCGGTTGAATTCTTTCCTGTATTCTGCGGCTCTGCGTTCAAAAACAAAGGCGTTCAATTAATGCTTGATGGTGTTGTTAATTACTTACCTTCTCCAGTGGACATCCCGCCGATTAAAGGGGTTGTTCCAGATACAGAAGAAGAAACGGTTCGTGAATCTCGTGATGATGCGCCATTTGCAGCACTGGCGTTCAAAATTATGACAGACCCTTACGTTGGTAAATTGACGTTCTTCCGCGTATATTCCGGTACGTTAGATTCTGGTTCGTACGTGTTGAACTCAACAAAACGTAAACGTGAACGGATCGGTCGTATCCTACAAATGCATGCAAACCACCGCGAAGAAATTTCAAAAGTATACGCAGGTGACATTGCTGCAGCAGTAGGTTTAAAAGATACAACAACTGGCGATACGTTGTGTGATGAAAAAGACCCTGTTATTTTAGAGTCTATGCAATTCCCAGAGCCAGTTATTTCGGTTGCAATCGAGCCAAAATCAAAAGCTGACCAAGATAAAATGAGTACAGCGCTACAAAAGCTTCAAGAAGAAGATCCAACATTCCGTGCATATACGGATCAAGAAACGGGCCAAACGATTATTTCCGGTATGGGTGAGCTTCACCTTGATATCATTGTTGACCGTATGCGCCGCGAATTTAAAGTTGAAGCAAACGTTGGCGCTCCACAAGTAGCATACCGCGAGACATTCCGTAAGTCTGCGCAAGTAGAAGGTAAATTTGTGCGTCAGTCTGGTGGCCGCGGTCAATACGGTCACGTTTGGATCGAATTCTCACCAAATGAAGAAGGAAAAGGATTCGAATTTGAAAACGCGATCGTTGGTGGGGTCGTTCCAAAAGAATATATCCCAGCAATTCAAGCAGGCCTTGAAGACGCAATGCAAAATGGGGTTCTTGCTGGATATCCAGTTGTCGATATTAAAGCAAAACTATTCGATGGTTCTTACCACGATGTTGACTCGAGTGAAATGGCGTTCAAAATTGCTGCATCCCTTGCATTGAAAAATGCAGCAGCAAAATGTGCTCCTGTATTACTTGAGCCAATTATGAAAGTAGAAGTGGTCATCCCTGAAGAATATCTTGGGGATATTATGGGTGACATCACTTCTCGGCGCGGACGTGTAGAAGGTATGGAAGCTCGTGGCAACGCACAAGTTGTTCGTGCAATGGTTCCGCTATCTGAAATGTTCGGATATGCAACTTCTTTACGTTCTAACACTCAAGGTCGTGGAACATTCTCGATGGTATTCGACCACTATGAAGAAGTTCCGAAGAATATTGCTGATGAAATCATCAAAAAAAATAAAGGTGAATAATTGATTTTCTAGCATTGTTCAAGTATAAATACTTATGTAAGACTTGGGAGTAAATACATAACAGATTTACTCCTAGGCATCCTATAACTTATAAAACTTTAAATTTTTACATTAAGGAGGATATTTCTAATGGCTAAAGCGAAATTTGAACGCTCTAAACCACACGTTAACATTGGTACAATCGGCCACGTTGACCACGGTAAAACAACTTTAACAGCTGCAATTACAACAGTTCTTGCAAAACAAGGTAAAGCAGAAGCTCGTGCTTACGATCAAATCGACGCTGCTCCAGAAGAGCGTGAACGTGGTATCACAATCTCAACTGCACACGTTGAATATGAAACAGACGCTCGTCACTATGCACACGTTGACTGCCCAGGTCACGCAGACTACGTGAAAAACATGATCACAGGTGCTGCACAAATGGACGGCGCGATCCTTGTAGTATCTGCTGCTGATGGTCCAATGCCACAAACTCGTGAGCACATCCTTCTATCTCGTCAAGTAGGTGTACCATACATCGTAGTATTCTTAAACAAATGCGATATGGTAGACGACGAAGAATTATTAGAGCTTGTTGAAATGGAAGTACGTGACTTATTATCTGAATACGACTTCCCTGGAGATGAAATTCCAGTTATCAAAGGTTCTGCATTAAAAGCTCTTGAAGGCGATGCTGAGTGGGAAGCAAAAATCATCGAGCTTATGAACGCAGTTGATGAGTACATCCCAACTCCGCAACGTGAAACTGACAAACCATTCATGATGCCAGTTGAGGACGTATTCTCGATCACTGGCCGTGGTACAGTTGCAACTGGTCGTGTTGAACGTGGTACATTAAAAGTTGGTGACGCTGTAGAAATCATTGGTCTTTCTGAAGAACCAAAATCTACGACAGTTACTGGTGTAGAAATGTTCCGTAAACTTCTTGACCAAGCAGAAGCTGGTGACAACATCGGTGCGCTTCTTCGCGGTGTATCTCGCGACGAAGTACAACGTGGTCAAGTACTTGCAAAACCAGGTACAATTACACCACACACAAAATTTAAAGCAGAAGTTTACGTATTATCGAAAGAAGAAGGTGGACGTCACACTCCATTCTTCTCTAACTATCGTCCACAATTCTACTTCCGTACAACGGACGTAACAGGTATCATCACTCTTCCTGAAGGCGTAGAGATGGTTATGCCTGGTGACAACATCGAAATGACAGTAGAATTAATTGCGCCAATCGCGATCGAAGAAGGTACAAAATTCTCCATTCGTGAAGGCGGCCGTACAGTAGGCGCTGGCGTTGTATCTTCTATCATTGAGTAATCGAATCAAAAGCAGGTTTGTCTCAGGGCAAACCTGTTTTTTTCTGCTTTTTCAAGATCGGTTGAAGGCAGACATATAGATGAATAATGGAAGTGTACAAACAACCTTATACAAGATTTTACTTGCAATTTAGCGTCGATCTCTGTATAATGTTTAATGTTGGTCTTTGACTGCGATGAAGTGGAAGGTTGCTGACACACCCGGCCGCTTTGCCATGGCGAGTGTGAGGAAATTTCCACGGAGAATGTCTATTTGCAAAATAGGCGAAGAAGGAGGGAAAATAATGGCAAAAGAAAAAATTCGTATTCGTTTAAAAGCTTACGATCATCGAATCCTCGATCAATCTGCTGAAAAAATCGTAGAAACAGCAAAACGTTCCGGTGCAAAAGTATCTGGGCCGATCCCATTGCCAACAGAAAGAACTGTTTATACGATTTTACGCGCTGTTCACAAGTACAAAGATTCTCGTGAACAATTTGAAATGCGTACACATAAACGTTTGATCGATATCGTAAACCCAACTCCACAAACGGTCGATTCGTTAATGCGTCTTGATTTACCGTCTGGTGTCGATATTGAAATCAAGCTTTAATTGTAAAAATGAAATTATAGGAGGTGTGACGAATGACCAAAGGAATCTTAGGTAGAAAAATCGGGATGACGCAAGTATTCGCGGAAAACGGTGACTTAATTCCTGTAACGGTAATTGAAGCGACTCCAAACGTTGTTCTTCAAAAGAAAACGGTTGAAAACGACGGTTATGAAGCGATTCAATTAGGTTTTGAAGATAAACGGGAAAAATTGGCGAACAAACCGGAAAAAGGACATGTAGCGAAAGCGAATACTGCGCCTAAGCGCTTCATTCGTGAAATCCGCGGTGCAAACGTTGCGGAATATGAAGTTGGTCAGGAAGTCAAAGTAGATATTTTCGCTGAAGGCGAGATTGTAGATGTAACAGGAATTTCAAAAGGTAAAGGATTCCAAGGTGCGATCAAGCGCCATGGCCAATCTCGTGGACCAATGGCTCACGGTTCTCGTTATCATCGCCGCCCTGGTTCAATGGGTCCTATTGCGCCAAACCGTGTATTCAAATCTAAAGAATTGCCAGGTCGCATGGGCGGAGAACGCGTAACAGTGCAAAACTTAAAAATCGTAAAAGTAGATGCAGAACGCAACTTACTTCTTATTAAAGGAAACGTACCAGGTCCGAATAAAGGACTTGTTGTCATTAAAAGTGCGGTTAAGGCGAAAGTGAAATAACTTTCTTAAGAAAGGAGGAATTATCCAATGCCAAAAGTAGCATTGTATAACCAAAACGGAGCAACTGTTGGAGAAATCGAATTAAGTGATTCCGTATTTGGTATTGAGCCAAACAAACATGTGTTATTTGAAGCAGTGATTATGCAACGTGCTTCTTTACGTCAAGGGACGCATAAAACAAAAAATCGCGCTGAAGTAAGCGGCGGTGGCCGCAAACCATGGCGTCAAAAAGGTACTGGACGCGCTCGCCAAGGTTCGATTCGCTCTCCACAATGGCGCGGTGGTGGTACGGTGTTTGGTCCGGTTCCACGCAGCTACAGCTATAAATTACCGAAAAAAGTTCGTCGTTTAGCAATTAAATCTGCTTTATCTTCAAAAGTTCTTGAAAACAACATCGTTGTATTAGACAACTTAGCGCTTGAAGCGCCAAAAACGAAAGAAATGGTGAAAATTTTAAGCAACCTTTCTGTTGATCGCAAAGCTTTAATCGTGACAGCAGATATTAACGAAAACATTATGTTGTCTGCACGCAACATTCCAGGAGTAACGGTTGTTACGGCAAATGGAATTAACGTTCTTGATGTTTTAAACCACGATAAGCTTGTTATTACAAAAGCTGCTGTGGAAAAAGTAGAGGAGGTGCTTGCGTAATGAAAGATCCTCGCGATATTATTAAGCGCCCCGTTATCACTGAAAACTCAATGAGTTTAGTGGCACAAAAAAAATACACATTTGAAGTTGATGTGAAAGCGAACAAAACGGAAGTAAAAGACGCTATTGAAGCGATCTTTGGTGTAAAAGTTGAAAAAGTTAACATCATGAACTATAAAGGCAAATTTAAGCGTGTCGGCCGTTACAGCGGACTTACAAACCGCCGTCGCAAAGCGATTGTTACGTTAACGCCAGACAGCAAAGAGATCGAACTATTTGAAGTATAAGTTTAAAAGCGAAGGAGGGAAACCGACATGGCGATTAAAAAATATAAACCAACGTCAAATGGTCGCCGTGGCATGACAGTTCTTGATTTCTCAGAAATCACAACTGACAAGCCAGAGAAATCATTACTTGCGCCTTTAAAGAAAAAAGGTGGTCGTAACAACCAAGGTAAATTGACGGTTCGTCATCAAGGTGGCGGTCATAAACGCCAATATCGGATCATCGATTTCAAACGCGACAAAGATGGCATTCCAGGACGCGTTGCTACAATCGAATATGATCCAAACCGTTCAGCAAATATCGCATTAATCCATTATGTAGATGGTGAGAAGCGTTACATTATCGCTCCAAAAAACTTAGAAGTAGGTATGGAAATCATGTCTGGTCCAGATGCGGACATTAAAGTAGGTAACGCATTGCCACTTGCAAACATTCCTGTTGGTACATTAGTACACAACATTGAATTAAAACCAGGTAAAGGCGGACAGCTTGTTCGTTCTGCTGGTACGTCTGCGCAAGTGCTTGGTAAAGAAGGTAAGTATGTACTTGTTCGTTTAGCTTCTGGTGAAGTCCGCATGATTTTAGGAACTTGCCGTGCAACGGTTGGTCAAGTTGGTAACGAACAACATGAACTTGTCAACATCGGGAAAGCAGGACGCGCTCGCTGGTTAGGCATTCGTCCAACGGTTCGCGGTTCTGTTATGAACCCTGTTGATCACCCGCATGGTGGTGGTGAAGGTAAAGCGCCAATCGGACGTAAGTCACCAATGACTCCATGGGGTAAACCAACTCTTGGATTCAAAACGCGCAAAAAGAAAAACAAATCGGATAAATTTATTGTACGTCGTCGTAAAAAATAACGGGGTTGAACTACGGTTCTTAAGAACCGTAGAACAATCACGAAGGGAGGTTTATTTATGGGTCGCAGCTTAAAAAAAGGTCCTTTCTGTGATGATCATTTAATGAAAAAAATTGAAAAATTAAATGAGGCAGGGCAAAAACAAGTAATTAAAACTTGGTCTCGTCGTTCAACCATTTTCCCTCAATTCATCGGTCATACGATTGCCGTGTACGATGGACGCAAACATGTGCCTGTGTACATTACAGAGGACATGGTAGGACATAAGCTCGGTGAATTTGCGCCAACACGTACGTTCAAAGGCCATGCTGGCGATGATAAGAAAACAAAACGTTAATATGAGAGGAGGCATCATTTATGCAAGCTAAAGCTGTTGCGAGAACAGTTCGTATTGCTCCTCGTAAAGCACGTTTAGTGATTGATTTAATTCGAGGTAAGCAAGTAGGTGAAGCAGTAGCGATTCTTCGTCACACTCCGAAAGCTGCTTCTCCAATCATCGAGAAAGTACTAAAATCTGCAGTAGCCAATGCAGAACACAACTACGATATGGATGTTAACAACCTAGTGATCACAGAAGCATATGTTGATGAAGGTCCAACATTAAAACGTTTCCGTCCTCGTGCGATGGGCCGTGCAAGTGCGATTAACAAACGTACGAGTCATATTACGATCGTTGTTTCAGAAAAGAAGGAGGGATAATCAGTGGGTCAAAAGGTGAATCCAGTCGGTCTTCGCATCGGTATTATCCGTGATTGGGAATCAAGATGGTATGCGGAAAAAGATTACGCAGACCTTTTGCATGAAGACCTTAAAGTACGTGAGTACATTACGAAACGTTTAAGTGATGCAGCTGTTTCTCGTGTTGAAATTGAACGTGCAGCAAACCGCGTGAACATCACTATTCACACAGCTAAGCCTGGTATGGTTATCGGTAAAGGCGGCACAGAAGTAGAAGCGCTTCGCAAAGCTCTTAGCCAATTAACAGGCAAACGCGTTCACATTAATATTTTAGAAATTAAAAAGCCAGATTTAGATGCGAAATTAGTGGCAGAAAATATTGCTCGCCAAATCGAAAATCGCGTATCGTTCCGTCGCGCACAAAAACAAGCGATTCAACGCACAATGCGCGCTGGTGCAAAAGGAATTAAAACAATGGTATCTGGTCGCTTAGGCGGTGCAGATATTGCCCGTTCTGAACATTATAGTGAAGGAACAGTTCCACTCCACACTCTTCGCGCTGACATCGATTATGCAACAGCAGAAGCGGATACAACATATGGAAAAATCGGTGTGAAAGTATGGATTTATCGTGGAGAGGTCCTTCCGACGAAAAAGAAAACTGAGGAAGGAGGAAATTAATCATGTTAATGCCAAAACGCGTAAAATTCCGTCGTGAACATCGTGGACGCATGAAAGGCCGCGCAAAAGGCGGTACAGAAGTACATTTTGGTGAATACGGATTACAAGCATTAGAATCTGCTTGGATTACAAACCGTCAAATCGAGGCTGCTCGTCGTGCGATGACTCGTTATATGAGACGTGGCGGTAAAGTTTGGATCAAAATTTTCCCTTCAAAACCTTATACAGCAAAACCGCTAGAAGTGCGCATGGGTTCTGGTAAAGGTGCTCCTGAAGGTTGGGTAGCTGTTGTAAAACCTGGTAAAGTAATGTTTGAAATTGCGGGTGTTTCTGAAGAAGTGGCACGTGAAGCATTGCGTCTTGCTTCTCATAAACTTCCAATTAAATGTAAGTTTGTAAAACGTGAAGAAATTGGTGGTGAATCTAATGAAAGCTAAAGAAATCCGTGACCTTACCACTGCCGAGATTGAACAAAAAATTAAATCATTAAAAGAAGAGTTGTTTAACCTTCGCTTCCAATTAGCGACAGGTCAATTAGAAAATACAGCTCGCATTCGTGAAGTACGCAAAGCTATCGCTCGCATGAAAACAATTATTCGCGAAAGAGAGATCGCTGCTAATAAATAAATGCTTGAGAGGAGGTTCGCGAAATGAGTGAACGCAATCAACGCAAAGTATACGTTGGCCGTGTTGTGTCTGACAAAATGGACAAAACGATTACGGTTCTTGTCGAAACTTATAAAAAGCACCCGCTTTATGGAAAGCGTGTAAAATACTCTAAAAAATATAAAGCACATGACGAAAACAACGTAGCAAAAGTTGGTGACATCGTAAAAATTATGGAAACTCGTCCGCTTTCTGCGACAAAACGTTTCCGTCTTGTAGAAGTGGTAGAAAAAGCCGTTATTGTTTAATGATCATGTTCGGATCGGTGATATAATTCCGAAGGGAGGTTTCGTAAATGATTCAACAAGAAACTCGTATGAAAGTTGCTGATAACTCTGGTGCGCGTGAAGTGCTTGTCATTAAAGTGTTAGGTGGTTCAGGTCGTCGCTATGCGAACATCGGTGATGTTGTAGTCGCGACAGTTAAAGACGCAACACCAGGTGGCGTTGTTAAAAAAGGTCAGGTCGTAAAAGCAGTCGTTGTCCGCACAAAGCGCGGTGTGCGCCGTACAGATGGCTCTTACATTCGCTTTGACGAGAACGCATGCGTCATCATCCGTGACGATAAGAGTCCACGCGGAACTCGTATTTTTGGACCTGTTGCGCGTGAATTGCGTGAAAAAGACTTTATGAAAATCGTTTCTTTAGCTCCAGAAGTAATTTAATGAAAAGGGAAAGCCTTTCAAGGAGGTGCGAACTACGATGCATGTAAAAAAAGGTGATAAAGTACAAGTAATCTCTGGGAAAGACAAAGGGAAACAAGGTGTTGTTCTTGCGGCATTCCCTAAGAAAAACCGAGTGCTTGTAGAGGGTGTAAACATCGTTAAAAAACACGCAAAACCATCTCAAGCGAATCCTCAAGGCGGTATTATTAGCAAAGAGGCACCAATTCACGTTTCGAACGTAATGCCTTTAGATCCTAAAACTGGAACTCCAACTCGCGTAGGATATAAAGTAGTAGATGGTAAAAAAGTACGTTACGCGAAAAAATCTGGTGAAATTTTAGATAAATAATCGTGATGTGAGAAAGGAGGTACTTACATGAACCGCCTAAAAGAAAAATATGCAAAAGAAGTTACGCCTGCTCTTATGAGCAAGTTTAACTATAAATCTGTTATGCAAGTTCCAAAAATTGAAAAAATCGTCATCAACATGGGTGTTGGTGATGCGGTTCAAAACGCAAAAGCATTAGACAGCGCTGTTGAAGAACTAGCGTTAATCTCTGGTCAAAAACCAGTTGTGACTCGTGCGAAAAAATCAATCGCTGGCTTCCGTCTTCGTGAAGGTATGCCAATCGGAGCAAAAGTAACATTACGTGGAGAGCGTATGTACGAGTTTTTAGATAAATTAATTTCTGTATCTCTTCCACGTGTTCGTGACTTCCGTGGCGTATCAAAAAAATCATTTGATGGTCGTGGTAACTATACGTTAGGGATTAAAGAACAATTAATTTTTCCTGAAATTGACTATGATAAAGTGAACAAAGTTCGCGGTATGGATATCGTCATCGTGACAACAGCGAAGACAGATGAAGAAGCTCGCGAGTTACTAACGTTACTTGGTATGCCGTTTCAAAAATAATGAATCCCATTCGTA
Source organism: Anoxybacteroides tepidamans (assembly GCF_014201465.1). Lineage (GTDB taxonomy): Bacteria > Bacillota > Bacilli > Bacillales > Anoxybacillaceae > Anoxybacteroides > Anoxybacteroides tepidamans. Next base: position 18,575 of record NZ_JACHEP010000021.1, on the reverse strand, counting down.
AAAAGAGGGAGGCGAAAACGTGGCTAAGAAATCAATGATCGCGAAACAAAAACGCACGCCAAAGTTTAAAGTGCAAGCATACACTCGTTGTGAACGTTGCGGACGTCCACATTCTGTGTATCGCAAATTTAAACTTTGCCGCATTTGTTTCCGTGAATTAGCATATAAAGGTCAAATTCCTGGTGTGAAAAAAGCAAGCTGGTAATTAACCCGTGAATTGGGAAGGAGGTAAAACATAATGGTGATGACAGATCCAATTGCAGATATGCTTACTCGCATTCGTAATGCGAATATGGTACGTCACGAGAAACTAGAAGTTCCGGCTTCTAAAATGAAGAGAGAAATCGCAGAAATTTTAAAACGTGAAGGTTTCATTCGTGATGTCGAGTACATTGAAGATAACAAACAAGGTATCCTCCGTATTTTCTTGAAATACGGTCCAAATAATGAGCGCGTTATTACTGGTCTTAAACGCATTAGCAAGCCTGGTTTGCGCGTTTATGCGAAAGCTCATGAAGTACCTCGCGTATTGAACGGTTTAGGTATTGCGATCCTTTCTACGTCTCAAGGGATTTTAACGGACAAAGAAGCACGTCAAAAAGGAACTGGCGGCGAAGTGTTAGCATACATTTGGTAATTAGTTTTTTGAAGAATGGAGGTGTCAAGTATGTCACGTGTCGGTAAAAAACCAATTGAAATTCCGGCTGGTGTAACAGTAACAATCGATGGTAGCACAGTTACAGTAAAAGGACCGAAAGGCGAATTGACTCGCACTTTCCATCCTGATATGACAATTACGTTAGCAGATAACGTTTTAACGGTTACTCGTCCAAGCGACGAAAAAGAACATCGTACTCTTCATGGGACAACTCGCAGTTTACTTGCAAACATGGTGGAGGGAGTTTCAAAAGGATACGAGAAAGCCCTTGAATTAGTAGGGGTCGGTTACCGTGCTTCGAAACAAGGCAAAAAGCTTGTCCTTAGCGTCGGTTACTCTCATCCAGTTGAAATCGAACCGGAAGAAGGACTTGAGATCGAAGTTCCTTCACAAACAAAAATCGTTGTAAAAGGTGCGGATAAACAACGCGTTGGTGAATTAGCAGCAAATATTCGTGCGGTACGTGCGCCAGAACCATATAAAGGAAAAGGGATTCGTTACGAAGGTGAAGTTGTACGCCGCAAAGAAGGTAAAACAGGTAAAAAATAATGCTGCTTAGGTAAATGAAAGGAGTGACGGAAATGATCACTAAGCTTGATAAAAATGCAGTTCGTAAAAAAAGACATGCCCGTGTGCGCCGAAAAGTATTTGGAACTGCTGAACGTCCACGCTTAAATGTGTTCCGCTCAAACAAACACATTTATGCGCAAATTATCGATGATGTAAAAGCAGTAACGATTGTTAGTGCTTCGACATTAGATAAAGAGTTTAACTTAGAATCAACAGGAAACATAGAAGCAGCTCAAAAAGTGGGCGAATTAGTTGCAAAACGCGCGCTCGAAAAAGGAATTAAAAGCGTCGTGTTTGACCGCGGCGGATATTTATATCATGGACGTGTAAAAGCACTCGCTGACGCTGCTCGTGAAGCTGGTTTAGAATTCTAATTATAAAGGAGGGACAGAGATGCGTCGCATTGATCCAAATAAACTTGAACTTGAAGAACGCGTTGTTGCCGTTAACCGCGTAGCAAAGGTAGTAAAAGGTGGACGTCGATTCCGTTTCGCTGCTTTAGTTGTTGTTGGTGATAAGAACGGTCATGTCGGATTTGGAACAGGAAAAGCTCAAGAAGTTCCAGATGCGATTCGCAAAGCGATTGAAGACGCTAAGAAAAATTTAATTACTGTACCGATCGTTGGTACAACGATTCCTCACGAAGTAATCGGCCACTTCGGTGCGGGTGAAATCATCTTAAAACCAGCTTCTGAAGGTACAGGGGTTATCGCAGGTGGTCCTGCGCGTGCGGTGCTTGAGTTAGCGGGTATTAGCGATATTTTATCAAAATCGATCGGTTCGAACACACCAATTAACATGGTACGTGCGACAATTGACGGTTTAAAACAATTAAAACGTGCAGAAGACGTAGCAAAATTGCGCGGTAAAACAGTTGAGGAACTGTTAGGATAAGGAGGGAAATACAATGGCGAAAAAATTAGCGATTACCCTCACTCGCAGCGTGATTGGTCGTCCTGAAGATCAACGCGTAACGGTTAAAACGTTAGGATTACGGAAATTGCATCAAACAGTTGTTCATAACGACAATCCGGCGATTCGCGGAATGATTAATAAAGTTGCTCATCTTGTGAAAGTTCAAGAATTAGAACAATAATGAACATAAGGAGGTGCCTCGCGATGAAACTTCATGAATTACAACCAGCACCAGGTTCCCGCAAAGAACGCAACCGTGTGGGTCGTGGTATCGGTTCTGGTAACGGTAAAACGTCTGGTAGAGGTCATAAAGGTCAGAACGCTCGTTCAGGTGGCGGTGTAAGAATCGGTTTTGAAGGCGGTCAAACTCCATTGTTCCGTCGTCTTCCAAAACGCGGTTTCACAAACATTCATCGTAAAGAATATGCGATCGTCAACCTTGACGCGTTAAACCGTTTTGAAGACGGTACAGAAGTAACACCTGAACTTTTACTAGAAACAGGTGTAGTCAGCAAGTTAAAAGCTGGCGTGAAAATTTTAGGTAACGGCCAAATCGAGAAAAAATTAACAGTAAAAGCACATAAATTCTCCTCTGCTGCAAAAGAAGCGATTGAAGCTGCTGGCGGTAAAACTGAGGTGATTTAATGTTTCGAACAATCTCCAATTTTATGCGCGTGGGTGATATAAGAAAGAAAATCCTGTTTACCCTCCTTATGCTCATTGTGTTTCGGATTGGAACGTTTATTCCTGTTCCAAGCGTGAACGCAGATGTGCTAAAAATACAAGATCAGCTGAATGTGTTTGGTGTTCTTAACACATTTGGAGGAGGGGCTCTAAAAAACTTCTCCATTTTCGCTATGGGGATTATGCCTTACATTACAGCATCCATCATCGTACAATTGTTACAGATGGATGTTGTTCCTAAATTTACGGAATGGTCCAAACAAGGAGAAGTCGGACGGCGTAAATTAGCTCAGTTTACCCGCTACTTTACAATTGTGCTTGGTTTTATTCAAGCATTCGGGATGTCGTATGGTTTTAATAATTTGACGGGCGGGGTATTAATTAAAAACCCTGGAATACCGACATATTTGCTTATTGCTACTGTATTAACGGCAGGGACGGCATTTTTAATGTGGTTGGGGGAACAAATTACGGCAAAAGGTGTAGGAAACGGAGTTTCCATTATTATTTTTGCTGGTATCGTTTCAGGGATCCCATCGACCCTTAACCAAATTTATGCGCAGCAGTTTGGAGATGCAGGCGATCAATTATTTTTACGAATTGTAACCGTACTTCTTATCGCTTTAGCAGTGATTGCGGTGATTGTTGGAGTCATCTATATCCAACAAGCGTTTCGTAAAATTCCGATTCAATATGCCAAGCGATTAGAGGGCCGCAGTCCGGTAGGCGGTCACTCTACTCATTTGCCATTAAAGGTGAATCCGGCAGGGGTTATTCCTGTTATTTTTGCAGTGTCATTTATTATTGCTCCACCGACAATTGCATCGTTTTTCGGCTCGAATGATGTAACATTGTGGATTAAGAAAACGTTTGATTATACACAACCAGTTGGTATGATTATATATGTGGCACTGATTATTGCCTTTACGTATTTCTATGCCTTTGTTCAAGTGAATCCGGAACAAATGGCGGACAATCTTAAAAAGCAAGGTGGTTACATTCCAGGCATTCGCCCAGGAAGAAACACACAAGAGTATGTAACAAAAGTTCTTTATCGCCTTACGTTTGTCGGGTCAATATTCTTAGCAGTGATCGCTGTTCTTCCTGTCTTTTTTGTCAAGTTTGCTAATTTGCCGGCGTCCGCCCAAATTGGTGGAACGAGTTTGCTGATCGTTGTAGGGGTTGCACTTGAAACGATGAAGCAGCTTGAAAGTCAATTAGTCAAACGGCATTACAAAGGTTTTATTAAGTAGAGAGGTTGGCGGGGAAGCTCATTCCCTCTACCTCATCTAGAGCTGAGGGGGAACTATCATGAATTTAGTTTTAATGGGGTTGCCGGGTGCTGGAAAAGGTACTCAAGCAGAAAAAATTGTAGAGAAATATGGGATTCCTCATATTTCGACTGGCGACATGTTCCGTGCGGCCATTAAAGAAGGGACAGCGTTAGGATTGCAGGCTAAGGCGTATATGGACCGCGGCGATCTTGTACCAGATGAAGTGACGATCGGCATTGTTCGTGAACGCTTAAGCAAAGACGATTGCCAAAAAGGATTTTTGCTTGATGGGTTTCCACGAACAGTAGCCCAAGCAGAAGCGCTAGAAAACATTCTAGCTGAGCTCGATCGTTCTATCGACTATGTCATTAATATTGAGGTTGATAAAGGTATTTTAATGGAACGTTTAACAGGAAGACGTATTTGCAAAGAATGCGGTGCGACGTACCATCTCGTATTTAACCCACCAGCTAAACCGGGTGTTTGCGATAAATGCGGTGGTGAGTTGTATCAACGCGCTGATGATAACGAAGAAACGGTGGCGAACCGTTTGGAAGTTAACATGAAACAAACGCAACCGTTGCTCGATTTTTATCGTACGAAAGGGTATTTGCGCAATATTAACGGGCAACAAGAAATCGAGCAAGTATTTGCGGATATTTGCGAATTGCTTGGGGGCTTAAAATAATGATCATTTGCAAAACCCCGCGTGAAATTGACATTATGCGTGAAGCTGGGCGAATCGTCGCTTTGACTCACCAAGAATTGCAAAAACATATTAAGCCGGGAATTACAACAAAAGAGCTAGATCATATTGCGGAAACTGTGATTCGCCAACATGGGGCAATTCCTTCCTTTAAAGGATATAACGGGTTTCCGGGCAGCATCTGTGCTTCGGTGAATGAGGAATTGGTTCACGGCATTCCGGGCGACCGCGTCTTAAAGGAAGGCGATATCATTAGCATTGATATCGGAGCCCAATACAATGGGTATCACGCGGATTCAGCTTGGACGTATCCGGTCGGCGAAATTGCCGAGGAAACGAAAAAACTTCTTGAAGTAACGGAACAATCGTTATATAAAGGAATACAGGAAGCAAAACCAGGCGTCCGCTTATCGAACATTTCTCACGCGATTCAAACATATGTTGAAGCGTACAATTTTTCCATCGTGCGTGAGTATGTCGGGCATGGAATTGGTCAAAACTTACATGAAGACCCGCAAATTCCACATTATGGTCCTCCGAATAAAGGACCGCGGTTAAAACCAGGCATGGTGTTGTGCATTGAACCGATGGTCAACGCGGGGAGCCGTTATGTAAGGACGCTTGAAGATGACTGGACAGTCGTAACAGTAGACGGAAAAATGTGTGCTCATTTCGAGCATACAATCGCCATTACAGAGACCGGCTATGAGATTTTAACTACCCTCTAATCGAAGGTGAGGTCATTGCATATAGGCTCACCATGTCAAGTCGGACAAATTGTATTAATCACACATGGTCGTGAAGCAGGGCAATATGCTGTCGTCGTTGGAATCGTGGATGAGCGATTTGTTTTGCTTGCTGATGGAAGTAGGCGGAAGTTTGACGTTCCAAAACGGAAAAATGTCCAGCACATCAAAGTGTTTGACTATATTTCCTTGGAAGTTCAAAACAGCATTATTGAAACTGGTCGTGTGACAAACGGCAAATTGCGTTATGCATTAACGAAATTTGTCAACGAATATGTTACTGATTCGAAGAAGGGAGAGCCGATCCATGGCGAAGGACGATGTAATTGAAGTGGAAGGAACAGTTGTTGAAACATTGCCCAATGCGATGTTTAAAGTGGAACTTGAAAATGGTCATACGGTGTTAGCGCACGTTTCTGGTAAAATTCGCATGCATTTTATTCGTATTTTACCTGGAGATAAAGTTACGGTAGAATTATCTCCGTACGATTTAACTCGCGGTAGAATTACGTATCGTTATAAATAATGAGCACTCCGCATGAATAAGGAGGTAAAGATCATGAAAGTCAGACCATCAGTGAAACCAATCTGCGAAAAATGCAAAGTCATTCGTAGACGCGGAAAAGTTATGGTTATTTGTGAAAACCCAAAACATAAACAAAAACAAGGGTAATTTTTAAGGAGGTGTACAAATAATGGCACGTATTGCAGGTGTAGATATTCCTCGTGACAAACGTGTAGTGATTTCTTTAACATATATTTACGGTATCGGTAAACCAACTGCACAAAAAATTTTAGCAGAAGCAGGTGTTTCGGAAGACACTCGTGTTCGTGATTTAACAGAAGAAGAATTAGGAAAAATCCGCGAAATCGTTGACCGTTTGAAAGTAGAAGGGGATCTTCGTCGTGAAGTATCTTTAAACATCAAGCGCCTTATGGAAATTGGTTGCTATCGTGGTCTTCGTCATCGTCGTGGCTTACCAGTTCGCGGTCAAAATACGAAAAACAATGCTCGCACGCGTAAAGGCCCACGCCGTACAGTAGCGAACAAGAAAAAATAATTAAGCAAAGGAGGTACATGAACGAATGGCACGTAAAACAAATACGCGTAAACGTCGTGTGAAAAAAAATATTGAATCCGGTATTGCTCATATTCGTTCTACATTCAACAACACAATCGTGACGATTACTGATGTTCATGGCAATGCAATCTCTTGGTCAAGTGCTGGTGCATTAGGTTTCAAAGGTTCTCGTAAATCGACTCCATTCGCTGCACAAATGGCTGCAGAAGCAGCTGCAAAAGCTTCGATGGAGCATGGTATGAAAACTGTTGAAGTAAACGTAAAAGGTCCAGGTGCTGGTCGTGAGGCTGCAATCCGTGCACTTCAAGCTGCAGGATTGGAAATTACAGCAATTAAAGACGTTACTCCTGTTCCGCATAATGGATGCCGTCCGCCAAAACGTCGCCGTGTTTAATTTCTCTGTATAGATTTTGTATCCTTGTCAATAATGGGATATGATATGGTTTTTGGCAGAGAAATTTTACTCAGCTACTGCGCACATTCGGGAACTGATTCATGGGGGAATTTCGATTAGGCGTGTATCGTTTGGTCGGGGTTTCGACGTTTTGAAGGAGGGTATATATCATGATCGAAATCGAAAAGCCAAAAATCGAGACGGTTGAAATCAGCGAAGATGCCAAATATGGCAAATACGTCGTTGAACCACTTGAGCGAGGATAAGGAACAACTTTGGGAAACTCCTTACGTCGTATCCTATTATAATCACTCCCTGGTGCCGCTGTGACATCTATTCAAATAGATGGTGTACTGCATGAGTTCTCAACAATTGAAGGCGTCGTAGAAGATGTGACAGCAATTATTTTAAACGTGAAAAAGCTTGCGTTAAAAATTTACTCTGACGAAGAAAAGACGCTTGAAATTGATGTACAGGGTGAAGGAGTTGTCACGGCTGCTGATATTACTCACGACAGCGATGTTGAAATATTGAATCCGGACCTTCATATTGCTACGCTAGCTGAAGGCGGCCACCTTCGCATGAGAATGACGGCAAAACGTGGACGTGGGTATGCTCCAGCTGATGCCAATAAACGCGAGGATCAGCCAATAGGTGTTATCCCTATCGATTCGATTTATACACCGGTATCGCGCGTAGCTTATCAAGTGGAAAATACTCGTGTCGGCCAAGTCACGAACTATGACAAGTTAACGCTTGATGTATGGACAGATGGAAGTATTGGTCCAAAAGAAGCAGTTTCTCTTGGTGCGAAAATTTTAACAGAGCACTTAAACATTTTTGTTGGTCTTACAGATGAAGCGCAAAACGCGGAAATCATGGTTGAAAAAGAAGAAGACCAAAAAGAAAAAGTGCTCGAAATGACGATCGAAGAACTCGATCTGTCTGTCCGTTCCTACAACTGCTTAAAACGCGCGGGAATTAATACCGTCCAAGAACTTGCACAAAAAACGGAAGAAGATATGATGAAAGTGCGTAACCTAGGCCGAAAATCCTTGGAGGAAGTAAAAGCGAAACTTGAGGAGTTAGGGTTAGGCTTACGCAAAGATGACTAGTTAACGTGTGATTAACTAGGCATTTTCATGTTACAAGTCATTCAAAAAAGGAGGGACATCTCATGTCATACAGAAAATTAGGACGTACTAGCGCTCAACGCAAAGCGTTGCTTCGCGATTTAGCTACGGATTTAATTATTAACGAGCGTATTGAAACGACAGAAGCTCGCGCAAAAGAATTGCGTTCGGTCGTTGAAAAAATGATTACTTTAGGAAAACGCGGTGACTTGCATGCTCGTCGTCAAGCAGCTGCGTTTATCCGTAAAGAGGTAGCCAACACGGAAACAGGCCAAGATGCGATTCAAAAATTGTTCAGCGATATTGCTCCACGTTACCAAGATCGTCAAGGCGGCTATACGCGCATTATGAAGCTTGGTCCGCGTCGCGGCGATGGCGCACCAATGGTTGTTATTGAACTCGTTTAAAGTGATTCGGTTGATTAACAAGGGCGAGACAGTTTGTTTCAAACTGGATCTATGCCCTTTTTTTATTTCCCTTTCTACTGCTTGTATAGTAGAGTTAGAAGTAGAGTATATAAATGCCATTTGGAACTTTAACGTTTTCGTCTTTTAGGGAGTAATCGGTATGTTTCGACTGTCGGGTGACCGAACAACACCGCTTCCAGACAAATGAATTTGTCGGTGAAGCGGTTGGTTGTTCGGTCCTCTGTCACGCGAAGGCCAATCACAGACTTGCCTCCGACAGTCAAAAAAATAGGGAGTCTACTTTTTCGTCCGCCATAAGTTAAACCTCCCCGTTGTATTTATATAGTATAGAGGAAAGGAAGAGAATGGGTGAAGGAACTCGCGTTATCGGTGAAAAATTTGTCCTTTCAATACCCGAATCAACCGAAGGAATCGGTTCGCAACGTCACTTTTCAAGTTCGCAAAGGCGAATGGGTGGCGCTTGTTGGACATAACGGTTCTGGCAAGTCAACGGTGGCGAAACTGTTAATGGGTTTATTAAAAGCAAAAAGCGGCGTGATCAAAATATTTGATACTATATTAAATGAGGAAACGATATGGGATATTCGCAAGCGCATGGGCATTGTTTTTCAAAATCCAGATAATCAGTTTGTCGGTACGACCGTTCAAGACGATGTCGCTTTTGGCTTGGAAAACAATGGGGTTCCCCGCGAGCAAATGATCGAGCGGGTAAGAGCAGCCATTCAGCAAGTCGGAATGGAGGAATTTTTATTAAAAGAACCTCACTACCTTTCAGGTGGGCAAAAACAGCGGGTAGCGATCGCCGGAATTATTGCGTTGCAGCCGGATCTCATTATTTTAGACGAAGCGACATCAATGCTTGACCCAAAAGGAAGACGTGAAGTGCTTGAAGCTATATATAACTTAAATATCAAGCAAAATATGACAGTGATTTCGATTACCCACGATTTAGAAGAAGTAGTGAAAGCGGACAAAGTTATCGTAATGAACGAAGGTGAAGTGATAGCTGAAGGGACGCCGCTACAAATTTTTTCGCTTGGCGAGAAGTTAGAGGAAATTAGATTAGATCTTCCGTTTGTGATGAAAGTAAGAAACGAATTGAAAAAGGTAGGTTTTCCCCTTCAGTTAAACAGTGTAACATTAGAGGAGTTGGTGGATGAGTTATGGACATTATATTTGAACAAGTAGAACATATTTATCATGCCAACTCGCCGTTTGCACAAAGGGCGCTATATGATGTCGATTTATCGATCGCAAGTGGCACTTATGTCGCTATTATTGGCCATACAGGATCCGGAAAATCGACATTATTGCAACATTTAAACGGACTGTTACAGCCGACAAATGGAACGGTAATGATCGGGGAACACACGATTACCAAGGCGATAAAACCGAAACAGTTAAAGCCGCTGCGTCGCAAAGTGGGCATTGTTTTTCAATTTCCTGAACATCAGCTGTTTGAAGAAACGGTGGAGAAAGATGTTTGCTTTGGGCCACTTAATTTTGGCGTTCCAGAGGAAGAAGCGAAAAAAAAAGCAAAAGAGGCTCTTTCATTAGTAGGACTTCCTGAGGAGGTTTTAAATCAATCTCCCTTTGATTTAAGCGGGGGACAAATGCGTCGTGTTGCGATTGCGGGGATACTGGCGATGGAACCAGATGTCATTGTCTTAGATGAGCCGACAGCAGGGTTGGATCCTCGGGGTCGAAAAGAGATGATGGAGATGTTTGCCCGTCTCCATCGCGAGAAAAAACTGACAACGATTTTAGTTACTCACAGCATGGAAGATGCGGCGAAATATGCGGATCATCTCATCGTGATGCATAAAGGAACGGTGTGGAAAACAGGGACGCCGCAGCAAATTTTCCATGATCCCGACGCTCTTCTGCAGCTCGGTTTAGATGTGCCAGAAACAGTGTTGTTGAAGCGAAAGCTTGAAGAAAAAATTGGAAGAGAAATTCCTTCGCCATGCTTAACGATCGATCAATTGGTAGACGGGATTAAAAAGCTGTTTTCTGGAGGGAATCCATGATGAATATGATGATAGGAAGATATGTGCCGGGAAATTCTGTTATTCATCGCATGGATCCCCGTGCTAAGCTATTGCTTGTTTTTATGTATGTAGGGATCGTTTTTTTAGCCAACAATAGTGCGACTTATGCTGTTTTGACCATTTTTACGCTTGTGCTTCTTCTTTTATTACAAGTTCCGTTTTCATTTGTGATAAAGGGATTGAGGCCGATTCTTTGGATTGTACTTTTTACGTTTTTGTTGCATGTTTTCATGACTAAAGAAGGGGCTGTGCTTTATCAAATCGGGGAGCTTACGATTTATGAAGGTGGTATAAGACAAGGAATATTTATTTCGCTCCGCTTTCTTTTATTCATTTTGATTACTACATGGTTAACGATTTCTACAACACCGGTTGAAGTAACGGATGCGGTTGAGAGTTTGTTCGGTCCGTTGAAGCGGTTTCGTGTTCCTGTTCATGAACTGGCATTGATGATGTCGATTTCGCTTCGCTTTATTCCAACGTTAATGGAAGAAACGGAGAAAATCATGAAAGCACAGGCCGCTCGAGGCGTCGATTTTTACGGCGGGCCTCTCGGAGAACGAATCAAAGCGATGATATCTTTACTCGTCCCTTTATTTATTCACTCGTTTAAGCGGGCGGAAGAGCTGGCAATAGCGATGGAGGCGCGAGGATATCGCGGCGGGGAAGGAAGAACGAAATATCGTTTATTAACGTGGAGATGGTTCGATACGTGCTTGCTTGTTTCCGTTTTGGCAGTAGCGATTCTTTTGTTTTTACTACGATCGTAATGGGGAATGAAACATGAAACGATTTAAATGCATCATTTCTTATGATGGCACGCACTTTGCTGGATACCAAATTCAACCAAATAAGCGAACGGTGCAAGGCGAGCTGGAACGTGTCTTGGCCAACATGCATAAAGGGGAAGCGATCCGTATTATTGCTTCCGGGAGAACAGACGCAGGGGTTCATGCGTATGGACAAGTGATTCATTTTGATTCTCCATTACACCTTCCAACAGACGGATGGAAAAAAGCATTAAATGCGATGTTGCCAGATGATATTGCGATACGGGAAATACAAGAAGTCGATGCTTCGTTTCACGCACGATTCAGCGCGGTTGCCAAAGAATACCGTTATAAAATCAGGACGGCGGTCGAGCGCGACGTATTTTCGCGCCATTATGTTTATCATTTTCCGTATCCGCTCGACTATGACGCGATCAAACAAGCATTGCAGCTAGTCAAAGGAACGCATGATTTCACAAGTTTTTGTTCCGCAAAAACGGAAATTGAAGACCGAGTGCGGACGATTTATGAAGCAAATCTTCTTTTTACCGATGATGGAGTTGAGTTTCAATGGATCGGCGACGGCTTTTTGTATAATATGGTACGAATTCTTGTCGGTACGATGCTTGAAATCGGCCAAGGAAAAAGAAAATGGGACTGCATCCCTTCTATTTTGGAAGGAAAAGATCGACGTCTTGCAGGAAAAACGGCACCGCCTCATGGATTATATTTATGGAAGGTAGCTTATGACAACTAATCCTAGTGTAACATTTTCTTGACATTGGTATTGGAAAGAGATATCATATCATATGGTATGTATTTTAAAACCACGATTAGCCCCGGAAAATAATCGTGTTGAAATAAATATATAACGTTTCGTTCATTTTTTATTTTAGGAGGGAAAATCATGCGTACAACTTATATGGCGAAGCCAAACGAAGTAGAACGTAAATGGTACGTTGTCGACGCTGAAGGTAAAACGTTAGGGCGTCTTGCTAGCGAAGTAGCGGCAATTTTACGCGGTAAACATAAACCAACTTATACACCACACGTGGACACTGGTGATCATGTCATCATCATTAATGCAGAAAAAATTGAATTGACCGGCAAAAAATTGACAGACAAATTATACTATCGCCACAGCTTGCATCCAGGCGGATTAAAAGTAAGAACAGCGCTTGAAATGCGCACAAACTACCCGGAACAAATGCTTGAAAGAGCGGTCCGCGGCATGCTTCCAAAAGGTCGCCTTGGCCGTCAAATGTTCAAAAAATTACATGTTTACAGAGGAAGCGAACATCCACATCAAGCACAAAAACCAGAAGTTTACGAACTTCGCGGATAATCGATTAAGGAGGGTATTATTTTGGCACAGGTACAATATTACGGCACAGGCCGTCGCAAAAGTTCTGTTGCACGTGTACGCTTAGTTCCTGGTGACGGACGCATTGTCATCAATCATCGCGATATTCGAGACTACATTCCATCTCAAGCATTAATTGAAGTTGTCAAACAACCGCTCGTATTAACAGAAACATTAGGAAGCTACGATGTATTAGTGAACGTACATGGTGGTGGCTTCTCCGGCCAAGCTGGCGCGATTCGCCACGGTATTGCGCGCGCATTATTAGAAGTAGATCCGGAGTATCGTCAAACGTTAAAACGTGCAGGCTTATTAACTCGCGATGCCCGCATGAAAGAACGTAAGAAATACGGTCTTAAAGGTGCACGTCGCGCACCACAATTCTCAAAACGTTAATATTATGCTCGGAAAATCCCGGCTGTTATGGCTGGGATTTTTGTTTTGATGGCGGCCGTTTTTCGCGCATGTTTGGAATAAAACGTAAGAAACTACATTCCAAAGGAGCGTGAAAACAAATGACTGTGATTACATCTTTTAAAGAAAAGAAAAAGGAAAAAGAAATCAACTATGAACGAAAGATGCTGCGAGAGTTGTCGCTAAAAAAAATACAAAAGCAAGCATATAGATATTTTCGCCCTTTTTATCCCGCTTATCGTGTATTTCCTTCAATGATTGAAGATGGGTGTATCGATATGGCGATAGAGGCATATTTACTTGGTGCAAGCTATAGTCGGTTCGGTTATTACGGGGAACCGTTAGAAATGGTGAAAAAGCGTTCAGCGCAGGAAGAAAAATATTTGATGGATGCGTTGTTCGACTTTTTATATTTTTGGGGTGATCTTAACGATATGCGAATTGGTGAATTGTTGTATGATACTTGCGAACGTTATATTACCTATTGGTGGATAGAAGGATTTGAAAAAGGAAAAAAACGTTGGCGTTTAAAACTTCATTAAAAAGGTTCTACTTTCTCCTCTTGTCCCATATAAGATAAATAAGGGGAAAACGCAGGAGGAGAAGCAATGAAAATAAAACTATGGGGTGCAATAATTGGCTTCGTTCTACTCATCGTTTTTTTTCAATACATTTTTGCCAATACAAGTTCCACGAAATCGTGGAATCTTCCTCTTTCAGGAAGGATTATTATTTTAGATCCTGGGCATGGCGGGCCTGATGGCGGGGCGGTCGGCGGGGATGTGTTAGAAAAGGAAGTAGCGTTGAATGTAGTTGTGAAGCTGCGCGATTATTTGCAGCAGCAAGGTGCGCTCGTCCTGTTAACGCGCGAAGATGACAGCGACTTGGCGGCAAAAGATACAAAAGGGTATAGCCGGCGAAAAGTGGAAGATTTAAAAAAGCGCGTCCAACTGATCAATGAATCGGAGGCGGATTTGTTTATTAGCATTCATCTGAACGCTATTCCGTCGCCAAGATGGCGTGGGGCGCAAACTTTTTATTATGGGTCTCTGATTGAAAATGAGCGGCTCGCCAAATTTATTCAGGCTGAACTGCGCCGTAATTTAGAAAATACCGATCGCTCGGCGAAAATCATCAATACCGTCTACTTATTGAAATATGCCAAAAAACCGGGTGCGCTTGTCGAAATCGGCTTTTTATCGAATCCAGAAGAACGTAAACTGCTCGCTTCCGATCATTACCAAACTCAGCTTGCTGCTTCTATTTACAAAGGAGTGCTGCGTTATTTTTCAAACGAAAAAAACCCTCCTGACTAAGGAGGATTTTATTTTTCCTGTGATGGCGAACATTCACGATCAATAGCTATATATGGTATAGTAAAAATATGAAAACGAATACATATAAGGGATTGGTGATGAATAATGTTAACGGAAAAAGATGTACAAACGCTGTTGGAAAACATACAAGACCCGTTTTTAAATAAACCGTTTAAAGAAACGAATGCGATTCAAGAAATCAAAATTAAGGAAGAAAAGGGGCACATAAGCGTGAAAATTGCGTTGGCGAAAACGGGGACGGCTGAACAGCTGCAAGTGCAAACAGCTGTTGTCCAAACGTTAAAAAATGCTGGGGCGGCATCGGTCGGGTTACGTTTTGCTCAGCTACCAGATGAGGAAATCGCTAAACATCGCGGTGAGGAAAAACAAACGACGTATATTGCCATCGCCAGCGGCAAGGGGGGAGTTGGAAAATCGACGGTTTCGGTGAACCTCGCTGTTTCGCTTGCGCGTCTTGGGAAAAAAGTAGGGCTAGTGGATGCGGATATTTATGGGTTTAGTATCCCGGATATGATGGGAATTGTCGAGCGTCCTGTTGTGCGTGGCGAAAAAATCATTCCGGTAGAACGATTCGGGGTAAAAGTGATTTCGATGGGCTTTTTCGTCGAAGATAATGCACCGGTCATTTGGCGCGGCCCGATGTTAGGAAAAATGCTCAATAACTTTTTCAAAGAAGTGGAATGGGGCGAATTGGATTACATATTGTTAGACTTGCCTCCGGGAACAGGAGATGTTGCCTTAGATGTTCATACGATGCTTCCTTCCTGTAAAGAAATTATTGTGACGACGCCGCATCCAACTGCAGCGTTTGTTGCGGCACGAGCGGGAGCAATGGCGCTTCGCACAGAGCATGAAGTGATTGGTGTCATTGAGAATATGTCTTATTTTGAAAGTAAGCTGACGGGTGAAAAAGAATATGTTTTTGGCAGAGGAGGCGGCGAGAAGCTGGCAAAAGAGTTGCAAACAGAACTTTTAGGGCAATTGCCGCTCCAACAGCCAGACTGGAATGAAGAAGATTTCGCTCCGTCAGTATATGGAGAAGATCATCCAATTGGGGAAATTTACATGAACATCGCTCGAAAAGTAGTGGAGAAATGTTAATCAATTAGTAAAAAAAGGAGCTATTTGTCAAAAGATAGCTCCTTGTTGTCTATATAAGTTGCAATAAAGAATTTCCGATTTTTCGTTTTTGTTTTCCTCTCAACACAAGCTCATATGATATAACGTGGTGAGTGATCAGCTGGATGTAACATAAAATTTCAACTTATAGATACGTTAACATCATTGAGTTTTTCCTTGTTGTTGATCGCCTCCGCTGTCTTCTCCTCCTCCGCTTTCTGTCGCGCCTTGTTTTTTTGTCCCTTGCATGTTTTCCGCTGCCTTAATTAAAAGGTCTTGAATTTTTGCTTTGAATAATGGACTATCGAACGTTTCTGTCATCACTTTTTGGAGATGTCCACGGAACTCTTTGCTTTTTAAAACAGTTAGCAATGCTTTTTCCATTTCAGGATTTTGCAAAACATCTATCATCATTCCTTGATATTCAGGGTCTTTCATTAGAGCTTTGATTGTTTTTTCTTGTTCAGCTTTTAAACTTTTCGCAAAGCTTTCTGTAAATTTCGGATCTTCAAATGCTTTTTTCCAAAATTCCATCCCTTTTTTAGACGTTAAAATCTGCTCAATCGTTTGTTTAACAACCGTTTGATCCATAATTAATTGTTGTTTTATTTTATCTTCTGTCATGACATCTTGAATCGCTTTTTTTCCTTCATCTGTTTTTAAAATATCAACAACCATTTTCTTTGTTTGGTCATAATCAGGTGGAGCTGGACTACTTTCTTGCGGAGCGCAAGAACCGAGAATAACGAAACAGCTAAATAAGAGGAGCAATGTCCAGTTTTTCATGTATCGATAAGCTCCTTTCTGCAAAAGTTCCTTATCCTTAATATGAATTTCCGGCAAAAAAATATACGCTTGACTCATTAATAAGCTGGCGTTTTTAAAAGACGGCTGATAAAATTTTAAAGGAATAAGAACACGAGTGTTGATTATCCATTATTTTACTTGAAAGTATGGCTGAACATAAGCTTTTCTGCCACATTCCTCGAACAGGAACGCCAGCGGGCTCACTTCTTTGCCCGCAAAGCGTCCATTGTTCGAGGAGGGCAAGCAATTCGCTTGCCGACTCCGGCAGAAAAGCTAGGAATAGATTCATGTAAACTGGTTTTTATTGGTTAATCAACACGCCTAGAATAAGAAAGATAATGGGGGTTTCGGGTGTGAACAGCCGCAAATGGGTTCGTTTATTTTTGACAACGTTAGCAATCGGCGGGGTAACGACGGCGATTACGGGAATGGTGATTCGATGGAGTGAATACAAAAAACTTTTCGTTCCGTTGCAGGCAGGAGAACTTTTCGCGGTATTAGTATGGTTTATCGGATTTGGTTTTATTTTCAGCGTCATTAGCCAAATGGGCTTTTTTGCTTATTTAACCGTTCATCGGTTCGGACTCGGGATTTTTCGTTCTGTTTCCCTTTGGAATTCGGTCCAACTTGTGCTCATTTCCTTTGTGTTGTTTGATTTAGTCTATTTCCGCTATCAAGTATTTGCGGAAAAAGGCGAATCGATCGTAAGCTACATATTGGTCGCATTGTTCATCTTGTTAGTAGGACTAGTTGTTGCTTTTATGAAGAAAAGAAAAACGAATAAAGAAGCGTTTGTTCCGGCGCTGTTTTTTATGACGGTTGTTACGGTGATTGAGTGGTTTCCGGCTTTACGAATTAACGATGAATATTGGTTATATTTAATGTTGATTCCGTTGCTAGTATGTAATGCGTATCAGCTTCTCATTTTGCATAAATTAACAGGGACGAAATAACGATAGGGGAGGCCCCACAAAACAGAGAGGCCTCTTTCTTAATTTATTTCTTTATTTAAAGTTTCACCATTTTCAATAAGTTCCGAAATGTTGACATTGCGATAACCGTTTTGCCTCATCGTTTGAATAATTTGCGGCAATGCTTTCACCGTTTGTTTAGCCGAGTCGGAAGCGTGGAGCAAAATAATATCTCCCGCCTCCATCTCGCGAACGACGTTATTTATAATGGCGTTAACTCCGGGATTTAGCCAATCTTTTGAATCGATGCTCCAATGAATAACGGTATAGCCTAGCGAATCAGCAATTTTTAAAACTTTTGGATTGAAATTTCCACCCGGCGGCCGAAGTAAAGTAACTTTTTTAATGCCCAGTGTATCAAACACTTTTTCCGCTTGCATTAAATCGCGTCTTATTTTTGCATCTTCGAGCTGTGTATAGTCTGTGTAGTTATACCCCATGCTCCCGATTTCGTGCCCGTCTTCCTTAATTCGTGTGACGATTTGCGGGTGTTGTTCCGCCCAAGATGCAGATAGAAAAAAGGTCGCGTTTTTAATCCCGTTTTTCTTTAATTCATTTAGAATCGGTAATGCATTTTCGTCTCCCCAACTAATATCAAACGTTAAGGCGATTTCGTGTTTACTTTTTTTCGCTTTATAAATCGCTTTGGGGCCATTTGGTGTTGAAAATGCAGGCTGATACGTTTTTTGTACATATAAAATAAACGCAGTAAAAAATGCTGCAAACATAATAATAAGCCCCTTTTTTAAAGAACGGCCGTTTAAGGCGTAGAAAAAACGCAATATTTCCACCTCCTTTTGTCCGATGGGGTGTTTTTATGAACATCTTATGCTTGTCATATGGAATTATGAAGCCTTTTTATCGCAGTGTCCGTTTATCAAGCTTTGTTGTTTGCAGAAACTTGCTGGAATAGCAATAGCAAAATAACGCACGAAAGATGTTGACAAAAAACGAAGATAGTGTTAAATTAATAGACGTCGTTGGGAAATTTAAATGAAATTTTTATTGACAAGATTATGTTTGTCGTGCTAGTATAAAAAAGCCGTCGATCAGACAGCATGTTCTTTGAAAACTGAACAAAACGAAGCGTCCTCGTCGATTGAATGACGAGTAATTGATATGAGTATGGAATAAAACTTTCAATGGAGAGTTT
>NZ_JACHEP010000020.1 GCF_014201465.1 Anoxybacteroides tepidamans | reverse complement strand
CGCCCAAACGAATAAATCACCTTCGCTTTCGCATATTTGGCCTTCGGATCCCATTCGTTGTGAGCAAGCTGGAGATAAGCAACGGTTGTTCCATCCTTGTTTTTGCGTGTTACTCGTCGTATGTACATGCCTATATTATAACTAACGTATAAACATTCATTTTAAAAGAATAAATTAATAAATCGTGTGCCTATGAAATTCGACGTTTTTTCCTAGGATCCGCATCACAAAATCCTTGATATAACAGCATTTTGGTCATTTCCATTTGCCTAAAATGGTCTCAAAACTGTCGAACTTGGGCTCCTCTTTCAGATAAAAATCGAAAAAATATAAAAGCAAGTGGAGAGAAACGAATTGTTTTTCTCCACTTGCTTCATTTTAGGGACTTATCGGACAGCCCCAACTTTAATAAAGTCACATACAGTTTCCCGATGATCGCCAGATGGGTAAAAGACGTTTCATTTCGGCAGATGTCTGTGGGCGAAACAGCCATTGTAAGTACACTTATAACTATTATTGTTTTTTATGCCTGTTTCTTCGCTTTACCAATTAGTTACTTAGATACTATTCAACGCAAAAACAGAGATTTCATCAATTCGAATGTCTTTCCCTGATAAATGCTGAAGTTGAATCGTTTTTGTCTCCCCCGGTAATAAATCAAAGAAATTATCCGAGCAAAGAACTTCTTCTTGTGGAATATCGATCGTAACAAAACGAGCTAATTGATCGGATATAATGGTGATCGTGTTGTTTTCTGTAGAACGGCTGACTTGTAACTGGGCTTTTGGATAATTCATTTCCTTTGAATCACGTAAATAATAAATATTATCTAAAAATCGCCCATTTAATGATCGTAATCGTAAGACAACTGTTTCTGGTTTCGCACCCCTTAATACCTTTTTTTCAGAAAAGCTAGCAATATGTTTTACTTGATTTGGTTCAATGACAAAGTCATATTGTTTAGAGAATAATTGCTTTCCTTCAACATGGAACACTTCTACTACGAGAGAATCTTCGATTTTCCATAACTTATCATTGATCCCCCATATGTGGATCGGTTTGCCCGGATCATGGTCGATCGTAACCGTGACAGGAGCAAAAAATTTCCGCGCATAATAATACGACGCTTTTGGCAACAATTCATAGTCAATCATCGACCAGCTCGTTCCCGGCCAACAATCATTTAACTGCCAAATGAGGGCACCGCTTGTAAACGGTTTATTACGCCTATAATGCTCAATTCCATATTTCAATCCTTCTGCTTGAGTTAACATGGAATAATGAATGTACTCTTCCATATCAGTTGGAATCCCTGTATATCCTTCCATCAAAAGAATCCCTTTTTCATGAAAATGATCTTTGTTTCGATACGCCATTTCGTCACTTTTCCAATAAAACTCCCCTTCTGGGATATATTTTTTTAGTGTGTAGCGATTGGATGAGGCGTGCATGCCGAATTCGCTAGAAAAACGTGTGCAATCCTTTTTATAATTTTTGAATGAAACCCCCTCGACCGAAATATTCTGTATTACAGGTTCCCCAATCTTTCTTGGCTCTACATTTCCATGCCACACTTGCCAATTGTGACGGTCACCATTATCTTCAGAATTAAAATCATTACCTCCATATGGTGAGCTCGGCCAATAAAAACGTGTTCCATCTAGCTCATTCAACAGCTCAGGAATGAGTTGATGATAAATTGTCTCTCCATAAAAAGGTGTTGTAACTTCTCCGTCCGTTTTTTTTCTTTCGTAAATCCAATCAATTTCATTGTTGCCACACCAAAGGGCGAGCGATGTATATTTTCTTAATCGTTTGATTACCTTTATGACTTCTTCTCGGACATTTTTCATAAAATTTTTATTGTAATCGGGATATAAAGCGTTTGCAAACATAAAATCTTGCCAGACGAGAATGCCGAGACGGTCGCACGTTTCATAAAAAATATCTTTTTCATAAATGCCGCCACCCCAAACCCGTATCATATTCATGTGGGCGCCTTTCACTAATTTAAGTAATTTCATGTATCGGTTTTCATTAACTGAACCGATAAAGTTATGAACAGGAATCCAGTTTGCTCCTTTTGCGAAGAGACGAATTCCGTTTAAGTTAAAAGCAAATAAATTTTCACCATTTTCATGTTTTTGTTCGATGACTATTTTCCGTATGCCAAACAGTTGGCTACATTGATCAAGAATATTGTTCTTCTTATCTTTTAATAACACTTTTAGTTCATACAAATACGGTTGGCCTAAATCATGTGTCCACCAGAGAATCGGATTTGTCACTTCGACAACGACCTTACCCGTTTTATTATCGATCACGGAATACGCAGAAAACGATCCTTGATTAGAAGATATCAACACTTCAACGGTCAACGTTTCGTTTGTGAAATAATACGATTTTGTTTCTACTTCCACTTCTACTATCGCCAATTCAGAAGTCAGTTCTACTGTTTTAGGGAACACACTATGGAGCTTAGCTTTTTTTCTTTTCAACAAATAGACATCTTTCCATATCCCTACCGTCACAAGCCTAGGTCCCCAGTCCCATCCAAAATTCATTGCTGCTTTTCTTATCCAACTCCTTTCCTTTCCATAGCTGCACCAATAATTTCTCTCTTTTCCAGCAACGCGTATGTGAACAGGATCAAATTTGACCGCTATGACGTTTTTACCTTTTTTCAGTTCTCTCGTAACTTCAAATTCATGTTCAATGAACATATTTTCCGTACTGCCTATTTCCACCCCATTGAAATAGATCGTAGCATACGTATCAAGCCCTTCAAAAATTAGTTCGACAAATTCCCCTTCATTTAATTCTTCTTGCCATTCAAAGGTGGTTCTATACCACCACTCTTTTTCTTCCACCCAACGGCATTTCAAATCATTGTGACCGACAAACGGATCTTCGATGATCTTTTTGGAGATTAAGGTGGTGTGAACATCCCCGGGCACATTCGTTGTCATCCAAAAATGATCAATATAGGCAGGCGACGCAATTTCAAGCGGGTGTTTTTCACCCGGTTCAAACCATTGAAGTTTCCAATTATTTGTTATCTTCATGACACATTTCCCCTTTAACTTTTTACAAGTTGAAAACATGTAATATGTGAAATCCAATCCCTCGTTTGTCTACTTTGCGTGGGACACAATGGTTCGATATTTTGACGGAGGAATGGAAGTCAATTTTTTAAAAATATGAACGAAATATTTGTAGTCTTTATAGCCGACTAATTCTCCAATTTCAAAGATGCGGTAATTCGTTTCAGTTAACAATTTCTTTGCTTGCTGAATCCGTACTTCGTGTAAAAAATCATTAAAATGCATCCCTGTTGCTTGTTTAATTAATTGACTGAAATAGTTGGGAGAAACATTGATATATGCTGCTACATCCATAGCCTTTATGTCTTTTTGATAGTTTTCATGAATATAAGAAATCGCTTTCTCAATGAGTCGCCGCTGTTCAAATTGGGTAGCGAACACTTGATAAGAAAAACAATCTTTCAGATCATCTAAAAACAATTCTTTTATTTGGGCGTAAGAATTATAAATGGTCACATCAATTTCACCAAACAATCTTAACTTTGGCTTATGGCGAAACCATTCAAATAGATTCATTTCTAATTTTTTTAAAACGGAAACGACATCTTCCAAAAAATAATGCTCATTTTTGAAGTATTCAAACATCTCCTCAACAACTATTTCGACTTCGTTAATTTCACCATAATTGCATTGTTTTATCTTTTGCACAAATTCCGCCGGTAATGCGGGAGAACGTAGATTGATTTGAATATTTTTAAGAGAAATTATTTTTTCGTTTTGAAACGGCAACGTCTTCATCCCATCAAGCAGCTTATCATATTGTTTTTTTAATTCAACAGTATCTGAAAAAGAATCAGAGACACAAAAGAACATCGGATAACTTAATTTTTTTTCAACCTTTTTTAACATTTCTTTGATGTCCGTAAAATGATCGTTCATTTTACACATTGTCACGAGCAGATTTTTTCCCACAAACAAGGATGTGCAAAAGCATTTCTTTTGAGTTAACTCAAACTCAATTAGATTCATCCACTGTTTTTTGACTTTCTGCTCTTTTTCATTCGTTAAAGGATGGACAGTCTTTGAATAATTTTCAATCGCGCTCCCGATCAACTGATATTTCCCAATGATCGATTTCAGGGAATCTTCATTCAAGCTGATTTCCTGGCCCATGACAATGGAAGATAATAGCTGATTAGCTCTCATTCGCCATTCTTTCTCTCGATCCCTCATTACTTCTTCTTTGATGTTTGAGACAATCTCTATTAATTCATCAATATCAACAGGTTTTAGCAAATAATCTTTTACCCCGAGTCTTATCGCGCGTTTGGCATATTCAAATTCGTCATAACCGCTAATCATAATCATCCGAATGTAAGGATAATGCGTAAAAATATGTTCCGCTAATTCCAATCCATCCATAATGGGCATCTTCACGTCAGATAAAATTAAATCCACTTCCAATTGATCGAGAAGGCTGAGCGCTTCTTCACCGTCATAGGCCTCGCCAACCACATTGATGCCAAGTTCCTCCCAAGGAACGGTATGCCGCAATCCATGACAAATGATCGGTTCATCGTCGACGATTAGCACATTAAATTCCAAAATTTCACTCACCTACACTTATGAATAACCTCAACATCATCTTCCTTTTCTTTGAACGGAAGAGTAATTCTAACCCATGCGCCAGGATCTGCTTTCTGTTTGATCTCTATCTGTGCTTCGTTGCCAAAAGCAATCTTCAAGCGATCATGGATATTTTTTAATGCATATCCTTTTTTAGTGACCATTTCAAATTGTTCATTGGAAAATCCTTTCCCATTATCCATGACGTCTATAATCAAATAGGAATTTTCTTTAAAACAACGAATATAGATTTTCTTTAGTGCACGCATATTCTCAAACCCATGGTTGATGCTGTTTTCAATTAACGGTTGAATCATTTGTTTTAAAACAATCGCCTGTAAAGCTTCATGATCGCAAAAGATGTAAAATTCCAGTGTATTTCCTAACCTTCTTTTTTGCAGCTCTAGGTAACTTTGGCTATATGATAACTCATCTTGAATAGTTATTAAAATTTTCCCTCTATTTAAACTGATTCGAAACATTTTGGAAAGCTGTTCAATGAGTTTACTTGTTTCCATGGCCTGCTCCAACCGGGCTGTCCATCTAATCATATCGAGCGTATTATAGAGAAAATGGGGATTAATTTGGCTTTGGAGTAATTTTAATTCAGACTCCCTGTTTTTGATTTCCATTTGGTATTCATTTTCAATTAAATTTCTAAGCCTAGTCACCATCTTATTAAAACGAATTCCCAAAAGCCCGATTTCATCCTTGTGTTTTACTGTGACACTTGCTGTTAAATCTCCTTTTTCGACTTGATGTGTTTGCTTAATTAAATCTTGAATTCTTTTAATATTAAAATGATAGAAGCCTAACATGGCCATGAATCCTAATAAAGTCAACACGATCATCATAAATCGGATAGATTTTTGCATCCCTGTTATTCCTTCAGCAATGCTTGCCTCATTCACAAATCCAATAATCACAAGATCGGTTCCATCCACCGGTTGTGTGACGACATGGTACGTTGTATGTTGTTTTTGATAACTTAATGTGATTGGCTCATGATCATGTTTGCGGATTTCCTGTAAAATTTTTTGATCTGGAAAAACGCGCCCAATATACGTCGAATTAGCGTGCATGACCACTGTTCCGTTCCGACTAATTACAAACATTTTTTCTAAATCTCTAAAATCCGTTTCGATATAATCATATATCTTTTTTAAATCCACGCGAATGACGACCATGCCTAATGGCAGAGAGACATTATTGATATCATTAATTACCCGAAATAAACTCATCACCTTATTTTCTCTCTTCCATTGGTCTTTCACGGTATATACATCGCTCCAATACACTTTTCCCATTCGCTCTTTTGCTTTTTCCATCGAAAGCTTTTCATTTTGTTCGTTCGCATCATAATAAATACCGATATGAATCTGGTTATAATAGTTGCTCATTAATGAAATGGAATGCAAGTAAAACTTTGACGTCAGATGAAATATCGCAAAACCATTAATCCGATCTTCCAAATCGGTTAAACGATTCCAATTCGATAGATTTTTTGGGGTTTTTAAATAAGCTCGGATATCTTCACTGTAAATCATATAGGAAGAAATATTTTCAATATCTTTCAAGACAGCTGATAGATTTTCGTTAATTTTTTCAAGGTGCCCTTTCGTATTGTTAATTGCTTGCAATTGGACAGCCTTATTCGCTTGAGAATAAATGAAAATGCTGAAGGCAAGCATCGGAATGAAAATAAAAACTAAAAAAATAAATAAAAATTTCCATTGAAGCTTCCAATCAGAAAAGAAAAAGAACCGCTTCATTTCGATTTACCTCTGGATGGGTACTTTTATCTTTTAGTTTACCCTTTTACAGCTCCGGCTGTCATCCCTTTCACGAGATGTTCTTCTAACAACACGTAAATAATAATCGTCGGAATAATTGCTAGCGTTAATCCCGCCATTTGTGCCCCGTAATTTGTCGTAAACTGTCCGGCAAAATTCGCTAATCCAAGAGGAAGCGTTTTCAGTGATTCGTCATTGACCAACACTAATGCGAATGAAAATTCATTCCAATTGTTGATAAAATTTAAAATAACAACTGTGGCTAAAGCTGGTCTTGTCATCGGAAGAATGATATGCCAGAATATCCGAAAAACCCCGCATCCGTCCATAATCGCCGATTCCTCAATATCCAAAGGGAAAGATTTCATAAAACTTACTAATATAAAAATCGTAATCGGCAGATTAAAGGCGATATAAGGCAATATCAGTCCAACATGCGTATTTAACAGCCCAAGATTTTTCATCAGTAAAAACAATGGGACTAACGTCGCATGAACTGGGATCAGCATACCAAAGGTAAAAAAAGTATAAATGTATTTTCCCCATTTAAATGAGAACCTTGCTAAAAAGTAAGACGCTAATGCCCCCAAAAATACCGTAAGGATTACCGCGCTAACGGATACAATGATGCTATTTAATAAATAGGTATCCAAGTGTGCTGTTTTCCAAGCTGTTTTATAATTTTCAAACTGCCATACTTCAGGTAAAGAAAACGGTTTTTTGGAAAATTCAATATTGTTTTTAAACGAATTGATCACCATCCAAATAATTGGATAAGTATTCACCAGTGCATAAATCATTAAAATGAAATAAATAAATGTTTTTTTTACATTTTTCTGTTTTTTTTCTATTCCTTCTTGGACGGAAACATTTGTGTTTCGTTGATAAGCCGGTTGAGCCATCGAAACTCCCCCTTTCTTAAACAGTTTTTCTTCTTAAAATGAGATTTGAAATATAAATCAATGCCAAACTAAAGAAAAAGATACATAAAGAAATCGCACTGCCATATCCGTAGCGTGTGGATGAAAAGGTTTTGTCAAACATGTACATGGCCATTACTTCCGTAGCATGTCCTGGCCCACCTGATGTCATTACATAAATTAAATCAAACGTACGCAAACTTCCACTGATACATAAAATAACCGCAACGATAATCGTATCCCATATCATCGGCAAAACAATGTAGATGGTTTGTTTTAACCCCGAAGCGCCATCAATTTCAGAGGCATCATAAATTTCTTGCGGAATATTCTGAAGTGCGGCGAGAAAAATAATTAAATACAGCCCTACAAACTGCCAAATAATTGTGATAGATACAGAAACCATGGCCCATTTTGGATCCCCAAGCCAGTTTTGTGCCCATTGCTCAAGCCCAATGATCTTGAGAAATTGATTAAATAGCCCTATTCTTGCGTTATACATCATTCCCCAAACTAAAGAAATGACAACGGTTGAAATCACCACAGGCATAAAACCGACCGTTCTAAAAAACTTCCCGCCTTTTAATTTTCGGTTTAACAGCAGGGCAAAAAACAACGCGATCGGAACTTGACCAAAAACAGAGGCAGCTAGGACATAAAGGTTATTTTTTAAAGATTGCCAAAAAATCGGATCGTTAAAGACTTCCTTGAAATTGGCTAACCCGACAAACGTCATTTTGGTAAAGCCGTCCCAATCCATTAAAGAATAGTAAAAAGAGATGACAATGGGAATAATAGCAAATAAAAAATAAACGATAATTGCAGGTGCGAGACCAATGAGTATCGGCCATTTTTTCTGACTTAAAAGATGCATAGGCTCCCTCCTTGAAAAAAGAGGAAATCAAGAACAATTGCTGTCTTGATTTCCATCCGGCTATTTTACTTTTGCTTATCCACCGCTTCTTGAAGCTTTTTAGCCAATTGTTCAGGTGTCATCGTTCCTAATGTGACTTCTTGCAAGCCGGCATTAATAATATCCGTCACTTCAGTAGGAAGAGTCGCATCATAAACAGGTGCAATCTTCTTACTTGTTAATTCGGCCATTTCTTTTAACTGCGGGCTAATGTCAGCAGGCGGCTCGATATTGGCAGGCACTAAAATATCAGCTTTCATTAAATTTTTATAATAATCTTCACCATAAAATGCTTTTAAAAACTCTTGTGCTGCTTTTAGTTTCTCCCCTTTAAGTTCACTGTTGATCGCAATTCCAGTACCTGTTACCGCTGAGACTGCAGTAGGATCACCAAGTCCGCCGTCTACTTGCGGGAAGAGTGCAAGTCCAATATGTTTATTAGGCGCAGCTTCTAATACTGGACCTAAAGACCATGCACCGTCAATCATCATCGCCGCATCACCTGAGATGAATAAATCTCTGTGCTGATTGTTATCGATGGAGTTGAAGTCGTCATTAAACGCTCCCATATCTGCTAATTCTTTAATAATGCCCACCGCTTTAATAAATTTCTCATCGGTGAATTTTTTCTTTCCCGTTTCTAATACGGATTTTAAGAAATCACTACCTGTCAAACGATCTCCAATTGTACTAATATAACTAGATTGAAGAACCCATTGCGCTTTGTTTCCTAGAGCAATCGGAATTGTACCACTATCTTTTAATTTTTTAATAAGTGTTTTGAACTCTTCATATGTTTTAGGGAATTCGTTATATCCCACTTTCGCAAGCATATCTTTATCATAATACACTACACTTGTTGGAGTTACGTTCGCCGGAATGGCATATTGCTTTCCACTAATTTGATAGTCTTTTAAATAATCCTTGTTGGTGATTAAACTATCCCAATTGCTTACAATGTCATCCAACGGTTGCACTAAACCGCCGTCCACTAATGGCTTTAGCTCTGCTCCCGGCCATACTTGAATTAAATCAGGAAGCTGTTTTCCAGCTGCTTGTGTTTTCAACTTAACTTTATACTGGTCATGCGGAATATTTTGTTGTTTAATCACGATATTCGGATGTTCTTTCATAAATTTTTCAACTTGTTTTAAACTTGCCTTATTTTGTGGTGAAGGATCTGTCCATATGTTCCAAAAAGTCAATTCAATTTTTCCTTCACTATCATCTGAAGATTTTCCAGAGGACTGTTCACTGCTGCCAGAACATGCGGTCAACGATAATAACATCACAACCAGTAAAAAACTTAAAATCCTAAATTTTTTCATGGCGCAACCCCCTCTAATATTTTTAAGCGCTTACATTTTTTATTGTATAAATAATTGATAATTACGATAATACCGAAAATTTAAAATACTATCCTAATTTTTCACAAAATTTTTGACAATGAATCATACAAACAAAAAAGCTGCCTCAAAAGATTTATTGACATCTTTTAAGATCAGCTTCCATATTATTTGACACTTTTCAAAATAAAACCTGTCAAGATTAGATCGGAATGTTCAATTCTTTCGCCACATTTCTTATATAAGCAGCAGCATTTCGATACTCTTTTTCGTTGGACAAATGCTCTAGAATAATTGGCATATCTCGATCCAATTTATTTAACTCATAGAGCAGTACTTTATAATCTAATATTCCAGCTCCTGGGCTTGTTTCGTCTAGATGAACCATAAAATTCGCAGACATGATTATATCTTTAGCATGACAGCTTTTGATAAATGGGCCTAATTTAGCGATAAATTCCTTTATCATTTCTCCGTTTCGGTAATAAACTCTAGGACTAGTAATCATATTAACAGGGTCAAAATGAACCGCAAACTCCTTCCGATCGACCGCCTTAATCAACTCAAGATAGGATTCCGCACAATCAGGAAAAATCCAAGGCATCGTTTCAAGCGTATAAAAGGTTCGCTTAGGCTTCACTGTATCAATAATCTCTCGTATAGAATCGACAATTAACTCAAACGTTTCACTCGTAAAATTTTCAGCAGCGGGGCCGTCCCATTGCTCCCCTCTCGAGCCTGCAATGTTAACACAGCATCTCGCTCCTACCATTTCTGCCAACTCAAGCTGTTTTTTGCAATGCTCGATCGCGGCTTTTCGAACCTGCAAGTCTTTACTTATCGGATTACTCCATGCCCCTACCTCAGCAATCAGAATATCGTTCTCATTTGCAGCCTTCACATAGTCTTTGATCAGTCCTTCATCCGCATCATAACTAAGCGGAAAAACGGCTGAACGATAGTTTTCTTTTAACAAATAGTAAATCCATTTTTCTGGATCATAACCATCCATAAAAACGGGACCTCCCAATCTCATGTCACACACCCTTTTCTACTATGACTATTATTCATATTAAAAAATCCCACCTGTAAGGAAGTAACTGCATCCTTACTGGTGGTCTGAGAAATGTTATTGAAAAGTTATCGGACAACGACGGCTTTTAAAAGTCCATCGCTACAGGAAATGACCTTTTCAAAGGAAGAAGGAATTTCTTCTAAACGAAAAGTGTGGGTCACAAAAGCAAGCGGATCAATTTCCCCTTTTACCATCAGCTCTTGAATTTCCGCTCCATCCTTCATCGTGGAATAAAGGGAGCCAATAATCGTTAAATGTTTATGAATGATGTCACTGGAGTTAAAGTTAAATTTTGCTCCTTCTCCGATCGAAACAAGCGTTCCAGCAACCTTAAGCACTGATAAAGCAAGTTCATAAGAGGCTGGTTTTCCGGAACATTCTAAAACAATATCAACACCTTGATCATTTGTAAACGTATTAATTTTCTCAAACGCGTCAGCTCCAGGCGACACTGTTAGCTGAGCACCAAGTCGGTTTGCGGCTTCCAAACGCTCTTTTATAGGATCAACCGCAATCACTTGAGCTCCACGAAGCTTGGCAAGAGCAACAGCAGCTAGACCAATCGGTCCGCAGCCTGTCACCACAACGATATGCCCCTTTTTCATCGAGGTTCGTTTAATCGCAGAATAAGGAGTACCCCAATTATCAAAAATGAGACTCCCGGCCACATAGCTTATTTCCGGCTCCAGCTTGAGGCAGTTACACTCCGGTACCGCTACCTTTTCAGAAAAACCAAATCCCATATGAGTGACAGAGCCCGAACAACGGACAAACTGCCCCTCCTGGCAAGCGCTGCATTGACCGCAGCCCTTAACATTATTAACCGAGACCCGATCACCAACTTTTAAATTTTTAACACCCGGACCTACATCAACGACTTCTCCGGCCACTTCATGCCCCGCTACATAATCATTAGGCGAATCTACATACCAAAACCATTTATCGGATCCACAAATGCCACATGCATGAACATCTACTAGAACCTCCCCTTCACCGAGAACGGGAGGCTCGACCTCGACCACTCTTAAATCCCCAGGTCCAAACGCTTTCACTTGCTTCAATGGACTCACCTCCAAAACTTGCATGCTTCTACCATATTGGCACAAATCCATCAATTTCTTTTAAAATCGACTCGATTTCTTCAAGCGTCTCAGGTGTTAATTCAATTCCCGATGCCTTCACATTTTCATCAAGTTGAGATGGACGGCTTGCCCCTACGATTGCTGAGCTGACACCGGGCTGGCGCAAAACCCAAGCAATTGCTAATTGCGAGAGCGTTAAACCTAAATCCATCGCGATATTCTCTAAGCGGCTAATGCATTCTAACACATCATTTCTCAAATAACTATTTATCCAAGTGTTAATCTGATTGTTCGCAGCCCGGCTTCCTTCAGGCAACTTTTGACCTGGCTTATATTTTCCAGTAAGAATCCCCTGTGCAAGAGGTGAGAACACAACCTGTCCAATCCCTTCCTCCTGACTGACTGGCAATACCTCTTTTTCAATATAGCGAACAAGCATATTATAAATAGATTGATTAGAAATAAGCGGGCGAAGATTTTTCTCTCTGATGATCGACATAGCCAGCCTAATTTGCTGAGCATTCCATTCACTAACGCCGTAATATAAAATTTTCCCTTGGGCAACTAAATCATCCAATGCTCGCAATGTTTCCTCAACAGGTGTTTCTTCATCAAAACGATGGCATTGATATAGGTCGATATAATCAACACCTAAACGCTTTAAACTAGCCTCACATTGTTCGATAATATGTTTCCGTGATAATCCCCGCTCATTTGGCCCGTCTCCCATAGGAAAATATACCTTTGTTGCTAAAACGTAGCTGGAGCGAGGAAAATCTTTAAGAGCTGCGCCAACAATCTTTTCTGCTTCTCCTCTGTTATAAGCGTTTGCCGTATCGAAAAAATTGATGCCTAATTCATATGCATGATGAATGCACTTTATCGCATTTTCAGGATCTATCGTTTCACCGTATGTTAACCAACTTCCCAATCCGATTTCACTAACCTTTAACCCGCTATTCCCTAAACGGCGATATTGCAATCGAATCACTCCTAGAGACTGTTTTTATTTTCTATTAAAATTCGAACCATTTATTTGCAATCGTCTTCTTATACCAGTAAAAGCTGTCCTTTTTAATGCGCTCAAGCGTGCGATAATTTACATAAACGATACCAAAGCGTTTACTGTAACCTTCCGCCCACTCAAAGTTATCAAGGAGTGACCATGTTAAATACCCTTTTATGTTTACACCGGACTGAATCGCCCTTGACAAAGTTGTTAAATGCTGTTTTAAATACTTGATGCGGCGGTCGTCCTTCACACGCCCTGTCGCATCAGGCTCATCATTGTAGCAGGCGCCATTTTCAGTAATATAAATAGGAACATTTCCGTACCGCTCCGTAATGTACGTTAACACTTTGTAAAAGCCTTCTGGGAACACTGGCCAGCCAATATCTGTCCGCTCATACCCCATTTCTACAAATTCAAAATCAAATAATCCTTCATTTTCTTTATAGCGAGCAATATGCCCAGTATAGTAGTTAATGCCAAGGAAATCGATCGGCTGATGAATAGTTTCCATATCCCCATCTTCTATTGGTAATTCCACGCCTTTTTTCTTAAACCAATTTACTAAAAACTCCGGATACTCGCCTTTAAACACCGGATCCATGAACCACTCAATGTAATGGCCGACTTCCCGCCGGCAAGCGTCAATGTCTTCCTTGCGATTACTGAACGGTTCAAGCCAAGTCGTATTCGGTGCATAACCAATTTCTCCTTCGATGTTAAGCTCTCTAAATTTTTGCACCGCTTTGCCGTGAGCAACCAATAAATGGTGCGCAACATTTGTCGCTAATTGTAAATCTTTATATCCTGGGGCATGCAACCCAATATAATGGGATAAATAAGAAATACACCATGGCTCATTAAGTGTGATCCAATATTTAATTTTACCATTAAATTCTTTAAACATCACCTCGGCATAGTTGACGAACGCATCGATCGTATCTCGGTTGTTCCAGCCGCCCTTATCTTGCAGAGCTTGAGGAAGATCCCAATGATAAAGGGTACACATTGGTTCAATCCCGTTTTCTAGAAGCTTGTCAACGAATTTATGATAAAACTCAAGCCCTTTTTCGTTGACTTCCCCAGCTCCTTTCGGGAAAATACGTGGCCACGCAACGGAAAAGCGATAAACATCAATTCCCAAATCTTTCATAATCTCAATGTCTTCTTCGTAACGATGATAACTGTCACACGCGATATCGCCGTTGTCCCCATCTTTTACTTTTCCAGGTATATGAGAAAATGTATCCCAAATGGATGGCCCGCGACCATCTTCGTTGACAGCTCCTTCAATTTGATAAGAAGCGGTTGCCGCTCCCCATTTCATCTCTTTCGGAAATTGAATAATTGCCATTGAAACTCCTCCTCTATTTTCCTTATATTTATTATTCATGAAGCAGGCGCATAGTGTTCCGTTACACTACGGATCCATTTTTTTGAAAATGTCCTTTTAATGCCGACAACAGCCCTTACTATATCATGGCTGTTGGCAAGCGCAAACACGATATAAACTGGCAGACGAAACCAAAAAGCACCGAGCATTGCTAACGGAAATCCAATACACCAAACACCAATCATATCAAGATACATGACAAATTTTGTATCTCCTCCCGCTCGCAACACCCCGACATTATTAACCAAGTTCAACATCTTTCCAATCATTAAAAACGCGTAAACAATTAAAATATTTTTTGCTAAAACACTCACCGTATCGATCACATTGTATACGGACAAAAACAACGGTATAAATAAAATGATGAAAATGCCGGAAACCATCGACAAAACAAACGTTATCTTAATAAACCGTTTCGCATAGTCAAAAGCAGCCTCTTTTTTATTTGCCCCGATACTGTTACCGACCATCACTTGGGAAGCATCGCCTAACCCGATGAACAATGCCATAAATATGAAAACAAGTGGATCGATGATGGTTACCGCCGCTAGTGCTTCCGTTCCCATTTGTGCATACACCCAAAAATAAGATGTTTCCCCTAACGTCCACGCCACATGGTTTATAATGGTCGGAATAGTAATAGAAACATATTTTTTCGCTAATAAGCGATCAAAATGATGAGGCATGATCACGGTTTTCAGCGATATGGATAAATATTGGCAAACGATCAGAAACAATAATATCATTTGAACGACACGGGCAATCAGCGTCGCATATGCCGCCCCTTCTACCCCCATTTCTGGAAAACCGAAATGACCGAAAATCATCGCATAATTTAACAATGTATTTAACCCAATCGCCAAAATGCTAATATATAACGGTCGTTTGACCTCGCCCATTGATTTTAAAGTAGTCATAAATACTATCGTCATCCCAGTAGGCAAATAACTGATTGCCATAATTCTTAAAAAATGTAAACTGATCTCAATAACATGCCGATCAGTTGTAAACAGTTGAATAAACCTGCTTGTAAAAAAGAGAATAATCGCTGTAAATAATAAAGAAAAAATCACAACAATCTGAACGGTTAAATAAAAAACTTTTTGAATGCCGACCAAGTCTTTTTTTCCAAAATATTGGGCGACAAATATTGCCGCGCCTGTACCAAAACCTTGCAATATCAATATCAAAATCGTCGTAATTTTATTCCCAATCCCAACTGCCGCGATGCTATCAACACCAAGTTGCCCAACCATCATTGAGTCGATCATGCTCAAAGAAGAAGTAATTAAAGACTGCAACGTAATGGGAATCGCAAGGGTTAACATTCTACGTAAAAAACTGTTGCTACCAATACTAGAACTTTCCATAAAGCATCTCCTTTTATTCTAGCTGCATAATCAATTGGTACATACCCCATCCCCATAACTTACAAGTTCAAAAATCTTTGAAAAGCGATATCAGCTAAGCCCGGCAAATACTCATGACCGTATTCATGATAAATAAGCATTTCTTTTTCTGATTGAATTTTGTTGTAAGCAGCAAATTGAGTAGATGGCGGGCAAATATTGTCTCTCATAGCTGTAACCCACAAGACATTGGCTTGGATTCGATCAGCTAAATGCTGAATATCAATATAGCCTAATTTACGAAAGATTTCTTCTTCTCTCTCGTGATTTGGATCAAAGCATCTGAAATAATACGCGATTTCTTCATAAGCCGAATTGAAAATGTCCATTTCCCATGCTCTTTTGTAATCTGATAAAAACGGATAAACTGCTACCGTTTTTTTGACACTCGGTTCTAGAGCCGAACAAGCAATAGATAGGGCACCGCCTTGAGAAATGCCAAAAACGCCGATTCTTTCAGGATCCACCCCATCAATCGATTTCAGCACTCTTACCGTTTGGACAGTATCTAAAAAGACATTGCGGTAATAAAGCTTGTCTGGATTTGGGTCATTCAATCCTCTAATAATATGCCCTCTAAGGGTCGGCCCTTTCGCCACCGATAAAGGATCCTCCGATAAGCCCCCTTGTCCGCGACAATCCATCGCTAATACGGTAAATCCTTGAGCGGCATAGGCAATTTTATCTAGCCAATCCCCACTATCGACAGAATATCCATGAAAAATCGCGATCCCGGGACCTTTTCTTTGTTGTTTTTTAGGTTTCACCAACTTACAATGAACTTTGGCGTTGCCCACTCCTGTAAAATAGAGATGATAGCATTCGGCAAATTCCGTTTGAAAATCAGCGGGAACTAACGTATACTCCAATGATTGCCGCTCTAACTCCTGCAAGGCCCGATCCCAGTATTCCTCAAAGTCAGACGGCCGAGGATTTTTTCCCATATATTGTTTTAACTCTTCTAAAGGCATATCAAGATGCATAATTCATCCTCCTATTTATTCTAAAATGTTTTCAATCTCTGTCAGTTCCTCTTCTGTAAAAGATAAGTTTTGTATTGATTTTACATTTTCAACAATTTGTTCTGGATTTCTCGCTCCGATCAATGCCGATGCAACAGCTTTTTGACGAAGCACCCAACTAATCGCCAGCTGGGGAACGCTTTGCCCTCTACGTTCAGCCAATACATTTAATTTTTTCACTTTTTCTATTCGTTCTTCTGTAATTTGATCGGCCGAGATCGAATCAACGTTTTGAGCAATGCGTGATGTTTTCGGAATGCCATTGACATATTTCATCGTCAATAACCCTTGATATAAAGGCTGATAAACGATAGCACCAATTCCTTCCTCTTCTAGCAGATCAAACATCCCGTTTTCTCCATCACGCAAAAACATCGAATATTGAAATTGATGAACGATAAATGGAGTGTTGAGCTCTCGGAAAAGTTTGATCGCTTCTTTCGTTTTTTCTAACGGATAATTGGAAATTCCGACATACAACGCCTTTCCTTGCTTCACCGCCGCATCTAAGGCACCGATTGTTTCTTCAAGAGGGGTATTCGGATCGTATCGATGCGAATAATAAATGTCCACATAATCTAGTTGAAGTCTTTTTAAGCTTTGATCCAAACTTGCTAGCATATACTTTCTTGACCCAAAATCACCGTATGGTCCAGGCCACATATCGTAACCCGCTTTTGTTGAAATCAATAACTCATCCCTGTATCCTTTTAATTCCTGCACTAAAATTTTTCCGAAAATTTCCTCGGCGCTGCCCCTTGGTTCACCATAATTGTTTGCGAGGTCAAAATGGGTAATACCGAGATCAAACGCTGTAAAAATCATGTTTTTCGCATTTTCAAAATCATCTGTACTCCCAAAATTCCGATACAACCCTAAAGAGATTGCCGGAACTTTCAATCCGCTTTTTCCGCAATAGTTGTAAATCATTTGATCATATCTTTTCGCATCTGCCACGTAAGTCATTGTTCGTTCACCTCGAAAACGTTAAATTGTTTGAGAGTTCCATAGCACCTTTAGGAAAAACTATTGATTTTTCTTATCTCTTGGAGGTGCTGTCGACTCCCTTAATATCAAGGATCCCGACATCAATATTTTTTCAAATGGTGCATCTTGCTCCCGCATTCTTCTTAATAATACTTCGACTGCCCGTTTGCCTAGGTTTTCTTTTTCCACATGGACGGTAGAAACAGTCGGCTTCATGTTGAACGTTATTTCTTTATTATCAAAGCCTGTTACGGAAACATCGTTCGGCACGTGAATCCCATTTTTCTTCAAAATGGAAATCACGCCAACCGCGATCACATCATTGGCGCAAACAAAGGCTGTCGGCAAATCCTCTTTGGAGCATTTGCCGAGCCAGTCGGAAAACTGTTTTTCAAGATCAAAAAAATCAATAGAGATTAAATCGGGATCAAAAACCGCCTTTATTCCATTTTCTTCTATAGAACTTCTCAAACCGCTCCATCGGTCATAGAAGCTCCTTGAATAATGAATGTCGCCAACAAATTGAATGTGTTTATGCCCAAGGCCAATTAAATGATTGGCTAATTGAAAACTGCTGTCAAAGTTATTGTTGAAAATCATGTCACAAGGAATTAACGGATCCTCGTAATCGATCATCACTAACGGGAGCCCCATTTTATGAACTTCAACTAAAAGTGAAGATTCCACAAGCCCTACGGTAATCACACCGATAAATCCTTCTAGATTCAATACCTTTATTAAGCTTTCAACATTGTTTTCCGTGAGCAGCACCATGCCTAGTTTGATTTTTTCCAGCGCCTCCGATATCCCATCCACAATTGCGCCCCAATAAGTAGACTCCCTTGTTTGAAATCTAACATTTGTCATTAAAACTAATACAATTTCCTTCTCGCCCTTTTTAACTGGCAATTTCGTTTCCTGTAATTGAATGGATGGAGCTTTATTTGTTTTTTGGGCAAAATAGCCTAGCTGAGAAGCCGCCTCAATCACTTTTTTACGAGTATCTGCACTTACCCCACGCTTTCCTGACAGTGCTTTTGACACGACATATTTCGATACACCTAAATAGTCGGCAATTTGCTGTATCGTTACTTTTTTAGCCATAAAACCCTCCGCCTAGCTTTAAAAAATTACGCCATATCATAAATCGTACGTACGCTTAACTGCTTTGCAAATTGATCAATACTCATATTTTCACTTAAACTTGATTTTGCTACAACAATGGAGCGCACTTCGCCTTTCGATAGATCAAAATAATTGTCGCTAAACTTGCAATCTGCTTCTTCTAAGTCTAATTCCACATATTTAGCAAATCCGCCTTCAGCTTCAATAAAAATCACAAATTGATCTTTTTCATCACGTACTTCCCATTTGATTTTCGGATCCACAAAACGGAAGTGCTTCGGTTTTGTAAACAGGACTGTTGTCGAGGAATGCTTCTCTCCATCAATCCATAGTGTACATTCCAGATACGTTTCTCTCATTTTCTCAGGTGTTAAAATCTCAGCAAAAGACAATGATTCACATTTTTTCGCCGACAATTTCTCCACTTCACATTCAACAGTTCCTTCTTTTATCACTTCTGAAGTGTTTGTACGAAGCTTCCACTCAATACGTCCCACAATCGGCTTTAATGAATCGTTTGTTACATAAATGTCTGCATCCGTCCCTTCCTCACAAATAGACAGTAGAACTGGTACATAAAACTTTTTCGCAAAGTAATGGAGTGCTTTCCAACGACCATAGCTGTCAATGCTTGACCATGAAGCAACCGGCCAGCAATCATTTAACTGCCAATACAACGAGCCCATGGAACGACCGCGGTTTCTCCGCCAATGCTCTACACCGTATTTAATCGCTTCGGCCTGTAACAGCTGGGAAGCGTATAAAAGAGATGGAAAATCTTTTGGATATAAAAAATTTTCGGATAAATAGAACAAGATCTTTCCGTTCGCCGCACCGTTTTTCTGATGTTTTTCCATGACATACGAAAAAATGTTGCGATCTTCCGGCAAAGTGAACGTTTTGATAGTTTTTAAAGACGGGAAAGACTGGAACCCGAACTCAGAGCAGAAACGAAATTGGAATTTCCGATATTCCGTAAACGGCTTAAGACCATGCCAAACTTGCCAATAATGAACATCTCCCGCATTTTCATTATTCGGCTGATCAAATCCTCCTCCGGATGAAGGCGATGATGGCCAATAAAATGTTTGTGGATCCATTTCTTTTAGCAGATCCGGTAGCAAGACTTCGAAAATTTTAATGTAATCGGTTTTCAATTTCGGTTTATTTGGTAATCCCCAGTTGACCCATGCTTCTTCTATCTCATTGTTGCCACACCATATACCTAAGCATGCATGGTGGCGAATTCGCTTAATATTGTCGATCGCTTCTTTTTTGATTGACTCTTTAAATTCATCCGTTAATTGATAAACACTGCAAGCAAACATAAAATCTTGCCATACAATCAATCCATAGCGGTCGCACAAATCGAAAAAGTAATCATCCGGATAATAACCGCCGCCCCATACACGAATCATATTGAAATTTGCTTGAATACAATCTTGAATCAACCGTTCCGTCTTTTCCGGTGTATTCCGCGCAATGAGATTATCTTCCGGTATATAATTGGCTCCCATCGCAAAGATGGAGATGCCGTTTACAACAAATTCAAACGATTTTCCCCATTGATCCGGCTCATGCCTAACCGTGATGGTACGAAGTCCGATATGAAACTCTTTTTGATCTACTTTTTCACTAGCGGAAAAAATAGAAACATTCATTTTATATAACGGTTGATCTCCATATCCATTTGGCCACCAAAGCTTCGGCTTAGCAATATGAAACATCACATGTTCTTCGTTAGCGAAAGTCTCGACCACTTTTGTATCGGTTTCACCATCAGGGTCTGTAATTGTTACCTCAAGTGAGAGAGCGTCTTGTCTCCATTTTTCTAAGCGGACGCGAATATCTAGATCAACTTTTCCGTCCTCATGTTTTTGCGTCACATATACATCGTCGATCCGTGCAACGTCCCATGCGGCAATATAAATGTTCCGCCAAATCCCAAGGTCAGGTATTTTCGGCCCCCAATCCCACCCGAACATATAGTGGGCTTTACGAATATGAGGATAACCTTCAATCGCATCTCCTACGCCCCAAAGAGGTTCTTCTTGTTGTCTTTCCTTTACATATTGAATGGGTGAAAAAAGGGTAATCGTAATTTTATTAACCCCTGCTTTCAACAATGGTTTTACATCAAATTCATAACGACTATGCATATTGTTCGTATTAGACACCCATGTATCATTAAGTAAAATAGTAGAAATCGTATCAATACCTTCACAGACCAATACCACTTTGTCACGGTTTAACATTTCTTCATCTATAATAAACTCCCTTGAATATACGTAATTTTTAGATGAAATTTCATAGGCTTTGTCCTCATTATCTCGATAAAAAGGGTCTTCAATCACACCGTTTTGCAACAAATCATTCATCACTGACCCCGGGACAATTCCATCAAGCCAGTCCTGACTATTTTGCTCCTTCATTTTCCAAGGTCCGTTCAAATCAACTATTTGCATCAAATCCACCCCATCAATTTTGTTATTTTTGTTATCATAACTTTATATCTATACGATAACAATAACCTAATTTCTTTTTTCTGTAAAGAAAAAAGTACCCTAAAAGAGCACTTTTCCATAGCACTAAATCGAAGAATAAAAATCCTTGATCACCTTTTCTGCCGGTTTTCCATACACGCCGTAACCTTTATCGTTACTCGCTTCATTTTCATCATATAAAAGAGCACTCCAGTCCCATAAGCCAAATCCTTTTACCCATGCACGTTCCTTTGTTTTCGCAAACATTACTTGATAATAGTTTTCTTGCTCCTTTACATTCGCCTCTCCTTTTAATCCCCAGTCATTGGGAACGAAGGAGGATCCGGTACGACTCGGGCAACCCGCTTCAGCAAAAAAGAACGGTTTATTCCATTGTTGAAGAATGTTTTCAATTCGATCAAGCTGATTGTCCCAATCATCGATTGGATAATAACCACTGGAAGAAATGATATCGACCGCATCCCACCATTTGACATTTCCTTCTTGATATTTGTCAGTATTATAGGTGATTGGACCTCTGTATACTTTTCTCACCTCTTGAATTAAATTGCGCCATTCCCGTTCTCGACGTTCCGCTTGTACCATTTCACAACCAATGATATACATCACACAGTTTGTTTTTTCAGCAATTTCCGCATAATGCAGCTGATATGCCGTATAGCTTTGAAACCATTCACTCCATTTCGGTTCACAAGGTACATCCACATCGAAAAAATTGATGTGGGCTCTCCATGTTCCGTCCTTACAGTTTACTGTTGGCTTTAAAATTACTTTTAATCCAAGCGATTGAGCATACGTGATCATGTCGATTAACTCACCATCATCGACCATATGTTCACCCGTAAAATCTATTTCTGTTGTATGAGCTGTATCTTGTAAAGCCGCTAACGCGATAATGACATGATCGATGCCGGTTCTCTCTTTTAACAATTTGAGAGATTTCTTCGCCTCTGGCTTTTTAAAATCTCCTTTCCGACTCATCCACCCGAATGTAAATCCTTTAATGTATTCCATACCATCACCTTCTATCATTAATATCATTAAGCTTGCTGTAATTGATAAAACATCCCTTTTTTCGCCATAAGCTCATCATACGAACCAATTTCGACAATGCTACCGTTCTTTAATACGACAATTCGATCCGCATGACTGATTGTTGAAAGACGGTGGGCAACAATAAACGTTGTACGATTTTTGGTAAGTTGCTCCAACGCTTGCTGAACAAAGCGTTCGGATTTGTTATCTAGCGCAGATGTTGCCTCATCTAAAATAATAATTTTAGGATCACGAATTAGTGCCCGGGCAATCGCAATTCTTTGTTTTTGCCCCCCTGAAAGCTTCGCTCCGCCTTCACCGACTTGTGTGTCTAATCCTTCCGGAAGATTTTGAATAACTTCTTCCAAATTCGCCATTTTAATGACTTGTTGCAACTTCTCCTCACGTACCTTTGGAAGACCGTATGTAATGTTATCCCGAATGGTCCCCGAGAATAAAATAGTATCTTGCAGGACAATCGCTAGTAACTTCCGATATTTTTTTATATCAATCTCATTAATTGGGACACCGTCAATGAGAATTGTACCTTCCTGTGC
This sequence comes from Anoxybacteroides tepidamans, assembly GCF_014201465.1. GTDB lineage: Bacteria > Bacillota > Bacilli > Bacillales > Anoxybacillaceae > Anoxybacteroides > Anoxybacteroides tepidamans. Next base: position 33,518 of record NZ_JACHEP010000020.1, on the reverse strand, counting down.
CTTATAAAAACCAATAATAAGGTTTAAGATCGTTGATTTTCCTGAACCTGATTCCCCAACAAAAGCAATCGTTTCGCCTGCTTTTACATCTAAAGAAAAAGACTTAAGTGCATGTCTTTCTGAATCTTCATATTTAAATGACACATCTTTAAACGTGATATTCCCTTCAAATGGTTCCGGAAATTTTCTGCCTTTAAAAGGCTCCGTGTCGTTAGAAAGGAGAATTTCCGTTACCGAATAAAGAGATTCAAACCCTTTTGCGATAATGGGATAAACATTCAAAATTCCAGTCACCGCTCCTAGAATTAAGGTAAAATAGCCCTGATACATGACAACATCTCCAACAGGCATCTTTCCCTTGTAAGCTAAATAGACAGTGAAAAATAGACATAGGATTTGAAACAACTGAAATACTACCCAGTTAGAAGAAGCAAAATAACTTTCCAAAATATCTAACCGATACCCTTTTTGTTTAATATCCTGAAGTCTCGACTCCATCTTTTTAATTTCTAAATCCTCAAGAGCATGGGCTCTTGTTACCGGTATCATTTCCACCATTTCAGATACCTGTCCTGACATTTCTTCGATATTTTCCCGAAAATCCCGGTTCGTTTTTTTTATTTTTTTTCGAAAGATCGACACAATAAGCATAGATGTTGGAATCATAATGATATAAAAGTAAGCAATCTTCATACTATGCATCATCGTTAAGACAATCGCGATCGTCAAATTAACGATCGCCGGCATTAAGCTAAGCATCAATTGTCTCGATAACATTTCAATGGCTTCTACATCTCTTAACACTTTTGCCTGTATTCTCCCAGTACCTAAATGACCGTAAAAACCTATTGATAGCTGCTGCAGTTTTCTAACAAGTGTACTTCGAAGACCTGCCTCAACTTGACGTAAGGCTTTACTAAAAAAGGCAACATGAATAATATGCATCGGTATATTTTGAAGAACTACAATCAAGATGATCATTAATTGAATCCAAAGTTCTGAAAGCTTATGTTCTTTAGGGTTTGTCGCGATATTAATCACATTTGCCGTAATCATCGGTAAAACCCATACAGGCGAGCTTTTTATGATATAAAAGAAAAACGAGATAACGATTTTTAATAAATGTTCTTTATAGAGATGGTACAGTAATTTCAATGGCTTAACATTTGTGTCGCTTTCCTCTTCAAACAATTTGATATAATCAAAAGATGCTTCTTCCTTTCTCAAAGGTTACCTCTCCTTTCAGAGGGTATAAGTCAATGTTGTTCATACCTTAGCTGCTTCAAAAGCTTTAATCCACGTCTGTGCCATAAGCATATTTCCTAAAGAATTCATATGTACCCCGTCAGTAGTAAGTTTCTTCTCTGAATTAGCCTGCAAGTAAGAAATAAACGCCTGATGGGTAGGTACAAGAATAGCATGGAATTTATTAGCTATTTCCCCTACAATTTTCACATATGGAACTAACTTTTGATTCCCTGCTGAATGAACATCCTCTTCGATAATCGTCGGTTCCATAAGAATTAATTTTGCGTTAGTTTTTTCTTTCACTTGGGTGAGCAAATTCTCATAAATTTGCTCAAACTGTTCTGGATATACTTGCTCTAATTCGGGATGATCCAATTGACGCCAAACATCATTAATCCCAATTGATATAGACACAAAATCCGGTCGTAATTGAATCACATCCTCTTCCCATCTTTCTAGCAAATTAGTAATTCGATCACCGCCCACCCCGCGATTAATGACCTCAGGGTAGTTATTGGGATCATTCACAACAAAATAATCGTGAATCAACCGAACATATCCTGAACCGATGTTTTCCGGATCCTCCCATCTCCCCCATTCCGTTATGCTATCTCCAATAAATACAATTCGGTCATTTCGATTGAATTTCATCAGTTTACCTCCTTCATATTCCATCTAAAAGTTTAGTATGATATACAAATTATAAACCATTCGTTAAACTAATGATACAAAAATATAAACTAATCGTAAAACTAACGATATACAAATTATAAACTAATTGTTAAACTAATGTATATGTTGAAATGATTTTTTATGAGTCTTACAGTATTTCTTATTAAAAAGATATATAGACAGCCTTAAAGAAATTCAAAGCCACTTATTATTTAGTTGAATCCACGTCAATTTCAATCTTGGCTAAGGATTCTTCTCCATTATGCCGTCACCAATCCAAAGGGGCTGGTGATTTGTCAGAAAAGAGCAAGGCTCTACAACTAGAAACTTCAATCATTGGACAACACATCTTGACATAGAAAGGAAGGAAAAGCAATCATGAAACCATCACCTATTTTCTTAACGGCTGTATTTAAAGAGCGCATTTGGGGTGGTACTGCGTTAAAAGAGCAATTCGGTTATGACATTCCATCAGACACAACAGGAGAGTGTTGGGCTATCTCGGCTCATCCGAACGGACAAAGTGTTGTTGCTGAAGGACCATTTAATGGGAAAGCATTAGGGGAATTATGGGAGCAGCATCGCGAATTGTTTGGTAACCTAGAGGGAGAAAAGTTTCCTTTATTAACAAAAATTTTGGATGCCAATAAAGATTTATCCGTACAAGTTCATCCGGATGATAAATATGCGAGCGAACATGAAAACGGAGAATTAGGGAAAACGGAGTGCTGGTACATCATTGACTGTAAAGAGAATGCCGAAATGATTTACGGTCATAACGCAAAAACAAAAGAAGAACTCGTTCAAATGATTGAAAACGGACAATGGAACGAATTGCTTCGCAAAGTGAAAATTAAACCGGGTGACTTCTTTTATGTGCCGAACGGAACGATTCATGCCCTTTGTGAAGGAACACTCGTCCTTGAAACTCAGCAAAACTCAGATACAACGTATCGCGTTTATGATTATGACCGCATCGATGCTAATGGGAAAAAACGGGAACTTCATTTAGATAAAGCGATTGACGTTACAACAGTTCCCCATGTTGACGGAATGAGTCAACCAGTTAAGGAAGAAAAAGATGGTGTTACAATCACAACCTTTGTGAAAGGAGAATTTTTCTCTGTTTATAAATGGAAAATACATAAAGAAACCTCTTTTACACAGGACCAACTTTTCCTTCTTTGCAGTGTTATTACAGGAGAAGGAGAGCTTATTCAACATGGAGAACGATTCCTGCTGCAAAAAGGAAGCCATTTTATTATACCGCATCAATCGGGAACATTTAAAATTCAAGGAAACTGTGAGCTTATTGTTTCTCATGTTTAATAGATGGGAAAAGAGGTAGAAGGTAGAATGTGGACGATTGGGATCGATTTAGGAGGTACAAATCTTCGTGTCGGCGTATTAGATGAAGCCGGACAACTTGTCAAAGAAATGTCTTGTCCAACAAATGCTGAAAAAGGGCCTGATTATGTGATCCGCCAGATGATTAGGTTAATAGAAGAAGCAAAAAAAGGATTTGACATTCAAGCGATTGGCATCGGTTCACCTGGTCCGTTAAATCCTTTTGAAGGTGTGATTTTAGAGCCGCCGAATCTTCCAGGCTGGCGAAACATTCCTTTAGCCCAGAAAATACGAGAAGCAACGAAGCTGAAAGTCGTATTAGATAATGATGCCAATGCAGCAGCGTTAGCGGAAGCAACAGTTGGTGCCGGAAAAAAGGCAGAAAGTGTATTTTACATCACTGTCAGTACTGGAATCGGCGGAGGATATGTTTTAAACAAAAAACTTGTCCAAGGAGCGCAAGGAAATTGCGCGGAAATAGGGAATATGATTGTAGACCCAAACGCTGAAGGAGCGCCCGGTCTAAACAAAGGAGCGCTAGAAGCATTAGCAAGTGGAACGGCTATCGGAAAAGAAGGTTCCCGTCTATTAGGCATAAAAGGCGGAGCGGCAGAAGTATTTCAGCTTGCCGAAGAAGGGAACGAAACCGCAAAACAAATCATTGACCGTGCCGTTCATTACTTAGCGATTGGGATTGCCAATATCGTACACACCGTCAATCCCAATCATCATTTTAGGCGGAGGGGGGCATGAAATCAGGTGACATTATCCTCCAGCCACTAAAAGAAAAAGTAAAAGAGTTCGTATATCCAAGCTTACGGGATTCCATTCAAATTGAGCGCGCAGCCCTCGATCAAAAAGCGGGATTAATTGGGGCGGGACTTTTGGTACGGTAATTCATAAAAATTTTTGTAGCAGGACATGGTTTCTTTTTTAACGCTTTTGGCTAGTGTCTTATCTGGGGGTTTTTAAAATCTGATACACACGGTTTTCTTACTATTCATTAAATATGTTTTTTAGTACGAAAAAATTGATCTTAGTCCTTTGATTTACTCTTACAAAAAGATGAATAATTGAGGAAACAAACTTGCCACTTCCTTTTTAGAATTGGTAGATGTGGTTGGTTCACCTCACTAATTTTCTACATCGCCGGGGGTGGTAAGCTTTATAAAATTCAAAACTATTAAAACTTATTTCTTTCGTGAAATTAAAATTAGAAAGGAGTATTTTCATGCCTATTTATTATGAAAAAGATTTCAATCTATTCCATCTTCAATCAAAAGATACGAGTTATATCTTTCAAATTATTAACGGCTATCCTGCTCATGCGTATTGGGGAAAAAAACTCCGTCATGATCAAAGCTTACAAACTTTATTAGAACAACAAAAACAAGATTTCTTAGATCGTCTTCCGCAAGAATACCCACAGTACGGTTCTGGAGATTTTAGAAGTCCCGCCTACCAAGTCCACTTAGAAGATGGAAGCAGAGTGACCGAACTTGTTTATGAGGAACATCGTATCATTAAAGGAAAGCCTAAATTGGAAGGTTTGCCGGCAACTTATGTGGAATCGGATGATGAGGCTCAAACATTAGAACTAGTTCTATCTGACAAATATTCAGGATTAAATGTAATCATGAGTTATACCGTGTTTGAAGAACATTGTGCAATTGCACGCTCCGTTCGATTTGTCAACCAGGGTGAAAAACCCCTTCGCTTATGGCGGGCTTTAAGTGCAAGTATTGATTTTCAAGATTCAAATTTCGATATTTTATACTTATCTGGAGCTTGGTCAAGGGAAGGTCAAGTAGAAAGAAAACCACTTGGACCAGGATTAACGACCATTGAAAGTAGGAGGGGTGTAAGCAGTCATCAATTGAATCCATTTATCGCCCTCTTACGTCCCAATGCAGATGAAGACCATGGAGATGTTTATGGTTTCAGTTTTGTTTATAGCGGAAATTTCATTGCCCAAGCAGAAGTAGATCAATTTTTCAATACACGTGTGCAAATTGGCATAAATCCTTTTGATTTTGCTTGGTTACTAAATCCGGGAGAAAGCTTCCAAACTCCTGAAACTATCATGGTGTATTCTAATAATGGAATCGGTGAAATGTCAAGAACTTTTCATCGTCTCTATCGGACCCGCTTATGCCGTGGAATATACCGAGATCAAGAAAGACCTATTTTGGTGAACAACTGGGAAGCCACATACTTTAACTTTAATGAAGAAAAGTTGTTAGAAATTGCTAAAGTCGGTGCCGAATTAGGAATTGAATTGTTTGTCTTGGATGATGGTTGGTTTGGTAAACGAAATGATGATACAACCTCATTAGGGGATTGGTATGAAGATCGAGCGAAACTTCCACATGGGCTTGAACATTTAGCGAACCGTATAAACGATCTTGGATTAAAATTTGGTTTATGGGTCGAACCAGAAATGATTTCTCCAGAAAGTGAATTATACCGGAAGCATCCTGACTGGTGCTTGCACGTAAAAGGAAGAAGACGAACGCTTTTCCGTAATCAACTTATTCTCGATTTTTCTAGAAAAGAAGTGCGAGATTATATATATGATGTGTTAAGCAGCCTTTTCTCTAGAGTACCTATTTCCTACATTAAGTGGGATATGAATCGCTATATGACAGAAATCGGCTCAGCTGATTTCCCTCCTGAACGGCAAACGGAAATTGCTCATCGTTATGTCCTCGGGCTTTACGAATTATTGGAGCGGTTGACTTTGAATTTTCCACATATTTTATTTGAAAGTTGTTCGAGCGGAGGCGGACGTTTTGATCCAGGAATGCTTTATTACATGCCGCAAACTTGGACGAGTGATAACACTGACGCCGTAGCGCGACAAAAGATTCAATATGGTATGAGCATTGTTTATCCTGTTAGCACAATTGGCGCTCACGTGTCCGCGGTACCGAATCATCAAGTGGGACGGAATACGCCTTTAAAAACCCGAGGAAATATGGCAATGTCAGGAAATTTCGGCTATGAACTTGATTTAACAAAGTTTACCGAAGAGGAAAAGGAATTTGTAAAAGAGCAAGTAGCGATGTATAAAAACATTCGCTCTTTAGTACAAAAAGGTGACATGTATCGTTTAAAAAGTCCGTTTGAAGGAAACGAAACAGCATGGATGTTTGTGTCAAAAGATCAAACGGAAGCGATTGTCTTCTATTTCCGAATTTTAGCCGAAGCGCATCCACCATATTACAAATTAACATTAAAAGGATTGAATCCGGAATTGAACTATCAAATTGAAGGAACAGAAGATGTTTATGGCGGGGACAGATTAATGTATGCGGGGCTTCCAATCCCTCCATTGAAGGGGGATTACGTCAGTACATGGTTTAAATTAAAAGCATTAAATCATTAATAAAAAAGTGATACTATCAACGACTTTTGAAAAATAAATGGGGGGCCACTGGATGGCTCCCCTTTCTTAAGATAAAAAAGGAATGGAAAATATAACGCTTTGGTATTATCCCCTATAGGTAGACAGTAAAAAAAGAGGACATTTGATGGTATGATGTTCTTAAGAGTCTACCTAGGAGGGGATTTTTTATGGCTAAGAAAGGACAAACGTTTCAATCCTATTCAGAAGAACTAAAACGGGAAGTCGTTCGTTTGAAATTAGAGGAAGGCTGGTCTTATCGACAGCTCCGTGAACATTTTGGCGTGAAGAGTGATGCCCAAATTGCACAATGGGTCAAGAAAGTTCAAAATGGCGAGTCTTTTGAAGATCAACGAGGAGTGTGGAATCGCAAACACTTTTCGAGTTTAGAAGAAGAAAATGCGTATTTGAAAGCGCAGGTGGAATACCTAAAAAAGCGCAATCCAAATCTACACGGGAAGGAGTGGTCCTAAAATCAGAAAGATTTCTGATTATCGATGAACTGCGAAAAAACCATCCACTAAAGTGGTTATTAAACATTGGAGAGGTGTCCAAGTCTGGATACTATAAGTGGCGCAGAAACCAATCCAAAAAATCCTTACGTTTGGAAAAGGATCTTCTGTTACAGGAACATATAGTAGCGATTCATAAACTACATCCGTACTTTGGATATAAACGAATGACCAGAGCTTTATCGAGAGAAGGAATCATTGTGAACCATAAACGTGTGCGACGTCTCATGAGGGAATTGGGAATAAGATCGGTAATTCGCAAGAAACGGCCTTTCTATGGACATAGAGGCTCTGTGGTATTTCCTAACGTACTAAACCGTGAATTCTATGCAGAAAATCCTTATCAAAAGCTCGTAACCGATATTACTTATGTACGAGTTGGAGATACGTTTGCCTACTTATCGGTGGTGTTAGATTTATATAACAATGAAATAGTGGCATGGGAATTATCCAACCGAAATGATCTGCCATTAGTCATAAATACACTGAACCAATTAAATGGGAAGTTATTGGACAAGAACGCTCTCCTTCATTCGGATCAAGGATTTCAGTACACGACCAAATCGTATGAAAACCATCTCAAAGAACTTCAAATTCAAGGAAGCCATTCTCGAAAAGGAAACTGTTATGATAATGCGTGTATCGAAAGCTTCTTCTCACATTTAAAGACAGAGAAGTTGTATTTAGTACGCCCAAAAACGATTGAACAGGCATATCAAGCTATTCAAGAGTATATCCATTTTTACAATCATAGTCGCTTTCAAGAAAAACTAAATGGCCTTTCCCCGATCGAATATCGAGAAAAGGCCGCAGCTTAGTATTCTCTTTTTTTCATTGTCTACTTGACAGGGATATGTGCACTTATCCATCCTTTTTTAAAGATTATAGTCTTCCTACTTCTTTATCATCCGCAACTTCTTCATGTGTTTCTTTCACATAGTTTACAATTTCTTCAACTGTTGTATAGGCTACACTTACATAAGTATCGGCTGCTCCATAATAAATCGCAATTCTACCTGTCTCTGCATCATATAAAGTAGCGCATGGGAACACAACATTATCAACAAACCCTTTTTCTTCATACCACTCTTCTGGAGTTAAAATAAAATTTCGGGAACGATATTTAACTTTTGAAGGTTCATCTAAATCAAGGATAGCCGCACCCATGCTGTAAACAAAACCGTTGCATGTGCCAGTGACGCCATGGTAAAACAACAACCAACCTTCAGATGTTTCAATCGGTGCTGGACCGCCTCCGATTTTTACATTTTGCCACCAACCTTGTCCACCTTTAGACATCACATGACGATGTTTTCCCCAATATTTCAAATCAGGACTTTCACTCAAGAAAATATCGCCAAACGGTGTATGACCGCTATCACTTGGACGGGATAACATCACATAATTCCCGTTGATTTTTCGAGGGAAAAGTACACCGTTTCGATTAAATGGTAAAAACGGATTTTCCAAGCGAATAAATGATTTAAAATCAGTTGTTTTTGCTAAGCCAATCGAAGCTCCGTAAAAATCAGTGCACCAAATAATATAAAATGTGTCTTCGATCTTGACAAGACGTGGGTCATAGGCATATAACGGTTGAAATGGTTTTCCGTCTTCATCAAAAAATGGAATCGGTTCCTCTTCAATCTTCCAGTTAAGTGCGTCTTCACTCCATCCTAAATGCAAGTGCGGACGACCATTAATCGTTTCTGCTCTGAAAACTCCAACAAACTTGCCTTCATATGGTGCAACCGCACTGTTAAAAATACGAGAAATACCCTTTACAGGATTTCGATTAATGATTGGGTTTTGTGAATGTCTCCAAACTGGTCCTTCGAATCCTTCCGGTTTATCTTCCCATGGCATATTCGGCAACGACTCACCTACTATATAAATATCTTTTTTCATCATCATGTACTCCTTTCAGTTATTAAGACTAAACTTCGATACTTACTTGACAGAACCTTGCGAAAATCCGTTATAAATATATTTTTGGAGTGATAAAAACACGATTAGTGTCGGAATAATAGCGAGCATAATTCCGGCTGAGATAACCTCCCACTGGGAACCGTAAGGACCTTTAAATTTAAACAACGCCGTTGAAATGACCTGCAAATCTGCTTTCGGCATATAAAGAAACGGTGTATAAAAGTCATTGTAAATATTGATCCCTTTGACAATAATAACTGTAACAATGGCTGGCTTAAGCAAAGGTAAAATGATTTTACGATAAATCGTAAAGTAGGAAGCGCCATCTAGCATGGCTGATTCATCCAATGATACCGAAATCGTATCTAAAAATTGCAAGAAAATATACACAGCGATTATATCTGTACCTAAATAAAGGATAATGGCAGCCCATCTTGTATTAAACAAACCAAGTTCGTTGATGATTTGGAAGGTTGCTACTTGTGTGGTCACACCTGGAATCAACGTAGCCAACAAAAATGCACCTAGCAAGAGTTTACTTCCTCTAAACTTAAAGCGGTGAAGAATATAAGCAATCATCGATCCGAGCAATGTCGCCCCGGTGATCGAAATCAATAAAATGATTGTGGTATTAATAAAACCGCTTAACATATTTCCTTCCACAAAAGCTCTTACATAATTTTCGAAATTCAGCCAGTTCTCAGGTGGTGCCAGCGGGCTTGTACTCATGTATTCTTTCCCTGTTTTAAATGAAGCGAAAAGCACGACAACAATGGGAAGAAGTGCAACAAATGCCCCAAACAAAAGAGTGGCATATTTAAAAACTGTGGCTAAGGCGTATTTTACTTTATACATTTTTTATCACTCCTCTTTAAACGCCGACCGTTGAATCAATGTTACGATAATAACAATGATTAATAAGACAACGCCCATCGCTGAACCAAGGCCAATTTTTCCGTATTTAAACGCAATGTTCACCGTTTGAATGACAAATGTTTCGCTTCCATTTGCACCACCGGTCATAATATACGGTATTTCAAATACACTAATGGCTCCACTGATGGCTAAAATAAAGTTTAATTGAACGATCCGTTTCAAACTTGGAAGAATGATATATCTGAATTGATGCCATCTATTAGCCCCATCAATTTCTGCTGCTTCATATACATCTTTTGGAATGGATGAAATAGCACCAAGAAAGATGATGAAATTGAATCCCATATAACGCCAAACAGATGTTCCAGCTAATGAGATGTTAATAATGTCAGGATTACCCAACCATTTTTGTATGAAAGCGCCTAAACCGATTGCTTTCAGAACCGTATCCAACGTACCGTCGGGTCTGAAGAAAATCAAAAACATAAAACCAATTGCAACACCGTTTAACAAATACGGGAAAAACAATACACCTTTAAAAAAGTTTTTCATTCGAACCTTAAAGCTTAAAATCGTGGCAAAATATAAAGCTAACCCCATTTGGATAAATGTTGCGAAAAAATAATACATGCTCACCTTGAATACTTTAAAATATTCCGGGTTGGTAAAAAGTGTAACGTAATTTTCTAAACCTATAAAATGTTTCTGTTTGCTAATTCCGTTCCAATCAGTAAAACTGTAGAAAATCATGCTAAAAACCGGAACATAAGCAAATGTAATCAATAACACAACTGGAATAATAGAAAAAGCAACGATAATAATTCGCTTTTGCGTTTCATAAGAAAGATTAGAAAATTTAAACACGTTAGTGCCACCTCCCAGCAGGCTCTCATAATCCTGCATGATCCTGAAAGAAGAAAAGTGCATGCACAGATGCACTTTTCTTCAAAAAAATTATTGCTGTTTCATGATTTCTGCCCGCGCCTTATTCCAACGCTTATTCAAGTCTTTGGCGATATCGTCATATGTTTCATCTCTATTTCCAAGAGCAGCTTCAACAATGCGTTTTTTCTGATCTTCTAACCAGAAGCCGATTTCAGCAGCCTTATCAATTTTGTCCACTAGTCCCTCTTGACCTTTTTTCGCAGGAGTTAGGAGAGAAAGTTCAACACCTTGTTTTTCAAATTCTTTCAAATCTTCCGGAAGAGGAACATCTTTAGAAGCACTAATGCCTCCACCTTGCTCTACAGCATAGTTCGATTCATTGATAAACCAATATAACCATGCTTTTGCAGCTTCTTTATTCTTGCTATGTTTATTAATAGCAATTTGGTAGTCTGCGCCTAAAGGAATAATTACTTTATTTGCATTGGTTGGAAACGGCATAAAACCGATATCATCAGGTGTTTCCGAAACTCCTTTAATTTGGCCGATCGCCCATGAACCTAATACCATTGTCGCTATCTCACCACGACCTAGCATCGCTTTAGAAGATTCCCAGTCTGTTGTTAAAGGATCTTTTTCAACTAATCCCTTCTTCACAACATCATACATTAGCTTGTATAATTCATAGTGTGGTTTTCCTTTAGCCCATACATCATCTTCGTTAGGCATTTTGACATTGTAGTAATCTGGATCGCCGGCAACAGTCGTAACTGTACCTTCCCATTGAGTTAACGGCCAACCCGCTGCGTAGTTTGTATACAATGGTATAGCTTTTGTATTCTTTTTAATTTTTTCTAAAGCTGCGATGAATTCGTCAAATGTTCTTGGTAGTTTGTCTATCCCAGCTTCTTTAAACACTTTTTTGTTATAGATGATACCAGTGTAACTCATCGCGATGGGAATACCATAAACTTTACCATTAACTGCTCTTTCTTCTACACCCATGTATTTTTTTTGCATTTCTTCAAGAGTGCCAAGCGGCTCGAAGAAATCAGGAATGTCTTTAATCGGAATTTGTGTTGGGATTAATAGAACATCCCCATATTCATCAGTATTCATCCGCGTTGTAATTTGTCCGCCATAATCAGCTAATGCTTCAAAGTTAACTTTCACATCTGGATATTTTTCATTAAATTTTTTCGCATAATCTTTGAAGACTGTGTTTACGATGTCTGTACGTTGTGTAATAACTGTGATCTCTCCGCTAATTTTTCCATTTTTACTTTTGCCGCCTTCATTTTTGCTTTCAGATGCTCCTTCATTCTTAGAAGAACACCCTGAAAGGACAGCAGAAAAAACAAGTAGTACCGTTAAAAGTGTCATAAAAAAACGACTTTTCTTCACATTTAATCCCCCTTTATCAATAAAGTTAACGTTAAGCTTACAAAGTAATTTTATAATGTTAACGCTTTCTTGTCAATTCTTTTTCTTTATTGTCAAAATATTAATTTATCTTTATTTAAAAAACGTATTTTTTAGAAAGACGAGTCATACTTCTGTTTAAGTTTGTCATTCATTTTTCTGTGAAAATCAAAAGAACATGGCCGAAGCTGTATACCTTAGGATCCGGCTGGATATACTATATAAATTTAACTTAGCATTTCGACTTCTCAAGAGGCACATCCCAAGCGCTGTAGAACCTCGTAACCACGATGTTCAATATACTCTTAAGAAGCTGTTCACCGACTGCTCAATGGCTTGTACGTCTTTGTGAAAACGATTGGCAATGACAGACTCTTTTAACCATTTCCAAAGATGCTCAATGGGATTCAGCTGTGGAGAATAAGGTGGTAAAAAGATCAAAAAAGCTCCTTTTCGTGTTCGCGTAAAAACTCTTTCACCTGCTTCGCATGGTGAATTCGAGCGTTATCAATAACGAGAAGAAGGTGCTTTCCTTTAATAGGATTGTAAAAGATATTTCCAAACTCTAGAAAGGACATGGCGTTACAAGCAAGGGCCTGTTGGATCCAAATCCCCCCAATTGAGTACGTTATAACCGCACTAAATAATATGACACTCGCATGGTACCCATAAATCGGGATTTGTTTTTGTTTGCCTACCTCAGATTTCCATCTCTTTCACAAAGGCACGTTATTGTTGCTCGTTTCCCTTTGCCAATATATAGGTAGGGCGCGTATAAGAAAGGCCTATGCGGCGAAGCATTTTATAGACGCCCATTCTCGTCATGGAAATCACATAGTGTTCTTGAAGATAAGCTCGAACGATGCGCGTATCCCAAGAAGCCGCCATTCCGAATCTTTCATCGAACGGCGTGCTGGTCACAATCATTTGTTTTAACTTCATTTGTTGTTCTGCCGTTAGAAATGGGGTTTTCCAAGTGGTACTTTCTTGTGGTACTTTCTTATCAAGAAGCTTCTCAAATCCACCGTCGTTGAACAAAGACACATAGGTCAACATGGATTGGCGGTGAATGTTCAACATGGAGACGATCTCTTCGCCCAAGTAGCCCTCCATGATCAACCGAACCGCTGTCACTCGTTGATGCAACAAAGCTTCCTTGATTTTGCGTTCTTCTTTTTGTAATTTTCGAATGATGAATCCGTGATCATTTGTAATTTTTAATCGTTTCATTGGCCTCATGTCGCTCCTTTTCCGTTGGGTTCTAGGAGCAATATCGGCAAAATAACCATACCTTATACGAAAGTTAAAACCTTAAGTTACATTTATATACAAATAGCCAAAAAAGGCAATTGAAAAGCAGAGCCACCTTATTTTTAGGTGTCTCATATATTTCTTATTCTTTTTGGTTATACTAACTGATTTGCGGCTCTCGGAACGATTTTTTCCGAGAGAGCGTACAGTAAATAATGGTGAGCATTCGGTGCGCGATCGTAATGAGTGCTTTTTTTGTTCCCCTTCGTGCTTTCAATGACCAAAACTTTGCTGCTAAACTCTGATTTTTACATCGGGATATGTTCAGACTACAAATCGGCATTTAAAGTATTAAATAAGAAAACGTTTGCGATTGGTTCATTAATAAAAATTAGGAACGACTTAATCTATATTCATTGTTTACCATCATTGACAAAAACCTTTTTCTTTCAGTAAGATTTAATTAAGTTATCGATTAACTAAAAATTATTTATGGAGGTAAAACAGGTGCTAACGCTTGTCCGCGAAGTAGAGAACGAGTTATTTGAACACATATTGCCATTTTGGGAAAAGTTAGTGGACTATGAGTATGGCGGTATTTATGGGAAAGTTGATTTTGATTTACGTGTTGATCAACAAGCCGATAAAGGCGGGATCGTTACATCCAGATTTTTATGGACATTTTCATCGGCTTACCGTGTCACTAGAAACGAAAAATATTTGCAAATCGCCAATCATCTTTATCAGTTTTTAGTTGAAAACATTTACGATGACGAATATGACGGACTTTATTGGTTAGTTAATTACAAAGGTGAACCAAAAGACACTCGAAAACACGTATATACACAGTCTTTTGGAATTTATGCTTTAAGTGAATATTATCGAGCGAAAAACGATGAGAATGCGCTTAAACTTGCTAAAAACCTTTATTTTTTAATAGAAAACAAAGGTTTTGATCCAAAAAACAATGCCTATAAAGAAGAATTTGATCGTGAATGGAATGAGATGCCAAATGAAATGTTGAGTGAAAACGGTGTCCTTGCCGATATTACGATGAACACTCATATTCACGTGTTAGAGGCATACACAAACCTTTACAAAGTGTGGTCAAATGAACAATTAAAAGAGAGAATTGAAAACCTCCTGCACATCCTTTATCACAACATTTACGATCAAAACAGCAAATTTTTAGGTGTCTTTTTTGATAAAAATTGGAACAGTTTGATAGATATGAAATCTTTCGGTCATGACATTGAAGCGAGTTGGTTAATTGATGAAGCGTTAAAAACGATTGGCCTTGAAAAAGAAGAGTATGTCCAAATGGTCATAGATATTGCCTATAACATTGCTCATACCGCGATTCAAGCGGATGGATCGTTAATCAATGAACAAGTAGACGATAAGATTGATACATCAAGAGTATGGTGGGTCCAAGCAGAAGCAATGGTCGGCTTTCTTAACGCCTACGAGCGAACAAAAGATGTTAAATTTTTAGAATTGGTGAAAAATCTTTGGGAATATACGAAAAAATATATTATTGATCATCGGGATAATGGTGAATGGTACTGGTCTGTTGATGAAAACGGAATCCCTTCGAAGAAAAATATCTGTGATCCATGGAAGGCTTCGTATCATAATGGAAGATTTTGTTTGGAAGTTATAGAAAGGATGAAAGGAAAATGATTCATGAGAAATATTACGAGCTATTAGAAAAACAGGAGAAATTAATCGCAAGAAAAAACGAAGTAAATGAGGAGTTTTATAATGGTGTTTACAATCGGTATAAATACCCTGTTCTTACACGACACCACATACCGATTCATTGGAGATTTGATTTAAATAAGGAAACGAATCCGCATTTTATGGAACGGTTAGGGGTTAACGCAGTCTTTAATCCAGGTGCTATTTATTTAAATGGGAAATATTATTTGGTTGTTCGTGTAGAAGGTGTTGATCGCAAATCGTTTTTTGCGATTGCAGAAAGCGAAAGCGGCATTGATCAATTCCGCTTTATCGATGTTCCGTTAACATGGGAAGATATCGACAAAGAGGAAACGAATATGTATGACATGCGGCTTGTCAAACATGAAGATGGTTGGATTTATGGGATTTATTGTTCTGAAAGTAAAGATCCAAATGCGCCGCATTATGATACTTCAAGTGCCGTTGCTCAAGCAGCTTTGGTACGTACAAAAGATTTAAAAAAATGGGAAAGATTACCTAATATTCAAACGCCGTCTCCTCAACAACGAAACGTTGTACTACATCCGGAATTTGTTGATGGAAAATACGCGTTTTATACCCGCCCACAAGATGGTTTTATCTCAACAGGTACTGGCGGTGGAATTGCGTTCGGTTTATGCGATGATATTGAAAATCCTGTAATTAAAAAAGAAAAAGTTATCGATGAAAGAAAATATCATACCGTCTATGAAGTGAAAAACGGTCAAGGACCTGCTCCGATTAAAACGGAAAAAGGTTGGATCCATATTGCTCACGGCGTTAGAAACACGGCAGCAGGATTACGTTATGTTTTATATACTTTTGCTACAAGCCTTGAAGATCCATCAAAAGTAATTGCAAAACCTAGTGGGCATTTCATCGCGCCATATGATGATGAACGGGTCGGGGATGTCTCAAATGTCATCTTCTGCAATGGAGCTGTTGTGAATGAAAAAAATGAAGTGTTTATTTACTATGCATCTAGTGACACTCGTATTCATGTAGCAACCACAACAGTAGAAAAATTGGTCGATTATACTTTCAATACACCAGAAGATCCGTTCCGTTCTCTTGACTGTGCAAAACAGCGTATCGAATTAATCGAGAGAAATAATGAACTTTTGTCAAAGCATAAATAGTATAAGCAGGAGGGATCTACCGATAACGCCACATAACGATCGGCAATGGCCGATCGTTATGTCACTTTTAAAGACTTAACAGCAAAATCGCAGCATTTATTTGTTATTTTGAAATTAAATAGAAAAAAGATGATCAAACAGATATACTATTAGTAGTGAATTCATTGCAACACGGATTGTTTGTTTTTAGGTGTAGCCGGAGGTGATGAGATGAAAAACAGTGTCACGATGCGTGATATAGCAGAAAGATTGGGTGTCAGCAGTGTAACCGTTTCAAAGGCACTTAATGATAAAGAAGGTGTAAGTGAAGAGCTGCGTACAAAAATAAAAATGCTCGCTGAAGAATTGGGATACCGCTTTAACGCGGCGGCCAAATCAATGAAGGAAGGAGTTACTTATAATGTAGGGGTTATCATTCCTGAACGGTTTACAGGACTATCCCAATCGTTTTATTTAAAAATATATCAAGCGATTTCTAAGAAATTGGAGGAACACGGTTATTACGGAATGTTATATATACTGGATACCGAAGATGAGGAACAATTAAACCTTCCAAGAATTTATTATGAACAAAAAGTAGATGGTATAATTCTTCTTGGTCAAATTAGCAAGGATTATATTGAAAAAATCCAGAGTGTAGACATCCCGAAAATCTTTTTAGACTTTTATGATGAACATAGCGATGTAGATACGGTGATAACAGATAATTTTTATGGTGCTTATGAAATAACGAATTATTTAATCAAAAATGGCCATCGAAAAATTGCTTATGTCGGGAATATTTACTCCACAAGCAGCATACAAGACAGATTCTTGGGCTATTTTAAATCTTTATTAGAACACCGAATTAAGTTAAACGAAAAGTTTATTATTAATGACCGGGATGAACGGGGGAAATATATTGATATTGAGCTCCCTGATGAATTGCCGACGGCGTTCGTTTGCAATTGTGACCAAGTTGCTCATAATTTGGTGACAAAACTTAAAAAGCTTGGATATAGTGTTCCTGATGATTTTTCCGTTGTTGGATTTGATAATGATATTTATGCAACCATTACGGATCCCCCGTTGACAACTGTTGAAGTGGATATAGAAGAGATGGCGAAAACAGCTGTTCAATTTATCATTGGGAAAATAAAAAATAAACATCGGAAGTTCGGAAGAGTACAAATAAAAGGGAGAATTATTTACAGAGATTCTGTAAAAAACATTGAAACAAGGTAATGTTATTACCTTGTTTCTTTTCTAATCTCCAATAGTTTTTTTCAATTGAAAGGAGAGAACGAAATGGATAATAAAATCTATACTTTTTTTCAAACGGTCTACAAATGCATTCAAATCAGTATTTTCTTTTGGTTATCACTCCTCAAGGGAGTGTTTATTTATAGTCTAATACCTTCTTTATCCTCATTATTCCGAACTGTTGATGATTTTTTGCTGCAAAAAGATGTTCAAGACATAAAGGAGTTATTTGATCAGCATTTTAATAAATTTCGCACATATAAGCTA
Source organism: Anoxybacteroides tepidamans (assembly GCF_014201465.1). Classification (GTDB taxonomy): domain Bacteria; phylum Bacillota; class Bacilli; order Bacillales; family Anoxybacillaceae; genus Anoxybacteroides; species Anoxybacteroides tepidamans. The sequence goes on along the minus strand of NZ_JACHEP010000020.1, from coordinate 15,600 downwards.
TTGTCCTTTACGTTTTCATTGTTATTGATTATTTGCTGGTCTTCCCTTTTTTTTCTAAACAAATCAGAAAGCAGTTATTCGCTGGCGTTGACGATTGTTGTCGTTTATTTATTAGTCGTCATTTTTATTGCTCTCATATATTTTGCGAATTATACTGCGTTTCGGCCTTTGACCGTTAAACAGACATTAGCCTTGTCATTTTATTCTTTATATCGTCATCTCATTCACTCTCTTTATGTGTTGTTTTGGACCATGCTCTTTATTTGGGTCGCAAAACTGAATTTGGTTTTTTTTATTTTCTTTGCACCATTCTTATACGGGATAGCAGTCAGACTTTCGTTAAAAAAAATCTTGAAATAATGATATTGGGAAACTAAGAGCCGGTGGCGATACAAAGTTTTGGATGTATCTAGAGATGATTGAGATATGGGCAATTAGGGCTTCCCCTTGCAGAGGCCGGTGATTTTTAATTACATCTATCTGTGTTCGCAGTCTTTGGTCTTGCGAATATTCATGAATTTATAAGAGCTTTTGTCGGAATCAAACGCGCACTTTCGAAAAAGTGGATCAATAATGTTATAAACCCTTATGTCGCCACTCCTTCGAATTGAATGATTTGATATGGAAAAGCATCCTGCAGAGGGGTCATTGTAAATGACCGTCATCCGAGGATGCTTTTTTGTCAATTACAATTATTCGGACAATGCCACGTCATCCACATAGACGCTGGCATTACCGGTCCCGCTCGTCGGTTCGATTTTTACACCAATCGATTTGACGTTATCAATCCCCCATGCAGGATTGAGAGAAATGGTCAGTGTCTTGAACTCGCTAGAATCAACGGCAACCATTCCGCTGTCGTGCCATTGCCAGTTCGATCCTGTTTTGATATAAAGGCGCGCATTTGCAGTGCCGGTGGATATCTTTACTTTCGCACTGATCGTCTTCACAGCGGAAAGATCGACAACCTGTACTTTCGTCAGCTCAAAGCCACCTGTCTTCGTCAAATCGAAGGTCGATGTCAGCGAATGGGTGCCTTTCGCGGCTGCGTCAGTTGTGATAGTCGGAGTCGTCGCGTTGGCTTGGTTCTGCTCCACTTCCCATCCTTGAACGCCCGTTTCGAAATCATAGAGCGTGCCGGGCTGCTCCGGCGTGCTTCCCGGGCCGGTTCCGCCGTTCGGAACCGATGCGGCGGTTGCGTCGTAGATCGCTTTAATATCGTCGAAATACAGGGTACTGCTAAGCGTCGTACCGTTTTTGGAGTTTACATAAATTGCGAAGTCTTGTACGTTTTTTAGGCTTATTTTATTGAGTTTTTTGCCTAAATTAGCGGTATCCCAAGGTGCGACGGTGAAATCGTTGAAGTGAAGCTCAACCCATCCCGGTGTAGTGGAAGCAAGCGACGGATACGCTTCGTAGTATACGCCGTCCACTCTGAGCTGGATAACAAGCTTCTGATCTTTCCCGTCCGGTGTGAGCCAGAATTTCAATTTGTTGAATCTGGACCAATCCACTCCGCCCAACGATTTCGTAACACCCGCATAACCTGAACCAGCAAGCGTATAGTCAACCTTCATAGCATATGTGCCGCTGCTTTTGTGAGAGCCATCCAATGAAACCGTAATCGTGTCCCCACCTGCTTTTACAAACTTTTGCTGTAAGACAGCGTTGCTGCCTTGGTAAGACTCAAAATCGTCTACCAGCGCAGGATCAGTCGGCGTTTCTGTATAGGTGCTGAACAACTTGATATTGTCAACATATACTGCACCGTTCAATTCCAATCCATTTCCGACAATAGAGAGAACAAGCCCCTTCGCCGCCGACAACTTAGCCGGATCGTTCAGATCAATCATAACTGGAAATTCCGCATATTTAACCCTATTTATTGTAACCGTTTGCAAATTAGCTAATGCTTTCTCTGTGGTCGTCATTCCATATTTTTCATTCCAATCTGGAGGAAGCATTATAATTCCGCGCAAGCTGGCATTTGCATTTTGTTGTCCTGCGGATACTGGAACGAGCACATCAAATTTCACACGGTTAACATTGGAGAGCGGAACAATGTCCTTAATATTGGATAACTCTAACTTAATCTCTTGCCACGTGTCGGTACGTACCATACCGGTTATGTTAATTTTCAGCTTACCATTTCCGTTCAACCTAGCATGTTCAAAATTCGTCTTAATTGTATCCGGCCAAGTACCGATGTTTCGGATCCCTTTAATATCCCTATCAAATGTAAATTGCTTAATCAAAATTTCGGGAACTTTGACAAACACATTTACTGTCTGCTTCATCACGGTCTTGTTTGGCATATAGGACTTCACCGTAATTTTGACCGATTTACCGTTAAACTTGGAAACCGGGGACCAATTCGCTGAATAGTAGCCATCTGCGTCGAGTTTCATCGGCACTTCTTTACTGGATCCCTCAACGACATAAACGACTTTGGACGGTTTTTGGTTAAGCACTCGGACACGAATTTTCGTCGTCGCCGTTTTTACCGTAGCATTGTCCGTCGGTGAAGCAATATGCATGAACGGCTGCTCTTTTGCAGCTTCGACTTTATTATTGTAAACACCTTTCACTTCACGAAGGAACGCCGTATATGGATCTTTGTAGTAGTTGATAAAGTCAGGTAAAAGCTCATGGTCGCCCAAGCCGTTCGGAGCGTCATTGTAAGGAACGAATAAGTTACCGTTCAGACCGAAATTGGCCCAAGTCTGCATATAAGCGATGCGTTTGGCGTTCCGATCTGCTTTGATCGCATTCAGGACTTTGGTAAACCACTTGAGATCTCCGTTACCCGTTGTCTTCATCCCTTGTGGGCTATAGCCAAACTCCGAAAACGCTGCGATTTTTCCTTTGGTATCGGCTAATTTGGATATCATCTCCAAATCTTTCACTAGATTGGTGAGGAATTGGGTAGTCCCCGGATTAGATTGGTTATCATATTGGTCCATTCCGAGAATGTCGACATAGTCATCGCCAGGATACGTGGTCAAGTAGTTTGCTTCACTTCCGCCGAAAGTTCCATTCGGCGAATAAACGTAAAGGAAATTGTGGACACCTTTCTTATCCCGCAAGTATTCTACCGTATAACGGTAAATCTCAATATACTGGCTAGGTGTCGTCGTTTTGGCGCCCCACCAGAACCAACTACCGTTTTGCTCATGAAACGGACGGAACAGAATCGGGATCTGTTTGCCCTTATCGTCTTTAAGTTCTTTGGCAAACTGTGCAATGTTATCTAAGAAAGAATTAAACTCTGCATTTTTGTCGCCACCTGGCAAAATATGTTCAACAACATTTCCTGTAGTATCATTGAAACTGCCACCTGTTACAAAATTCGGCATATGTGCGCTTAACGCAATAATACCTCCAAGTTTATGAACCTTCTTCATAGAAGCTACTAAGTTGGCACGACTTTGTTTAGGGTCGTTTGGAACCCCAGGCTTTTCTTTACCTTCCAAACTTAAGGTGTCCCATCCAAATACAGCTGGGAAATCACCGACAGAGTTTTTTACTTCAGATTCGAGTTCTTTAGAGCCTATAAGCGTTAACCCTTCATCGATTGCATGTTGGTGTCCAAACAAAACCTGTTTACCGCGAACATCTTTAAGATACGCAAACAATGACTTAGTATCATCAGTTGCTAACGGGTCGACCAAATTTTCTACCCGTTTACTGTTCGGTTTGCTAGGATTTTTTTGTTTTTTCGCTTGTGATACAGTAGATAGCGAAACGGATGATGTCACTGAAGTTTGAGCATATGCTGATATTGTGGATAAAACTATCGTAGATGACATAAAAAACACTAGCCATTTTCCTATTTTCATAACACACCTCCTAATAATAAAAAATAGAAAAATATAATAATTAACAATTATAAAAAAATTAACTCCCCCTTTCTTAAAGCATTAATTAGTATCTAAAAACATTATACTTTAAAGTTATCGTTAAAGTAAATAGAGTAGTATCTATTTTTTTGTTTTTAAATTATAAATAAACTAATATAACTTAAACCCGTGGTGCTAGATAAAATCGAGTAAGTATAAAAATATAGCCCTTGCCTGTGGATCTCCTGTAGAATTGAAAGTGCTATCCAACATTCGAAAAGAGAATCTTTAGGAAAGCTGTTTGGCTTCTCTTCCGAACGTGCATGGCATCGCATTGTCATTGGAAATTTATTCACAAACGGAAAGTTTCTCGAACGCTCTCGGTACAACCGCCGTTGCCGAGCGCTGCGTTTTTGCGATCAAATGGATTCGCCATGAACTGGCGAAACGTGGTCAACACCATGCCTATGCGGTGGTAGATAACATGCCAATCGAGTTGTGCCATACCGCAAGAATGTACCGTGTCAAACGATTCCAAGGGATTGCGGACATCGGACTTTGTGCGTCGAAAAAGTAGTATATGGGTTTAAGTTTCATCTTCAAGTGACAGATCAAGGACTGCCTATGGGATACGTGGTGACGGAAGCGTCCTGTCACGATCGAATGGCAGCTGAAACAGTCATGACTCAAATTCCTCATGCCTATAATTGGAGGACAAGAGATTCATCAGTAGCGAATTGCAAAAAAGTTGTATGAAGAGTGCAATATCGCATTTTGGACTCCATCTCGTAAAAATCAGAAACACCGTCCATCCGAAGCATGGAAGAAGTGGCTCAAGCAAAAACGTAAAGTCATAGAAACGGTGTTCTCTATCCTAGTTGACCAGTATCGTATCACAGAAATCCTTTCCAATTCGATTGCAGGGTTTGAAGTGGCACTAAATGTCATATTGTTGGCGTATTCGCTTGTAACATTTGTGCTAGTTGAGCGCTAGCGCTCAACTAGCACCACGGGTTATTAATAAAATTTATATACCGCTTAAAAAAGGATATTCCGTCACTCTAGGAACATCCTTTCACCCTACCCGCTCCGGATAAATGTGAGAATGTTGCTCTTTTAAATAATCGACAAAATGATCAACCATTTCCGCATCCCATTGCGTTCCTTTTCCGCCTAGCAAAATCGACACGGCTTTTTCGACGTTCATCCCTTTCCTGTACGTACGGTCGGACGTCATCGCATCAAACGCATCCGCCACCGCAATAATGCGACCGAACAACGGAATTTGTTCACCTTGTAAACCATCCGGATATCCTTTTCCATCGATTCTCTCATGATGCGAACGAATTCCTGGAAGCAAATCTTTCACTTCTTCGATCGGCTGCACTTGCCGTAAAATATTTTCACCAAGCACAGGATGTTTTTTGATCCACGCAAATTCTTCATTCGTTAACCTTCCATCTTTCAACAACACCGCATCTGGAATGCCAATTTTTCCGATGTCATGAAGAATGGCAGATTTATACAGTTTTTGCAGCTGCTCTTCCGGAAGGCGAAGGCGTTTACCGATCTCTAATGAGTAAGTAGCCACCCGGAGCGAATGGCCTGCCGTATACGCATCTCTCGCATCCAGAGCCGTCACCATGACGGTAATAAAGCTGTCAAGCAACTGTTTGTTTTTCTCTTCCCGCCCCAAAATCGCTTCCACCATATGGTTAAAGCCGTTTGTTAACTCAGAAAACTCGTCAATATAGACGTTATCGTAAATCATTTCAAACGATTCCACCTGAACGCCTTTCATACTTTTATACAACTCTTGAATGGGGCTTTCAATTTCCTTCGCTAAAATGTGCGCCGCAAAGAAAGAGAAGGCAACCGATATACATAACACCATAAATACCCAGCCAAAATCGGCGGTAGAAAGCGTCGTTTTGACTTCGCTTGCCAAAACGAATAGTATAATTGGAAACGTCCCGATAAATAAGACGCTTAATTGAAGTTGAAGCTTGATCGGCACATAGACGGCATTCGTCGCTCCAACTGCTTCTGTCCAACCATTTTGTCTTCCGATTTGAATGATTTCCCGGATGAGCGGTTTCATCGCCTGAACGGTAAGAAAAAATTCAAGTACCGCATGAAGGCTGGCGATTAAAAATGCGCCTAGCAGCGCGTATAGTATATAGACATAAGGAATATCCAACATCCTTTTGTAAATCAAGACTGTTGTCATGACAACGGCTGGGACTGACAGACCGAGAAAATGGGGAATGAAAATACGCCGAACCGTCAGAAGAGGAAACCGCTTCGCTTGCACGAGGGCGAAGTAAAATTGCTGTTCGCTGAAATGAGGGGAAAAAAACAGATTTCGAATCGGGGAAATATCTTTTTGAAAGGCACGGTATTCAAAGATAAACATAATAATTAACGAAAAAAATTGCACAAAAAGCAGTAAATATAAATCGCTTTTCATCACGTCAAGCGTCATTGTCATGAACGTACTTCCTACCCCAACAACGGCAATGAGCGAACCGATCATATAGTTTCTAAAAAGATAAAGCAATGTCCGTTTATACGTCGTCACCTGCATCAGCTCCTTTCTCTCTTTTCTTTATTATACCAGCTCCTTTACCCAGTAAGAAAGGGACTTGCTTCGTTTATCCAAATTTTCCTTATGATACATTAACATCAACTCGTCAAATTGAACATAAACAGAAAGATAAACAGAAAGACAAACAAAAAGGTCAAAACCGCACCGAGCACGATTTGGTTATGAGGATCGCGGTTTTCGTTTAACTTTTTGAGCAAGGAAACGACATTCAAAAACCATAGCACACCAACCAACGGTGTAACAAACAGCGACAAAAACAGCATAACACCCCTCCCTTATCAAAGCTGCCGAAACCTCACGAACAAGAGGTTTCGGCACTTCCTTTATTCCGGTTTAAACATAATATCATCTTTGCGCGCCACTCCGGTTTGATACGCTGCTTTAATGACCGCTTCGCGCACTCTTTCCGCTACTTTGCTGTTAAATACACTCGGGATAATATATGTTTCGCTTAACTCTTCGTCCGTCACCACAGAAGCAATCGCTTGCGCTGCTGCTAGCTTCATCTCCTCGTTAATCTCAATCGCCCGACAATCGAGCGCCCCGCGGAAAATGCCTGGGAAGCAAAGGACGTTGTTAATTTGGTTCGGATAATCAGACCGGCCTGTCGCCATGACGCGGACGTACGGTTCCGCCAACTCTGGATCAATTTCTGGAACAGGGTTGGCCATCGCAAAAACGATCGGGTCTTTCGCCATGCTCTGCACATCTTCTACCTTCAAAATTCCAGGCGCCGATACACCGATAAACACATCCGCACCTTTAATGACATCGGAAAGCGTGCCGCTTATATTTTCCGGATTCGTTAATTGCGCATATTCATTCCAATACGGATTGTCATATTCCACCCCGCGATGAATCGCTCCATGGCGGTCGACACCGATAATATTTTTCACACCGGCCGCCAACAAAATTTTCGTACACGCAATTCCAGCGGCGCCGATCCCTGTTAACACAACTTTAATATCTTCAATCTTTTTGCCGACGATTTTTAACGCATTTAAAAGACCAGCGAGCAAAACAACTGCCGTCCCATGTTGGTCGTCGTGAAAAACAGGAATGTCCAATTCTTGTTTTAACCGCTCTTCAATTTCAAAGCAGCGCGGAGCCGAAATATCTTCTAAGTTAATGCCGCCAAACGCCGGCGCGATTGCCTTGACAATTTGAATAATTTCTTCTGTATCTTTTGTATCTAAACAAATCGGAAACGCATCGACACCTGCCAACTGCTTAAACAGCATCGCTTTCCCTTCCATTACAGGCATTGCGGCATGCGGCCCGATATCACCTAATCCTAATACCGCTGTTCCGTCGGAAACAACCGCCACTGTATTCCGCTTAATGGTTAAGGAATACGCCTTGCTTGGATCTTCGGCAATCGCCGTACATACACGCGCCACTCCCGGAGTATAAACGCGCGATAAATCGTCGCGTGTTTTGATCGGAATTTTCGATTTCACCTCAATTTTTCCGCCGATGTGCATCAAGAAAGTACGATCGGATACATTAATAACTTTTACTCCATGTGTTTTTCGTAGCGTATCCACAACTAAATCGGAATGTTTGGAATCCAACACACTAACAGTAATATCGCGAACCGTATGTGTTTTACTTGAAGAAATCACGTCGATCCCGACAATATCTCCCCCCGCCTGGCCGATCGCTGTAGCAATATCGCCAAAAGATACTAAATTTTTTGCAAATTGAATACGGATTGTAATATGCATGCTTGCACCGCTTGGCATCGCCATATGTATCTACCTCTCTTTCAATCTTTTGCTGTTTAGTCAAGAACAAAGGTTTCATTGTTGAATGGTTGTTGTGCCAGTATGGCCAGGCGAGCTGACTTGTCCTACCGCTTTGGGCAATGCAAGATATAGCCATTATACAAATTCACAGCTGACTGTGGCTAGTATTTTCATCAAATCCCCTTTAAATTCGCTTCATTTGCTGTAATTCCTGCTGAACGAAAAAGAAACATCTATCAATCAATTTTACTCCCTACCTATGTGTGGGAACAACCGATTATTCACTGTTACTTTCGTAAAAAAAGCAGCCGTTAAAGTATGACTGCTTTAGCAATGACGCTCTAAATGTACTTTCAAAGTATCTTACTAAATATCCTCTTTTACTTGTAATGAATGACGGTGACCATTGTATCTGGCTGCATTTATGCTGAATGATAAAGCGCGCCAAGGTCTGTTCATAGTTTTTCTACCCCAGCCAGCAAAACTGTTTGGGCATTCACGTGCATACACAAACAATCAATTCTTTTCAGGAAATTTTTTTCATCGGCTCTCGGCAGGTGCACTGTCAGTTGTCAAGTAGAAAAACATTGAAACGGCCTTATATTCCATCAATTTTTATAGCTCATCAATTGACATGTCCTATTGCCTGTTGATTAGAAGGGTTGATAATTCTGGTACATCTTTTCCGTTTTCAATCCTAGATATTGTTTTTTGAGCCACTCCTGTCGTTCTGGGAAAGATCAGCTGAAACAATTTTTCCGATCACGTTCAGCCACTAATTTACCTACAACCTCCAATCGAATTTAGTCAGACATTTAACAAAAATTCATCTAAAAGCTTTTTAACATCACTACACCTATAACAATAAAAGCAATACCGATCGCTTTCATTACATGCATTGGTTCATGGAAAAGAAACATGCCAATAATCGAAATGAGTACTATGCCCAATCCAGACCAAATGGCATAAGCAATCGATACATCCATTCCTTTTAATGCTAACGCCAATGAACTAAAACTAATTCCGTAGCATACGATCATACCGGACGTCGGAAATAGTTTTGTTAATCCATCCGACCATTTCATCGCGGTTGTTCCGGCTACTTCAAATAAAATAGCAACAGCTAAAAATAACCAATGCATATGTATCACCGTCCATGTGAAAAAAAACGATCGGGATAATCTGTCATTATCGCTTTCACTCGCTGTTTGGCAACTTTTGTGAACAATTGAGCATCGTTAATCGTATACACACATATGTCCATATATTTGCTCATTTCTTGTCCATATGGGGTGAATAAAAAGGTTGGATCTCCATGAATTTCTTCTGCTTGAATCGATTGGGCTACATGATTGACTCCTCTTTTCTCCCCTTCTACTAAAACAGCAAGCGGAATAGTATTGCTCAATTGTCTTAAATGAACAAGGCTTGATGGACGAAAAGATGAAAGAACAATGCGATGTGGCATCGTATATGCATCTAATAATTTTAACACTTTTTCTTCTAAATTCGGATAATGAATCGTATCATTTTTCAGCTCAATGTTTAATGTAATCGCTCGCTTTTGTTCACTTGCCCAGTCCAGCACTTCAACTAAAGCGGGAATACGTTCACCAGCAAACCGCTCATCAAACCAGCTCCCTGCATCGAAACAGCGAAGTTGACGATATAAAAAATCTTTCACATAACCAATTCCGTCCGTCGTTCTCTCAATACGCTCGTCGTGAATGACAACGAGTTCACCGTCTTTCGTCATTTGTACATCAAGTTCGATCCCGTCTACCCCAAGCTCATACGCTTGTTGAAAAGCGATCATCGTATTTTCTGGATACTTCCCGCTAAATCCGCGATGAGCATAAATATTCATTCATCATCCCTCCGTTGTTTAAATGAAGAGAGAACGAACGTTACCGCCCGTTCCCCCATTTTTTTATCGTTTACGCGCCATTTCTAATTCACGATTTGTTTCGGCAACTGCTCGATCCAATGCTTCTTTCGGGTCAACACCTTGATACAAACTTTCCATCGCACTAACGACACGTTGGCGAGACTGTGGAAAAACAGAAATCAGTGCTCCTTGCGTTGCTGGCGTTGCTTTCGTTTCTTTTAACTGATTCACTGTGACTTTTAATTGAGGATATTTTTTCCATTGTTCTTTCACAAGTGGTAAATCGTAAGCAGCTGGATTAATGGCAAAATACCCTGTTTTGACATGCCATTTCGCTTGTACTTCCGGAGTTGTGAGATATTTCATAAATTCCCATGCTGCTTTTTTCTGTGCCTCATCTGCATCTTTTATCATCCATAGCGAAGCGCCACCAATGATGACTCCTTGCCGTTCGACGCCGTCTGGAATTGGCAAATACGATACTCCTACTTCAAACGGTGCACTGTCAACAATTGTACGCACTCCAGCCGAAGAATCTAAGTACATGGCTATTTTCCCGGATTGGAAAGCTGCACGCATATCATCCCAGTTTTGACCGACATTATAAAACGTTCCTTCTTTATACATATCTTGAATTAATTTAAAAACACGCAATCCTTCTTCGCTATTAAACACTGCTTCTGTCGCTTCACCTTTTCTGCCGTTCTCTTCATTTACATACAATCCACCTTGTACCGCTAGCATTTGCTCAAAAAACCATCCGTAATTTAAAATCGAAAAACCATAATTTCCGTTTTTCGTTAATTTTCGTGCTGCTTCTTTTAACTCGCTATACGTCATTGGCGGTTTTTCTGGATCTAATCCCGCTTTTTTAAACGCATCTTTATTGTAAATAAGCACTGGGGTCGATGAGTTAAACGGCATCGAATAAATCGTTCCGTTCACCGTATAGTAATTGACGATATTTTTCTCCCACTGCGAAACGTCATAATGATCTTGATCAATAAACGTTTGCACTGGCTCAATTTTTCCACTATCAATCATATATTTCGTTCCAACTTCGAACGTCTGCATAATCGTTGGCGCATCTTTCGTGCCGGCTACCGCATTAAATTTTGTCAACGCCTCTTCATACGTTCCTTGAAACACTGGTTTAACTTCGACCGTCGATTGTGATGTGTTAAAATCATGAACAATTTCATTTAGTACTTTTCCTAAGTCTCCTTCCATCGCATGCCAAAATACAACTTCTGTTTTCCCTTTTTGCGTTTTGTCTTCAGAAGAAGGTTGCGCGCTTGCTTGTTCAGTTTTTTCGCTGCTGCAACCAACTAACAAAAACAGCAAACTAAATAATAATGAAAGCTTCTTCATTTCCTACTCTCCCCTTTATTTAATCGCTCCTTGCATAAGCCCTTTTTGCAGTTGTTTTTGACCAATAAACAATAACAGCAACGTCGGCATAATTACAATCACAACCGCAGCCATCACCACCCCCCATTCTGTCGCCATTTCTTGTGTTTGCATTTGCTTTAACCCAATTTGCACGGTTCGCACTTTTTCATCATTCGTCACAAGAAGCGGCCATAAATACATGTTCCATGTCGTTAAAAAGCTGTATACGCCAAGTGTCGCTAAACTTGTTTTCGAAAGCGGCAGAACGACATACCAAAAAAAGCGAAAATGGCGAACCCCCGATACTTGGGCAGCTTCATACAATTCAAACGGGATCGTTTTAAAATGTTGCCTTAACAAAAAAATACCGAATGCGAGAGCGAAAAACGGGACAGTCAAACCGAGATAACTATTTGTCCACCCAAGTTTTTGAATGGTCAAAAAGTTCGGTATGACCGTTGCCTCCCACGGAATAAGCATCGTGGCAATTGTCATAAAAAATAAAACATCCCGCCCCCAAAATCGCAAAAATACAAAAGCGTATGCAGCTAAACTCGAAACAAGGAGCTGTCCAATCATAACGATGAACGATACGATAAAACTGTTCCATAAATAGCGAAGCAACGGCACCTTTTCAAAAGCGGTCACATAATTTCGTAGCGACCATTCATCAGGCCATAAAACCCCTTGAAGTAACTGTGCACCACTTAAAAAGCTAATAATGAATGCATAACCGATTGGAAACATTACAATAACGGCGCCAATCACTAGCAATATGTAAGTCACCATGGAACGAAAGATGCTCATTGGTAATGCACCTTCCTTTCAACAACAGCAAATTGTACGATCGTTACAAGAAGAACAATGAAAAATAAGACAACCGCTTGAGCACTCGCGAAGCCAAAATTATAATTAATAAATGCTTCACGATAAATGGAATATACAATAACTGTTGTTGCATTCATTGGCCCGCCTTTTGTTAAAATGTCAATTTGGCCAAACGTCTGAAAAGCGTGAATAAGTGATACCGTTGTCACAAAAAAGAGCGTAGGCGACAAAAGCGGAATCGTAATGCGCCTCAATTGGTACATGTAGCTCACTCCAGCAATTTTCGCATTTTCATATAAAGACGAATCAATGTTTTGCAATCCTCCAAGCAAAATTAGAAACGCAAAGCCAATATTCATCCATACCGTTGCCACAGCAGCTGCAATAAGCGCTGTGTCTGGATTAAGCAACCATTGTCGTTCTTCTCCCCCTAATGCTGCAATGATTCGATTAATGACACCTATTGCTGGATTGTACATAAACATCCAAATGACCGACGATGCGGCTACGCTCATCCCTAACGTTGATGAAAACAATGTACGAAACAATTGAATTCCTTTGACTTTTTCATTGGCTAGTAGCGCTAAGCTAAGCGCAATAATAATGGTTGGGGGGACTGTATATAAAACAAACAATAATGTCGCCTTCACGCTTTGTTGAAAATTGACATCTTCCAGTAAATAACGGAAGTGTTCCAACCCAATAAAGTTTGTTGGGTTCCCTTGAAAGTCGGTCATATGTACACTTAAATAACCGGTTCGCACCATCGGGTAAAAAACGAAAATTGCAAAGAGAAGGAAAGATGGAAAAATATATAACATCCCCTCAAAATTTTGTTTCACGGAACGAAACATAATCGTCACCTACTCCCATATACAACCTTTCACCAGCTTCGTTAAAAAATAGCACATGTTGTTCATCAATCGTGACAGGCACTTCGTCACCTACGCGAACCGAACATTGTCCGTTCCAACGCGCAATCCAATGCTCCTTTTTCGTTAATGCAAACGTGATGAGCGTTTCTGTCCCAAGTCGCTCGACATTCACAACTTTGACAGTAAAATACGGATCATTTTTGTTTGCCAAACGAATATGTTCTGGACGTACACCGATTGTAATGTTTTTTGTTTCAAGCGGAAACCGATGGGCTAGTCGCATAATCCTTTCTCGATTAAAAATTAATGATTGTTCTAACACATCTGCTTTTGTCATGTTCATTGCCGGCGAGCCGATAAACGACGCGACAAATATATTCGCAGGATGATTGTATACATCAAGCGGTTCACCGATTTGCTGGACACGTCCACCATTCATCACCATGATGCGATCAGCCATCGTCATCGCTTCGATTTGGTCATGCGTAACATAAATCATTGTAATGCCTAGCTGCTGCTGCAATTGGCGAATTTCGAAACGCATTTTCGCACGCAATTTCGCATCTAAATTAGATAACGGTTCATCCATTAAACAAATCGGCGTTTGGGCAACGATTGCACGCGCCAAGGCAACACGCTGACGCTGACCGCCCGATAACTGACGAGGCTTATGTTTTAAATAGTCTGTTAATCCAAGCATCTCGGCTGCTTCCATACATCGTTTTTTTCGCTCTTGCTTCGATATTTTTTTCGTATGTAAGCCAAACGTAATATTTTCCTCAACGGTTAAATGGGGGTATAGTGCATAATTTTGAAACACCATTGACAAGTTGCGTTCGCTCGGCGGAACATCGTTCATTTCTTTTCCATTGATCCGCAAACTTCCCGACGTAATCGGCTCAAGTCCGGCGATCATTCTCAACAACGTGCTTTTGCCGCATCCAGACGGCCCGACAAGCACAAAAAACTCCCCTTTTTCAATTCGTACATTTACATCATCAACGACAAACGTCTTTCCGTCGTATGATTTTCCTATTTGAACTAACTCAATCATATAATCCCTCTTTCTGAACCGTTTTCCATAATGTCGGATTTCCTGTTGACACCGCGATCGCCCCGCTTTGCAGCGCCTGTGTAATATGGTGGCGATGTTGAACGAGTCCACCTGTAATAATCGGAATGTTTGTGCGCTGAACAAGGTTAGCAACCATCTCCGGTACGATCCCTGGCATCACTTCCAATGCATCGGGAGTGATTTCAGAAACTTGTTTTAGTCCATTCTCCACCGCATCTGTATCGACTAAAAACAAGCGTTGAATCGTCCAAAGCCCCTCTTTTTTTGCTAGTTGCACAAGTGTACTTTTCGTCGTCACAATGCCGTGCGGTCGGATAAATTTTGCTAAAAACTGTAGCCCTTCTTTGTCATAGCTAATACCAGGAATTTTTTCTACGTGTACAAAAACGTATCGACCGTTTTCTTTTAGTACATCAACATATCGTTTTAAAACGCTAATCGTCCCTGTCTGTAAAAGTACTGTTTTCCATGTCGTTTGTAAAAAACGTTCGATATGTTTCGGCTGCTTAATCGCCGCAATAAGCGGATCTTGTAAAAATACCGTCATATGTGCCTCCTTTCAAAAATAAAAAAGAAACCGAGAACATACATAGAGAAAGATCACTCACTCTACGCTGTCTTCACGGTTTCTCACTATCTCCACCAAGAAATATTCACTTCTTGTCATACATGTTACCAACTGTTTGTTAAAAGAGTATAAACGATATATTTATTTATTTTGAAATATTTGTAAAATGACGTTTACAAATCAACTGATCGACATCTTGTATCAACTACTTCACATCGTCGTAAGGAGGCGTCAGCTGCAACATTTTTCGCAACATGAAACATGTCAAGCTCTTCTTCCTAGCTTTTTTCCTCTTCCCTTGTCGGCTCGTACGACGAATACAATAAAGCTTCAATGATTTGTCAATTGTATATCGTTTTGATCGTCGCATTGTTTTGGATGCAATGAACAAGTGCAAGAGACAAAGCAAGAAATCGAAGGATATGTCAAAAAAATGACTGAAAACGGACAGTAGTTTTTTTCATTTTATATCCGGATCATTACTCTCCACGTTATATCTCAGCTTGTATTGAGATGAAAATGGAAACGAAAAATTGGAAATTCTTTATAGTACATTTAGAGGTATTCCCCTATTGATCTTGTATAGTGTAAACAGTGATAATGGTCATTTAATTATAATTATTATAAAAAAGTATGAGTTTTAAAAATAGAGCAAGTACAAAATTATATAAATACAACTGGGAAGTTTAACTTATGGCTGACGAAAAAGTAGACTCCCTATTTTTTCGACTGTCGGAGGCAAGTCTGTGACTTGCCTTCGTCACGCCTTCGCGTGACAG
>NZ_JACHEP010000019.1 GCF_014201465.1 Anoxybacteroides tepidamans | reverse complement strand
ACGGTCGATGTATTTGAAGATAATGTGCTCGTCCGCGAGGCGCTTGAAACGGTTCCAGCAGGGACGGTTTTAGTCGTCGACGGAAAAGGATCGCGAAATTGTGCGCTTCTTGGCGACCGTCTGGCACAAATTGCTTGCGAGCGCGGTCTTGCCGGTGTCATTATCAACGGCTGCATTCGCGATTCGGCGGAAATCGCCGCGATGCCGCTTGGAGTCATGGCCATTGGTACATGTCCAGTCAAAAGCAAAAAAGAAGGAAAAGGATCGCGCGATGCCGTACTTGAATTTGGCGGCGTGCGCTGGGAGCCGGGCACTTATGTATATGCTGACAGCGATGGCATCGTTGTTTCGCAAACAAAACTTTCTGAAAAATAAAAAATAGTTGACTCTTTTCCAAAACTTATCTTACTATTGTGAATGAACAACTTGTTTCGTAAAAACTGAATAAATCGTCAATAGCGAGTAAGGTGCCTTTCTCATGTGAGAAGAGGCTTAAAAGGGAAGTACGGTGAAAAGCCGTCACGGTACCCGCCACTGTGATGGGGAGTTTCATTGCAATCATGTCACTGAAGAACACTTCGGGAAGGCGCAATGAAGCGATGATCCTAAGTCAGGAGACCTGCCTTATTTGCTCGGACGGATACCTACGGGATTATAGGTAGACGTGCGGGGGAATCGTATACTTTTTTGGATCATTTGTATGCATTTTTCTGCACCTCTACATATAGAGGTGCTTTTTATTTTGGAAAAAGGAGAGGGTTTGTATGGCGACATGGAATTTAGCAGGGACGAAACATCATGTATTGATTTGCAATGGCGGAAGCTGCATGCGAAAAGGAGGAGAGGAAGTCACGAGCGCCATTCGCGAAGAAATTGCACGGCTTGAACTACATAGCGACGTCCATACAACACGGACGCGCTGCAACGGCCGCTGCGAAGATGCGTGCGTTGTCATCGTGTATCCAGAAGGCATTTGGTACAAGGGGATTACCCCGGAAGTCGGAAAAAAACTTGTCCAGCAACATCTTCTGAACGGTCAGCCGCTAGTGGAAGCGATCACGTATCAATACGAACAAATGAAAGGATTTGTTCGTTCAGAAATGACAGATGCTTCCCTTGGAATTTCAAAATGAGGTGAGGAATAATGGAATTTATGACGTATGCCATGTTAGCGATTTTTCTTGGAATGAGGCATGGAATGGACAGCGATCACGTGGCGGCGATTGCTGATATGGTAGGGAGTGAGTCGCATCGCAAAAAACAAGTGTCGTTAGGGATTATGTATGCATTTGGTCACGGGCTGATCGTATTTTTCATGGGGCTGATCGCGATTTTTATCGGGTTTCATCTTCCTGCCCAAGCTGTCCGTTTGGTAGAGGCAGTAGTAGGGGGCACTTTGGTCGTTCTCGGAGGGATGATGCTCTTTTCGCTCTTTTACAAAAATGAAGTAAAAAGCCGAATCAAAGTGCTTCATGAATTAATCGATGCCATACTTCGGCGTTTGCAAAGAAACAACGGTTCTAATCGCTCTGTTTCATTGCTTCGCTTCGGTTGGATCAGCGCCTTTATCATTGGCATTATTCATGGAATTGGTGTCGAAAGCCCGACACAGCTCGCTATTTTAACGCATGCAGCGGGGAAAGCGGACATGAGCGCGGCAGCGTTGCAATTGTCCTTATTTGTCATCGGGCTATTGATTGCGACGATTGGGATGACATTTTGTTTATCATGGGGATTTATGAAAGCGAGAATGAGAGAAACATTGTTTTTTATTCTTGGGACGGCAACGAGTTTTTACAGTTTATGGTTAGGGGTATCCATCATTATTGAAACGTGGAAAGGGGGCATGTAAGATGAGCGGAAAATTGCTCGTTATCGGATTCGGGCCAGGGAGTGTCGATCACATGACAAAGCGGGCGCGGGAAGCCATTGAAGAAAGCGATATAGTCATCGGTTATAAGACATATGTGGAACTTGTTTCCGATTTGATCGGAGATAAACCAATCATTAGCACTGGCATGACGGAAGAAGTAAGCCGGGCGCAAGAAGCAGTGAAGTGGGCGGAACGAGGAAAAAAAGTAGCGGTCATTTCAAGCGGGGATGCGGGCTTATACGGAATGGCAGGTCTTATTTATGAAGTATTAATTGAAAAAGGATGGACGAAAGAGAGCGGAATCGAAGTGGAAGTCATTCCTGGCATTTCTGCGATTCACTCATGTGCAGCGCTATTAGGCGCACCGATTATGCATGATGCATGTACCATTAGTTTAAGCGACCATTTAACGCCATGGGCGCTCATCGAAAAGCGCATCGAAGCAGCGGCAGCAGCTGATTTCGTGATCGCTCTTTACAATCCGAAAAGCGGCAGACGAACGCGGCAAATCGTCGAAGCGCAACGTATTCTTTTGCGCTACCGCTCACCGAAAACACCTGTTGGCCTAGTGAAAAGCGCCTATCGCGAACGGCAACAAATTGTTTTGACCGATTTAGAGCATATGCTCGAGCACGACATCGGCATGTTAACAACGGTCATTATCGGCAACTCGTCGACATTTGTTCACGACGGCTTGATGATTACCCCGCGCGGCTATCAGCGAAAATATACGTTAAACGCTCTTGAACAACCGCTAAAGCCGCATGAACGCCTGCGCAAAGAAGCAGAGCCGTGGGCGCTCGATCAAGTGAAAGCGAATGTTCGCGATACGGCAGAGGAAGCATTGCAGAAAGTCGCCATTCAGCAACGCAAACAGCTAACGATGGCGCCAGCGATTTTAGAAATAGCCGTCAGTTCGGGAATAGCGAACAAAACGTTTACACCGAAGCAAATGATGGTGCTTGCTGAAATCGTCGGGGAACAAGGAACGATGATGTACACGCCAGACCATTACTTGAAGCTTGCAATACCAACTTCCGACCCTGATCGCATCATCGCTAGATTGAAGGAAGCCGATCTTATGATCGCTCCGATTGGCGATGTATTGACGGTAAAAGCGTGCGATTTTTGCGATGGTGAGAAAAAAGATTCGATTCCGTACGCTGAGCAGCTGCATGAGCAGCTTAGCGGGCTCGCGCTGCCAAAAGAATTAAAACTCGGCTTTAACGGCTGCGGCATGGCATGTTATGGAGCAGTGCGAGAAGATATCGGCATCGTCTATCGAAAAGGAGCATTTGACTTGTTTTTAGGCGGGAAAACGGTCGGACGGAACGCCCATCCAGGACAGCTCGTGGCGGAAGGAATTCCGCCTCATGAAATCGTACCAGTTGTGACTCGCATTATTCAAGAATATAAGGAACACGGACATCCGAATGAGAGATTCCATAAGTTTTTCCAACGTAAAAAACAAGTAGGAGGATTTGTTTATCAAGAAGAACATTCAACAGCAAAGATTGAAGTGCCCGCATGCGGGGAATGAGGGGGAAGAGATAACGTGAAAGCTATTTTATTTGTCGGACACGGGAGCCGTGATCCGGAAGGAAACGAGCAAGTATTTCAATTTGTCGAACAGCTCCGTCCGAGTATCGATGCTCGTTTTCATGTGGAAACATGCTTTTTAGAGTTTGGTTTGCCGACAATGCTTGAAGGAATGAAGCGCTGCGTCGATGCAGGAGCCGATGAAGTCGTTGTTATTCCGCTTATTTTGTTACCGGCTGGCCATTCAAAGCTTCATATTCCAGCGGCGATTGACGAGGCGAAGCGGCATTATCCGCACGTGAAATTTACGTACGGCCGCCCGATCGGCATTCATGAACAAACATTTGCGATTTTACAAGAAAGATTGCGAGAAATCGGCGAACATGTGGAAACGCCTGATCCAAATACAGCGGTTCTTTTACTTGGGCGTGGTGGAAGCGATCCGGATGCGAACAGCGATTTGTATAAAATTTCCCGCCTCTTTTGGGAGCGGACAAACTATTCGCTTGTTGAGCCCGCGTTTATGGGAGTGACAAATCCGCTTTTAGATGAGGGAGTAGAACGCTGCATCAAGCTAGGAGCAAAAAAAGTCGTCATTTTGCCGTACTTTTTATTTACTGGTGTGTTGATTAAAAGGCTTGAAAGAAAAGTGGACGAGTTTTATAGCCTCTACCCGGACGTGCAGTTTTCGTTAGCCGGATATTTCGGCTTTCATCCGAAGCTGAAAACGATCGTGCTTGACCGTTTAGAAGAAGCGCTCGGCCAAACCGTCTCGATGAACTGCGATTTATGTCAATATCGCCTTCATATGACGGAACACCATCATCACCACCATCACCATCATCATTAAGGAGGATGTTATGATTATCGTTTTAGCAGGAACGAGCGATGCGCGCCAATTGGCACTTGAAATTCAAAAGGCCGGATATCATGTCATGGCGACTGTCGTGACCGAACATGCAGCGGAGCAATTGCAGCATGCTGGTTTATCGGTACACCTCGGGAGGCTAACAGCCGCGCAATTGACAGAGCTCATTCAGCAAAAGAAAGCGAAAGCGGTCGTAGACGCAAGCCATCCGTTTGCGGAAGAAGCATCGAAAAACGCGATGCAGGCCGCCGCTGATGCGAACGTTCCGTACATTCGTTATGAGCGAAAAGCAACGCCAGTCGCTTCCGAACATGTAACGTTTGTCGACAGCTATGAAGAAGCAGCGGAATACGCAGCGCAGAAAAAAGGGGTTGTGATGCTGACGACGGGAAGCAAAACGTTGCATATTTTTGCAAAAAAATTGCTCGGTTTACCGGATTTGCGCGTCATTGCTCGCATGCTTCCGCGCAAAGACAATATGGAAAAATGCGAACAACTGCAATTTCCGCAAGAAAATATTGTCGCGATGCAAGGACCGTTTACAAAAGAATTGGATATCGCGCTTTTCAAACATTTTGGCGTCACGCTATTAATTACGAAAGAAAGCGGCAAAGTCGGGTTTGTCGATGAAAAAATTGCCGCTGCCGAAGAGTTAGGAATTGAAACGGTGATCATTCGTCGTCCAACGATTCAGTACCAAACCGTGTATTCGGAATTTTCTGATGTCATTGCTGCATTGCATCGGCATGTACCATTATCGATTAATCAATGAAAGGGGTTTTATTAGTGGATTTTCGTACAGAGTTTCGTCCTATAACTGTTCAACCGCAACAAATTGAAGAAAAAAGTTTTCAAATCATCGATGAAGAAATCGGGGAGCACCATTTTACGAAAGAACAATATCCGATCGTCCAGCGCGTCATTCATGCATCGGCTGATTTTGAGTTAGGCAAAAGCTTACTGTTTCATCCAAACGCCATCGAAGCGGGCATTCGCGCGATTCGCTCTGGAAAAAAAGTCGTTGCCGATGTGCAAATGGTGCAAGTCGGTGTGAATAAAACACGTATCGAAAAATTTGGCGGAAGCGTTCATGTATACATTTCCGATTCAGATGTGATCGAAGAAGCAAAAAGGCTAAACACGACACGCGCCATCGTGGCGATGAGAAAAGCTGTCAAAGAAGCAGAAGGCGGCATTTTTGCGATCGGCAATGCGCCGACGGCACTGCTTGAACTCATTCGTTTAATTAAAGAAGGAGAAGCGCGTCCCGGTTTAGTGATCGGCCTGCCGGTCGGCTTTGTGTCCGCGGCAGAATCGAAAGAAGAGCTGGCGAAACTAGATGTTCCGTTTATTACGAACGTCGGCCGCAAAGGGGGAAGCACCGTTACGGTGGCGGCGCTTAATGCGCTTTCGATTTTAGCAGAGCGAGGGTAGACAATGGGAGAAAAACAGTTGCGTGAAGGATATACGACAGGGGCTTGCGCAACCGCCGCGACGAAAGCGGCATTAACGGCTCTCATTACCGGCATTCCGCAAGCGGAAGCAAAGATCTATTTGCCGATTGGACGATGGGTGACATTCTCAGTAGAACGATGCGATATTCAAGCTGATTCCGCAACAGCTGTCGTAATGAAAGATGGCGGCGATGATCCAGATGCAACGCATGGAGCATCCATTGTTGCGACGGTGTCATGGACCGATGGAACGGGCGTTGAACTAGATGGCGGGGAAGGCGTTGGACGGGTGACAAAGCCAGGCCTTCCCGTTCCGATTGGCGAAGCAGCAATCAATCCAGTGCCACGCAAAATGATGATGGAAGTAGCGCATCAAATACTGGAGCAATATGGAATTGAACGCGGTGTGCGCATCGTCATTTCCGTTCCAGGCGGGGCCGAAATTGCGAAAAAAACGTTAAATGCCCGGCTTGGTATTATCGGCGGCATCTCGATTTTAGGAACGCGCGGCATCGTCGTTCCGTTTTCGACGTCCGCCTACCGCGCAAGCATCGTTCGGGCAATACAAGTGGCTAAAGCGACCGGCTGTGAACATGTGGTCATTACAACGGGCGGTAGAAGCGAAAAATATGCAATGAAACAATACGCTCATTTGCCAGAGGAAGCGTTTATCGAAATGGGCGATTTTGTCGGCTTTACGTTAAAACAATGCAAAAAACACGGCATGAAAACAGTATCGATGGTTGGGATGATGGGGAAATTTTCAAAAGTGGCGCAAGGCATTATGATGGTTCATTCCAAAAGCGCACCTGTTGATTTTCACTTTTTAGCAGCGATTGCCGAAGAAGCGGGTGCTTCCTCTGAGCTCATTCATTCGCTTCGCGAAGCCAATACGGCCTCACAAGTCGGCGATCTTATGCAAGAAGCAGGAAATACGCTATTTTTTGAAAAGCTATGTGATTACTGCTGCCTTGCAGCATTAAAAGAGGTTGGCGGCGGACTCGTCATCGAAACAACGTTATATACGTTAAGCGGTCAATTTTTAGGAAAGGCGGTGCGAAAAGATGCAACCGATTAAATTGATTGGCATTGGGGCCGATGGAAAACAAAGTTTGCCGTCTTTATATGAACATTGGATTTACGAAAGTGAGTTGTTAATAGGGGGAGAGCGCCATTTATCATTTTTTCCAGATTATCAAGGAGAAAAAATCGTCATTCAAGGCGGTCTCTCTTCCCTTGTCGAGCGATTGCGTCATGAAGCGAAACGAACGGTCATTTTAGCTTCCGGCGATCCGTTGTTTTACGGCATCGGCAGCTATTTATCCCGCAAACTCCCGATTGAAGTGTATCCGGCAGTTAGCTCCGTGCAGTGGGCATTTGCGAAAATGGGTGAAAAATGGCAAGATGCAACATTTATTAGCGTCCATGGCCGAAGTATGAAGGGGCTTGCTCAGCGCATTGATGGTCGGGAGAAAATAGCCATCTTAACAGATGATACGAATTCACCGAATGAAATTGCGAAATATTTGCTTTCATACGGGATAACTGAATATCGCGCATTCGTTGGAGAAAATCTTGGCAGTAAAGACGAACGCTGCCGCTTTTTTGAATTGGAAGAGATGGCTGAGACCGAGTTTCTTCCATTAAATATAGTCATTTTACAAAAAGTAAAAGTTGGTCCGACTTGGTCACTCGGGATCGACGATGATGAATTTTTTCAGCGCAAACCGGAAAAAGGATTGATTACGAAAAAAGAAATTCGTATTTTAAGCATTAGCGCGCTTCAGTTGCGGGAAACGAGCATCGTTTGGGATATCGGCACATGCACCGGTTCGGTGGCGATTGAAGCGGCGAAAATCGCGCGCGAGGGAGCAGTATTTGCGATTGAAAAAAATGAACATGATATCGAGATTTGCCGGAAAAATATGCAAAAATTTCGCACCGATTTTACGCTTGTTCACGGTCGGGCGCCGGACCATTTACATGAATTTCCTGATCCTGACGCCATTTTTATCGGCGGAACGTCTGGAGAAATGGATCGACTTCTTGATGTTTGTTGTCATCGCTTAAAGCCAAACGGACGCATCGTTGTCAATGCGGTGACGATCGAAACATTGCATGAAGCGGTGGATGGGTTACGAAAACGTGGATTTCATGTTGATATAACGTTAGCCCAATTATCAAGAAGCAAGCCAATTTTGCAATTAACGCGCTTTGACGCATTAAACCCGATTTATATTATTTCTGCGTACAGAAAGGACGAAAGCGAATGATTGGGACATTATATGGTATCGGCGTTGGTCCGGGCGATCCGGAATTGTTGACGGTGAAGGCGTTTCGCCGCTTAAAAGAAGCAGATGTGATTGCCTATCCAAAAAAGCAGCGCGGCAGCAAAAGCTACGCCCAACAAATTGTTGAAGCGTATTTTTCGCCAGACGAAAAAGAAATGCTCGGTCTCGTTTTCCCGATGACGAAAGACAAAACGGTTTTACAGGAAAAATGGAACGAAACGGTGAATGCTGTATGGATGCATCTTTCATCGGGAAAAAATGTCGCGTTTGTGACGGAAGGAGATCCGCTCTTATATAGCACATTTATTCATTTTATGCGAACGATGCTGCAACACTACCCAAACGTTCCGATTGAAATTGTGCCAGGGATTTCATCGATTAACGGAGCAGCGGCTCGTCTGCAGCTACCGCTTGCTGACGGTGATGAACATGTGGCGATCATTCCGGCGCGGGATGATTATGAGGCAATGAAAAAAGCCTTGGAAGATCATGATTGCGTTGTCTTTTTGAAAGTCGCGAAAGTGATCGATATGATGTTACGGCTGCTGCGTGAATTGGATTTAATACAAAACGCAGCTGTTGTGACGAAAGTAACGTCCAATGAAGAAATCATTTGGAACGTTGAACAACTTGAAGGAGCAGAGCTCGAATATTTAACGCTCATGGTGGTGAGAAAATGAAGGTGTATATTGTCGGTGCCGGTCCGGGCGATCCACAACTGATCACAGTAAAAGGAATGACGTTATTACAAGAAGCTGACGCGATTTTTTATACCGACTCGCTCGTCAATGACGCTTTATTGCAATACGCCAAGCCGGAAGCAGAAGTGTTTCAAACAGCGGGGATGCATTTAGAACAAATTGTTGCGATGATGGTTGAACGAGTGAAAAGAGGAAAAAAAATAGTGCGCCTTCACACCGGCGATCCATCGATTTATGGAGCGACACTCGAGCAAATCGCTCTACTAAAAAAAGAAGGAATCGGAGTGGAAATCGTCCCTGGCGTCAGCTCGGTCTTTGCCGCTGCCGCTGTTGCGCAGGCTGAGCTTACCGTTCCCGATTTAACCCAAACGGTTATTTTAACGCGTGCAGAAGGCCGGACGCCTGTTCCAGAAAAAGAAAAACTCGAGGAATTGGCGAAACATCATTGTACGTTGGCATTATTTTTAAGCGCCACGTTAACAAAAAAAGTAACGAAAGCACTGCTTGAAGCAGGGTGGAGTGAGGATACGCCAGTCGTTGTCGTGTACAAAGCGACATGGCCTGATCAAAAAATCGTTCATTCAACGGTCGGAACACTTGATGAAGATATGCGCGCAAACGGCATTCGTCAACATGCGTTGATCCTTGCTGGATGGGCGCTTGATCGGTCAATTACAGAACATAACTACCGTTCGAAATTGTATGATAAAACGTTTACGCACGGATATCGGCGAGGGGAGGGATAAGAATGTACGCTGTCGTTGCCATTACGAAACATGGGGTCGATATTGCGCGCCGCCTTGGCGAGCAGCTTCCGGGCGCCCACGTATACTATACGAATAAGTTTGCCAAAGGCGATGAAGAAGAAAAAGGCATTCGTCTATTTGAAGGAAATGTTCGGCTTTTGTTGCCGTCTCTTTTTGCTACATATCGTGGACTGATTTTGATTATTTCGCTCGGAGCGGTTGTGCGCATGATTGCACCACTATTAAAGGATAAAAAAACCGACCCGGCGGTTGTTGTCATTGATGATAAAGGCGAGCATGTCATCAGCGTCTTATCCGGCCATCTTGGTGGAGCGAACGAGTTGACGCGCCAAGTCGCTCATCTATTACAAGCGCATCCGGTTATTACAACGGCGTCCGATGTGCAAAAGACGATCGCCGTTGATTTGTTCGGACGGTCATTTGGCTGGGTATGGGAATCCGATGAAAAATTGACACCGGTAAGCGCCGCCGTTGTCAACGAACAACATGTGGCCATCGTCCAAGAATCGGGCGAGCGGAACTGGTGGAACTATAATACGCCGCTGCCTGAGAATATTCGTTTATATTCATCGATTGCCGCGGCGCTTGCGGCAAAACCGGATGCCGCCCTCGTCGTGACGCATCGCCTTCTTTCAAAAGACGAAGAAGCGATTTTGCAAAATGGCGTCTTGTACCGGCCGAAAGTAATTGTTCTTGGTATTGGCTGCAACCGCGGCACGTCCGCTGAAGAAATCGAAACGGTCATCATCGAAACGTTAGAAGAGCTTCAGTTTTCGCTGAAAAGCGTCAAAGCGGTATGCACGATCGATTTGAAAAAAGATGAAGAAGGATTGCTCGAAGTTGCACGAAAATACGGCTGGGAATTTGTTTATTACACACCGGAGGAATTGAACCGCATCGAAATCGAGCAACCTTCCGAAACCGTTTTTCGCTATACTGGGGCATACGGTGTCAGCGAGCCTGCGGCGAAATTGTATAGCGGTGCCAAACAACTTGCGCTTGTTAAGAAAAAGTCAGGCAACGTCACCATTTCCGTTGCTTTGTTCAAACATGAGGGGGAGTAGAATGCGAAGAATCGTCATCGCAGGGACAGGAAGCGGCGTCGGCAAGACGACCATAACGATCGCGCTTATGGCCGCATTAAAGAAAAAAGGATATACCGTGCAAGGATTTAAATGCGGTCCGGATTATATCGATCCGACATATCATACTGCCGTGACAGGGCGCCCATCGCGCAATTTAGATAGCTGGATGGGCGGAGAGGATGTTGTGAAAGCGGTATGCGAAAAAGGGAGCGAAGGAGCGGACATTGCGATCATCGAAGGAGTGATGGGGCTTTTTGACGGCAAACAGGCAACGACGAATGAAGGAACGACAGCGGAAATAAGCGTCATCACAAAAAGCCCTGTGTTGCTCATTGTCGACTGTTCCGGAATGGCCAGAAGCGCAGCGGCAGTCGTACGCGGATTTCAATTATTGGACGAGCGTGTGAAGATCGCGGGAGTGATTGCCAACCGTGTCGGGAGCGAAGGGCATTTTCGTTTAGTTAAAGCAGCGGTTGAACAAGCATGCGGCATTCCAGTCATCGGCTTTTTACAAAAAGATGAGGAGCTATCGATTCCTGAACGGCATTTAGGACTTGTTCCATCGATTGAGCGCGGCGAATTGGATGATTTTTTTATGCAGTTAGGGGAACGGATTACCAAAACTGTCGATCTCGAGGCGTTATGGCAATTGGCAGAAGCGCCCGATTTAGATGCTGAGCATTCATTTTTGTCGGTTGACCGGACGTACAATGTGCGCATTGCAGTGGCGAAAGATGCCGCATTTCACTTTTACTATCCGGAAAATTTAGAGCTGTTGGAAGCGTACGGCGCCGAACTTGTTTTCTTTTCCCCGCTTGCTGGAGAGCCGCTTCCTGATGATGTGCACGGATTATATATCGGCGGGGGATTTCCAGAAGAATTCGCCGAACAGTTATCAAAGCAAGAACATGTGAAACAATCGATCAAACAAGCGATTGACCGCGGACTGCCAACGCTTGCTGAATGCGGCGGGTTTATGTATTTAACAGAAGGCATTGAAACGACAGACGGTCACCTTTACGACATGGTCGGCATTATTCCGGGAAGCGTTCGCATGCATACGAAGTTAGCGGCGCTTGGTTATCGCGAGGTAAAAGGAGAGGAAGGGAATTTTTTGCTGCCAAATGGTATAATGGCGAAAGGGCACGAATTTCATTATTCGACGTTTACTCATGCGGAGCCAGCTAATTTTGCCTATGAAACGAAAGGATTGCGCGGCACAAAAAAGGATGGCTATATGAAAAAAAATTTGATCGCTGGATATGTTCATTTTTATTTTCCGTCATGTCCGCCAATGGTTGAACGGTGGCTTGCACGATGCGAGCAGGTGAAGAATGATGGGTAAAGCGCTGCCGATTATGTTTCAAGGAACGCATTCTGACGCGGGAAAAAGCGTGATTACGACCGCATTTTGCCGCATTTTTGCCCAATCCGGCTGGAAAACTGCACCGTTTAAATCGCAAAACATGTCGCTCAATTCATATGTGACGATCGATGGCAAAGAGATCGGCCGCGCCCAAGGGATTCAAGCGGAAGCAGCCGGGATTGTTGCGACGACCGATATGAATCCAATTTTAATTAAACCGAGCCGCGAAAACGAATCGCAAATCGTTGTGCACGGACGTCCGTATGCGAATATGAAAGCAAGTGCGTATCGGACGGAGTTTTTTCATATCGGCCTGCAAGTGATTGAGCACTCGCTAAAGGCGCTCATGAGCCAATATGAACGGCTTGTCATCGAAGGAGCCGGAAGCCCAGCGGAAATTAATCTCAACGATCGGGAACTTGTCAATATGCGTGTTGCCCGCATGGCGAATGCGCCGGTTGTTTTAATTGGCGACATCGAACGCGGCGGCGTGTTTGCGAGTTTAGTAGGGACGTTACAGCTTTTAGACGAAGAGGACCGAAAGCGCGTCATCGGTGTGATTATTAATAAGTTTCGCGGCGACCGCTCGCTTTTACAGCCTGGATTGGATTGGTTTGAGCAGTATACCGGCGTGCCGGTGCTCGGCGTTGTTCCATACATGAGAGATTTATATATTGATGCGGAAGATTCTGTTGCTCTTGCCCAATTTTCAGCGAAAAAAGATCAAGAAAAAGCCATTGATATCGCCGTGATTCAATATCCACGCATTTCCAATTTTACGGATATCGATCCATTTTTTGCCGAACCGGATTGCAGCGTTCGCTTTGTTACGAAGGCTGATGAAATCGGACAGCCAGATGTGTTGATTTTGCCGGGAAGCAAAAATACGATTGAAGATTTGCTTTATGTGAAAGAAAGCGGAATCGCTGTTGAAATCAAGCGTCTGTATGAGCAGACAGAGACAACGATCATCGGCATTTGCGGCGGCTATCAAATGCTTGGCGAGCGTGTCCGTGATCCTTTTTGTGTAGAAACAACAATCGGATATATCGAAGGCCTACAGCTCCTTCCCATTGACACGACGCTAGAACAAGAAAAAACAACCGTTCTTTCGGAAGGAATGCTGACATTTGCGGGCGAACGATTCCAAGTAACAGGGTATGAAATTCATATGGGACGATCCGCTCGTTGTGAAGGTCATGTTCCGCTCATTCAGATCAACGGACGAACTGATGGATGTAAAACAGAAGATGAACGCATCTTTGGTACATATTTTCACGATCTTTTTCATAATGACACATTCCGTAGACATCTACTAAATGAAATTCGACGGAAAAAAGGGCTTGAACCTTTATACGATCGTCCTTCGTATCGAACGCTGCGCGAGCAAGCATTCGACCGACTTGCTGATTGTGTCAAACAACATGTACAAGTCGAAATGATCGAAAGGAAAATGATGGAGTTTCAAAGGAGGAAAACAAATGTTTAACGTCCCATCATTAAACAAACAAATCGGAAATGAAGTGAGCGCATATGTGGACCAGTTAACAAAACCTGCCGGAAGCCTTGGACGTTTAGAACAACTCGTCATTGAACTGGCAGAAATGACGGAAGCGCACTTTCCAACGGTTACTCCGCCTGGTGTGCTCGTGTTTGCCGCGGATCATGGCGTGACAAAAGAAGGGATTTCAGCATTTCCGCAAGAAGTAACGGCACAAATGGTGCTCAATTTTGTGCGCGGCGGGGCGGCGATTAACGTTTTCAGTAAGCAAATCGGCGCTTCGTTTGCTGTCATCGATGTCGGAGTGGCAACGGATATTCCGGGAGAAGACTTTGTCAATGAAAAAGTTAAATATGGAACGAACAATTTTTGCGAACAAGAAGCGATGACGAACGAGGAAGCGAAGCAAGCATTATTTGTCGGCCATCGTCAAGCGAAAAAAATGATCGAAAACGGCATTCGCTGCTTAATTGTCGGTGAAATGGGCATTGGCAATACGACGACGGCAAGCGCTCTTTTAGCTGCGATTAGTCGAAAGCCAGTCGATGTGCTTGTCGGAAAAGGAACAGGAATTTCTGATGAAATGGTTGAACATAAAAGAAAAGTAATTGAACGGGCATTAGCGCTTCATCAGCCTGACCCTTCCGCTCCGCTTGAGCTTTTATCGAAAATTGGCGGTTTAGAAATCGCCGCGATGGCAGGCGCCATGTTAGCAGCAGCTGAAGAGCGTATTCCAATTTTGCTTGACGGATTTATTTGCACAACGGCCGCCCTTGTCGCGAACTTGTTTCATCCGCATGTTGGCGACTATATGATCGCCGGTCACCGCTCACAAGAGCCGGGACATCGAGTGGCGTTAGAGCTGTTAGGAAAAGAACCGCTTGTTGATTTAGGAATGCGTTTAGGAGAAGGCAGCGGAGCGGCTGTCGCGTTTCCGCTCTTGCAGTTCGCTACGAACATGTTAAAGATGGCGACTTTTACATCTGCCCAAGTGTCACAAGGTGGTGAATAAGCGTGAGTAAAGGAACTGTCTATTTAGTCGGAGCGGGACCTGGAAATCCGAAACTGATTACCGTTTACGGAATGGAATGTATCCAAAAAGCAGATGTCATCATTTACGACCGGCTCGTGAGCAAAGAATTGCTTCAGTATGCAAAAAAAGAGGCAGAATTGATTTATGCCGGAAAAGAGCCGGGAAAACACGGGAACATCCAAGAACAAATTCACGAATGGCTTGTGGAAAAAGCGCTGCAAGGAAAAACTGTCGTGCGGCTAAAAGGAGGGGACCCGTGCGTATTTGGGCGGGGAGGAGAAGAGGCGGAAGTACTGGCGAAACAAGGCATTCCTTTTGAAATTGTTCCCGGTGTCACTGCCGGAATTGCTGCTGCGGCTTATGCCGGTATACCGGTTACGTATCGAAACGTGGCGACTTCGTTTACGATCGTAACTGGGCATGGCCGAAAAGAGAAAGGGGAAGACCGGATTGATTGGAAAGCACTAGCAAATGGTAGTGACACGATCGCCTTTTATATGGGTGTCGGGAACTTATCGTACATTTGCCAGCAATTGATCGCAAACGGAAAACCTTCCGATACAAAAGTCGCCGTCATTGAATGGGGGACGACGGAGAAGCAGCGAACAGTGGTCGGGACGTTGCAAAATATTGCAGAGATTGTAAAGGCCGCTCGTATTTCGCACCCGGCGATTATTCTTGTCGGGGAAGTCGTTCGGTTGCGGGAGAGCATCCAATGGTTTGCGGAGTTAGAGGGTGAGTGGATTGAATCAACATAAAGGACGGGTGATTGTATATACGGGAGATGGAAAAGGAAAAACGACAGCCGCTCTCGGGTTAGCGCTGCGAGCGGCTGGAAGAGGAAAAAAAGTCATTATCATTCAGTTTATCAAGTCGCCGCAGCGGACATATGGTGAGCACATTATGTTTGCCAAATTAGGAATTGACATGCATCAGATGGGCGCTGGGTTTACATGGACGAAAACGCCGGAAGAGCATCGCGAAGCATTAAAAAAAGCATGGCAATTCACAAAAGAAAAAGCGATGTCTGGAATGTATGATATGATGGTGTTAGATGAACTGAACAATGCGCTAGCCATTGACCGCTTCTCGGTTGACGATATCCTTTCAGTTGACGATGTCATTCAATTTGTTCAAACGCGCCCTTCTTCTCTTCACCTTGTGATTACAGGCCGTTCAGCTAAAAAAGAATTGATCGACATCGCTGATATCGTCACCGATATGCAAGCGGTGAAACACGACTATCACGAAGGTGTGTCCGCTGTGAAAGGGATTGAGTTTTAACATGTTCATCGAGGAATCTCCCACCTTTAAGCGAAAGTGTAGGTGGGAGAAGTTCATTTTTGTGATTTTTTTCGTTTATTTCCTTTGCTGTTGTCATCGCTAATTGCTTCTTGTGAGAAAATCGCCGGATTTTGAATTGGTGTAAAAAAGGGCTTGCTCAAATGGATGAACAAGCCCCCTTTTCATTAGTAGCCCATAAACGCAGTACCGACGATAATTAACAAGATAAACAATACAACAATCAATGCAAAGTTAGTACCCATAAGCATTTCACCTCCCATATGCAGTTATTACATCCTATTATTTTTGTCGTAGAAATGTCATGGACAACAGTGTGAAAGCGAAAAAATGATGAAAAAACCTTGGCTGTCGAACCTTTTGACTTCTTTTGTCGAGATACAACAAGTTTTCGCGAATGATCGATTGAAATGGAAAAAAGCATGTGATCGGTTGAATATCACATGCTTTTTCCTATTTATTCCCAAATGTACGGTGTTTCTTGATAGACGTAGTAGTTCAGCCAGTTTACGAATAATAAATTCGCATGCGACCGCCATGTGTTCAGCGGCTCTTTTGTTGGATCGTCATTCGGAAAATATGACTCTGGAATATGGATCGGCAATCCTTTTGCGACATCGCGTTCGTATTCTTCTTTTAACGTCGTGGCATCGTATTCTGGATGGCCGGTTAAAAAGATTTGTTTTCCATCGTTAGAAGCAACTAAGCAAACGCCTGCTTTCTCTGAAACGGATAAAATCGTTAACTCGGGCACTTTTTCGATATCTTCTCGCAATACATCTGTATGGCGGGAATGCGGAATGCGGAATATGTCATCAAACCCGCGCAACAATTTCACGTTTTTTACTTCTAATGTGTGTTCAAAAATGCCGAAACATTTTTGCGGCAACATATATTTCGGGATTTCGTAATGATAATAAAGTCCTGCTTGCGCTCCCCAGCAAATATGTAATGTAGATGTTACGTTCGTTTTTGTCCATTCCATAATTTCTGTGAGCTCGTTCCAATAATTTACTTCTTCGAACGGCAAATGCTCGACAGGTGCGCCCGTAATAATCATGCCATCAAATTTACGATGACGAATAAGCGGGAATGTCGTATAAAATTGATCGAGATGATGTTTGCTTGTTGTCTTTGCTTCATGTGTTTCCGGGCGCAAAAACGTAATATTTACTTGAAGAGGGGAGTTGCCGAGCAAGCGTAAAAGCTGTGTTTCTGCTTTTTCCTTTTGCGGCATTAAATTTAAAATCACTATATTTAACGGACGAATATCTTGTGAATACGCCCGTTCTTCATCCATGACGAAAATGTTTTCTTGTTCTAATATTTCTTTTGCGGGTAAGTTTTTTGGAATGTTAATTGGCAACGGTCTCATCCTCCATTTCCTTATTTGTTAAATAACTTAATTATAAAAACATTACAAATTTTATTCAATGAATTTTTTCTTTTTTATCTGAATGATAAAATAAATACTAATTATTAAAGATGTTTTGATTGATGGAGGAAAAACGATGACAGTAACAACGAAGTGGAAAACAGACCTTGAAATTGCACAAGAAACAAAACTAAAGCGAATTCAAGAAGTAGCAAATGATCTCGACCTTTTAGAAGAAGAGCTCGAACCGTACGGTCATTATAAAGCGAAAATTTCGCTTGATGTGATGCAACGTTTGGCGACAAAGCAAGATGGGAACGTCATTTTAGTAACAGCGATTAACCCAACGCCTGCCGGGGAAGGAAAATCAACGGTTACAGTAGGATTAGGCCAGGCATTGCATCAACTCGGAAAAAAGGTGATCATAGCGATGCGCGAACCTTCGCTTGGGCCGACGATGGGAGTGAAAGGAGGCGCCACGGGAGGCGGCTATTCGCAAGTATTGCCAATGGACGAAATTAACCTGCATTTTACCGGGGACTTGCATGCGATTACGACTGCAACGAATGCATTAGCGGCTTTCATCGACAATCATATTCATCATGGGAACGAACTGCGCATCGATGTGCGCCGCATCGTTTGGAAGCGCGCCGTTGATTTAAACGATCGGGCGCTACGCCATGTGGTAGTAGGTCTCGGCGGTTCGACACAAGGAGTACCGCGCGAAGATGGATTCGATATTACCGTTGCATCTGAAATGATGGCGGTGTTTTGTTTAGCGCACGACTTACAAGATTTAAAGAAGCGCCTTTCCTGCATCGTTGTTGCGTACAACGTAGACAATAAGCCGGTGACGGTCGGCGATTTAGGCGTTGAAGGCGCATTAACGCTTTTATTAAAAGACGCATTCAAACCGAATTTAGTTCAGACGGTCGAACATACGCCGGCGCTTGTGCATGGCGGTCCGTTTGCCAATATTGCCCACGGCTGCAATAGTGTCATCGCAACAAAAATGGCGCAAAAATTAGGGGACTATGTGGTTACGGAGGCAGGATTTGGCGCTGATTTAGGAGCAGAAAAGTTTTTCAATATTAAAGCCCGTTTGGCTGGCATTCAGCCGGCAGCCGTGGTGATCGTGGCAACCATCCGCGCGTTAAAAATGCACGGCGGCGTCTCGAAACAAGAATTACAGAACGAAAACGTTACGGCGTTGCAAGCTGGTTTGAGCAATTTACAAAAGCACATTGAAACGATTCAAGCATTTGGGTTGCCGTTTGTGGTGGCGGTAAATCGTTTTGTAACGGATACGGAAAAAGAAATCGCAACGCTGATACAGTTTTGCGAACAGCATCATTATCCGGTGGCATTAACCGAAGTATGGGAAAAAGGTGGCCAAGGCGGGATTGATTTAGCGGAAAAAGTGCTTGATATCATCGAAAACGGCACGAACCGATTTGCTCCTTTATACGATGTAAATGAGCCGATTCCTGATAAAATTCGCAAAATTGCCCGCATTGTCTATGGAGCAAAA
The DNA here is from genome assembly GCF_014201465.1 of Anoxybacteroides tepidamans. Lineage (GTDB taxonomy): Bacteria > Bacillota > Bacilli > Bacillales > Anoxybacillaceae > Anoxybacteroides > Anoxybacteroides tepidamans. The sequence goes on along the minus strand of NZ_JACHEP010000019.1, from coordinate 38,798 downwards.
GACGTGCAGTTTACTTCTAAAGCACAAAAACAAATCGACCAGTTTACGGAATTAGGGTGGGATCGTTTGCCGATTTGCATGGCCAAAACACAATATTCGCTTTCTGACGATCCGGCAAAATTAGGACGTCCAACCGATTTTACGATTACGGTGCGCGAATTGAAACCGTCCATTGGCGCAGGATTCCTTGTTGCCTTAACCGGTGATGTTATGACGATGCCAGGCTTGCCGAAGCACCCGGCCGCGCTAAACATGGATATCGATGAACATGGAAACGCCGTTGGTTTATTTTAAAAGGGAGCGATTGTATGTTTGATCCAACTGCCTTTGATAATTTAAAAACAGTGATCGAAGGAGCGCTTTATGATCTTGATTTAAACGGTACGATCGTTGTTACTGACCGTCGCGATTGGATCGATTTGGCTTATTTTTCACGAACGTATCATATTACGTTTCGGATGCGGGAGCGCGAAGAAACAAGCGCGTCATGCACGGTGACGCTCGAAATGAGTTTGGAACAAATCGCCCAAGAGTTGCTGCAAAAAGCGACCGATGTGGGCTGTGTGCTGACGATTATGTTTTTCATGCCGATTGGATCAAGCGAGTCTGTTTGTCCGCTTATTGAAGAAACGATGCTCAGCATTTGGGGAGAAAATCGAATCATCCGGCAAACGTTGCGGCGTGATTATAAAAGTAACAACTATCACAATGAAATTAGTGTCCAATTTGGACGGCTGATTCGAGAAGAAAACGTGGATGATTTATTGGAAATGGTGCCGTACATGCTTCAATCACTGCAAAAGCTATCGCTTATTAAGCAAATGTAGAACGTAAAAGTGGAAAAATGCTCCGTTCTTCTTTATGATGAAGAAAAGAGGAGTGATGATGATGAGTATTTACGACTTTACAGTGAAAACGATTCATGGGGAAGAAAAAACGCTTGCTGACTACAAAGGAAATGTGTTGCTCATTGTCAATACAGCAAGTAAATGCGGATTTACCCCGCAATATGAAGAGCTTCAAGAGCTGTATGAACAATATCGGGACAAAGGATTGGTCGTGCTCGGATTTCCGTGCAATCAATTTGGTCACCAAGAGCCGGGGACGGAAGAAGAAATTTATGAGTTTTGTCAGCTCAACTACGGCGTGACATTCCCGATGTTTGCGAAAATTGATGTCAATGGAGAGCATGCGCATCCGCTGTTTATTTATCTAACAGAAAAAGCGCCGGGTGTGTTTGGAACGAAGGCGATTAAGTGGAATTTTACGAAGTTTCTCGTAGACCGAAACGGAAATGTTGTCGAACGGTTTGCGCCGCAGACAAAGCCAAGCGAGTTAAAGAAAGAAATTGAAAAATTATTATAGCAAAAGATGTATGATCGGGAACGAACAGATCATAAAAAACTGAGGAAATATGTACAAGTGGCGATGATTGGTGGCTTATTGAATGCTTCCGCTGTTTAGGGCGCTAGCTTGCGAAACAGGAAGGAGCGAATTTGCTGATCGTGGAATGGCGGCACTCCTTCACAATGTGGCGGATGAAAAAATCGTTAAAAGCGAAGAAGTCGGAATGTGCATGGTTAAAGAGTGGTTGTAAAGATGGCTGACGAGGAAACAAAAGAAGCGGTGTGGAAACAAATGACGGAAAGGATGAAAAAATAAAAGGTGCGACGAAAATTCATCGCGCCTTTTATTTTTGAATTGGTGCTATAGCGTTTAAATTGTGGAAAACATCATTTTTAACTGATGTTTAAATATTGAAATTTTAGAATTTTGCGGTATCATGTTGTAACAGTTGTTGTAGACGATGGAGCGAATTGAACAATTTCTAATACGATCGGAGTAGCAGCAGGGATTGGATCTCCACCAGCAGGCACATTAATAGCAAGCGAACCGACACCTGTGCTGCCTGGTGTATATGTTGAGATGCCACTCATTTGTAAAACACCGTTAATATAAACATTGTAATAACTATTATTTGTCGCTAAAGTTGGTAGGGTTGTAACTGCTGTTCCATCATCTTGTAGAAAATCTGCTGCATCAATCGTTAATGTCGAACCTGCCGCTGTTTGCGTTGTTGTGGTGTAGAAAAATCTTGTGTCTGTTGGCACTGCGTCTGTTGAAGTGGAAGCAGAAACAAAAAGTTTCATGAGTTTAAGAGGCATAAATACATCACCTTTCTTTGAAAAAGTTTGTTAAATGTGTAAGGTAATAAACAACACGTTACATATAGAAGCACAATAAGTAACGAACGTTTATTACCGGTAACTTCAATTTATCATACGATTTTTTTATATTAATCGACATAGACAGCTATCTATGGATGGGGAAAAATGAACAATTTACCTAGGTGGCTCTTTTCACGTTATTTAGCGATTTTGCATATAATTCGTTAAAGATTTCGCATTTACCTGTTCAAAAATTGGCGGAATTGGGGGTTTAGGTGATATAAATGAAAAGAAAAAAACACCAATATGAGAAGCATATCATTGCTGTTCCAAAAGTGTATGATTGGATCAACACGACGTCTGCTATTCAGTTTCGTGTAACTTTTCAAATTCCCCCTCAAATTTTACAAGTCGATACTTACGAATATAATGCGATATCAGATGGAGTCAAAACAATTTATACGAATGAGGATGAATTAAAGGAATACGGAAATCGGGGAATATTAGACCCGAATAAGGTATCATTTATTAACCTATTTATCAATGGAATGTTACAACCTAAAGAACTATATGAAGTTCAAGAAGGCATGCTGATTTTAAAATCAATTGACGTTCCAATAAAAGGAGTACCTATCACCCTTCAATTTATTACAATAAAATTAGGCTTTTGAATGATAGGCAGAGATGCGCCTAGAAAGGATTTATTTTGCTTGTATTGATTTTTTTGCAGCGAAATAGTATTCTGTTTTCATTGAAAATATTGCTTAGGAGGGATCAGCATGTCAATGGCTTATGAAGAATATATGCGCCAGCTCGTTCAACCGATGCGCGATGAGCTTGTTCGTGCAGGATTTCAAGAGTTAACAACGAGCGAGGAAGTAGAGAATTTTATGGAAAACGTTCAAGGAACGACGTTTGTGGTCGTCAATTCCGTTTGCGGGTGCGCGGCCGGATTGGCCCGTCCGGCGGCGACGCAAGCGATTTTGCGCAGCGAGAAAAAGCCGAATCATTTAGTGACGGTGTTTGCCGGACAAGATCGGGAAGCGACGGCGAAAATGCGCGAATATTTTGTTGGCATCGAGCCTTCTTCCCCGTCGATGGCCTTATTAAAAGGAAAAGAAGTCGTTCATTTCATTCCGCGCCATGAAATTGAAGGAAATTCGCTGGAAGCCGTTATGGAAAATATTATGACAGCACTAGAAAAATATTGTTAAATAGGATGTCTGTGTAGGCATCCTTTTTTCTCGAGGGAGCAGTATGATTGTCACAACTGCAGGAAGAACGAATCAATGTATGATCAAAAAAGCGCAACAAATCGCTTTGGAGCTTAACATTCCTTATGTGCCACGGCGAAAAATGTCGGTCGAAGCGCTGCAAGAACAACGCGGCGATGACGTTCTTGTTGTGGGCAAAAACCGTTTGGAAATGTATCCAATGAACCGGTCTCCGTCATTCTTTTTTCACCCTAATTCAGCGATGTTTCGCGTGAAAAGGATATTGCGCGGAGAGTCGGAACCGTTTTTAGAAGCGACGAAATTGCAAAAAGGGATGTCTTTTTTAGATTGTACGTTAGGAATCGGTGCTGACAGCATCGTCGCAAGCGTTGTCACAGGGGGAAGTGGAATCGTAATCGGAACGGAAGGAAACCGCTATATCGCTTATTTAGTGCAACAAGGATTGCAACAATGGGACTCTAGTATTGCGCAAATGAATGAGGCGATGCGGCGCATTCAAGTTGTTCACGCCGATTATCGTTCGTTTTTGTCTTCTCTTCCAGACCGCTCGTTTGATGTCGTTTATTTTGACCCGATGTTTGAGCAGTCGATTGTGGAGTCTGACGGCATCCAAGGCATTAAATCGTTCGCGCTTTATACAGAGTTAACAGAAGACGTAATTCGCGAAGCGAAACGAGTCGCCCGCAAGCGTGTCGTCTTGAAAGATCATTGGCAAAGTTCACGATTTGCGCAGTTCGGCTTTTTTGTATATGTGCGAAAAACGGCGAAATTTCATTTTGCGACGATTGAACTTTCGCAGGAATAGAAACGCAAAAGGACGGGAACGTTAAAGGCGGAGGTGACAAACATGTCAAACCGAAAAAAAGACCCGTCGAAAACCGGTTTAAGCGCGCCAAACGTAAAAGGGCAAGGAACGACCGAAATGGAAACAGGGGGGGATGCGCTCGATTCCGCCCGCAAAAAAACGAAACAATAAAAACTCGCAGCCAGCCTGCGAGTTTTTATGATTCAGCAAAGCAGCTATATATAAAATAAGCGATCGTCAATAGACTTGCAGCGAAAAAAATCGCATTCATCTTTTCTCCCTGCCTTTCCATTATGTTGTCGAGTGATGAAAATGTGGTACACTAATATTATAGTTTTGCACGCGAATATTTCCTATATCCATAATAAATATATATCAAAAAAACGAGAAAAAGAAAGAGGTTTTACGGGGAGATGGACATGAAAACGTCAGAACGTATGAAAGCGTTCGGAACATCGGTGTTTAGCGAATTAGCGGCTTATAAAAAATCGAAACTTTCGGAAGGGTGCGAAATGATCGATTTGAGCATCGGCAGCCCGGATTTGCCGCCGCCATCGTTCGTAAGAGAAACACTTGCTTTTTATGCCAGCCAACCTGATACATACGGCTATCCGTTGGCCGGGATAAGCGAATTTCATGAAGCAGTAGCGTACTATTATCGGGTGCAACATGGTGTATCGCTGAACCCGAACGAAGAAGTCGTTTGTTTAATGGGGTCACAAGACGGGCTTGTTCATTTGCCGATGGCGTTTGCCAATCCGGGCGATTTCATTTTAGTTCCGGATCCCGGCTATACAGCGTATGCGACCGGAATTGCGATGGCACAAGCCGAGCCGTATTTTATGCCGCTCCGGAAAGAAAACGGGTTTCTTCCGGATCTTCGGGCGATTCCAGAAGAAGTGGCGAAACGGGCGGCGATGATGATCGTCAACTTTCCAGGCAATCCCGTTCCGGCGCTGGCAACGGAATCTTTTTTCCAAGAAGTGGTCGATTTTGCGAAACGATATGAAATCATTGTTGTTTCGGACTTTGCGTATAGCGAGCTTTATTATGACGGCCATAAGCCGATCAGTTTTCTGTCGATACCGGAAGCGAAAAAAGTAGGCATTGAAATCAATTCGCTTTCAAAAAGCTATAACATGGCTGGCTGCCGGGTCGGATATGCGTGTGGAAACGCCCAAATCATCGAAGTGCTCGCTCAGTTTAAATCAAACTTAGACTATGGTGTATTTTTACCGGTTCAAAAAGCAGCAATTGCTGCATTGACAAAAGGAGCGTCATTTTGCGAAGAAAGCCGGAGCATCTATCAAGCGCGCCGCGATCTTCTCATCGACGGTCTTGCTTCGATCGGTTGGAACATAGAGCGCCCGAAAGCGAGCATGTTCGTATGGGCGGAAATTCCGAAAGGATGGACATCGCTTGAGTTTGCCTATGCGCTCATCGACAAAGCACACGTCGTCGTGACGCCAGGACGCGCATTCGGACCTAACGGAGAAAGATTTGTGCGCATTGCTCTTGTTCAAGATGAAACAAAACTAAAACAGGCGATTTCGAATATAAAGAACAGCGGGATATTTTGATCTCGACTTCCTAAATTTATGCATTTCTCTGCCTTTTTTCATATGCTATAGTAAAATAAAGATTCATAGTTTTCTAGCATAGAGTACGAATAAAGGTGGGGAAGTGGCCGTGAAACGGTTGCTCGTTTTAATGGGGGTTGTCGTCGCTGTTATTCCGCTTCTTTCCTTTTCGCCGTATCCGAACACACACGGCATTCTTTTGCAGGCAAGTTCTCTTTCGATAGATCGCGTTCCATCGCATCAAACATTACAGAAAATCGTTATTTTACCGGATGCACCTTTCGATCATTCAGAAGCTAAAAAAATGATTGAAACGCTTGCCCATATTGACCCTGCTTTATTAAAAAAAATAGCGGATCAACATATTTATTTGAAATTATTTACTGGCAAGCTGACCGATGAACCGTCTGCGCGTTATTTACGCGGACAAACGCCGCGGGGGTATATATCGCCAGCCACATGGGATGACGTTCCGGGACTGGGCGGTTCGCATCTCGTGTTAGTGAAAATCGGCCATAGCGAAAAAGGAAAAGGGCACGGTTCGGTAAATTTAGAATTGCACGAGTTAGCTCATTCGGTTGACTATATTGTTTTTGATCATATTCATGCAACATCGCCTTTTTTAGCGGTCTGGCGCGAAGAAGCGAAGCAGTTGTTTCCTCACAACTACTATTTGCTCGATTATCCGGAAGAATATTTCGCTGAATCGTTTGCCTATTACTATTATAACAACGAAACGCGTGCGCATCTAAAAGAAACTGCTCCGAAAACATACGAATTTATCAAGCAATTGATCGAAAGAACTCGCCAATGAGTTCTTTTTCGTTTATGATAGAGGATGAGGTGAGAACGTTGCAACAATATTTACAATTACTTGAAGATATTTTAGAAAATGGGGTTCAAAAGGACGACCGCACCGGAGTCGGAACGCTATCTGTTTTTGGACGCCAACTGCGCTTTGATTTACAAAAAGGTTTTCCGCTGTTAACAACGAAAAAGCTGCATATTCGTTCGATTATTTATGAGTTACTATGGTTTTTAAAAGGAGATACGAACGTCCGTTATTTGCAGGAAAACGGTGTGACGATTTGGGACGAGTGGGCCGATGAAAATGGGGAACTCGGTCCTGTTTACGGAGCGCAATGGCGTTCATGGAAAGGTGCCGACGGCAAGACGGTCGATCAAATTAGCGAAGTGATTGAACAAATTAAAACGAATCCGAACTCGCGCCGTTTGTTGGTGAGCGCATGGAATGTCGCGGAAATTGACAAAATGAAATTACCGCCTTGCCATTATGCGTTTCAATTTTATGTGGCCAATGGCAAATTATCTTGCATGTGGCAACAACGTTCGGTTGATACATTTTTAGGCTTGCCATTTAACATTGCAAGCTATGCGCTACTTACACATATGATTGCCCAACAGTGCGACTTAGAAGTGGGGGAGCTTATTTTTACAGGTGGAGATGTTCACTTGTATGTGAATCATATTGAGCAAGCCAAACTGCAATTAACAAGAGAACCGCGCCCGCTTCCGAAGCTTGTGATCAAGCGGAAGCCAGAATCAATTTTTGACTATCAATTTGACGATTTTGAAATCGTGGATTACGATCCGCATCCGCACATTAAAGCGCCGGTTGCGGTATAAAGGGGAAATATGATGATATCGCTTATTGTTGCGATGGATCGCAATCGCGTCATCGGCAAAGACAACAAATTACCGTGGCATTTGCCAGCGGATCTTGCTTACTTTAAACGGGTCACGATGGGACATCCGATCATTATGGGAAGAAAAACGTTTGAATCGATCGGCCGCCCGTTGCCCGGACGAGAAAATATCGTCGTTACTCGCAATCGCTCGTTTCAGCCGGAAGGATGTACCGTCATTCACTCGATTGACGACATTCAAAAAATAGCGGCGGAACGGGACGAGGAAGTCTTCGTCATCGGCGGCGCCGAGTTATTTCAAGCGTCCTTGCCGTTTGCTGGCCGTCTCTACATAACGAAAATTGATGCGAGCTTTCCCGGCGATACGTTTTTTCCGCCATTTCATGAAGAAGATTGGTGTTTAGTTTCAAGCGAAAAAGGTCCAAAAGATGAAAAAAATCCATATGACTACGTTTTTCTTTTGTATGAGCGCAAGCGTTAAACGTGCTTCACTTCGGGTGAAGCACGTGTTTTTTTTCGAATAGAGAGCGTATCAAAAAGGAACGATAACAATAACAACTAACGAAATGGAGGAATACGATGAAGCATGTGATTCCACTAGCGCTCAAATTAGTTTTATGGAGTACGGTGTTATTTTCAATTTTCACGATTTTTAACGCGCCGCTTCTGCTCATTTTTTTCATCGCTTTAGCCACTGTCACCATTTCTTATGCGCTCGGCGATTTATTTGTGCTGCCGAGAGCAGGTAATTTCGTTGCTGTGATCGCTGATTTGCCTTTAGCGTTTGCGACGATTTGGTTTTTTAGCTATTTGCTTATCGAGCCGACTGCGAATATGCTGTACGCTTCTTTTTTTGCAACGCTTGCGCTTGGAGCGATCGAAGCTTTTTTTCACTTATTCATGGAAAACCGTGTGTTTACCGACAAACGAATGCATCAAACAAGGAATTGGTTTGATGAAGGAAGATGGGCGGTAGAATTTGCGGAAGAATACGAAGAAAAACGAAAACGCGACGATCGCTAACAATAATCGTCGCTTTATTTTTTTTTGAAAACAGCCTTTCTTTTTTTGAAAATTGTGATATAATTTTCAAATTAAAAAGACGTGAAGGAAAGGAACAAGAGGATATGGAACAACAGCTTAAACGAAAACAAGGAACCGTCTATGTGGAAGACATTTTAATTGCGCATCATACGTTAAAAGACGTCGTCTATCACACGCCGTTGCAAAAAAATCCGTTATTGTCCGAGCGATACGACTGTAACGTCTATTTGAAGCGCGAAGACTTACAAGTCGTTCGTTCGTTTAAAATTCGCGGCGCGTACAATCGCATGAAACATTTAACGAATGAAGAACGGAAAAATGGCATTGTTTGTGCAAGTGCAGGGAACCATGCGCAAGGAGTGGCTTATTCGTGCCGGGCGTTAGGGGTGCACGGAAAAATTTATATGCCGGCAACGACCCCAAGACAAAAAGTTTCACAAGTGAAATTATTTGGAAAAGAAATGGTCGATATTATTTTAGTCGGAGATACGTTTGATGACTCCTTTAACGAAGCGGTTCAATGTGCCAAGCGCGAAGGAAGGACGTTTATTCATCCGTTTGATGATGAATATGTCATTGCTGGGCAAGGGACGATCGGCGTAGAAGTGTTAAACGATTGTGAAGAGCCGATTGATTTCGTATTTGCCAGCATCGGCGGCGGCGGATTGATGGCTGGACTTGGCACGTATGTCAAAAGCATTTCGCCGGCAACGAAGCTGATCGGGGTCGAGCCGGCCGGGGCCCCATCGATGAAAGCGGCGCTTGAACAAGGCAGCGTCGTGACGTTAGAGGAAATTGATAAATTTGTAGACGGGGCAGCAGTCAAAACCGTTGGCGAAACGACGTTTGCGTTATGTAAAGAAATAATTGACGACATTGTCGTCGTACCTGAAGGGAAAGTATGTACAACGATTTTAGAGCTTTATAACGAAAATGCGATCGTCGTTGAACCAGCGGGAGCGCTCCCGGTGGCGGCTTTAGATTTTTATAAAGATCACATTCGCGGAAAAACAGTCGTTTGCATCGTTAGCGGTGGCAATAATGATATTGACCGCATGCAAGAAATTAAAGAGCGGTCGATGATTTATGAAGGGCTGCAGCATTACTTTATCGTCAACTTTCCGCAACGCGCAGGAGCATTGCGTGAATTTTTAGACGAAGTGCTCGGACCGACGGACGATATTACTCGGTTTGAATATACAAAGAAAAACAATAAAGAAAACGGACCGGCGTTAGTCGGCATCGAGTTGAAACGGCGTGAAGATTACGCGCCGCTTATTGAACGGATGAAGAAAAAAGGATTTCCATTCCAAGAAGTGAATAAAGATCCAAACTTGTTCCATTTACTCATTTAAAACGCGAGCATTGCCCTCGCGTTTTTTCGGCAAAAAATTTATAAATATTTCGCACAATCCGACATACTTTCGCGCCAATTTCGTGTATAATAATAATAAATCGGTCAAAAAAGAGGATTGATACCTTGTTATTCAAAAGCCTAGAGTTCAAGAACGCTTACGGACAGAAGGTAAAGATTATCGAAATTCCTGTATTGGAGGAAGATAACACGTATCGATTTATGATTCAATTGCATTTAGAAACGTTTATTGCGAAAGTATATCGGTCTCGTGAAGCTCGTTCTGTTTATTCGTTTCGAGATTATTTAAAGAAAGTGTTAAAATGGCCTGTCTATGAACAAATCTTTAAGACAGATATTTTAAAGAACAATGCATAATGTTTGAAAGTTGTTTTGCTTCGGCAAAGCAACTTTTTTTGCGTTTTTTATAGGCATTTTAGATGTTTCGTTGTATAATGGTCATTAAGGTTTGAATTAGGAAGTGAAGGCATGAGCAAAGTCAAAATTGTAACAGATTCAACAGTAGATTTACTAGATCAAACATTGCAAGCGTATGGAGTTGAAGTTGTCCCGCTAACATTTACGATTGAGGATGAAACATATACCGACCGCATCGATATTACACCAGATGAATTTATGGAAAAAATGCGCCTGTCGAGCGAGCTGCCAAAAAGTTCTCAACCTTCTTCTGGAAAATTTTTGGAACTGTATAATCGATTAGGACAAGAAGGATATGATGTCATTTCGATTCATATGACGGGTGAGTTAAGCGGCACGGTTCGTTCTGCCGAGCAAGCAGCTGCGATGTCTGAAGCGAACGTAACGGTCATTGATTCACAATTTATTTCGCTCGCGTTAGGGTTTCAAGTGATTGAAGCAGCCAAATGGGCGGCAGAGGGAAAATGTGTCGGGGAGATCGTTCAGCATCTCAAAAACATTCGACATCGCACACATTTATATGTAACGGTTGATACGCTCGAAAATTTAGTGAAGGGCGGACGAATTGGGCGTGGTAAGGCGTTAATTGGTTCGCTTTTGAACATTAAGCCGATCGCTGCTCTCATTGATGGAATTTATACACCAGTTGCGAAAGTGCGAAGCCATTCACAAATCGTCAAATATTTAACAGAGCGGTTTGTTGAAGATACAGCAGGAAAAACGATTCAGGCGGTAGGAATTGCCCATGCCGATGCTCTGTCGTTAGCGAATCGTCTCAAACAATCGCTTATCGATGCAACAGGCTACGAAAAGATTGAGATCGTTTATACGACACCGATTATTTCTACTCATACAGGTCCAGGGGCAATTGGGTTTATGTATTACGTTCAATAAGCTTTTTTAATAAAATAAAGCGGGAAGATCAAAAACGGATGGTTGAACGATGAGAAAAGCAGGAATCATCATGCTTATGAGCTTATTATTGTTTGTTGCTGCGTGCGGAAAAGAAATTCCAGATGCGAAAAATTGGCCGATTGATTCGTTTACGTTTACTGACCAAAACAATCAGCCATTTAGTTTAGAGAATTTAAAAGGAAAAGTATGGGTGGCGGATTTTATTTTTACGCGCTGTGTTGATGTATGCCCGCCGATGACCGCCAATATGGCAAAACTGCAGCGAATGGCGAAAAAAGAAGGATTGCAAGTGGAGTTCGTTTCGTTTAGCGTCGATCCGGAAAACGACCATCCAGAACAATTAAAGGCATATATCGAAAAGTTTCATGTTGATGTTGACCATTGGCATTTGTTGACAGGGTATACGCAACAAGAGATCGAAACATTTGCGCAAAAAAACTTTAAAGCGGTTGTACAAAAGCCAGCCGGCCAAGATCAAGTCATTCACGGTACCGATTTTTATCTTGTTGACCAAACCGGAAAAATTGTTCAATATTATAATGGAATCAACGATGTTCCATATGAACAAATTTTAGAGCACATTAAAATTTTACAATCGTCATAAAGAGGCAAAAATGTTGGCGCATTTTTGCCTCTTCGCATTTCCCTTTTGAGCAGGTAGGTGAAACGAATGAAAAAGTGGGGGATTGTGCTGTTAGTTTGGCTTGTTTGTACGAGCTGTTCATCAACGGAGGCAATGAAGTCGACCGATATTCCGCTACGTCAAATCGGCCTTCCGAACCGTTTAACAATCGCCGCTGATTTTGTTCCGAAAGATTTGCATATAGTGGCTATCGGCGACTCTTTGACAGAGGGAGTAGGAGATGAAAACGGTGGCTATGTTTCAGATGTTAAAGAAAAATTAATGCAGCATAAAGGAGTCCGTTCGGTGACAGTCACCAATTTAGGAAAAAGAGGGTTGCGAATTTCTCAATTAGAGAATGTTGTTGAAAAAAATCAATCGTCCGTGCAAAAAGCCGATATTGTTTTGATTACGATCGGCGGCAACGATGTGATGAAAATCGTCCGTTCTTATCTATTCGATTTGACCTATTCTTTGTTTGAACAAAAGCAAAAAACATTTGCGAAAAACCTGAGCGGGTTAATCGAAACGCTTCGTTCCATGAATGAAAAGGCGACAATTGTTCTTGTCGGTTTATATAATCCGTTTTCAAGCCCGCTACAGGCAATTCCAGAAATTGACGAAGTGATTGATATGTGGAATGAAGGAAGCAGAGAAGTATTAAGTCTTTACGATCATACGATTTTTGTTGATGTAAAGGATGTGTTTGATGACCGTGATGATCTGCTCTATAGTGACCAATTTCATCCGAATGAACGCGGATATGAATTAATCGCAGAACGCGTGTATCAACAATTGTTAAGGAGTATGGAGCCATGAAATGGAAAATAGCTTTTTTCGCTTTATTAACAGTAAATATTGTTGCCGTTTCTGCCTTGTTTTTTCTTATTTTTCAACCGTCCAAACAAACGGTTCCGGCACCGGAAACGGCAAAAGGGGCAACGTTTCTCGTCTATTCATCAAAAGAAGACATGAGTGTGATAATTAATGATTATATCCAGAAAAAAATGAAGAAACAGTCGCTTCCGTATCGTGTATGGATTAGCGATCGCGTGCATTTAGCGAGTAAATTCCTTATTTTTGGAAGAGAAGTAGATGTAACGGTTTCGTTTGTTCCGAAAGTAGTTAACGGAGATTTGGAATTAGGCGATCCGGATTTATCATTAGGAGAGTTGCGGATTCCTGTTGAGTATGCATTAAAATATTTGCAAAAGTATGCGAACTTGCCGGAAGAAGTGATCATCGACCCGGAAAATACCCGCATTTATGTGGCGCTGACAAACATTCATTTTAAAAATGGCTATCGCATTTCCGCGAAAGAATTTGACTTGCAGCGTGACAACATTGTGTTTACATTAACTGTGCCGATCAAATAAAAAGAGGCTAGATTCTTAGCCCCTTTGGATAAAAGTTTTTCACCGTTCCTTTTACTTCTTTTCCCCATCCGATTGGGTAGCCGTCAACCGTGATCATGACCCAGCCGCGGTCATGGTTAGTTGCGAGCGTTTCGCCGCGCAAATATTTGCTACATTCGGCGCTGTTGCTCTGTAAATCGATGGAATGCAGCACGTCTTTTGTTTGAAGCGCCAACGCAAGAGCGTGATTCGGTTCAAATCGCTGTTTTTTCAGTTCGCCTAAATGCAAGCCGGCGCGCACCACTTTTAACCCGTCGAAATTTGGGCAGTCGTCAGGAAGAGCGAAGAGATGCTGCTGAAATGCATAAATGGTTTTTGTGATTTCTGTTTTTAATACTGCTTTCTCAAAGGTTCGATAATCGCGCAACGATTGTTTCGAAACGTTGGCCATAGCGCTTTTTCCTTTCCATGTTGGAGAGGTGCTTGTTTTTTTCACTTTTGCGACAAAATGTCCTTCACCTTTCAAATAATGAGGCCAAAGCCGGGCGGTTTTTTCGATTTCACCGATCTTTGTTTTTGTCCATTCCGGCTTTCCGGATTGAATACGAGCGATTTTTTCGATCGTAATTAATTCGAGATCATCATATTTTTGCAGAAACGCTTCTATCGTCTGTTCATTTTCTTCCGGGGAAAATGTACAAGTCGAATAGACGAGGATGCCGCCCTCTTTTAACATTTCGTATGCGCAATCTAAAATGTGGCGCTGCTTAACGGCGCATTGGTGCACATGTTCTTCGCTCCAATACTGAATCGCTTCTTCATCTTTCCGGAACATTCCTTCTCCCGAACAAGGTGCGTCCACTAAAATTTTATCAAAATAGCCAGCGAAGCGAGTCGCTAGTTTTTCCGGCGTTTCGTTCGTCACAAGCGCATTTGTAATGCCAAACCGCTCAATATTTTCAGATAAGGCTTTGACGCGTTTCGGATGAATTTCGTTTGCAAGCAGAAATCCACTGTTCTCCATCATTGCCGCTAGCTGTGTCGTTTTTCCGCCAGGAGCGGCACAAAGGTCGAGCACTTTTTCACCTGGCTTCGGCTGCAGCGTTTCAGCGACAAACATCGCACTCGGTTCTTGAATATAATAAAGCCCTGCCGCATGGTACGGATGTTTTCCCGGTTGCTCCGCCGCATCATAGTAAAAGCCAGTCGGGCAAAACGGAACAGGAGAAAGCGTAAACGGAGCGAGTGACAAAAATGCGTCCCGGTCTATTTTGAGCGGATTAAAGCGCAATCCGTTTGCTTTTTCTTCTTCATATGTAGCGAAAAAGCGCGGCGCTTCTTCTTGTAAAAGTGCGTTCATTTTTTTGACGAATTCGTGCGGTAATTTCAACGAATGAACCCCTTTCTTCGATCATTGTTCGGTAAAAGAGGCTGTCCGAAAAGAAGAGGACAGCCTTTTGGCTTTTTATAACCATTTAATTTTTGGTTCGGTTTTATTGATGATTCGTTTAATGTTGGCGCGGTGGCGGTAGAAAATAAACGCCGTTAACACAGAAACGACGATCATTAATGGGATATCATCGGTAACGAAAATCGTATAAATGATCGCGTACACTCCTGCAAGCATCGAGGAAAGAGATACATATTTCGAAAAATAAAGAACGAGAAAGAAAACCGCTATAAGTGTAAAAAATAAAAATGGCGAATAAAACAACATGACTCCTCCTGATGTAGCAACGGCTTTTCCGCCGCGAAACCTAGCAAATACCGGATACATATGCCCAATCACAGCGAAGATTCCGGCTAATAGCGGATGAATGTCCACCGCAAACAATACCGGTAGGCTGGCTGCTAACGTTCCTTTTAAAATGTCACCGATCGTTACAACTATTCCCGCTTTGACTCCTAATACACGAAATGTATTCGTCCCTCCTAAGTTTCCGCTTCCGTGTTCACGAATATCAATTCCATACCCGACTTTTCCGACAATAAGCGCGAACGGAATCGAACCAAGAAGGTAAGCAGCCACCAAGATCAATACTTTTGTCACCAATCTTCATACACCCTTTACTGATCAAATTCGTGCATGACTTTATTTTACCATGCATCGCGAAAAACGCTAGATAAGAAACCGGGATTTGTATGAAGAATGTGTGTTTATCGAAGTTTTTTTAGCGATTTGTCATGCAGTTTCGAGAAAACAAGCAGTGCTAGAATGGATCCGATCAAACAAAATAACATATCCCATTGTGTATCCCAACGGTCGCCTTGCGTGCCTAAAAAATCTTTGACGGCTTTTACTTGTTTAGCTGCTGCGCCAACGAGCCATTCGATGATTTCATACAAAGCAGCGATGGCAAGCGACATGCTGATGATGATCGTAAATAGCCACCCACCTTTTGTGAGCGGAGTTTTTCGCAATAAAATTTCTCTCAGCACAATCGCAAACAATCCTTTCAACAAATGCCCAAACCGATCGTAATGGTTTCGCTGGAAATGAAACGTTTCTTTCATCCAGTTGAAAAGAGGGACTTTAGAATAAACGTAATGCCCGCCGATGAACATGATGATCGCTAAAATGGCGATAATGACATAGGAAAGAGTCGTCAAACGAAAGCGATGATATGTGGCAATGACAATTATCAATCCCACAACCGCAGGGCTGACTTCGAGCACCCACGTTAAATAGCTCGCTGGCTTGATCGCCGACCAAATCAAAACGGCGATAACGGTTAGAAATAAAAAGAGATGAGTTTTGGAATATACACGTTTTCTCACATAACGCACTCCCTATCAACAGTTTACGTTTAGTATTGAAAAAAAAGAGATTTTCATACAAAAAACCTCCGCTTCCAAAGAAGGGAGGGTTAACGGAATTACATTACTTGGTCGTTGCTTTTTGTTCAAACAATTTAACGATTTCGATAATAACATTCACTGCTTTGACCATGTTATCGACGGAAATATATTCATAGCGGCCGTGGAAGTTTTCGCCGCCTGTAAAGATGTTGGGAGTAGGCAAGCCCATATACGAAAGCTGAGAACCGTCCGTACCGCCGCGGATCGGTTTGATGGTTGGCTCAATCCCTAAATTTTTCATCGCTTCGTACGCAATATCTACAACTTCTTTGACCGGTTCAATTTTTTCTCTCATGTTGTAATACTGGTCGCTGATTGCAATCTCGATTCGTTCTTTCCCGTATTTTTCTTGCAGCTTGGCCGCAATTTCTTCCATTTTCACTTTTCTTGCCTCAAACGCCCCTCGGTCGAAGTCGCGAATAATGTAATGAAGCGTTGTTTGTTCCACATCGCCTTGGAAGGAAAGAAGATGGAAAAATCCTTCATAACCTTCTGTATATTCCGGCGCTTCGTTCGCAGGAAGATGTTCGTGAAATTCCATCGCCATTTTCAGCGAGTTAATCATTTTTCCTTTTGCTGAACCAGGGTGAACGTTTTTCCCCTTGAATGTAATTTTTGCTTGCGCAGCATTAAAACTTTCATATTCCAATTCTCCGAGCGGGCCGCCGTCGACTGTGTAAGCATACTTGGCGCCAAAAGCTGCGACATCAAACTTGTGCGGTCCTCTACCGATTTCTTCATCTGGGGTGAAGGCGACACGAATTTTGCCGTGCTTGATTTCCGGATGTTGAACGAGGTACGCCATTGCCGTCATAATTTCGGCGATTCCTGCTTTATTATCGGCTCCTAGTAACGTCGTGCCGTCTGTTGTCATAAGCGTATGTCCTTTGTAATTAACAAGTTCGGGAAAATCAGCAGGAGAAAGGACGATATGTAAATCTTGATTTAAGACGATATCACCGCCATCGTACGATTCGACAATTTGTGGGTTCACGTTAGCGCCTGTGAAATCTGTTGCCGTGTCCATATGCGCTAAAAAGCCGATCGTTGGCACTTCTTTGTCTGTATTCGCTGGCAATGTTGCCATGACATAGCCGTTTTCGTCAACCGTTACTTCCTCCATGCCGATCGCCTTTAACTCTTCGACTAGCATGTTCGCAAGCGTCCATTGGCCAGGGGTGGAAGGGCATGTGTCGCTGTTTGGATTGGATTGCGTGTTAATTTTAGCATATCTTGTCAATCGTTCGATCAGTTCTAGTTTCATGCATCGTCATCTCCTCTTGCATTTTTCAAACATATTTTAGCACAAAAATAAAATAGATCCGATAAAAAACGTTTGCGAAGAAAGAACGCAAACGTTTTTAAAAAAATGATCGAAACCACTCGTTCGGATGGGCAAAACGTTCTTCTTTAAACGGATTGGCCGTCATCGAATAGCCGCGTTGTTCCCAATATCCCGGCTCGTCTTTTTTCATAAAGCGAATGCCTGATGCCCATTTTGCCCCTTTCCATAAATAAAAGGAAGCAGGCGGAATAAAGCGAAGCGGGTAGCCGTGTTTTGGCGAAATGTCTTGCCAGTCGTGTTGGGCATCTTTCCAGCGGTAAACAAAGAGCGCATCATCGCCCATAAGCGCTTCAAGCGGCAAATTCGCCGAATAGCCGAGCGGATTGCCGTTTAAATAACCGTAAATTTTTACGTACTTCACATCCGGTTCCAACTCGACAAAGCGTAAAAACTCGCGAAAAGCGATTCCTTCAAACGTTGTATCAAATTTCGACCATGTTGTGACGCAATGCATATCAATCGTCGAGATTGTTTTTGGCAGCTTCATCACTTGTTCGTAGGAGAGGGTCACTTCTTCTTTTACATCGCCCAATAACCGGAACTCCCACGTCTTTTCATCGAATTCGTACACATCTCCTTCATGGAGAATCGGCCATTTGTCTGTTTCAAATTGGCCGGGAGGCAGTTGTTTCGTCACTTATAAGCACCCTTTCTATATGTTTTACTAACATGATACAGTGGGAAGGTGAGAGATGCAACGAAAGAGGTAGGAATGAAAGAAGGAATGTAGAAAGATAGAAGAGACATATCTTTTGCCCGCTTTGTCCATAATGAAAATAGTGATGATGATCGTGAGGCGGTGCATAAGATGAAAATAGTGGAGTTAACAGCGGAGCTTGTGATCGGGTTTGTGATGTTATTTCTCGTCGTAAAAGTGGCCGGGAAAAAGATGATTCATCAAATTACACCATTTACGTTTATTTCGGCGATTGTATTAGGGGAATTGTTAGGGAATGCGCTATATGATGACCATGTTCATATTTGGTACATCGTTTATTCGATCACGGTATGGGGAGTGCTGCTGATTTTGGTTGAATATATGAGCCAAAAGTGGCTTCGGTTTCGCGGCATTGCGGAAGGAAAACCGACAGCGCTCATTCGCAACGGAATGATCGATTATGAAGCGTTAAAAAAATCGCGCATGACGCTCAACCAGTTACAAAGCTTGCTTCGCCAAAGCGAAACGTTTTCGTTAAGGGAAGTCGCTTTTTGTTATTTGGAAGCCAACGGCTCGATCAGTGTATTGAAAAAGTCACGGTACCAAAAAACGAAGAGGGAAGATTTTCAACTTTCTCCCCATGCTGTTTACGTCCCAACAACGGTAATCCGCGACGGCGAAGTGCTTACAGATGAACTTCGGGAGTTAGGAAAGGACGAAGCATGGCTACAGCGCGAACTTCGTACTTTCGGTGTGACAAGTTATAAAGAAGTATTAGTCGCCGAATGGCTCGAAGGGGACGGGCTGTTTGTGCAAACATACTGATAATACGTCACACAGAGGATGTAAATCACGAAAGTCAGGAAAAGAGAGGTAGGAATGGGATGAATAGACTATATGGATTTTTCAATACGTATCAGCGTCGGTAATTTTAGTTTTCGCTACATTAGCTTCATGGTACGAAGGAAGCGAGTTAAAAGATCGAACATAGGAATGGAAGCATTCCGCATTTTTTTTAAAATGTTCAACAGCAAAGTAACTGAGAGCGCTGATATTTCACAATGGGATCACTTTATTTATATATGCGGCAAAATTTAAGCCCGTATTTCCTATATTCATTGTGTTGAGCCTTACTTATTTTAATGAATGTTTCCTTTCACTGTTGAGCCAAACAAATAAAATTAAAACGGAGCCCATTTTGCCTGTAATACATCGACAATGGTTTGTTGCATATTTCTTTCGCGCAACGAACAAGACCTCCTTTTTGCCTATGTGATAACAAACACTCGCTTCTAATGTTAAAAATGCATGAAACGTGGATATAGCGCAAACGTTACGATTGATGTAGAGTAATGACACCATCTCATCCCCATAAGCCAAAAACATTCAGAATAAAAATTATTTTTTCACCGCTTGACCCCCATAAAACGATAAGGTGCGCTCGAAATATATCTCGCAATCAAAAAAGGAGGGAATACATATGGACAAAATATTAAAGGTTAAGAATGTTTTAGTCACAAGCGTGTTGCTTACATCGATACTGGGAGGCACGCATGCTTTTGCGGACAGCAACGATACGACAGCTGGGCAAAACGCTGTTGTAGACGAACAAACTGCATCTGACGCAGGGACAACGCCTGACAGCTTTTTGTATACATTTGATAAACTTTTTGAAGATTTACAATTAGCGATCACGACAGATTCAGCGAAAGAAAGCGATTTGCTGCTTCAATTCGCCAAAGAAAGACTCGCTGAAGCAAAAGTCATGACAGAGGCTGAAAAACAAGAGTTTGTGAAAAAAGCAGTGGAAGAGTATATGCAATTATTAGTACAATCACAAGAAAAGGTGTCAGAGGCTATTAACGAAGATGAATTAACAGACGAAAAACAGGAAGAATTGGCGAATAAATTAGAAGAAGTGGCAAATGTTGATGAAAAATCAGAAGAAACGATTTCACAAAACTTAGACGAAAACACAAAAGAGGAGTTAGAAGAAGCGCAGGAAACAACAAAAGCGGTCGCAAATGTTGTAAAAGGCATCGATGCGAAAATGGTTCAATCTCTTCGTGATCAAGGATTCGGGTATGGAGAAATTGCGAAAATTGCAGCATTAGCGGAGGCAACGGGAAAAACGGTTGAAGAAATCTCCGCTTCCGTTAAAGAAGGAAAAGGTTTTGGGGAATTGTTGCGAGAAAATGGTCTTCATCCTAAAGAAATTTCGACAATGATCAAAGAAAAACGATTAACAGCTGAATTAGAAGAAGCAAAAGCGAATGGCGATGACAAAAAAGTCGAACGGCTTCAGCAAAAATTAGCGAAATTAGAAGCGAAAAAAGCAGATGAAGCTAATAAAAAAGGCAAAAACAAAATGAAAGACGAAGCTCAGGAAGCAGAAGCAGTAGAAAATGATGAGAAAGCGGCTGTGGGAGATGCTACAAATCAAGTAAAAGATGAAGAAGATATGAAAGAAGAAAGCCAAGCATCAGCCACCAAAGCAGAGAAACAGCAAAAAGAAACAAACACGCATGCAGAAAAGGCAACGGAAGAAGCTCAGAAACGCGAAGTGAAAGCAAAAGAAGAGGAGCCAAAACGTGAGGAAAAAGCTCGTGAAGAAGTACAAAAACACGAAGAGAAAGCTAGCGAAGAAGCCCAAAAACGCGAAGAAAAAGCGAATGAGGAGGCACAAAAACGAGCAGAAGAAAAGAAAAAAGAAAAAAAGAATGAGAATGGAAACAATAAAGAAAACAAAGATGAAGATAATGGATAATGACCAAAAAAGTCCTCTCTCAGCGGAGGGCTTTTTTGATGTATACTTTTATAAATGATGACACCCCCATAAAAATGGCGCGAGTGGCGAATATGTTAAGGAAGGCAAGAGGTGAAGAGATGCTTCGCAGTTTTTTTAGGAAGGTAAAGGACGATCAAATCGAAAAATTCATTGAACAATTCCAAAACAGGGAAACAGAAAAATTAAACGATTTTATCGAACAATACAAACCGTTTATCGCCACAAAAGTTTCCGAAGTATGCAAAAGAAAAATTGCTCCAGAATATGATGATGAATTTAGCATAGGACTAATTGCTTTTCACGAGGCGATTGAAAAATATACGCCCAATAAAGGGAGTAACTTTTTATCTTTTGCAAGCTTGGTGATTAAACGCCGGGTCATTGATTACATCCGAAAGGAAAAAAAGAATTACGGCTATTCGCTCGATGACAGAGAAGAAGATATGGAAAATCCATACGAAATCAAAGCAACGAGTGAGCAATATCAAAAACAAATCGAAACGGAACAGCGAAAAGAAGAGATTAGCCACTATACCGAGAAATTAAAAGAATTTGGGATTACCATGCTTGATTTAACGGAGCATTGTCCCAAGCACAAGGACGCGAGAGAGACATCTTTACACATAGCCAAAATGATTTTAAAACATGAGAATTTAAAAAGACAATTATTCGATAAAAAGAAGTTGCCGATTAAGGAAGTGGCCAATCTAGTTGAGGTGAGCCGTAAAACACTTGAAAGAAACCGAAAATATTTAATTGCGCTCGTGATCCTTCTTTCGGAAGACTATATTTATTTGAAAGAGTATTTAAAGGGGGTGGAAAAATGAGAAATGGAATTATTATGGAAGAACATAAACGTTATTATATCGTCATGACCCGTGACGGTGAGTTTTTAAAAGTAAAGAAAATAAAGGAATATCAAATTGGCGAGGAGATTTCATTTACAACGTCCCAAGAAGAAAAAGCAAGTTTAGGACGAAAGCTATTTGCAAGAAAAATCCCTCAGGTTTCCATGGCGCTAGTCTTGCTGTTAGCTGTGATTCCATTATTAACCAACCTAAATACGGGCAAAGCTTATGCATATGTGACGATTGATATGAATCCAAGCATTGAGATGTCCATCGATGACAAACAAACAGTTACAGCCATGCGAGCATATAACGATGACGGCAGGAAAATTGTTCGTTCGATTGCCGATTGGAAAGGTAAAACGTTAACCGATGTTACAGAGGAAATCGTTGATCAAAGTGAACAGAACGGTTATTTAAAAAATGAACGAGATGTGATGATTTCCATCACCCATATCAATAAGAAAGATAAAGCGATTGACGAGCAAATTGAAAAAACGATTCATATGATTGAACAAAAAAGAAAACTGGCGGTTACATTGATCGAAATAAGTAAACGGACGCATGATGAAGCGAAAAAATTAGGCGTTTCCCCCAATAAATTAGCGATTGCCGAAAACAAAGGCGTGCCAATTGAAAAAGTAAAAGAAAAATCGGTAGCAGAAATCAAAAAATTGTTTGGAAATTTAACCGAAAAGGATAAACAAATGGAACATAAAGAGCAACAGACTAATCGTAATAAGAGAGAAGTTGAAGAAAACGGAAATAAAACTCAAGAAGAATATGGAAGAAAAGAAATAGAAAATGAAAAAACTAAAGTGCCAAAAAAACAAGAAAATGACAGCAAACATTTAGAAAAAGAGCAAAAGAAAATTTTGGAACCGGAAGAAAAACGCAAGCAGCTGGACAAACAAGAAAAAGCTAATAATGAGCAAGAAAATCATAAACAGCCGGAAGAGCAGACAAAAACTGAGCGGGAGGAAGAAAAGCCTAAACCGTTAGAAAAACAAGAAAAAGCTCTTAAAGAAGAGAAACGAGAAGAAGAGCAACAAAAAAAGAAAGATGAAGACTGAGCTCTTCGTTTCCCGAATCGTTGAAGTGGAGGGCTTTGCAGGAATTGACACTTTCGATTCAATGAAAAAGCGTTACGGTTGATTATCATTAGTGAAGAGAGTGAATCTAATGATTGCGTTTGCATCGCTGATTGTGACCGTCATCGCTGTATCCAAAGACAAAAAGTAACCCACCTTGCTCGGCCTAAATGAAGGTGGGTTACGATCCGTTTTTCTGGGCCACTGCACTTCTTGCAGTAAGCTGTGTATCGATGGGACATTGGTTGCCGCCAATGTCCTGTTTTATTTTATGCTGTTCAACTTTATTATGCGCATACAGTGGATGACATGACAAGAAAATTATCTTTGTATTATTGTTTTTTTCGGCGATCCCTAGATCTCTATTTGGGAAGGAATGAAACCGAACTCTCTCGAAATACTATAAGAATAAAAGCAGAGAGAAAGGGAGGAGATATATATGCCATTAACCATTCGTCAAGCTGTAAAAGAAGATGTTCAACATTTGTGTCATCTAATGAAGGAATTGAGTGGTCACGAAATCTCTCAAGAGGAAATGAATAACAGATTAGAATTTATAGAGGATAGCCCTTTTGATTCTCTATATGTTTGCGAAGAAAATGGCATTATTTTAGGATTACTTGGGTTTCGTATTCGTGAGAATTTAGAAGAAGTAAGCAAATATGGTGAAATCTCTGTCATTGTTGTTGATTCGAATGCACGTCGTAAAGGTGTTGGGCGGTCTTTGATGAGCTATGCCGAAAAATTAGCTTTTGAAAAAGGGTGTATTGGAACCTGGTTGGTTAGCGGTTTTGGAAGAGAGGAACAAGCCCATCAATTTTATAAAGAATTAGGTTATGAAATAACGGGATACCGTTTCGTGAAACGCTTTTAAAATATCGATTTAATATGGCGGGGCTTTTGTTGTTATGCCAAGCTTGTCGCCAATTTCTTTGTCATACGGAAATCGCCTCGTAATAGTTTAATGGATTCATTAAATGGTAACATTAAACAAGTGTGCAGAGGATAGGGGATTCGTTAGGGAAAAGTAAAAACGGTATCGCTCAAGGGAATCAATCAAAAACCGTCCCCTATATGGGACGGTTTTTGATTACGCCTTCAACACGTCATGGTCTACATAACGTTCGCCATTCAGTTCACTGATGATGTTAATAGCGACTTTTGCGCCATCGCCGGCAGTAATAATGGTATGTACGCTGACGCCAGCGACAGTTCCGGCGGCCCAAATCCCATCAATATTCGTACGTCCGGAAGCATCCACATCGATAATGGTTTTAATACGCGGCTCTGTACCTGCTTTTGTTTTGACGCCAACTTTTTCCGCGAGCTCTGTCGCGATACCTGTTGCCAAAATAACATGCTTTGTTTCAAACGCAGCGTCGTCTGTTTGGATAAGGAAGCCTGCTTCTATTTTTGTGATGTTGACTACTTGCGCATTTACAAGTTCTGCTCCGAGTTTCACAGCTTGTTTTTTTCCGGTTTCCACTAAATCCGGACCTGTTATTTCCATCACGCCATAATGGTTTTCCACCCAAGCCCTCTTTGTCATGCTTTTGTCGTTATCGATCAATACCGTTTTCTTTCCTGCTTTTGCTGTAAAAATAGCGGCGCTTGCTCCCGCTGGACCAGCCCCAATAATCGCTACATCATACATACATTCATACCCCTTTTCTAAAAAAATTTTACATTATATATTATAGCATTTCCACAAATTTCATCATAACAATATGCTTTAAAAATCATCGGTTAAGTAGTTTAGCTGATCTCAGCCGTTCGTTTTTCAGGCCTCCTTTTTTCCGCAAAAAATAAGAAAATCGTCGTTTGGAAAAGGAATAAACAACTAAATGGTAAAAAAAAGAAACAAGGAGCTGATCTCAAAAGGTCGATTTAACAACCTTTTGAGACAGCCTCCTTTTTTTACTATTTTGTCCAGAATGCTTGATAATTCAATGATCATTACTGATCTTTCCAGTCTTGCAATAGGTCCAGGAACTTGAGTATGATTTTTTGATCCTTGATATTCATTGTTTGCAAACGTGTGACGATTTGAAACAATGTGTACTCGTGAGAATTTGCATGAGGATTGACCGATCGAAAAAGGTCTTCCAATGAAATCTCCAGAGCGTTAGCCACCTTTTCTATACTTTCCAAAGTGGCGTTTTTCTCTCCACGCTCCAATTGTCCTATGTACGTAGTGTGGAGATTGGCTTTATGAGCTAATTCTTCTTGGCTCAACCCTTTCTCTTTGCGGAAATTTCGAATCCGCTCTCCAATAAGTTTTGGTAAATTACTCATATTATCATATCACCTCATAGGTAACTGTAGCCTCAATCTTTAAAATTATCGAAGAGACTATTGATATTAAAAAAATAAAATTATATGCTATAAATATGATTAGATATCTTTTTTGTATAAGGATTGACTATATAAAACTGGTTTAGCTTTTCGACATGGTACTTATACGCAGACGATGTTCATCTGGCGCAATACATCGCTTATATTTCCAGAAATTTCTGTTAAAAATAAGTTCATCGTTTCTTCAATAGAAGAACGTGTCGGATGAAACTGATTGTCAATGACCGTTTCTTTTAACTAACCATCTCTACAGATGAATAGAAGGGAATCAATCAAAAGCATCCGTCCATTTTTTGTAACAAAATCCTGAATGAGTTGAGAACGATGAATTTTGGCATTGTCTACCACTATAGCAATCGGCTGATCTTTGTAATGGTTCGCCACTAGCTGAAGAAACGACAAAAAATCCTCCTGTTTGCAAGAGGAGGAGGTTTGATGCAGCATTTTTCTTGTCATTATGTTTCAGAGTACGAGACAACGTAATGCTCGCATGATGCCCGTTTCGTTCTAATAAGGCATCATCCTACCTTCATTAATTTTTTGACGTAGGTGGCAACAGATTGATGATGAAGATTGCACAATGAGCGACTGCTTTTCTTATGTATCCTTCCATCATGAAACGAACCGCTGTGATGCCGCATACGTAAACGAACATTGTTTTGTTGTTTTTCTAATTTCCGTAAATCGGTTGGGGGAAAACTAGGCATGAGTGATGGTGAGATGTGCCGTTGTTTTAATCGTCCCTTCATTCTGGAGTTCTAGTTATAGTATGGACAAGAACGAAGAATGATAATCAAACCAAATCAAAATGGTTAGTCACGTATATAACCTATGCTGTTTATTTTAACTATCTTAAATGATTTAGATAAGGAGTTTACACTATGCCAGTCGAAAATGAAATGATTTTAGATGATATCATACGAAAGAAAATGTTCCATCATGTGTACCAACCGATATATGCTTTGGAAGATTGGAAAGTGTTCGGTTATGAAGCTTTGTTACGTTGTAAGTTCTTTCAAAATCCCGAAAGTCTTTTTCAATTTGCAATGAAAAAAAATAGGCTGTATGACTTGGATACTTGTTCTGTTCAGCTTGCTTTGTCTTCTATAAATGCAAGGCACAGAAGATTTGTGAATGTATATCCTTCTACTGTGCTTCACTCATTTTTTCCTAATTTTCTGAATAGCATAAACACTTTTGGACGAAACATTGTATTTGAAATTAACGAAGCAGAAAAAATTTCGGATATGGGGTCACTGAAAAGGGCGATAATTTTTTTGAAGGAAAAGGGGTATACTGTTGCACTTGATGATTTTGGAAAAGAAGAGTCATCATTGCGAACCGTCATCGAACTTGAGCCAGATTTTGTGAAGATGGATCGATATTTTGCGATTGATTTAGCTGTTTCAAAAAACAAACAAGAAGTGATTAAAATGCTTTTGGACATTTGTCAGGATAAAAATATGAAATTGATTTTGGAGGGAATTGAAGAGCCAGCGGATTTAGCAGTTGCAAAAGCATTGGGCGTCCATTTTGGACAAGGATACTTATTAGGAAAACCAATTCCAATAACAGAGTAACTCTACTCCAAGAAAGAGTTGTTATATGAGCATCATGGTATGGGGAAGTATACTTGCGATTTTATTAGTACTCATTCTTTTGCTTATTTACATCTCTAAACAAAAGCAATTAAGAGAAAAAGATGAATACATCGATTCATTACAACAAAAACTAACGGAACTGCATGACAAATTAAAAAAAATGGAAAAAAGAAGGGCTTTTCGAATAAATCTTCTCGAACCGGAATGCATATTCGAGTTAATCGCTTGTGGTGACCAATTGCTGAAACGGCTAAAACATAAAAAAGGGAAAGGGAAAATCAAGGATATCAGTTTGACAGGTGTGAAATTGGAATGTGATTATGATTTACCTGTCAGAAATAGTAGGTTCAACAATTGCTGCATTGATTGTGGAATCCATTTCTTTTTATGGTAAACCAATTGCAAATAAATGTTTAATTCTGGGTGAGAAAGGGGAATGCAAGCCAATTCTCCTTTTTTTATTTCTTCCACCACAGTCATTAGCGGTAAAAAAGCGATTCCAAGACCATATGATACACAACGTTTAATTGCTTCTATGCTTTCTAATTCAATAGAGTATTCAAGTCGTATTGCATGACTGCGATATAAATTTTCTATTATTTCACGATAACTACATCTTTGCTCTGTAACAATTAACTTTTCACCACTTAAATCCTTTATGCTTACATGGTCGAATCGAACCAAATGGTGGTCTGGTTTCGCAACTAAAACCAATTGTTCTTCTTTTATTGTGATGAAATTTAAGTCAGGGTCTTCTTGTTTTTGATCCAGTATGATGGCTAAATCATACTTACCTTCTTTTATCAAAAACATATGTTCTTCTTTTTTTAACTACAACCATTTGGGGTGGGGCTTTTATTGCGGGAAAAATTGCAACTGAAAGCTTACATCCAGTTACGGTTGCCTTTTTCCGCTTTTTTGGAGCAAGTTATTCAGTGATTGGCAAGGTTGTCATGAAAAAGTACAGCCCATTAACTGCAACTACCTATGCGACAGGCTTCGGAACGATATTGTTATCTCCCTTAGCCATTTACTATACCTCGTTGGATTCAATAAAAAGCAGTGGGTGGGAGGTCTGGTTGAGCGTACTATATATGTATGCGCAAATTTTGCCTGCCAAAACCCGACTACCGATATGGAAGCTGTCACCAAGCGGTTGTTTGAATAAAATATTGGATTTAGCAGGATTCTTTTTTGCATATGAAGAAATACTACATAAAAGTGAACGAAAGGGGAAACAAACATGCCGATTACAAACCCAAGCCGTGAAGAAATTGCGGAAATTTTACAAAATGCAAAACGCATTGCGGTTGTCGGACTGTCGAACAATCCGGAGCGCACTTCCTATATGATCGCCAAAGCGATGAAAGACGCCGGATACGAAATTATTCCGGTGAACCCGACGATTGATGAATGGGAAGGAATCCGTGCTGTCAAAACGTTAAAAGATATCGAAGGCCATGTCGATATTGTCAATGTGTTTCGCCGCTCCGAGCATTTGCCGGAAGTTGCCCGCGAATTTGCCCAAATTGACGCCGATGTTTTTTGGGCGCAATTAGGTGTTGTCAATGAGGAAGCATATGAATTTCTAAAAGAAAAAGGATATACGGTTGTGATGGATCGCTGTATTAAAGTAGAACATGCCTTAACGAAACGGAATTAAACGAAACTCGGCCATCTTTTTAAAAGATGGTCATTTCCATTTTCGGTGCAAAATTTGCTTATTTTGTCTAAAACGATAAAATAAACATGGACGTTTGCGAAATGTATGCTACAATAAAACAGAAACAAATGTTCTTATTTTTGAAAGGGGTATGTGCGTGACGAAACAGCAAGTATATGAATATAACGATGATGCTATTCAAGTGCTCGAGGGGCTTGAAGCGGTACGGAAGCGGCCGGGGATGTATATCGGCAGCACCGATAGCCGCGGCTTGCATCATCTCGTCTATGAAATTGTCGACAACTCCGTCGATGAAGCGCTGGCGGGATACGGAAACTATATTCTCGTCAAAATACATAAAGACAACAGCATTACCGTGTCAGATGAAGGACGGGGCATGCCGACGGGAATGCATAAGCTAGGAAAACCGACGCCGGAAGTGATTTTAACTGTGCTTCATGCCGGTGGAAAATTCGGGCAAGGTGGCTATAAAACGAGCGGCGGCTTGCACGGAGTGGGCGCGTCGGTCGTCAACGCTTTATCGGAATGGCTTGTCGTCACGATTCATCGCGACGGATTTATTTATCAACAACGGTTTGAACATGGCGGAACTCCAGTGACGACATTAGAAAAGATCGGAACGACGAAAAAAACGGGGACGACCATTCAATTTAAACCGGATCCAACGATCTTCAGCACGACGACTTTTAACTATGAAACGTTGAGCGAGCGGTTAAGGGAATCCGCGTTTTTGTTAAAAGGGCTTAAAATTGAATTGATCGATGAGCGGACAGGAATGCGCGAATTGTTTCATTACGAAAACGGGATTGAAGCGTTTGTCGCTTATTTGAATGAAGAAAAAGATGTTCTCCATCCCGTCGTTTATTTTGAAGGGCAACAAAACGGAGTTGAAGTGGAATTTGCTTTTCAATTTAATGACGGCTACTCAGAAAATGTACTTTCATTCGTGAACAATGTTCGCACAAAAGACGGCGGAACGCATGAAGCGGGCGCCAAAACAGCGATGACCCGCGTTTTTAACGAATATGCGCGCAAAACGGGCCTATTAAAAGAAAAAGATAAAAACTTAGAAGGTTCTGATATTCGCGAAGGATTATCAGCTATTGTATCGGTCAGAATTCCGGAACATTTATTGCAGTTTGAAGGGCAAACAAAAGGAAAACTTGGAACAAGCGAAGCCCGCTCCGTCGTCGATTCGATTGTTTCGGAACATTTAACGTACTTTCTCCAAGAAAATCCGGATATTGGCGCGATGCTCGTCAAAAAAGCGATTAAAGCCTACCAAGCGCGGGAAGCGGCGCGAAAAGCGCGCGAAGAAGCAAGAAGCGGGAAAAAGAAAAAAGGAAAAGAAACGGTGCTGAGCGGCAAATTGACACCTGCACAAACGCGCAATCCGAAGAAAAATGAGCTCTATTTAGTAGAAGGTGACTCGGCAGGCGGTTCAGCAAAACAAGGGCGCGATCGGCGTTTTCAGGCGGTGCTTCCATTGCGCGGCAAAGTCATCAATACGGAAAAGGCAAAGCTTGCGGATATTTTTAAAAATGAAGAGATCAACACGATTATCCATGCCATCGGCGGCGGCGCCGGAGCTGATTTTTCGTTAGAAGATATTAACTATGACAAAGTGATTATTATGACGGATGCCGATACGGACGGCGCTCATATTCAGGTGCTGCTTTTAACGTTTTTCTACCGATATATGCGCCCTTTAATTGAAGCAGGAAAAGTATACATTGCCCTTCCGCCGCTTTACAAAATTAGCAAAGGCACCGGAAAAAAAGAAATGGTGGAATATGCATGGACCGATGAGCAACTAAAAGAAGCGATCAAAAAACTAGGCAAAGGCTATACGATTCAACGGTATAAAGGTCTTGGCGAAATGAACGCGGATCAGCTGTGGGAAACGACGATGAATCCAGAAACGCGCACGCTCATTCGAGTGCGGATTGATGATGCCGCAAGAGCGGAGCGGCGTGTGACGACGCTCATGGGAGATAAAGTCGAACCGCGGCGCAAATGGATTGAAGCAAATGTCCAATTCGGTTTAGCGGATGATCCGAATATTTTAGACAATGAACACGTATCGGTCGCAGAGGAGGGAACAGTATGACAGAAAGATTGTTAGACTTACCATTGGAAGATGTATTAGGCGACCGTTTTGGACGTTACAGTAAATACATTATTCAAGAACGGGCGCTTCCCGACGTGCGCGACGGGCTGAAGCCTGTTCAACGCCGGATTTTATATGCGATGTATGTGGACGGAAATACGGCTGATAAAGGATTCCGCAAAGCGGCGAAAACGGTCGGAAACGTGATTGGAAACTTCCATCCGCACGGCGATTCATCCGTGTACGAAGCGATGGTGCGGATGAGCCAAGACTGGAAGTTGCGCAATATTTTAATCGAAATGCACGGAAATAACGGCAGCATCGACGGCGATCCTCCAGCGGCGATGCGTTATACGGAGGCGCGCCTATCAGCAATTGCCGCGGAATTGTTGCGGGATATTGAAAAAGAGACGGTCGAATTTGTGCCAAACTTTGACGACACAAGCCAAGAGCCGGTCGTGCTCCCTGCCATGTTTCCGAATTTGTTAGTGAACGGTTCGACCGGCATTTCCGCAGGGTATGCGACAGAAATTCCGCCGCATCATTTAGGCGAAGTCATTGATGCAGTTATCATGCGGATTGACAAGCCAACCTGCACCGTCGATGAGTTAATGACCGTTTTGCACGGACCAGATTTTCCAACCGGCGGCATTATTCAAGGAAAAGACGGAATTAAAAAGGCGTACGAAACGGGAAAAGGAAAAATTATCATCCGTGGAAAAGCGGTGATTGAGTCAGCGAAAGGCGGCAAACAACAAATTGTCATTACGGAAATTCCGTATGAAATCAACAAAGCCAATCTTGTCAAAAAAATTGACGAACTGCGGTTTGATCGGAAACTCGACGGCATTTCCGACGTCCGTGATGAAACGGACCGAACCGGCCTCCGCATCGTCATTGAATTAAAGAAAGAAGCCGATGCTGAAGGGATTTTAAACTATTTATATAAAAATACCGATTTGCAAGTGCCGTATAATTTTAACATGGTGGCGATTCACGAGCGGCGTCCGAAACTGTTGAGCCTTCCTGAATTGCTCGATGCGTATATTGAACATCAAAAAGAAGTCGTCGCAAACCGTTCGCGCTATGAACTGAAAAAAGCTTATGACCGCCAGCACATTGTCGAAGGATTAATGAAAGCTTTGTCCATTCTTGATGAAATAATCGCAATGATTCGTGCTTCGAAAGATAAAAGAGATGCAAAAGATCAATTAATGGCAAAATACGCCTTTACCGAGGCACAAGCCGAAGCGATCGTGACCCTTCAATTGTATCGCTTAACGAATACGGACATTACGGCTTTAAAGCAGGAAGCGGAAGAACTTTCGAAAAAAATTAGCGAATTGACGGCCGTTTTAGCAAGCGAAAAAAAATTGCTGTCGGTGATTAAATCGGAGCTGAAAAAACTAAAAAAGACATACGCTGACGAGCGAAGAACGATCATTCAAGAGGAAATCGAAGAGATAAAAATCAACCTTGAAGTGATGGTACCGGCAGAAGACGTCATCGTCACGGTAACGAAAGAAGGGTATGTCAAACGGACGAGCCTCCGTTCCTATACAGCGTCAAACGGCCAAGATTTCGGCATGAAAGAATCCGACCGTTTATTAGCACAATTAGAGATGAATACAACGGACGTATTGCTTCTGTTTACGCGGCGGGGCAACTATATTTATTGTCCTGTTCACGAACTGCCTGATATTCGTTGGAAAGAATTAGGGCAGCATATTTCCAATCTTGTTCCGTTAGACAGGGACGATGACCTTGTTTCGGCTGTTTCGGTCAAAGACTTTGAACAGCCGCTCGATCTTATGTTTATCACGAAACAAGGAATGGTGAAGCGGACCGAAATGAAACAATATAAAGTGCAGCGTTACGGCCGTCCACTTGTAGCGATTAACTTAAAAGAAAACGATGAAGTAATTAACGTCTATATAACAGATGGCAGCCGTGATTTATTCCTTGTGACGAACCAAGGTTACGGTTTATGGTTCAGCGAAGAAGAAGTGAGTGCCATCGGCGTGCGCGCTGCTGGAGTGAAAGGCATTCAATTGAAAGAACACGATTTTGTCGTCGCCGCTTATCCAATTGTTGCGGCGGATTCTCCAATGATTGTCATTGCGACACAGCGGGGAGCGGTCAAAAAAATGCCACTTAGCGAGTTTGAAAAATCATCGCGAGCAAAACGAGGGCTTGTCATGCTTCGCGAATTAAAAACAAACCCGCACCGAATCGTCGCCTCACTTATGATAGAAAGCGACAACGGTAATATCATATTGCGAACGGAAAAGGGGGAAATAGAAGCGGTTGATTTATCGCAATTGAAACTTTCCGACCGGTATAGCAACGGGATATTTGTCATAGACAGCGAAGAAGCAGGAGAAATAAAAGAAATGTGGCTGGATATTCACAATTGAAGGAAATGAATATATAATAAGGGTTAGTTTTTACTAAAGCATGAAGAGATGGGGATATGTTGCCATATTTTGGGAAAGAGGGGATTTTTGTGCGATTTAAACGACAAGAAGCATTCCGCTATCAATTCGGACAACCGCTCCCTTGTACGTTCCGCATTGTGCGCATTGATGATAAAGAGATTGAAAGCGACAAAGGAGCGGCGGAAATTCATGATATTAGTCCGCGAGGGATGAGAATGAAGACACCTCTCAATATTCCCCCTCACCTAAGAGAAATTCATATTGAAGTGACATTTATGTTAAATGATGTGGAGTTTAGTTTTTTAGGCACGTTAGTATGGCAAAGAAAAATAGCCAACGATTATTATTACGGGTTGCAGCTGCTTCTTTCTTATCAGCAGGAAGAAACATTAATTCGTGAAATTAAGCGGTATGCTGTGCTTCATAACAGCTAGCCAAACCGCCCTTCTAAATAAAAAGCAAGCGGTCAATATGTCGACTGCTTGCTTTTTACATTTTGAACAGAAATTTTTTGTTGACCAACTTGTATATACAAGTTAAAATAAAAACCGTACACAAACATGTATATACATGTTTGTGTAAGCGCTTCAGAGGGGGCTTATATATGATCGTCTGGCAAGGGGAAGAAACGATATTTGCACCGTTAAATGGAAATGTGATCCCAATTGAAGAAGTGCCAAGCCCTACGTTTTCTCATAAGCTGTTAGGTGACGGGGTGGCGATTGTACCAAGTGAGGGGAAGGTGGTATCACCAGTGGACGGCCGAGTCATTAACATTTTTCAATCGAAACATGCGATCGGCCTTTTATCATCTAAAGGATTGGAGATTCTTATTCACATCGGGTTAGAAACAGTATTGTTGAATGGCGAAGGGTTTATGGTTCATGTAAAAAAAGGAGAAAGAGTAAAAAAAGGGGATTTATTGCTTTCTTTTGATCTCGGTTTCATTAAAAAGAAAGCAGCCAGTATTGTAACCCCAGTGATTATTACGAATAGTGAAATAACAGAAAATATGGAACCGATTACTTATGAAAGATGCATTGCCGGTCAAAGTGCGTTATTGCAAGTGACGATGAGAAAGTCTTATTTGTTTCGAATGAAGTAATTGGAGGTTTGGAAAATGAATAAACAATCAGTTGAACAAATTGTCCAAGCAGTAGGAGGCAAAGAAAATATTATCGCAGCGACCCATTGTGTGACCCGGCTACGGTTTGCTTTGAAAGATGAAGGAAAAGTCAATAAAGAAGCGCTCGAACAAATCGATATTGTAAAAGGTTCATTTTCAGCAAACGGTCAGTTTCAAGTCGTCATCGGACAGGGGCTTGTCGATAAAGTATATAACGAAATGATTGAAATGACAGGGCTAGGCCGAGCCACGAAACAAGAGATTAAAGATGCAGCAGAAGCAAAGTTGAATCCGCTCCAGCGGGCGATTAAAACATTAGCCGATATTTTTATCCCGATTTTACCTGCAATCGTCACTGCCGGTTTGTTGATGGGGATTAACAATGTACTAACAGGGCCAGGCATTTTTTATGAAGGGAAATCGTTTGTTGAAGTGCATAAAGAATGGGCCGACCTTGCCAGCATGATTAACTTAATCGCCAATACGGCGTTCGTCTTCTTGCCAGGATTGATTGGTTGGTCGGCGGTCACGAAGTTTGGCGGTAGCCCATTATTAGGAATTGTCCTCGGACTAATGCTCGTACACCCTGATTTGTTAAACGCATGGGGATGGGGAGCAGCGAAAGAAAAAGGCGACATCCCTGTATGGCATTTATTTGGACTCGATGTGCAAAAGGTAGGTTACCAAGGTCAAGTATTGCCGGTTTTAGTGGCATCATATGTTTTGGCAAAAATTGAACAATATCTACGGAAACGAATTCCAGACGCGTTTCAATTGTTGCTCGTTGCTCCGCTTTCGTTATTGATTACCGGATTTTCAGCGTTTATTGCGATCGGTCCTATTACATTTGCGATCGGTAACGCGATTACGGGTGTATTCGTCACGATTTTTGATAACGTTCCGGCGATTGGCGGATTTTTATATGGTGCTTTATACGCTCCGTTAGTTGTTACGGGAATGCATCATACGTTTTTACCGGTTGATTTGCAGCTCATTTCTAGCACGGGCGGTACATTTTTATGGCCGATTCTGGTCATGTCGAACATCGCCCAAGGTTCAGCAGCGCTCGCGATGATGTTTTTGGCGAAAGATGAGAAATTAAAAGGTCTTGCCTTTACCTCTTCCGTATCCGCGTATCTTGGGATTACCGAACCAGCGATGTTCGGGGTTAATTTACGCTTCCGCTATCCGTTTATTTTCGCGATGACGGGTGCCGCGATTGCGGGGATGTTCATTACGATCAATAAAGTATTAGCGCCGTCTATCGGTGTGGGAGGCCTTCCTGGCTTTTTATCCATCGTTCCGCAAAAATGGATGCCGTTTTTCATCGGAATGGCGCTCGCGATTGTCATTCCGTTCGTATTAACATACGTATTTGGCAAGTTCAAGAAAGAAACAAAATAACGATGATGATACCATTGGTGTTTGAATCGCGACACCAATGGTATCGTTTTTGTCAGCAAGTGAGAGGTGGTATTGAAGTGGACAAACAACCGTGGTGGAAAAAAGCAGTTGTCTATCAAATTTATCCGAAAAGTTTTAAAGATACGAATGGAGATGGGATCGGAGATTTGCAAGGAATTATTGAAAAACTGGACTACTTAAAAACATTAGGTATTGACGTCATTTGGCTGACTCCGATCTATCAATCGCCGCAGCGCGATAACGGTTATGATATTAGCGATTATTTTGCGATATATGAGCCATACGGAACGATGGAAGATTTTGAACAGCTGCTAAAAGAAGCGCATAAACGTAACATTAAAATCATGATGGATATTGTCGTCAATCATACATCGACTGAACATGAATGGTTTAAAAAAGCAAGATCGTCCAAAGATCATCCATATCGTCATTTCTACATTTGGAAAGACGGGCGCGATGGCAAACAGCCTAACAATTGGCAATCTAAATTTGGGGGTTCGGCATGGGAATATGATGAGCATACAGGCCAATATTACTTGCATTTGTTCGATGTTACACAAGCGGATTTAAATTGGGAGAATGAGGAGTTGCGGCGAAAACTGTATGATATGATGCACTTTTGGTTAAAAAAAGGGGTCGATGGTTTTCGTTTAGATGTCATTAATTTAATTTCGAAAGATCAACGTTTTCCAGACGATGACGGATCTGTACCACCAGGGGACGGCCGCAAATTTTACACAGACGGTCCGCGCATTCACGAATTTTTGCAAGAAATGAATCGCGAAGTGTTTTCAAAATATGACATGATGACCGTTGGCGAAATGTCGTCGACAACGATTGACCATTGCGTTCAATATACAAATCCAGAACGCAGAGAATTAAATATGACGTTTAATTTCCATCATTTAAAAGTCGATTATCCAAACGGAGAGAAGTGGGCGGTTGCCGACTTTGACTTCTTGGCATTAAAAAGAATTTTATCAACTTGGCAAGTAGAAATGAACAAAGGCGGCGGCTGGAACGCTTTGTTCTGGTGCAATCATGATCAGCCTCGAATCGTTTCGCGCTATGGCGATGATGGAAAATATCGTAAAGAATCAGCCAAAATGCTTGCGACAGTGATTCATATGATGCAAGGCACGCCGTATATTTACCAAGGTGAAGAAATTGGCATGACGGACCCGAAATTCGATCGGATTGAGGATTATCGCGATGTTGAAACGTTAAATATGTATAAAATTTTACAGGAGCAGGGGAAAACCGAGGAAGAAGTACTCGAAATTTTAAAGCGTAAATCGCGTGACAATTCGCGCACACCGATGCAGTGGGATGACAGCGAACATGCTGGCTTTACGGCAGGCACTCCTTGGATTCGCGTCGCATCGAATTTTAAAGAAATTAATGTAAAAAAAGCACTAGAGGATTCGACATCGATTTTTTACCATTACCAACGCCTTATTCAATTGCGAAAAGAGTATGACATTATTACAACTGGTGATTATCAACTATTACTAGAAGATCACCCGCAGATTTTCGCATATGTACGAAACGGGAACAATGAGAAACTTCTTGTTGTTAACAACTTTTTTAGCAACGAAACGATATTTATGTTACCTGATGATTCCGATATTAGCGGATATATGAGCCGTGTTTTGCTGTCGAATTACGAGGACGTACCTGAACATTTTCAACAAATGGTATTGCGTCCTTACGAATCGATTGTGTATCACTTAACAAAATGATACAATACAAGTCGGTGATGCGCATGAAAGAAAATAAATTTTTAGCGATTTATAATGATCTTTTGCTTCAAATTCGCAAAGGGACGTTTCAACCGAATGATAAACTGCCGTCTGAAAATGAATTATCGCAGCAATATCAAACATCGCGGGAAACGATTCGTAAAGCGTTAAATCTTTTGTCCGAGCACGGCTATATTCAAAAAATCAAAGGAAAAGGTTCGATCGTTCTTGATGTCGGGAAGTATGATTTTCCTGTATCTGGATTAGTAAGTTTTAAAGAATTAGCTCAAAAAATGAGAAAACCGGCACGAACGATTGTACACGAATTAGAAATCGTAAAACCGGACGAATATATACGAAAACATTTAAGTGTGCCAAACAAAGACGAAGTATGGAAAGTAATTCGTTCTCGGGAAATCGAAGGTGAAAAAATTATTTTAGATAAAGATTTTTTTCATCGGAAATTTGTTCCTTTGTTAACGCGCGATATTTGTGAGGACTCGATTTACGAATATATCGAAAAGGAATTGAAATTAAAAATCAGTTTTGCCAAAAAAGAAATGTTTGTCGATCAAGTCACAGATGAAGATCGAAAATACTTGGATTTAAACGGATACGAGCATGTCGTTGTTGTGAAAAATTTTGTATACTTGGAAGATGCGAGTTTATTCCAGTTTACTGAATCAAGGCATCGGCTTGATAAATTTCGCTTTGTCGATTTTGCACGCAGAACGCATTAACCCGCATTAGCCATACAGGCAAGTGCGGGTTTTTATTGTTTATTAAATTTTATTGAAACTATGTTCTAAATGATCAATAACTTAAGTAATAGTTTTTCATGTTTATGGCCATCCTTCTAACGAAAGGAGTTGGACATATTGGAAGGAACATGGGTTTCATTATTGCCATTTCTTATTGTCATTCCACTTGCGATTTGGCTTCGGGAAATACTACCGGGGCTTGTTGTTGGACTGCTTGTCGGAGCATTTTGCTTAGAAGGTCATTGGCTTCGTTCGATCGAGCGAGCGGTAGATGCGTTATTGCAGACAGCTACGGAAATCGAACATATGAAAGTGATCGCTTTTCTTTATCTGTTCGGCGCGCTCATTGGCATGATGCAAATTACAGGTGGAATGAAAGGATTTGTCCAATGGATTAGCAGGAAAATTCATTCGAAACGGCGCATGCTTTTGTTTATATGGTTTACGATTCCATTTACGTTTTTTACCCCAATGTTCCGAATTATGCTGATTGGTCCAGTCATGAAATCGCTAATCGGAAAATTTCACATTGATAAGCGAAAAATGGCTTATATTATTGATGTTTCAACGGAGCCAATTATTGTATTGTTACCGATTGCAACAGCTTTTGTCGGCTTTATGACGTCCGTTGTGGAAGGGGCATTGCGTCAGAACGGAATCGATATATCCGCGTACCATCTTTTTGTAGCGAGCTTGCCGTATAATTTTTTTGCGATCATCGGGCTTATTGTTGGGATTGTGACGACATTTAAAAACATTCGGATCGGAAAAGAAGATGGCGAAA
>NZ_JACHEP010000018.1 GCF_014201465.1 Anoxybacteroides tepidamans | reverse complement strand
ATGTTGTGAAAAAACAGCTCCATGTCGCCTAAGGGGTGCCCTGTTTGTCTCTTTTTAAATGGTAATTATTGTTATCGAAATTGCTCAACTACAGTCAATTAGAAAAAAATCAGTATATATTGAGAGATCGACTTATTATTCGTGACACTTGCAAAAAGTATGTTGAGATAGGTTTTAAAATGTAATCCATTACATTTTAAAACCTACAAATTATCTTTTTTAAACATTTTTCAATGTAATCGATTACATTTATTTACTTGAGGAGGTGGTGAAATTTCTATACGTCCGGTATAGTTGTGTAAATGACCTAAACAAATCAAACTCGAATGGAGGTAGTAATGATGAAACTAGGTTATCAAACAAATACTTGGGGAGGAGTAGTCGGCCACCCTGCAGGTGTTACATCTGTTAAGGATCTTTACTATCTTGCAAATGGTTCAACAGAAGAAGCATTAAAAGATATTGCTGCAACTGGGTATACAGGATTTGAAATTTTTGATGGAAATCTTATGCAATATATAGATAAAAAAGAAGAATTGAAGAAATTGATGGCTGATCATTCATTGGATCTTATTGGTGTGTATTCAGGCGCGAATTTTATTTTCCCTGACATTTTAGAGGAAGAATTATTAAAGATGGAAAAAGTTGCTGCTTTCGCATCCGAGTTAGGTGCAACACATTTTGTGGTTGGAGGCGGCGCAATTCGAACGAATGGCATTTTGGAAAGCGATTACATCGATTTAGGACATGCCCTTGATAAAGTTGTAGCGATTGCAGAAAAATATGGTTTAATTCCAAGTTATCATCCTCATTTAGGAACGATTGTTGAGTCTCCGGAACAGTTGGATAAACTGATGAGTTTGACGTCTATTTATTTATGTCCCGATACAGCTCATATAGAAGCTGGGGGCGGCGATCCGGTTGAGGTGATCAAAAAATATTCGTCTCGTATTAAGTATATCCATTTCAAAGATTATGACAACGGTCAATTTCTACCTTTAGGAGAAGGGCATCAAAACTTTGATGAAATGATAAAAGCGTTAGAAGAAATAAATTATGATGGATGGATTACTGTAGAATTAGATAGTTATCCAGATCCGAAAAAAGGCGCGGAAATTAGCAGAGCGTTTTTAAGAAAGTTTAATCTTTAGCATCTAATGAAGGGGGAAGGGTTGTATGAAAAAGTTTTTTTCCATGTTGATTGTCGTCTTGCTTCTTAGCATCGTTGCTCTTGTTGGTTGCAGCCAAAAAGAAAACGCTACCAATTCTTCTAGTAAACCATCCGATGGCGGAAAGGTAGAGGAAACAGGAGAGAGCACAACATCGGGGCCAATTACCATTAACCCGGAAATTTCTGGGGATCAACAAATTTTAAGTAAGGGTCCTCATGGTGAAACAGCGATTTCTGCAAAAACATTACAATTAACGGAAGAAGAAGTGCAGAAGATTAAAGAAGGGAAATATAAAGCAGCTATTGTGATGCACTATGCTGGGAATGACTGGTCAACAGCGCAAATTGATGGTCTAAAAGCAACGTTTAAAAAGATGGGGATCGAAGTAGTAGCGGTAACAGATGCGAATTTTAAAGCAGAAAAGCAAGTTTCTGATATTGAAACGGTGTTAGCAAAAAAACCGGATATTATAGTCAGCATTCCGGTTGATCCAGTTTCTACTGCCGAAGCATACAAAAAAGCAGCAGAAGCAGGTGTAAAACTCGTATTTATGGATAATGCTCCTCAAGGGTTAACAGCAGGCAAAGATTATGTCAGTGTTGTTTCAGCTGATAACTATGGAAATGGAGTAGCAGCTGCAGAAATTATGGCGGATAAACTAAACGGTAAAGGGAAAATCGGTGTTATTTTCCATGACGCAGACTTCTTTGTCACAAAACAGAGGACAGAAGCGTTTGAAAAGACAATCAAAGAAAAGTATCCTGACATCAAAATTGTAGCGCGGGGCGGTATTACAGCTCCGAATGATGGAGAAAAAGTAGCGTCTGGTATGTTAACGAAACATCCAGATTTAGACGGTATTTTCGCGGTTTGGGATGTACCTGCTGAAGGAGCATTAGCCGCGGCGAGAACAGCTGGACGCGATGATTTAGTGATTACTACAATTGATTTAGGAACGAACGTGGCACTAGAGATTGCTTCTGGTGGCATCGTGAAAGGATTAGGAGCACAACTTCCATATGACCAAGGCATAGCTGAAGCTATTTTAGCTGGTTATGCGTTGCTTGGAAAACAAGCTCCGCCTTATGTGGCAGTGCCATCATTAAAAGTAACAAAAGAAAATGTGTTAGATGCATGGAAGCTTGTTTATCATAAAGATGCTCCTGATTCCATCCAAAATGCAGCAAAATAAAAAGATTAACTAGGAGGTTTTTGTGCTATGAAAAAATTTAACGTTGCGATGATTGGTGCAGGATTTATGGGGAAAGCGCATTCACTTTCATACGCTGGAATGCCAATGTTCTTTTGGCCAGCTCCGGGAATTCCTTATCGTAAAACTGTAGTCGATGTAACAGAAGAGTTGGCAAAAGAAGCTGCTCAACGTTTCGGCTATGAAAATTACACTGCTAATTGGAGAGATGTTATCGAAGATCCAAGCATTGACATCGTAGATATTGTAACACCAAATGACTCTCATGCGGAAATTGCTATTGCAGCTGCGAAAGCTGGAAAACATATTATTTGCGAAAAGCCGTTAGCACGAAACGCTGAGGAAGCAAAGAAAATGTGGGATGCGGTAAGGGAAGCAGGCGTTAAGCATATGGTTGCGTTCAACTACAGAAGAACTCCAGCTGTGGCTCTTGCTAAAAAGTATATTGAAGAAGGGAGAATCGGTAAAATCCTTAATTTTCGCGGTACGTACTTGCAAGACTGGTCAGCGGATCCTAACTCTCCATTGTCATGGCGTTTTCAGAAAAAGGTCGCGGGTTCGGGAGCGTTAGGAGATATCGGTACACACGTTATTGACTTTGCACGCTATCTTGTAGGAGAAATTTCAGAGGTAATGGCCATCACAAAAACATGGGTGCCGGAAAGACCGATTCAAACTGGTGGTGTTGATAAATTAGGTACAGTGAAAGGACAAGCTGATACTCCTAAAGGAATAGTTGATGTCGATGATGAGTTCTCGACCTTATTAAAATTTGAAAACGGTGCCGTTGGTAGCATCGAAGCGACCCGAAATGCTTGGGGACGCAACAACTTCCTAACCTTTGAAATCCATGGTGAAAAAGGCTCGTTATACTTTAACTATGAACGGCGCGATGAATTACAAGTATGCTTTGCCGATGATCCAAGCGATAGTAAAGGATTTAGAACCGTTTACACAGGACCTGCCCATCCATATGGTGAAGGGTTATGGCCGATTCCAGCTCTAGGGATCGGATACGGTGAAACAAAAATTATTGAAATTTACGATTTCCTCAAATCGATTGTCGAAGATACGGAAGTTTCACCAAACTTCTATGACGGTTATCGTATCGCCGTTATTTGCGACGCCATTTTAGAATCTGCTGAAAAAGGTATGTGGATCAGCTTAAATGAGACATCGTTAAGTGTAAACTAGGAATTTTGGGGGCTACTTTCACGAAAGTAGCCCCCAATAAAAAAGAAGGTGATTATAATGCAACAGCCTCTATTATCAATGGAAGGAATTTCAAAGTCTTTTAATGGGATTAAAGTGCTCGATTCCGTCAACTTCTCACTCCACAAAGGAGAAGTTCACGCACTGATGGGAGGAAACGGTGCTGGAAAATCCACATTGATGAAAATATTAACCGGAGTTTATACGGCGGATGAAGGTGAAATCTTCATTGAAGGAAAAAAAGTTTCGATCAATAATACGGAAGATGCGAAAAGAAATTATATATCAATGATTTTCCAAGAGTTCAGTTTAGTACCAACATTAACGGTTGCTCAAAATATATTTTTGACACGTGAACCAAAAAATTCGATAGGATTTCTCAATGAAAAGTTATGTAATGAAAAAACGAAGGAGCTATTAAAAGAATTAGAAGTAGATGTCGAACCAACCGATGTGATTGCCAATCTCGGTGTTGGATATTGGCAAATGACAGAAATTGCTAAAGCGTTATCGCAAAACACAAAAATTTTAATCATGGATGAACCAACTTCCTCTTTAACGAAAAAAGAAACAGAGGTTCTTTTTGATATTATTCATAAATTGAAAGAAAAAGGGATCTCTATCATTTATATATCACATCGCATGGATGAAATCTTCCAAATTTGTGACCGAATTACGGTTTTACGTGACGGTAAAAAAATTACGACGGAAAATTGCGACGAGATAAGCATGGAAACGGTCATTCAACATATTGTAGGCGCAGATTTGGATAAAGCGTTTGAGTGGAAGGAAAGAGTTTATTCAACAGAAGGAACTCCAGTATTAGAAGTAAAAAATCTTGCCTCGGGGACGAAAGTCAAAAATATTAGCTTTCGATTATATCCGGGGGAGATTCTTGGTGTTGCCGGACTCATGGGAAGCGGAAGATCAGAGATGGTTCGGGCCATCTTTGGAATTGATCCAATTGATGGTGGAGAAATTTTTGTTAAAGGGAAAAAATGTACGATTAAAGATCCTGTGGATGCGATCAATGTTGGTATAGCGCTTATTCCGGAAGATCGAAGAATGCAAGGATTAATACTGCAGCATAGTGTAAAGGAAAATATTATTTTACCAATTCTTTCAAAAATTAAAAGAGGCATCTTCCTAGATAATCGAAAAGCAAACGATATAGCGGAAACGTTTGTTAAAACGTTAAATATTAAGACAGATGACATTTTTAAAACAGTGCGATTGTTATCCGGAGGAAACCAACAGAAAATCGTTTTAGCAAAATGGCTAGCGAATAATCCTGATATTTTGGTTTTAGATGAACCAACCATCGGTGTAGATATTGGTGCAAAGACGGAAATTATGGATATTATTCGAAAGTTAGCAGATAGCGGAAAAGCGGTTTTAGTGATTTCTTCAGAGCTACAAGAACTTCTTGCCGTAAGTGACAGAATTATCGTCGTTCATGGAGGAGAGGTTGTCAAGGAGCTCAAACGGAAAGAGATTCATTCAGAGGAGGTTCTCCAACA
Source organism: Anoxybacteroides tepidamans (assembly GCF_014201465.1). Classification (GTDB taxonomy): domain Bacteria; phylum Bacillota; class Bacilli; order Bacillales; family Anoxybacillaceae; genus Anoxybacteroides; species Anoxybacteroides tepidamans. The sequence goes on along the minus strand of NZ_JACHEP010000018.1, from coordinate 58,123 downwards.
TGCCATCCAAGGACATTAAGCTAAACGAGCAAGTAAAATTGCAAAACAGTGTTAGTTTCGCAAAACGGTTTAAAGGAGTGGATTGGCGCGATTATATTGTATATATTGCGTTCATCGGTGTGATCATTTATTTTTCTGTTACGTTGTATGACGACGGATTTTTGACAACATCCAATTTGCTCAATATCGCACGACAAACGGCAATGATCTCGATTATGGGAGTAGCGATGACGTTTGTCATTAGCACCGGTGAAATTGATCTTTCTGTTGGTTCCATTACTGCCCTTGCTTCATTGACAGCTGCATTAGCGCTGAAAGCAGGGTTAGGGCTGTTAGGAGGAGTAGCTGTCGGATTAGGGACAGGATTAGTGATCGGAGTAGTCAATGGTCTTCTTATCACGAAGGTAGCCATTCCTTCTTTCCTTGTAACATTAGGGATGATGGGGATTGTCAAAGGATTAGCAATGTGGATTACCGATACCGCTCCAGTTCCGATTGTTCACTCCACGTTTAACTTTTTATTCGGTTCAGGGGATATTGGATCCATCCCTATTTTACTAGTATGGACGCTCGTTATTACGGTGATTGGTCATATTATTTTGAAGAAAACAGCGTTTGGAAGACAGACATTGGCAACTGGCGGGAACGAGATGGCTGCCAAATTTACTGGCGTGAAAACGTCGAAAATTAAATTTCTTGTCTTTGTAGGATCAGGTTTAATGGCGGGATTTGCCGGACTGCTATATGCAGGTCGGATGCATGCAGGAAGATTTACGTTTGGTGAAGGGGATGAGTTATCAGTTATTGCCGCTGTTATCCTCGGTGGAACAAGTTTATTTGGCGGGGTTGGTACAGTTATTGGTACGGTCATCGGTTCTTTAATGATTGGTACTATTAACAACGGTTTAATCATTATGGGATTGGATGTTAGCCAACAAATGATTGTAAAAGGACTCATTATTATTTTAGCAGTGGCATTTGGAAGAAAAACATTGAAAAAATAGGAGGAAGCATATGTCGCTGATTAAAGTAGGGATTATTGGTACTGGTTTTTCAGCAAAATCGCATATAGAAGCATTAAGGCGATTAAGTGGCGTTGAAGTGGTTGCTATTAGCGGCAGCGCATTAGAAAAGGCGAAACGAATGGCAGAACAGTTTTCCATTCCGAATTTTTATGGGAGTGTAGACGAGTTAATTGAAGATTCGGAAGTAGACGTTGTTCATAATTGCACGCCAAACTATTTGCACTATACCGTGAACAAAAAAGTGTTAGAAAAAGGGAAGCATCTATTATCGGAAAAGCCATTAGCGATGACGAGTGAAGAATCCCGCGAATTAGTGGAGTTGGCTAAATCGAAACATGTAGTAGCCGGAGTATGTTTTAACTATCGGCATTATCCATTAGTGGCTCAGGCAAAGGAGCTTATTGATAAAGGGGAATACGGACCTGTGCATCTTGTGCATGGGACGTATCTTCAAGATTGGCTTCTGTACGATACCGATTATAACTGGCGGCTAGATGCAAAGAGAAACGGTAAATCCCGCGCTATTGCTGACATCGGCTCACATTGGTGTGATACCGTTCAATATGTGCTTAATAAAAAGATTGTCGAAGTATTCGCAGATCTAAAGACCGTGCATCCCGTACGAAAAAAACCGATTGGTGAGGTAGAAACGTTCCAAAGCAGAGGCCAAGAAGCGTTTGAAGAAATACAAATTGACAGTGAAGACTGCGGAAGTGTGATCGTTCATTTTGAAGACGGGACTCATGGAGCATTTGTTGTATCGCAGGTAAATGCTGGACGAAAAAACTACCTTACGTTTGAAATTGCTGCAAAACAAGGTACGCTTTATTGGAATCAAGAAGAGCCGAATAAATTATGGATTGGCAGGCGGGATGGAGGGAACATGGAGCTTATGCGCGATCCATCGTTGTTATCCCCTGTTGCCGCTGCTCTTGCTCACTATCCTGGCGGGCATCAAGAGGGCTGGCCGGATGGGTTAAAGAATTTATTTATTGATTTTTATACAGCGGTAAAAACATATCCGAATGTATCGGCATCCTCTTTTGCGACGATAGAAGATGGCCACCGCATTATGCAGTTAATCGAAGCGATTGTAAAGAGTAATGAAGAAAAAAGATGGGTCAAAGTAGAAACAGGACAGGAGGTGCTCCGATGAAATTAGGCGTGTTTACCGTTCTTTATCAAAACCTAGCATTCGAAGACATGCTGGATAAGATATGCGAGATGGGTATTGAAGCAATCGAGTTAGGTACTGGCAATTACCCAGGGAATAGCCATTGTAATCCAGATGAACTGTTGGAAAATCCGGAAAAAATAAGAACTTTCCAGCGTGCGATAGAAAGTAGAGGCTTAACAATTAGTGCGCTTAGCTGCCATGGTAATCCACTTCATCCCGATAAGAAGTTTGCAACTCAATCCCATGAAGTATGGAGAAAAACGATATTGTTGGCAGAGCGTCTAGGCGTTCCTGTCGTTAATGGTTTTTCCGGATGTCCTGGAGATCATCCGAATGCAAAATATCCGAATTGGGTTACATGTTCTTGGCCTCCTGAATATTTAGAACTATTAGATTGGCAATGGAATGAAGTCGTTATTCCTTATTGGAAAGAAGAAGCGAAATTTGCGCAATTACATGGAGTAAATCAAATTGCATTTGAAATGCATCCGGGGTTTGTCGTATATAATCCGGAAACTTTATTAAAATTAAGGGAACATGTAGGTCCTAGTATCGGTGCTAACTTCGACCCGAGTCATTTAGTATGGCAAGGGATTGATCCGGTAGAAGCGATTAAAAAGCTGGGACGGGAAAATGCGATCTTCCATGTTCATGCAAAAGATACGTACTTAGATCAAGCTAATATTCGAGTAAACGGTGTACTAGATACAAAGCACTACAGCAGAATTTTAGATCGCGCTTGGACATTCCGATCTGTGGGCTATGGCCATAGCGAAAAGTTTTGGAAAGATATGGTAAGTGCTTTACGGGCAGTAGGATATGATTATGTTCTTTCTATTGAACATGAAGACATGCTTGCCTCTATTGATGAAGGATTAAGTAAAGCAGTAAATTTGCTAAAAGGAATTCTCTTTAAAGAAACGCTCAGTGAAATGTGGTGGGCGTAAACGTATATATGCCGAAGCAAAGGATTGCCTGTTGATTATAGGTAATCCTTTCATAATTTTAGGGAGGTGTTTAGCGTTGAAATTCAAGTCGTTCACCAGCACGATATGTCCGAACATGGACTAGGCACGGCTGTTTTCGCAGTCTCTTCCAAAGGGGCAAGAATACTTTGACTGACGATTATCATCATAAAGTTGTATTTGCTAATTGAATTTTGAGCCACTCCGATTACATCCTTGTGAGCCACTTAAAAATTGACAAATGGTAAATCTGGGGCGTCTTGACATGGAGCCTCTAGAGGCATGATTTCACTCGAAAGGCGACACATCAAGGTGTTTCGATAGGCAACAAGCCTATCATGCCTCTCACTCCATATCAAGACGGTGTTTTCGCTGGAAATGGAGTGGCTCACGTTTTTACGAGCGAAGTGGCTCAATTTTATGTTAGCAAAAACAAAAGTAAAATAATGGATAATCAACACTCGTGTTATAGGAAGAATTTACGATAGGTTTCAATGAAAAATTAAGGAAGCATATGATTCGACATAAAGAATTGAAAGATGTATATTTGAGATACAAAAATGAGTTGAAATTGTGGAGGTTTTTTAATGACATTGAGTATAAAAGTATATTCCGACTATGTTTGTCCATATTGTTTTCTAGCCAAAAAACCACTGGAAGATGCTGTGCAAAATAAAGATGTTAACATTGAGTGGATGCCTTTTGAACTAAGACCTAAGCCAAGTCAACTACCCACCACTTAAAGCCTTGGGCTTTTGAAGTGGGGGCTTGTAAAAAGCCCTAGTTGACTACCCCAAGTCTTTCGAGGACTACGTTGGTTGGGTCATGACACCTACGAATGCTCCTCTAGTTCGTAGCCACTGTCGTTGATGGTTAAAAGTCCTGATGGGTAGGGACGGTGCTGTCAACATCACAAGCCCTTCCAACATGGGGGAAGAGGAAGAACACTCCGCGAAAGGAGGTACACGTCTTGTTCGTGTACGTGATCAATAAGCATGGGAAACCATTGATGCCGTGCTCGCCAAGAAAAGCAAGGATATTGTTAACAAACAAAAAAGCAAAAGTAGTAAAAAGAACCCCGTTCACGATTCAACTACTATACGGTAGTAGCGGATACAAGCAACCTATTTCTTTAGGTGTAGACGCAGGAGCAAAACATGTGGGGCTATCCGCTACCACAAAAAATCAGGTGCTTTTGGAAGCAGAAGTACAATTGCGTACGGACATTCAAGAATTGTTAGCAACGAGGAGGCAATTTCGCAGAAGCCGAAGAAATCGAAAAACAAGATATCGAAAAGCCCGATTTTTGAATCGTAAGAAGCCAAACGGTTGGTTAGCCCCTTCGATTCAGCATAAAGTGGAGAGTCATATCAAATTAGTCAAATGGGTACATTCGCTGCTTCCGATTACCCATATCACCGTTGAAGTGGCGCAATTTGATACTCAAAAGATAAAGAATCCTGATATTCAAGGTGCAGCATATCAACAAGGAGAGCAATTGGGCTTTTGGAATGTGAGGGAGTATGTATTGTATCGAGACGGTCATACATGCCAATGGTGCAAAGGAAAGTTGAAAGACCCTGTACTGAATGTCCATCATATCGAAAGCAGAAAGACGGGTGGCGATTCTCCGAGTAATCTCCTTACACTGTGCAAAACTTGCCACGATAGGATTCATCGAGAGGGATTAGAACACGAAATACAGCGGAGATTCCCTTCGTTGAAAGACGCTTCCCACATGTCCATGATGCGTTGGTTCATCTGGAATGGACTAAAGAAAGTGTATCCGCATGCGAAGCACACGTATGGATATATCACCAAACACACTCGTATTGTGCATAGATTGGCAAAAACGCACATGGTCGATGCTCGTTGTATCAGTGGGAATCCTCTTGCCACACCGAGCGACACGGTGTTTCTGTTGAAATTTGTTCGCAAAAATAACCGTCAACTACACAAAGCAACCATATCAAAAGGCGGAAAAAGGAAAGCCAATAAGGCGGAACGGTTGGTCAAAGGGTTTCAGCTATTTGACAAAGTGATGTACCATCGCCAAGAATGTTTTGTGTTCGGCAGAAGAAGTAGCGGATATTTCGATCTTCGGTTGTTAGATGGCACAAGAATCCATGCTTCGGCAAGTGTTAAGAAACTAAAAAAAGTGGAGCATGCGAGCACATTATTAATCGAAAGGAGGAAGGGTGATTCCTCCCCGACTTTCGCTCTTGCTTAGAAGTCGGGGTCTCCTCGCCCGATTATGATGAATTAAGTAAACAACGCTCTGTTGAAGCGATGGAAGGATTTGTTTGCGATGTGGACGGCTGTTGCTAAAACAGTTTAGTTTCAGGTGTTGATAAGGATCATCTCGGTTAACAGCCCGCCATTTGCCTTCATTTGAGTTAAAAAAGCTGCCCTTAAAGATTCTTGAAAGAGTTCTTTGAAGGCAGCGTTTTTAAATTATTTAGGCGTTGGGAAGGTTTTATGTTAATTTTTTATAAAATCTATAAAAAGTGGTTCATCACCAATTCGGATTCACAGGTTGTGAAGTGTGAGTTAATAGAGTAAAATGATGGTATTTATAACCCCTTGGTGCTAGATAGAGACCTTAGAGCAAAATAGCCCTTGCATGAAATTTCCTTTAAAATGAAAGCGCCAACCTACATATGAAAGGAGAAAAAAGAGAGAAATGAACGAATTATCAACTGCCCACCCGTCTAAGGTTCGTGACTATATTCGCAAAAACGAATGGAGGCAGCCTACCGCAGGTCTTGCCAATGGCTACACGCAAGCCAATCTAGTTATCTTAAAAAAGGATCTGGCTTTTGAATTTTTATTATTTTGCCAGCGCAATCCCAAACCTTGCCCGGTTATTGATGTAACAGAGCCGGGTTCTCCGGTTCCGCAGCTCGTTGCTCCTGACGCTGATTTACGAACGGATCTCCCGAAATATCGAATCTATCGAAACGGCGAATTAGTTGAAGAAGTCGATAATATTGTTTCCTATTGGGAAGATGATATGGTTGCTTTTTTGCTTGGCTGCAGTTTTACTTTCGAAAAGGCTTTGCTGGATAACGGAATTTCGGTTCGCCATATCGAATGCGAAAGTAATGTGCCGATGTATAAAACGAATATTCCTTGTGTGAAAGCTGGACGTTTCGAAGGTCCTATGGTTGTTAGCATGCGTCCGATTCCGGAAAAAGATGTCGTGCGCGCCGTTCAGGTAACGAGTCGTTTTCCAGCTGTTCACGGAGCACCTATTCATATTGGGAATCCTGCATCCATTGGCATTCGCGATCTGCAGAAGCCGGATTTTGGTGACCCTGTTCCTATAAATGATGGGGAAGTCCCAGTGTTTTGGGCATGTGGAGTGACACCACAAGCGGTAGCGATGCAAGTGAAGCCGGAATTGATGATTACCCATGCACCAGGGCATATGTTTATTACAAATTTACGCGAGGAACAATTTGGAATATTATAACGAAGAAATGGATTGCAAAAGGAATCAGCTTTATAAATTAAGCTAGATTCCTTTATTATTTTATTATAATTTAAACATCTCCCCTATCCTTGCGCATTTTCTCCACTCTAGAGAAGAGAGCTTATTAACTATATAAGCTCAACTGTTTTACATCCCATTCATTGAGCAAATGTATACATGTCGTCGATAAGCAACATAATTACTAAGATGCAAAAATCTTTGCTGAACTTATATAATTCGTAAATTCTCATTGATTTTTATTTTATCGATAAATATAATGGATTATAAAAAATATTCATTTTTCGGAACATTTATTTCGTTATTCGGAACAAAAGGGGATTTTTATGAATAAAACGGTAGTAAAAACGCTCGAACTATTGCAATTGTTTATAACACATGAACAGCTGACGCTGCAAGAAATGGTGAAGCTGACAAAACTGCCAAAAACATCGGTTTTCCGGATGATTCAGTCATTAGTGGCAAGCGGCTTTCTAAAAAAAGATGGGGAAGCTTATGAACTTGGGTTGTCCTTATTGCAGTTTGGCTGTTTAGTTGCAGAACGATTGGATGTTCGAAAAGCAGCATTGCCAATTATGAAGCAATTAAAAGAAGAAACGAATGAAGCGGTTAACTTAGTCATTAAGGATGGCGATGAAGCAATTTATGTAGAAAAAGTAGAAACATCAGAACCCGTTCGAGTGTATACAAGGGTAGGAAGAAGAGCCCCGCTTTATGCTGGAGCTTGTCCGCGCGTGCTGCTTGCCTTTATGCCAAGTGAAGAGCAAAAGAAATATCTTGACCATGTCGAATTGATCCCAATTGCCTCAAAAACGATTGTTGATCGTGAGCAATTAAAGACTGTGATAAATGAAGCAAAGGAAAAAGGATATACGGTGAGCCATTCGGAATTAGCCGACTATTCTTCTGCTGTTGCTGTTCCGATTTTTAATCACGAAGGAAAGGTTGTAGCAGGATTAAGTGTCGTCGGACCGGAAAATCGCTTTCAGCCTTCTTATATTGAACAATTAGTTCCACAATTAAAACATGCAGCAGAACAAATTTCAAAAGCACTTGGTTTTATTGGAGGAAAAAATGTTGAGCTATGAGCTGATACCGCTTAGTGAGAATGCGTTAGTAATCAAATTTGGCGAACAAATTACTCCCGATGTTCATCAACGAGTTCGCCAAGTTGCTACCTATTTTACAGAGCATCATGTCGAGGGAATTATTGAGGTCGTTCCTGCCTATACAACTGTTACCGTCTATTATGATCCAGTACAGTTCGCAAAAAATACAAACCGGAAATCGGATATAGAGGTTCTTCCTTTTGAAAGAATTTGTACCGTACTGAAAAATATCCTTTCGTCATTAGAGTCTGCCAATACTCCTCAAGGAAATGAAGTCGTGATTCCTGTTTGTTATGGAGGAGAGTTTGGACCGGATTTAGAAGAAGTAGCGAGAAGAAATCAATTAACACCTGAAGAAGTGGTCGATATTCATACGAACGGTCATTATCTTGTGTACATGATTGGATTTGCGCCGGGATTTGCTTATTTAGGCGGCATGTCAGAAAAAATTGCCACACCGCGGAAAAATTCGCCACGATTACATATTCCTGCTGGATCTGTTGGCATCGCCGGAATGCAAACGGGAGTATATCCGATTGAAAGCCCAGGAGGATGGCAATTAATCGGAAGAACACCGCTCCAATTATTCCGTCCACATCATCCTCAGCCGAGTTTACTACAAACTGGAGACCGTGTTCGCTTTCAAGCGATAACGAGGGAAGAATATAAGCAGCTTCAGGAGGAGAACAATGGGGATTCGTGTTATTCGTAGTGGATTACTAACTACGATTCAAGATTTAGGTCGATTTGGTTTCCAAAAGGACGGCGTGATTGTGAGCGGGGCAATGGACCAATTTGCGCATCGCATCGCCAACATTCTTGTCGGAAATGAAGAATCGGAAGGTGCGCTGGAGATGACGTTAATTGGTCCAACACTTGCTTTTGAGGAAGATGCATTGATTGCAATATGTGGCGGGGAGTTTGAAGCAAGCATCGATGGACAGGAAGTACCGTTATGGCGCCCTATTTTGGTTAAACAAGGCAGTGTACTTACGATCGGGCATTGTCGCGTAGGATGTCGGGCTTATTTGGCTGTGGCCGGAGGTTTTCATCTTCCCAAGGTGATGAACAGCCAATCCACGTATTTACTTGCACGTATCGGAGGTTTTCAAGGAAGAGCTTTGCAAAAAGGAGATGTGCTTTTGCTTCGGGAATCAGGGCGAAAGCTTGAGTTGTTGCGATTCTATAAGAACAAAACACTTCTTCCTTTTATAGCGATGAGCTGGGGAATTTCATTTGGGCTTCGTGCCTATTTTTACGGATCACCAAAAACGATTCGCGTCATTCGCGGTGCACAATTTACTGATTTTACGACGCAAAGCCAAGAATGTTTTCTGACTCAACCATATGAAGTAACTCCTCAATCGAATCGAATGGGCTATCGCCTTGATGGACCTTCACTTGAGAGAAAACGGTCAACAGAAATGGTTTCGGAAGCAGTCACTTTTGGAACAGTTCAAGTGCCGGCTGAGGGAAAACCGATTGTATTGATGGCGGATCGTCAAACGACAGGCGGTTATCCGAAAATTGCGCAAGTCATTGCTGTCGATTTGCCGATTTTAGCACAAACAAGACCAGGAGAACGGATTGTATTTCGCGACATTTCATTTGAAGAAGCACAACGATTATATCTTCAACGCGAATTTGAGCTTAAGCAATGCAAAAAAGCGATTATATCGAAAATGGGGGAATAAGGGTGTATCGCGTCGATCTTAATTGTGATATGGGAGAAAGCTTTGGAGTATATCGGATCGGGAACGATGAAGATATTTTAAATTACGTGACATCAGCGAATATTGCTTGCGGGTTCCATGCTGGTGACCCATCAACGATGCGCAGAACAGTCTACATGGCGTTAGAAAAAGGGGTGAGTATCGGTGCACATCCGGGGCTGCCAGATTTAATCGGATTCGGAAGAAGAAACATGGCGATTACCCCGGAAGAAGCGTATGATCTCATTGTTTATCAAATAGGAGCATTATATGGTTTTGTAAAGGCTGCAGGCGGAAAGATGCAACACGTGAAACCGCATGGCGCCTTGTACAATATGGCTGCAAAAGACCGCGCACTTTCAGAAGCGATCGCAAAAGCAGTTTATGACATTGACCCAACGTTAGTGTTGTTTGGATTAGCAGGAAGCGAATTAATTAAAGCAGGAGAGAGAGTTGGCTTAAAGACAGCCAATGAAGTGTTTGCCGATCGTACATATCAGCAAGATGGTTCGTTAACACCACGTCGTGAACTTAACGCTTTAATTCATGACGAACAAGAAGCGATACAGCAAGTGATTCGCATGGTGAAAGAAGGAAAAGTGCGGTCACAGCAAGGGACTGATGTGGAAATCCAAGCAGATACGATTTGCATTCATGGCGATGGAGCGCATGCGTTAACATTTGCGAAAAAGATTTTTGAAAAATTAACAGAGGAAGGAATTAAAATTCAATCAATTCGTTAATGACAAGGAGGAGAAGAAATGGTTGAAAAAAGTGAAACAAAGAAGGACACAGTGATAAAGGCGACAACAAAACAACCTTCGCGTATGAGTTTGTTGATTGGTGCGGTATTTTTAATGGCTACATCAGCCATCGGACCGGGATTCCTCACGCAAACAACCGTATTTACACAACAATTGGCCGCAAGCTTTGGTTTTGTCATTTTTATTTCTATTTTACTTGATATCGGCGCACAGATGAACATTTGGCGGATTATCGCTGTTTCTGAAAGACGAGCGCAAGATATTGCAAACTTAGTATTACCAGGGCTTGGATATTTCGTTGCTGTCCTTATTGTTCTTGGCGGCTTGGCATTTAATATCGGGAATATTGCCGGTGCTGGTCTTGGCATGAATGTCCTTTTGGGAGTTTCACCGGAACAAGGTGCCATTATCAGCGCAGTAATTGCTGTTGCTATCTTTATTGTGCGTGAAGCGATGAAAGTGATGGATCGCTTTACACAGTTATTGGGAATTGTCATGATTGGTTTAACGCTATATGTAGTATTTACAGCAAAACCGCCAGTTGGGGAAGCGGTAGTAAAAACGTTCATCCCTGATAAGATTGACATGATGGCCATTGTCACGCTCGTCGGTGGTACTGTTGGAGGCTATATTACGTTTGCAGGAGGCCACCGTTTGTTAGATGCAGGGATTAAAGGGAAGAATGCTTTACCGGAAGTGACGCGCAGTGCCATTTCTGCTATCGGTGTCGCTTCTATTATGAGGGTCGTACTATTTTTAGCAGCGTTGGGTGTTGTTGCTAAAGGGCTTGCACTTGATTCTTCCAACCCGCCAGCTTCTGTGTTTCAGTTAGCGGCAGGGAACATAGGATATAAGCTGTTTGGCATCGTTATGTGGGCAGCAGCGATCACATCGGTTATTGGTGCGGCTTATACATCTGTATCCTTTATTCGTACGTTTCACAAAAATTTAGAAACGTACCATCGATGGATAATTGTTGCTTTTATCGTCATCTCTACCATTGTTTTCGTATCGATTGGAAAGCCGGTAAAAACGTTAATTCTTGTCGGTGCATTAAATGGTTTAATTTTGCCAATTTCTCTTGGAGTCATGCTGATTGCTGCATACAAACGCAATATTGTTGGCGATTATAAACATCCGCTTTGGATGACGATTTTTGGTAGTATTGTCGTGATGGCTATGGCTTATATGGGAATTTACACATTGATCACCCAAATTCCACAGTTATTTTCATAAGCTAAGCAATTGTCGAACAGTACCTGTGACACTTTAGAGTATGGCGAAGATTGGTAGGATAAAACATCCATGAGTAATTTTTACTCTCCACCCAAACATGAAAACAACGCTCATGGATCGTTTCTTTTCACAGAAAAAGAGAGCCTGTGATATTCCAAAAAAATCACTTGGCTCTCTTTCTATTTTTAAGGTCCGTCACTACAACGTGTGCTTGACAAGTAATCGGTTTTACCGAATAAATATTATGCATAAATAAGCAATTTCCTTTTAACTGTAAGTAGAGCATTTTATTAAAAAGTCAAGCACCATTTTCGGTGAAGATCCCTTTTAAAGGGAAAAATGATAAAAAACTCGAATACCGATGAGTGGGTTGTTTTTTGTTCGTTTCTCTTTGGAAAAATCAATATCGCAAAAAGCTCCGGATGTAAAAAGGATTGACATTTAGGTTGCGAAGTTTATACAATGTTAGTGATATAAGGCAAAAAAAAATAAAAGTTGTCTTTGTAAGCCCCATTTGTACAATTACTTATTTACTGTAGATGAGCAAATCCACTAACATAAATTTAAAATCGAACAAAAAAGGAGACATGAATCCGATTCCTTGATTAGAATAGATGTGTCACCAAACCATTCACAAGGAGGTTCATGTCTCATGGATCAATTAGCACATCATCAAGGAACCCACAAGTTTTTCACGATGTTGGGATTGGCGCTTTATTTCTCGAAACCTGTCAAGAAGCATCTCGTTCATATCGTTGATGCGATGATCACGAAAGGCTTTTCTGGAACATTGACCGATCTTCACCATTGGAGCTTCCATCCGAATCATCGTACGACACTCAGCGATTTTTTCACGACAAGCTCTTGAGATGAAGACATGTTACTTCACAAGCTCCAGCAGTAAATGCTTCGTCGTATCGAACGGATCGTCAAACAAGGGAATCAACCCATTTTTGTTTCGATCGATGATACGATTTGCCGCAAAACAAAGCCTTCGTCACGGACAACGCACGCCATTCAAGGGTGTGATTGGCATTATTCCCACACAGATAAAAAGTCCATTTAGGGACATTCTCTCGTCTGGCTCATGGTTCATACGATGACCCAAGCGCTTCCCTTCGCGTTTCGCCTTTACGACAAGGCAGCTAGGAGGAACTCACGATCGAGATGCTTTCTTCTTTGGATGTGCACCGTCCCGTTTGTTTATGTGCTGATGGACTCTTTGTATCCATCGCAAACGCTTATGGAAGCCTGTCTGAAAAAGGGATTCCACGTGATCGCGATGCTCAAGACCAATCGGCTTCTTTATCCAAAAGGTATAGCGGTTCAGGCGAAGGCGCTTGCCCGCTCCATCGAACCGAAAGACACTACCTCATCACGGTGGGCGAAGAGCGTTATCGCTATGAAGGTGCGCTCAACGGTCTCGATCATGCCGTGGTGCTACTCGCTTGGAAAGCTGATCAGCCGATGACAACTGAACATCTTCATTGCGTCTTGAGCACCGACGGGAATTGAGCGATGAAGACATCTTGTGCTACTATACCACACATTGGTCAATCGAATGGTTTTTTTCGGCAAGCGAAAGACCAGCTGAAGCTCGATGGGTACCGCGTTCGCGGGCGTCGGGCGGTAAAACGGTATTGGGTCTTGGTACAGCTTGCTTATGTGTACAGCATGTTCGAGTCCAACAGCGATTTTAAAGTTTAATCCAGATAAAGGCAAACCTGTACGAAAGTCGGGGACGCAAAGCCACAGGTCTAAGGCAAATGCTATGACGGCTGGGTTGCCGAAGGAGGAACTACAAATGAATCTGTTATCGAGAGAATCATTCTTTGAAATCTACAGATCTATTATTGAATATAATCCTGATGCGATTTTTATTCTTTCCATAGATGGAAAGGTCATTGAAGTGAACCAAGCCGTAACGATTATGTTTGGCTATTTAAAAGAGGAGGTTCAAGGATGTTCATACAAAAAGATGATGTTTCCAGAATTAGAAAAAATAAACCGATATTTTGATGAGGTATTACAGGGAATTTCATCAGAGTTTGAGACGGATGCATTTCATAAAAGCGGGAGTATTTTACATATTCGAGTCAAGTTTATTCCCTTGATTATAGGTGTTGAAGTAGTAGGTGTCTGCTGTGTTATAAAAGATGTAACAGAGCTACAGAAGATGAAAGCATTTTTAAGCGAGATGGAACAAAGGGTTAAAGCTCTTTTCAATTCCACTGGTGATGCTATTGACATTTTGGATTTGGAAGGGAATGTTCTAGATGTAAATCCTGCTTTTGAAGAAATGTACGGATGGAAAAGAGAGGAAGTAATTGGAAAGTTATTGCCGATCATCCCCGAATATCAGTTAGCTGAGGCTCAATCTTTAGTGGAAAAGGCGAAATTAGGTGAAAATATTACTGGATTTGAATCGATTTGTATCAAAAAGGACGGCACGCCTATCGATGTTAGTTTAACACTTTCGCCTATTCGGGATTCCAAAGGAAACATTATTGCAATATCTGGAATTACTAGGGATATTTCAGGACAAAAACGATTGGAAAGATCTCTGAAAGAAAGCGAAGAACGTTATAAATCGTTGTTTGAATACAATATCAACATGATTTATTCCATAGATTTGAATGAATGTTTTATCGATGGAAATCCATCGTTTGAGCAGGTTACAGGATATTCTGTTGATGAACTTCGTGGAACGTCTCTTGTACCGCTTATTGTCCCAGAGTATTTAGAAGTCATGAAAGAAAGTTTTAAGAAAGCTGTTCAGGGAGAGACTCAGCGATATGAATGTTTCATTTACAATAAAGAAGGACGAATGATTCCTTTGATGGTAACAAATGTTCCCATCATCGTGAATAACGAAATTGTAGGTGTATACTGCATCGCTTTAGACCTATCTGATGTTAGAAAAGCAGAAAAGGCATTAGAAGAAAGTGAAGAGCGTTATCGAAAGGTAGTCGAGTTGTCGCCAATGGGAATTGTTGTTCAGCAGAAAGGAAAAATTCTCTATGCTAATCGAGCCGCTTTGAAAAGTATGAAAGAGGAAAATCTAATTGGTCAATCGATTTTCTCCTATATTCATCCTAATTATCATGAATTGGTCAAACAAAGAGTTGCGGAGGCGGAAATAGGGGAAGAGTTTCTCTTTACCGAAATGCAATTCATCCAACGAGATGGGACAATCATTGATGTGGAGGTCGGTGGAGTGTTGATGATTTATAATGGCAGTCCCGCCACGTTGATCATGTTTAGAGATATAACCAAGGAAAAACGTTTTGAAAGAGAGTTAAAGGAAAGTGAAGAGCGCTATCGTTTGATTGCGGAAAATATGACCGACCTTGTAGGGATATTAGATCTTAATGGAGTAGTAAGGTACGCTTCCCCATCCCATGAATTCGTATTAGGTTACCCGCCCGAATTTTATGAAGGAAAACTTGCCTTTGATTTGGTTCATCCTGATGACATTTCGCATGTTCAAAAGCAATTTATGAATATAGTTCGGGCAAAGGAAACTCAGATTGTTGAGTTTCGTTACAAACATGTGAAAGGAAATTATGTATGGGTGGAAGCAAAGGGGACGCCTGTTTTGGATGAGATTGGGAATGTTATCCATTTCCAAGTTGTAGCCAGAGAAATTACGGAGAGAAAATTGTTTGAAGAAAAACTAAGATATATGGCTTATCATGATACATTGACTGGAATACCTAATCGCAGTTTCTTTCGAGAAAGATTGAAACAAGCCCTAAAAGAAGCAGAGCGATATAAACGAAAACTTGCCGTCATGTATATGGATATGGATAAATTCAAATACATTAATGATACATTTGGTCATGATGTAGGGGATGAACTTCTCAAGCAATTCTCTCAAAGGGTGCAAGGCTTTCTTAGAGAAAATGATACGCTTGCACGACAAGGTGGAGATGAATTTACCATTCTTCTTTCTGAAATCAAAGAGGAGGAGGCTATACAAATAGCTGAACGAATCTTGACCTCTCTCCAAAATCCATGGTATATTGGGGAACACGTTTTTCATACGACTGCTAGTATCGGAATTGCCTTTTATCCTACAGATGGAACAACGCCTAGTGAACTGATGAAACATGCGGATGTTGCGTTATACGAGGCGAAGAGGAATGGTAAAAATAACGTTAAGACATATTCATCATAGACTCGATGTCTGTCAGAGCGATCCCAAAGCGCCTACTTTTATGTATGTCTTGTTATTTTGCAAAAAAAACAGGAAGTCGCCAATTGACTTCCTGTTTCACCATGTTTTTAGCTGATTCATTGTCTGATCTGTTGTACCACCGTTTGTACCATACGAATGGTCACTTCCTGATGGGTTACGAAACGAATGATCCGACTGGAATTGCTAATATTCCGGAATCCTTCAGACGAGCAACAAACTGTTCATTCGCTACACTTGTTTCTTTAATATTACAAAATCACAAAGAATAGTATTCGTTTCCACACCATCAACATCCGTCCGTAAACTTATATAGACCCCGATGCCGAAAAAATTCGGCGCCATCGGAAGGATGAAAATACTCTTCTGTTGAATGTTTTAAGCTATCCGCCATTATGCATCAGCGATTGGGATCCGCTGCGCTTTTTTTAAGTGCTTATACGATTCAAGCATTGTACGCTTCTTCTAGAATATTAAGATAATCTTCGGCCGTCACCGTTCGGACGTTGCTTGGAGTAGAGCGGTTTTGCATTGCCAATTCCACAATTTTTCCGAAGTCTTCTTTACGAACACCAGGTAAGTCTTTTAGCTTTGGAATATCCAAATTATGAGTAAATGCTTCAATGCCTTCAATCAATTTTTCGACTGCTTCTTCATCTGAATCTGATTCTGTCGCAAACTTCATATACCGCGCCAATTTGGCGTGCATCGCCTTGTTCTCTTCCGCATTAAATTTCAACACAAACGGCAAAAAGACAGCGTTCGCGACACCATGTGGTGTATCGTAAAGCCCACCTAGTGCTTCCGCTAAACAATGGACAGCCGCTACGTCAGCAGACCCGAAACATAACCCTGCAAGCAAACTACCTTGCAGCATGTCGTATCGAGCTTCTACGTTTCGGCCATCCCGATATGCTTCAGGAAGGGCTGATACAATGATTTCCATTGCCCTTGCTCCCATTGCTTGCGATATTGGGTTCGTCACTTTGCACGTATAGCCTTCGATTGCGTGAACTAACGCATCAACCCCAGTCGCAGCCGTCACTGATTTCGGCACGGTGAACGTAAGCTCCGGATCAAGAACAGCCAGTATCGGACGCAACGCAACATCTTTCAACGTCAATTTCCGGTGGGTGGAAGCTTCCGTAATGACGGATGAACGGGTGACTTCAGAGCCTGTTCCCGCTGTTGTGGGGATACAAATGATTGGAGCAACGTTCTCATACCGCCGCTTTCCTTCGGCATACTCGATCGGTGTCCCGCCATTCGGTCCAATAAGAGCAATCGCTTTTCCGGTATCCATGGCGCTTCCGCCGCCGATGGCGACAACGGCATCCGCGTTCTGTTCGTTAAAGCGCTTCGCACCTGCCAAGCATTCCGTGTCGCGCGGATTTTGTGACAACTCGCTGAATAATGTTGCGCGGTAGCCAGCAGCCTCCAATTTCGCTTGGATCGGCTCAACCAAACCCGCCTGAACGACTCCTGGGTCACTGACAAGTAAAATGGATTTTCCGATTTGCAGTGATTCCAACAATTCCGGCAGCTGCTTTGATTTCCCGATTCCCATTTCAATGCGTGTCGCGCAGTAATATTGAAAACTCTTCATTATGTATTCCTCCTAAGCAATATTTAATTTTGAAAAAACCATTTTAATACGTTTGGTACAACGAGAATAATAAAAAGAAGACGGATGAATTGCAGCGAGCTGACAATCGCCGGGTCACCGCCTACCGATTCGGCTGTCAATACCATTTCGACAAGTCCGCCCGGCGCCATGCTTAAAATCGCGGTTGACAATGAAAGATGGGTCATTTTCGCAAACAGGTAACCGCAGCTGAACGAAACGGTAATTAGCACCAATGTCAGTAAGAAGTAGATCCAGCCAAATTTCCCGCCAAGTTTCAAATCTTCGATAGTTATGCGATTGCCCATGCTCATTCCAACGCTAATTTGCGCAAAAATCAATAGCCAAACCGGAATTGTCGGCAATGGTATGCCGATGACATTCATAACTGCTGTCGCTGCTAAAGGTCCGATGACAAAGGCGGCAGGAACAGTGTTTCGAAGCAGCCAGCCAGCAGCGATACTAACCGCAAACCAAAGATAGTGGCCGTTTGACTCATGAGCGCGGAGATGGAACAAATTATTTCGTGAAGAATGACCGTCAAATAAATGAACGACAACAAACGGTACAATGAACACAACGGTAAGAAGACGAATCGTTTGAAAAATCGTAACAAGCGCTGTATTCGCTTTTAACGATTCGCTTGCCGCAACCATTTCGGATAATCCGCCGGGGATTGAGGCAAACACGCTCGTCACGCGGTCGATCCCGATAAATCTTGTGACGAAGATGCTGTTTAGCACATTGATACTAATAATGACAATCGTAAGTGTGAAAAACGGGACGATATATGGTCCGACAGTGATAAACGTTTCTTTTGTAAACGATTGTCCGAAATAAATCCCTAAAATGATAAGCCCTACATTTGTAAGGACTGTCGTCGTCGCTAACGTCCGTTTCGTTCCCGTCTTCCACAACAGCATCCCCGTAATCGGCCCAAGCATCCAAGGAATAGGAAGGCTTAAAACATAAAACAAAAGTCCGCTCAATCCTGCAATGACGTAGGTCTCGAGTATTTTAGTTAATGAAAGTTTTCCATTCGTCAGTAACATTTTCTAAAGCTTCCTTTCTATGCTTCCTGAAAATACCCAAGTTCCAAAATATTGGTTTATCACCACGAAATGTACTTGACAAACAAGTGATGTTGTGAAGCGAGCGATACCGCTTATTGTTTATTTAACTTTCATTTACAATTATGTATAAACAAGTATCAAATCTGCTTTTATAATCAAGCACAACTTTTGGTGAAGAGCCAAAATGTTCGAGGAGAGCATACGTATTTTCTATATCTCAGTGAAAATATTGATGTGACGTTTACAAAAGAATTTTACGTTTTATCCGCCTATCTTCTATTCTAAGTGAAAATATTGGAATTTGAAAGGAATTTGTAATGAAATCAGCTAACAGTACGAATATATAGATGCAATTTGAAGCTTTAACGTTTTCGTCTTTTATGGAGTAATCGGTGTTTTTCGACTGTCGGGTGACCGAACAACAACGCTTCCAGACAAATACATTTGTCTGTGAAGCGATTGGTTGTTCGGTCCTCTGTCACGCGAAGGCGTGACGAAGGCAAGTCACAGACTTGCTTCTGACAGTCGAAAAAAATAGGGAGTCTACTTTTTCGTCAACCATAAGTTAAATCTCGCAGTTGTATTTATATAGTCGCTTAACCGTATAAGAATTAGGGGCAGACTACTGGAGCGTCAACGAGAAGCGAAGATCGTGCGTCAAACGGTGAAGAAATTAGAGGGGTTAGGGTATGAAGTGAAGGTAGAAAAAGTGGGTGCGTAAGGGAATTAAACCATATATAAACTTTAATACTTACTTTGGAAATTATATTCCAAAGGCTAGGTGGGGGTTGTTTTTTGCCAAATTTTGTTTTCAGGATAGTATGTCTAATTATTAAGATGAAACACATTTAAATCTTTAAATGAATGCTGTCGAATGGGTTGCAGGAGTTGTAGAATTTTGTTGATTATGATTGGTTGCGAAACATGGGTTACTATAATAAATTTAGATTGGAAAGCCGACATAGAGTAAACCGCTTGAGCTGATTAAAAATGGTTTACATATGTTGAAAAATCATCTGTATTTAAAACAAAGGAGGAGTTATCCAATGAAGTATCGCAAACTTGGACGAACAGGGTTAAAAGTAAGTGAAATTAGTTTAGGAAGCTGGCTTACATATGGAAACTCTACGGAAAAAGAAACGGCTATTAAGACAATCGATAAAGCATATGAGTTAGGAATTAACTCGTTTGATACGGCAAACGTATACGCAAGAGGAGAGGCAGAAAAGATTGTTGGGGAAGCATTACGAAAATATCCAAGAGAATCTTATGTTATTGCAACAAAAGTATTTTGGCCGATGGGAGAAGGTCCGAACGATCGCGGTCTTTCAAGAAAGCATGTGTTCGAACAGCTTCATGCAAGCTTAAAACGTTTGAACTTAGAATATGTAGACATTTACTACTGTCACCGGTATGACAAAGAAACACCAGTCGATGAAACGTTGCGAACGATTGATGATCTCATTCGGCAAGGGAAAGTTTTGTATGTTGGTGTTAGCGAATGGACGGCTCAACAAATTCAAGAAGCTCTCGGCACGGCAGATAAATATTTGCTCGATCGCATTGTTGTAAACCAGCCTGTCTATAATATGTTGAATCGTTATATTGAAAAAGAAGTCATTCCGGTTTGCGAACAAAATGGAATCAGCCAAATTGTTTTTTCTCCATTAGCACAAGGAGTTTTAACAGGAAAATATAAACGGGGCGAAAAATTACCGGTGGGAAGCCGGGCAACAGATCCAAAATCGAATATGTTTATGAATGAGCTATTAAAGGATGAAGTTTTAATCAAGGTTGAGCAATTACAAAAAGTGGCTAATGAGTTAGGTATTAAGCTTTCACAATTAGCTTTAGCTTGGGTTTTACGTCAACCGAATGTTGCCAGCGCATTAATTGGGGCAAGTAAACCAGAGCAGGTGGAGGAAAATGCGAAAGCGATAGATGTTCAGCTTTCCAGTGATGTAATCGCAAAAATTGAGGAAATTCTCGCATAAATGTCCGTGCTGTCAACGAAAAGAGGAGTGACAGGCTTCAATAAAGTAAGAAGCCTGTCTTTTTGTTTGCACAGCGGCAATCGCTCGTATTAATATAAATCGGAAGAGAAGCGAATGAGGGAGGGGAAATCATGATTGCAGTGAAGCATTTACATAAATCGTTTCGAGTTCATGTTCGACAGGCACGGTGGATTGACGCGGTGCGCCATTTATGGAGGCGGCAATACCGAACGGTCGAAGCGGTGAAAGATATTTCCTTTACAATTGAAACAGGGGAAATTGTCGGTTTTTTAGGTCCGAATGGAGCGGGAAAAACGACGACGATGAAAATGTTAGCGGGACTGTTGTACCCAACATCTGGAGAGATTACAGTCGGAGGATTTGTTCCGTTTGAACAAAAGCCAGAATTTAAAAAAATGATGAGTCTCGTTATGGGGCAAAAGAGCCAGCTTATTTGGGACATTCCTCCGATGGAAACGTTTTTAGTAAACAAGGCGATTTATGACATTGATGACCGCACGTTTCGGCGGACGCTTGAAGAACTCGTGGAGTTGCTTGAGTTGCAGCCGCTGCTGACCAAACCGACGCGAAGCTTATCGTTAGGGCAGCGAATGCGCTGCGAGCTGGCAGCGGCGCTATTGCATCGACCGGCTATTTTATTTTTAGATGAACCGACGATTGGGCTTGATGTACATACGCAAGAAAAAGTGCGGCGCTTTATTGCCGAGTACAATCGCGAATATCAAACGACCATTTTATTGACATCACATTACATGGGCGATGTGACAGCACTTTGTGACCGCGTGATGATTATCAACCACGGGATGCTCATTTACGACGGTGAGTTAAGCGTATTAACGGAAACGTTGGCACCGTATAAGCGGTTGGAAATCCATTTCCCTATAGTCCCTTCAGTGCCGTGGGACGATTACGGGGAAGTCGTGGCGATGGAAGACGGAAAAGTGACGCTGCGCGTTCCCCGCGACAAAGTAGCGGAAGTATCGGCACACGTTTTGCAACACTTCCATGTACATGATTTAACCATTCAAGACCCGCCGATGGAAGAAGTGATTACGCGGGCGTTTCAGGAGGGTTTGCATGGTTCGTAAGTATATTGCTCTCCTTCGTATGAAGTATGTAGAAATGTTAGCATATCGCCTCGCAACGATTGTGTGGATGACGGGAGCGGTGGTACAGCCGCTTATTACGATGATCGTCTGGATGAACATTAGGCCGTCGCAATCGGATGCATTTGTTTTCTATTTTATGGCGCTTATTTTCGTGGAGCGGATGACGAGCGCATGGGATGTATGGGAGCTTGATCGGGAAATCCGCCACGGCACGTTTTCGACATATATTCTTCGGCCGCTTCATCCGATTCACTGGGCAATTGCGGAAAATATCGTTTATAAAGGATTGTTTCTTGTTGTGCTTGTACCGTTTTGGGCGGTGTTGGCTCTGTTTGTTCCCGTGTTGCGCCTTGATGTCACAGGAACGCAAATGCTATTGTTTTTGCCAGCGCTTGTTCTTGGGATGATGTTGCGATTTTTATTTAGTTATACTTGCGGCCTTCTTGGCTTTTGGATCACAAAAGTTACAGCGGTATACAGCATGATGGAAGTTGTTTCCTTGTTTTTGTCCGGACGGATTGCGCCGTTGTCGATGTTGCCGCCGGTGTTACAGCAATGGAGCATTTTTTTGCCGTTTCGCTATATGATCGGATTTCCAATTGATATTTTGACCGGAGCGGCAAATCGGGCGGATATTGCCTTTGGATTTTTAGTTGCATCCGTGTGGGTCATGCTGTTGATCGTTGCATTATGCTTGCTATGGAAAGCGGGATTGAAGAAAAATCAGGCGGTAGGTGGATAAGAATGGGGAGATACTGGCGAATTTTCCGCGAATTTTTTCGAGCGTGTTTTGTCGAAGAACTGGAGTATCGGAGTGAATTTCTCAGCAATTTACTGTCCAGCTTTTTCGGTATCGGAATTGCAATTCTAACTGTAAAAATCTTTTTTTACCAAACGGATCAATTAGGCGGATGGACGTATGCTGATGTGCTTGTGCTGCTCGGTGTGTTTAATACGCTGCGGGGATTGATCGATTTTGCGTTGCGTCCCAATATGCCGCGCTTGCTTGAACACATTCGCAAAGGAACGTTGGATTATATTTTAACGAAACCAGTTGACAGCATGTTTTACGTTAGCTTTCGCCATTTAATGTTTTGGCGGCTGATTGATGTGCTGCTCGGCCTTGGTGTGATCGGGTACGGATTAGTCCAACAGCATTATATGCCTTCATTGTTAGACGTGGCGATGTTTGTCATAAGCATCGGTTCCTCGTTCGTGCTCATTTATGCCCTTTGGATGATGTTAATGACTACGTCATTTTGGGTTATTCGCATCGATGATTTATCCTTTATTTTTGATTCATTTTTCGAAACGGCCCGTTTTCCGTCCGGCATGTACCGCGGCTGGCTTCGTATCATACTGACATACGTACTGCCGGCTGCGGTCATTACGAACATGCCAGCACTATCTTTGTTAGGAAGATGGAATGTTGTCACCACAGCGGTATCGGTTGGCATCGCCGGGTTCTTTTTATGGCTATCCCACCGCTTTTGGCGCTTTGCGCTTCGCTCGTATACAAGTGCGAGTAGTTAATTTTATTTCGGCCTAAAAGCAAACGAACTTGTAACGATCGATATTAACCACATTTTTTCATTTTGATGTATAGATCCCCAAAACAGAGCCGCTTCATAGCTATCGGAGGTGAAGCGAATGATATTATGTTTAGCAACAGGAGAGAGTCACGGTGATAGCAGCAAAAACATTGTTATTGGACAAGTGTGTTGATTAACCAATAAAAACCAGTTGACATCGCTCTATTCCTAGCTTTTCTGCCGTAGTCGGCAAGCATCAGTATAAATGGTTTAGAAAACATGATTATTGCTTAATGCCCTCGGCATCTGCGCGCGGTTTCTTGATGAGTGGCCATTTAAGAAGGAAAATGTTAGCTTTTTGTCGTATGGGAATAAGTAACTACCATTAGGAGGTGATTCAATGAACGATGGACAAAAAGCATGGCTGGACAGCTTGACGGTGGAAGCGTTGGAGCGTTTTTCTGAAGGCATGATGGCGGTTGCGGAAAATGGCGAAGACAAAGAAAGGCAGCGATTTTATGAAGGAATGGCGGTCGCTAGCAAACTCGCAGCGATGAAACTTAAAGGGGAGTTTGAATATATTGATGAGACATTGATCCGTCATATGTACGAGAACATGAAAATGCTGAACGTGGTAGAAATAAACGATACGTTCGCAACGGCTCAAGAAAATATGAACGAACGCTGCTCTTTTTGCTTGCGTGAAAAAGCTCGCCTTGCCAGAGGGCCGTTTGCCTCGATTTGTGAAGACTGTCTGCAATTTGGGCTGCAGGTTATTGAAAGTCAAAAATGATGGTTTCACAACGATAGAGGATGAAAAGGAAACAAGATGAAATGTAGTAAAGATATATATGTGGGGCGGTCGTTGTGACGGGGCATTTATTATAGATGCAGTTTGGAACTTTAACGGGTTCGTCTTTTATGGAGTAATCGATATTTTTCGGCTGTCGGCAAGTCACAGACTTGCCTCTGACAGTCGAAAAAAATAGAGAGTCTGCTTTTTCTTTTTCGTCAGCCACCCTTCCTCGATTATGGTAAACGTGGGAACTACTCGAGCCGCTTCTGAGCATAGCCGATCAGCGGATAGCTTACTAGCAATAACGTAACAATAAACGTGATGACGCCAAGCCAATGAAAGTGCGTCCAAAAATAGCCGCCGGCTGTGCCAGCAAGGCTGGAACCTAAATAATAAAATAAGAGGTAAAGGGAAGACGCTTGCGCTTTATTCGTCTTTGTACGTTCGCCAATCCAAGTGCTCGCAATCGAGTGACAGCCGAAAAAGCCAAAGGTAAATAGCGAAAGTCCGATGATTTTGACAACAACAGACGGAACGAGCGTAACAGCTGCACCAAGCACGGTCAATGCGACTGAAATGCTTAGCACCAGCGCATGGCCGTGTAAATCGGCTTTTCTTCCCATATAAACGGAGCTAAAACTGCCGAATAGGTACACGATAAATAGAAATCCAAGCACGGACTGGCTGAACGAATACGGCGGTTCACTCAATAAAAAGCCGATATAGTTATACAGCGTTACAAATCCGCCCATAAATAAAAAGCCAAGCACAATGAGAGCCATTAACGGTTTATTGCGCAAATGAACGGTATACGCCTGCAGCGCAGTTTTGCCATTGAGCGGTTTTTTTATCGAATGACGAGGCGCCGGGAGAATGAGAGCAAAAACCACGCTTAATAGAAGTGAAATTGCCCCAATGGAAAATAACGCCGTCCGCCACGAAAACAAATCGGTCAACACGCCTGTTACAATTCGCCCAGCCATGCCGCCGATGCTAGTCCCACTAATATAGAGACCCATCACTTTTCCGATCCCAGCCGGATGAAATTCCTCGGCGACGTAGGCCATCGCCAGGGACGGGATGCCCGCGGCCGTCATGCCGAGAAACGTGCGTGCAAGGACAAGGGAAAGAAAATTAGGGGTAAGTGCCATGACCATCGCTAATATCGATGTCAGCAGCATGGACATTACCATCACATTCTTTTTGCCGATGCGGTCGGATAAACTAGCCGCTATGAGCATTATTACCGCTAACGTTCCAGTAGACGCGGATACCGTTAAACTAGCAGAAGCGGCGGAAACGTGAAATTCTTTCGCAAAAATTGGCAACAGCGGCTGTGTCGTGTATAAAATGGCAAAGGTGACAAATCCGCCGAAAAATAGTGACAAACTTGCTTTTATGTATTCGACGCTGCCTTTTTGGATGTACGTCAATGTTCTCGCCTCTTTTGTTTCGTTTATTGTTAATATAATTAAATGTAACTTAAAAACTGTAGATGAGCAAATTTGATGAATATTACGAGGCGATTCGATGCTTGGAATGAAAACTTAGGATGAATGGATATCGGTCAGCGCTCTGGCAAATTCTTTTGTCGTTAAGGCACGATATATAGGTGGATGATTCATCACAGGCTTAATACAGCACCAGCCCCAACATTGATCTCAAAAACTTGTCGATTCTTTGGTGATATGATAATCTATTCATAAGACATGAACCTCTTTGTAAGAATGAGTTGGTGGCACATTTATTCTAACTAAAATAGGGTCCATGTCTTTTTTTCTGTGAAAATAACGATCCGTGTGTGAATATTTTCATGCTTGGGTAGCGAGCAAAGCTTGTTCATGAACGTTTTATTTGTAAATTTATGTTAGAAAATTTACTCAAGTGCAGTTATATAGATTATGCACAAATATGCTGGGGAAGCGTTGGAGTATTCCTAATAAAGAATTTCCTATTTTTCGTTTTTGTTTTCCTCTCCATACAAGCCGATATGATATAACGTGGCGAGTGATCAGCTGGATGTAAAACAAAATTTCAACTTATATACTTGACAAAAAATACGATTTTTACATACAATAACCCTATTAAACAGGTAGGAAATATAAGAATAAATAAAATAATAGGGGGAAGACTAAAATGAAAGAGATAAGATGGAAAAAGAGATTAATCGTTGCAACGGCAGCTTTTGGGTTGCTTTTTGGCACAACAGCGTGCGGAAATAATGGAAATGTTTCAACCTCACAGCAATCAAGCGGATCGAATCAAAAAAGCGATAGTGATCAACTGCAAGAAATACGTATAGGTTATTTAAATGTCATGGACGATGCGCAAGCGATGTTGGCGAGCGAAGGTGGATTTTATAAGAAACATGGTTTAGATGTAAAGATGCAAATGTTTAATAGTGGCACGGATCTTATTAAGGCAATTGTTGGCGGACAACTGGATGCTGGCGTGCTTGGGTTTACGAATGCGTTAACGTGGTTAGATAAAGGTGCAGATATTAAAATTGTTGGCGGGGC
Organism: Anoxybacteroides tepidamans; assembly: GCF_014201465.1. Classification (GTDB taxonomy): domain Bacteria; phylum Bacillota; class Bacilli; order Bacillales; family Anoxybacillaceae; genus Anoxybacteroides; species Anoxybacteroides tepidamans. Next base: position 31,776 of record NZ_JACHEP010000018.1, on the reverse strand, counting down.
TCAAATGGGATATCACAGCATGTTAGTACGCAAAGACAGCGGAATCGAGTCATTGGCTGATTTGAAAGGAAAATCCGTCGCTTCTCAGCAACAAGGCAGCACGGCTGACATTGTGTTGAACGGAGTTGTCTGGAAAAAAGCAGGTATTACGAAGAATGATGTTCAAATGCAGTATGTTTCACCATCTGTCGCAATACAGTCTCTTGCGGCTGGAAAAGTAGATGCCGCTTTTGTATTCGAACCTTATGATTCGATTGCCCGCTTAACGACGCCTGTTAAGCAAATTTATGAAGTGGGACAAGAATGGCCGTTCCCTTGCATGGTCGTCATTACATCTGGAAAAATGGTTAAAGAAAACAAAGACGCTGTTTATGCTTTGTTGGATGCACAAAAAGAGGCAGTTGAAATGTTAAAAGAAAAACCGGCAGAATCAGCTAAGTTGATTACGAAACACTTTATTAAAGAAAACGAACTTGAAACGTCAGACGGCAAAAAAATAGCGGCAATGAAAGTGATTGAAGAATCTATTAAATCACAAACGTTCGAATGGAAGATTACTCCTGAGCAAGTTGAAAAGATGCAGGAAATTGCCGATATGATGGTCGAACAGGGGATTTTAAAAAGAAAGATCGATGTGAAGAACGCGCTTGATTTAAGCTGGCAAGAACAAGTAAAAGAATAATAGCAGGGATGGCGGTGCAAAAGATGAACTCGCAAACGTGGAAAAAAATTTGGCCTTATGCGGCAGCAATCGGAACGTTGTTATTGATCTGGCAAATCGCTGCTTTTTTCTCCCCGCCTTATTTGCTGCCGGGAGTTCCGGCCGTGTTGGAACGATTAGGTGCTGGAATAACAGAACCTGAATTTGTTACGTCTTTAAAAGAAAGCTTGTTTCGCCTTGTCGTCGGTTATCCAAGTGCATGCTTACTCGGTGGGCTATTAGGATTATTGGCAGGTCTTTCACGAGGATTTGCTGTTTATTTGCGAAGCTTGATTGCCATTTTACAATCGATTCCGCCAATTACTTGGATTCCGTTTTTGATTATTTTGTTTGGGTTTGGTAATGTTCCGATTATTACTGTCATTATTATTGCGAGCTTTTTCCCGATGGCTTTATCCGTCATGAACGCAACAGAAGGAATTAACCGTACACATCTTGAAGTGGCGAAAGTATTAGGGGCTACGAAAGGGCAACTTTTACGAAAAGTATACCTACCCGAAACGCTGCCTTCCTTTATCACGGGAGCTCAAGTCGCATTCGGAAATGCGTGGCGTTCTCTCATTGCGAGCGAAATGGTGGGCGGAGCGTCAAGTGGCCTTGGATTTTCCATCAAATTTGCCGGAGAGGTTGCGCAAATGACAGACGTATTAATGTATATTGTGATCATTGGTCTGATTGCTGCTTTCTTTGACCACGTCATACTTGAGTGGTTAAAGCGGCGAATGTTAAAGTGGCGTTATATCGGGGGGGCGAAATGATCATGCAGACATTAGAAATACAAAAGGTTCATAAATCGTTCGGCTCTCTAAAGGTGCTCGAGGATGTCAGCCTAACGATTGAAAAAGGAAAATTTGCTGCTATTGTCGGTCCTTCAGGATGTGGAAAAAGCACGCTCTTGCGAATGGTAGCAGGATTAGAGAGACCGGATGAGGGAACTGTTCAAGCAGACGGAAAAACGATTGATCATCCTTCCCCGCGGCGGATGATGATTTTTCAGGAGCATGCCCTGTATCCATGGTTAACCGTCGGAGAAAATGTTGAGATGGGGTTGGAACTGGCCGGTATTTCAAAGGAAGAGCGGCGGAATCGGGCACAAAAGGTTTTAAAAACAGTAGGGCTTGAAGGCTTTTACCATTATTATCCGAGTCAGTTATCAGGTGGAATGCGTCAGCGTGTTTCGATTGCTAGAGCGCTTGTTATGGATCCAGATGTATTGCTTCTTGACGAACCATACGGAGCGTTGGATGCTATGACTCGCCTAACAATGCAAAACGAGCTGCTGAAAATTTGGGAAGGTTCTGGAAAAACAATGCTGTTAATTACTCATGATATTGATGAAGCTTTATATTTAGCCGATCGAATTTTTGTCATGAGCTCTCGACCAGGAAAGTTAGTTCGAACGATCGATCTCGATCTTCCAAGACCCCGCAGCCGTCATGGCCAACGAATAGGTGAACTAAGACAAGAAATTATGCAGCTTCTTGGGCTGGAAGAATAAAGAGAATTGCGACAGTTCGAGTTAGTTTGTTTTGGGCAGTATGGGGCTGACCGTACCTGTAAGCGCCTGATCTCACGCACAATTCATCATAGTTTATACGATGATTGTGTGGAAGGTCGCTTCATCGGGTCAGCCTCTTTTTTCTGTGAAAATCATCGATCCATGAGTGGTGATTTTCATACCCCGGTAGAGAGCGAGACTCATTCATGACGTTTTATGAAAAACAGTGTTGCCGACGATGGTGTGGACTGCGGAAAAAGAGAATTCTTTCCCTTTTTTGATGATAGCTTCTGAACGGTGAACCTATCGTCATCGGAGGTGTTCAATCGTTTTATAGGCAATGTCTTGCTTTTTTCCTTTCACTTAGGAGAAGCATTTGCTGGAATGAACCTATGTGATACAGTGTTGGAGTTTATATATTTTACAATAGAAATTGATACTTTTATATGGTATTATTATCATAGTTTTTTACTCTACGAAAAAGGCAAAACTGTCGAAAGGCGGTGACGCAAAGCCAAAGGTCTAAGGCGGAAACGCTATGACGGCTGGGCTGCCGAAAGGAGTTAATATTCAGTAAACATGAATAAAAAATTATTATTATGGTTATTTATTGTCATTACAATGATTTTACCGTTTGTTCTCTTTATATTTTTTCCTTACAACGCTATATGGTCATTGCTTTTGATACCCATAGTTTTTGTTGTTGTTGCTTGTCAAAAATGGGGCGTTGCTATTTCGATCACTTTTCTTCTAAGCGTGTTGGAATATGCCTTTACATTCACTTATTACGGTTTTTCTCGTACACTTTTCGTTGAATTGTTGATTGGTACAATTATAAATTATTCCATATTTTTTACGATAGTATACTTTAAAATTCAATATGAAAAATTACTCAAAAAGGTTCAAAAACTCACTGTAATTGATCCGCTTACAGGCGTTTATAATAGAAGATATTTTAATTTGTATATAGAGAAAGCTATTCCCTTAGGTGAACGAACAGGGTCACCTTTTCATCTCATTCTCATTGATATTGATCATTTTAAAAAAATCAATGATACGTATGGCCACATGTTTGGGGATGAAGTGTTGAAAAAGGTTGCTAGATTAATTAAAGCAAATGTCAGGAAATCGGATGGTGTTGTTCGTTTAGGTGGAGAAGAGTTTGCAATTTTAGTGTCTGAAACAACGACCGAGGAATGTCAATTGCTTGCCGAACGAGTTCGCCAAGCCATCGAATCAGCTGATTTTATTTATGAAGGCAAGAAGGTGCATGTAACTGTTAGTGTGGGATTAGCCACATATAAAGGTACGTCAGTGCCAAAACTGATTGAACAAGCGGATCAAGCGTTGTATCAAGCGAAAGCAAACGGGAGAAATCAAGTGGTTATATTCAGTCATCATTATTGATGGCTTTTTTATTTTGCTTGACGTGTATTAAACAATCGAGCGATCACATGAAAGAAGATTGTGTCAATCATGAATTTGTTGTTGTGTTTTTTGAATATCTTATCTGAATTCATGATTGAAGTTGTGGGTCTGTAACCGTTCCTTGCATAGCTATATTTTTCGCCAAATATACATTTTTAAACGCAAAAAGTTCATGGGGTTCTAACATTTCGTGTGTTCCTGTTGTTCGCATTGTGTTTCACTACCTTCCGAGAAATAGTTTGTGCCATGATCTGACATGTATGTCTTGCGAATATTGTAAAAAACAAACGGATTGGTCAGACTAGCTTTTTACTATACATTTCATGCCAAACAAGAGATGAGCGTGCTAAGAAGTGACTAATTCGAAAACAGTGAGGATACAATATACATGTTACAGCTTTTGCAATAGGTGGTGAATAACAGATGCGCAACAAGTATATCGCTATCATCATTGTTTTGCTTCTCATCGGAAGCAGTTTTTTCTATTACGCTCATGTCGAGTATGCCTTGTTGCCGGCGGAGGAAGATACGAAGCGATACGCGGCAAATGAACGGACAGGTGTGGACGTTTGGGGAAATTGGATAGACCAACAAAATGGAAACATTAAAAAGTTGTCAGTACATGAAGCGGATCCATCTTCCGTTGCCGGAGCAGTCCGAGTCGATGATCGGCTGCTTCAATTAGGACGGGAAGTATTTTATAAGGAAACGTTCGGAAATGAAGTATTTTTAACGGATATTATGGGAATTGTCAACGGTCCGTTGACGATGGCCAACATAGCAAAAGCCATTATGGCGCTGCGGGGAAAAGGAACAACCAATTTACAAGTTGAGCTGGCCGAAGACATTACCATCGGCGACCGAATATACAAAAAAGGGGAGAAAGTTGACACTGGTATTGATGTACCAAAAGGAGCATACGCACCGTTAGGAATGCCGGTTGTCTGGAATGACGGGAGGCTTCGCGTCGGTATTAGCTGCGCGGCGTGTCATGCAACTGTGGATCCAGCAACGAAAAAAGTAGTAGAAGGAGCTCCGAACAACGATTTAAATGCTGGCCTTTTACTAGCGCTCGCAACCAATTCAGCTGCTTATTTTACACATGCCAATATTACTTCATTGCAACATTACATTCATTCAGTTGACCGATCGATAGTGGATTCAAAAGGAAGGAAAACTCCCCTTCCTGACCCGCGGTTGCTTGAGAAGGAAGTTGATCGGATTTTTGGCAGCTGGCCGCGCGGCAATTTTGATTCAACGATTGATATGAAAGCAAATCCTTCACAAATACCGGATTCTTTTACACTCGGCGACCACCCATATGGATGGAGCGGATTTGCGGCTGCGGGACCGTTTCGAGGGTTGGCTGTGTTCAGCAATAATGTTCATGCGCAAAATGCAGATTCACTATCGCAATCAGAAATTAGTCAAGCGCTTTTTGGGATCGATAAGGAAGTATATCTCGGAACGATATTGCAAAATGCTGCGAATCCTAAATTCCGATATGAACCGAATAAAAAGGAAAAGCCGTCAACGTTTTTTACAAAAGTGGATCCGACCCCTGGCGTTGTCGGAGTCAACAAGCTCGTTGCTCCACCGCAATTTCCGAAGGTGTCGCTCGTTGCCCCGGACGGGCTAATCGTCAGTGAACCAGGATACCGGTTTAACGAGCAAAATTATGCGGTAGCTGCTTGGCAAAATACCATTAACCCTCCGGCAGCAACAGAGCGAGTAGCGCAGGAACAAATTGAGCACGGCCGCGACGTATTTGTCCGGGCAGGATGTATTCATTGCCATGCCGGTGCTTATTTAACCAATAATCGCGTTGTTTCTGCGAAAGTGGTCGGCACCGAGCCGTCGCGGGCGCAAGCGTTGAAGAAAACAGAAAAAATATTTGGCGAAGCTGTCTTGTACGCGCCAGATACGCCTGTTCCTATTCCGGACAACCCGCAAATATTAAAAGTACCGACAGAACATTTGGATAAAGAACAAATACGGTTGGCATTTGCACACGGTGATTCTCTAGGAGGCTATAAAGTGCCAAGCTTAATCGGGGTTGCTTGGAGCGCTCCGTACCTTCATGACGGCGGTGTTGCTGTAGGGCCGAATGGAGAGATGGGATTAGCCGGAACGGTCGAAAAAGGAATCGTTCCTGATGCACGCAACAGCCTTCGTGCTCTCATTGACCGAACTCTCCGGCAGCAAGTTATACGCGCTAACAGCTCGGAGCAAAAACTTCGCAACGTTCATGTAAGCGGCGATGGTCATCGCTATTGGATTGATGAACAAAACGGCTTTACAAAAGTCGAGCAAGAAGCGGTTATTAACTATTTGCTTTCCCTCACTTCTCCGAAATAAAATTGGAAGCTGTTCACTTGAAAAAAATCTTCCCTTTTGCCACATACTAATGGACAAGGGGGAAGAGTATGAAAGAAACATGCTTCTATTGTCAATGTGAGTGCAACGAAGTTCATTATGTTTCCTTTTATACATTAGACGAAGAGCGCGTGGAAACATTATGTCCGGAGTGTTATCAAGAATGGCTGCAAGGAATCAAAGGATAAAAAAACCGCACCTTATTGTATAGGTGCGGTTAAAAAATTTTTGTCATGTTTCTGAGTATAGCGAGGATTAATGATATGGGAAGCCGCAATTTCCTAAACAGAATATGACTTTCTTGCACTGAATTTCCCGTCGACTAAAGCCCTAGGAGTTCTTAGGGAGGGTACGGCGTGACTTTGCATGAAGCCTTGATCACGTTCCCTAAGACTTTCACAGGCAAACACCACATCGATGCCTATCGCTCTGTGCGTCCGATCAAGCCGCTTTTTATCATCTATATAAATACAACTGGGAGGTTTAACTTATGGCGGACGAAAAAGTAGACTCCCTATTTTTTCGACTGTCGGAGGCAAGTCTGTGACTTGCCTTCGTCACGCCTTCGCGTGACAGAGGACCGAACAACCAACCGCTTCACAGACAAATGCATTTGTCTGGAAGCGGTGTTGTTCAGTCACCCGACAGTCGAAACATACCGATTACTCCATAAAAGACGAAAACGTTAAAGTTCCAAATGGCATTTATAATAATCCCATTATATACATGAGGATTTGATAAGTTTAATGGTCTTTTATCGACTCCATTCTGTAAGAAGTAAAAGTAATAAGTTCGCGACCTTGATCCCGCCACGCTCTATACGGATAAACGCTTGATAAGGCGAACGTGCAACGCTTCTTTTTGATTGGGAGGGTGTCCGATTTTAGGACACCTTTTTCTTCAAATTCATTGTAGAGCGATCATCTTTTTACTGCAATTTTTTATTTCCAACATTTTCATTTATAACATGTACATTGACTTTTGTGTGATAGATTTGTCAAAATTTTATGAAGGAAATTGTTATGAAAGGATGTTTGCGATGTTTGAGTATTTTCAGCATCTTCATCAGTTGCTCACAGCAGTAGAACAAAATGAAAGAGAAACATTATTGCTTGCGGCCACAAAAGTAGCAGAATGCATTCAAAACAATGGGATTGTCCAGCTGTTTGGCTGCGGGCATTCGCACTTATTGGCGGAAGAAGTATTTTATCGGGCAGGGGGGCTTGTGCCAATTAAGCCAATATTGATTGAGCCGTTGATGCTTCATGAAGGAGCTATTCGTTCATCGCAACTAGAAAAAGAAATCAATTATGCTCGCACGTTTTTAGAGAAAGAAGAGATTTGTCAAGGAGATGTTGTGTTTATCATTTCAACATCGGGGTGTAATCCGGTACCAATTGATGTGGCGTTATTTGCTAAACAACATGGGGCTTATGTTATCGGTTTAACATCGCTAGCATGTTCGAAAGCGCTACCACCTTTGCATCCAAGTGGAAAGCGTTTGGCGGAGTGTGTAGATCTTGTTATTAACAATTATTCTGTAGAGGGAGATGCAATTTTAACCCATCCTTTGATTTCGGTTCCGTTTGCTCCAACTTCGACTGTTATTGGCGCAGCGATTTTACATGCGGTTTTTGCTGAAGCGGCGATCATCATTGCAACCGAAGGAGCTACTCCTCCGATTTTTGTAAGCAACAATATTCAAGGTGGGAAGGAACATAATCAAAAATGGGTCGAAATGTACTGTGATCGAATAAAGTTATTGCAATGAAAATTTTTTGTGCTGTCAAATTCGAAGTAGAAATATTTTTTAAGTGGTATAGACAACTAGATTATAAGATGTTAATATAAGTGTAGAAGGAAGGTGTAAAACGTGGATCGATTTTTATTAACGAATGCAACGGTATACGCAGAAAGAGAGCGAATAGAACACGGAAGTATATTGGTGGAAGATGGGAAGATCACTTATGTCGGTTCAATGATGCCGATTTCGGATGCAAAAGTGATTGAGCTTGACCATTGTGATTGCATAGTCCCTGGTTTTATTGATATTCACATTCATGGGGCTTCTGGTGCAGATGTGATGGATGCGACAAAAGAGGCGTTACAAACGATGGCGTCTGTTTTGCCGCAGGAAGGAACGACGAGTTTTCTTGCGACAACGATGACGGCACCTGTTGATTATATTGAGAGAGCGGTGCGAAATGTAGCGCATTATATGCAGTTTCATAATCAGCCGGGAGAAGCCGAAGTGCTCGGGATTCATTTAGAAGGGCCATTTCTGTCACCAAAGCGGGCGGGAGCACAGCATCCATGCAACATTATAGAACCGAATGTAGAGCTGTTTAACCAATGGCAAAAGGAAGCAAATGGAAACATTCGCCTCGTCACGCTTGCTCCAGAAGAACATGGCGGACTGGCGCTTGTTTCTTATTTAAAAGAAAACGGTGTTGTCGCTTCAATAGGTCATTCCGATGCCGTTTATCAACAAGTAAAAGAGGCGATTGAAGCAGGGGTTACACATGCAACTCATTTGTTTAATGGAATGCGCGGGATTCATCATCGCGAGCCGGGAGTTGTCGGGGCGGTGCTTATGCACGATGAAGTGGTCTGTGAGCTGATTGTTGATGGAACTCATGTCGTGCCGGAAATGGTTCGCTTTGCTTATCGAAACAAAGGAAGGGAAGGCCTCATTGTCATTACGGATGCGATGCGTGCGAAATGTCTCGGAGAAGGAGAATACGAGCTAGGAGGGCAGCGAGTCATCGTTCAAGGGCAGCAAGCGACATTGCAAGACGGAACGTTGGCAGGAAGCATTCTGAAATTCAAAGATGCGGCGAAAAAAATGATCGAATTTACTGGTTGTTCACTAGAAGACGTGATTTTCATGGCAAGTTGGAATCCTGCCAAACAATTAGGTGTTCTTGATCGTAAAGGAAGTATTCGTGTAGGTAAAGATGCGGATCTTGTTGTACTCAACGAAGCGTATGAAGTCGTCATGACATTTTGCCGCGGAAAATTAGCCTATTCAAAGCTAGAGGTGTTTGCAGATGAGAGTCATTGAAGTGAACGATTATTATGAGTTGAGCCAAAAGGCGGCAGAAATGATTATTGATCAAGTTAGAAAGAAACCCGACTCTGTACTTGGTTTAGCGACAGGGGAAACAGTACTCGAAACATACGCCGCCATTGTGAACGACTACCAGCAAAATCAAACATCTTATCGACATATTCGCACTTTCAATTTAGATGAATACATTGGTCTAGCAGCTGACCACCCGAATAGTTATCACTATTATATGAATGAACATTTATTTCGCTTCATCGATATTCCGATGTCGCAAACATACATCCCAAATGGGCTTGCAGATGATATTCCAGAAGAATGTATTCGTTATGAAAAGTTGATTGGACAATGTGGCGGAATTGATTTACAAATACTAGGAATTGGAAGGAACGGTCATATTGGTTTTAATGAACCAGGCACTTCTTTTGACTCGACTACTCATGTTGTTGAACTTGCTCATTCAACAAGAAAAGCAAATTCACGCTTTTTTTCTTCTCTTGAAGAGGTGCCAACTCATGCAATTACAATGGGGATTGCAACGATTATGAAAAGTAGACAAATCATCTTATTAGCATCTGGGGAGAGGAAAGCGCATATTATGTCTCAACTTCTCGAAGGGGAAGTAACACCGAACATTCCAGCTTCGATTTTAAAAACACATCCGAATGTCACGATTATTGCTGATAAAGAAGCTTTATCACTTATAGGCAAAGAACAAAGAAAGGTGTATGTGCAATGATTAATAAACATTCTCCTCTTCCAATTTATTACCAACTAGAACAAAATATTAAAGAAATGATCGAAAAAGGGGAGCTGAAACCAGGGGAAATGATCCCATCGGAAAGAGAATGGGCGGAAACATACGAAATTAGCAGAATGACTGTTCGTCAGGCAATCAACAACTTAGTGAATGATGGCTATTTAGTAAGAAAAAGAGGAAAAGGAACGTTTGTCGCTACAAAAAAAATTGAACAGCCTTTAAAAGGATTGACGAGCTTTTCCGAAGATATGCGTGCAAGAGGAATGGAACCGGGGGCGAAAGTACTTGATTTCCATATAATTCCTGCTAATCCATCTTTAGCAGAGCAGCTTGATGTCCGAGAAGGAGCAGACATTTATGAAATTCGCCGTATTCGGCTTGCTGACCAACTGCCGATGGCTTTAGAAACAGCATATATATCTTGTTCACTCGTTCCGAATTTGGCGGCGGAAAATATAAGCAGTTCTATTTATGATTTTATTGAAAATAAACTAGGATTAACGATTCGATTTGCAACACAAGTATTAGAGGCATCGGTGGCACGAAAGATGGAAGCAGAAATGTTACAAATTAAAGAAGGTGCCCCAGTTTTACTCATTCAGCGAAATAGTTATTTAGATAACGGACAACCACTAGAAGTTGTCAAATCTGTTTATCGAGCAGATCGTTACAAATTCATGATTGAGATGGAACGATAACGGAAGAAAAGCAAATCATTTGCTTTTCTATATACAATCAAGGGGGAATTACAATGTTAGGATTTTTGCAGCGGATTGGGAAGGCGCTTATGCTTCCGATTGCCGTCCTTCCTGCGGCAGCGCTATTACTCCGTTTAGGGCAACCAGACTTACTGAATATTCCGTTTATTGCGGCAGCAGGGGATGCGATTTTTTCGAATTTAGCTTTATTGTTTGCACTTGGTGTAGCAGTAGGGTTGGCTAAGGATGGAAATGGTGCGGCAGCTTTAGCAGGTGCGATTGGGTATTTTGTATTAACAAAAGGAACAGCAGCAATCAATAAAGATATTAATATGGCGGTATTAGGTGGAATTATTTCTGGTGTTGTCGCAGGTATGTTGTACAATCGCTATCATAATATAAAATTACCAGATTGGCTCGGTTTTTTTGGCGGCAAACGATTTGTGCCGATTATTACCTCATTTGTGATGCTTGTGTTAGCCTTAGTTTTTGGGTATGTATGGCCTCCAATTCAACACGGAATTAATACGTTAGGTGAATGGATTGTTGGAGCAGGTGCGCTTGGAGTCGGTATTTTCGGCTTTTTAAATCGTTTATTAATCCCTGTTGGATTGCATCATGTGTTAAATAGTTTAGTCTGGTTTGTATTTGGTGAATTTAATGGTAAAACGGGCGATTTAAATCGTTTCTTTGCTGGAGATCCTAGTGCAGGTATTTTTATGGCTGGCTTTTTCCCAGTGATGATGTTTGGGCTTCCAGCAGCGGCATTTGCTATGATTGCTGCAGCGAAAAAGGAGCGTCGTAAAGCGGTTGCTGGTGCACTGATTGGGGTTGCATTCACATCGTTTTTAACAGGAATTACGGAGCCAATTGAATTTTTGTTCATGTTTTTATCACCGCTGCTTTATTTTGTTCATGCAGTTTTAACAGGTCTTTCTTTATCGATTGCCACGGTTCTGGGGATTCATCACGGGTTTGGTTTCTCAGCCGGAGCCATTGACTATTTTCTAAACTTCGGAATTGCGCAAAAACCGTTGTTATTGCTTGTGCAAGGAATTGTTTATGGTGTGATTTATTTCGTTGTCTTTTATTTCCTTATTAAAAAATTGGATTTAAAAACGCCTGGACGCGAAGATGAAATCGAAGGGGAGTTTACTGAAAGCGGCATTGCTCAATCAGGTGTCAAATATGAAGAACTTGCAGCTAAATATATCGAGGCGTTAGGTGGAAAAGAAAACATTGCACACATTGATAATTGTGTGACGCGTCTACGGTTAAAAGTGCATGATATGTCAAAGGTGAACGAAAGTGAGCTAAAAAGATTGGGAGCAAAAGGTGTCATTCGCTTGAATCAAACCGATTTGCAAGTCGTAGTCGGTACAGATGTAGAATTTGTAGCAAATGAGATGAAAAAATCATAGTTATAATACTTTACGCACTTTGAGGCTGATCAAAAAGCAAAGTGTCATCCAGACATTTATTGGTCAGCCCTGTGTCTTTTTATAGTCTCATAATTTAGAAAAAAACAGATGTTGTTTAATTACATATCGAAGGAGTGTCCTTATGAAACGTTTATTAGATTGTACAGCTTCTGATTTTCGCTGTATGAATGGGAAACAATTAAAGCAATCGATTAAAGCATCTGAAGGAAGAGTGATTGTTTCGGAAATCATTGGAGCGTTTACGTCTCTTTATCCATCAGTAACAAACGCGGAAATCGCCGCTGCTTTTGGTGCTGATTTATTGCTGTTAAATTTTTTTGATGTGTTTGTCCCGTATTTTAATGGTTTAGATATGAATGAGCCGAATCAAATTGTAAAACGTCTTAAGGAGCTAACAGGACGTCCGATTGGTGTCAATTTGGAGCCTGTCGATCCGAACGCTAAACAGCTGGAAGATTTAACATCGCTTTCTAAAGGGAGATTGGCGACAGATGAATCGTTGCAGGAAGCGAAGAAGTTAGGGTTTGATTTTGTTTGTTTAACAGGCAATCCTAAAACAGGCGTTACTAACGACGAAATTGCAAAAGCGATTGAAAAGGCGCGTTACGTCTTTGGGGACGATGGTTTGATTATTGCAGGAAAAATGCACGGGGCAGGTGTTGCCAACGAAATCGGGGCAGGCATTGTTTCCGAAAAAGTAATGGAACGTTTTATTAGCGCAGGAGCTGATGTTATTCTCATGCCGGCACCTGGAACCGTTCCAGGGGTAACATTAGAAAAAACAGAAAAACTTGTCCGGTTCGCACACGAAAAAGGAGCATTAGTCATGCTGACAATTGGTACAAGTCAAGAAGGAGCGGACGAGCATACGATTCGCCAAATTGCGCTCACAAGTAAAATGGCTGGGGCAGATTTATATCATATCGGTGACGCTGGTTACCATGGCATTGCAATCCCGGAAAACATCATGACTTATTCAATTGCGATTCGCGGCAAACGTCACACATATGTCCGCATGGCCAGCTCTCCATTACGATAAATGAATGATGACCGCACTATGAAAGTGAAATACTTTCATAGTGTGGGTGAGATGAAACTTTTAGTTCCTAAGCCTCTCCAATCAATTCATGCCCAAAGTTGTGATGTTTCTCTTCTTCTACAATTTACATTCTTAAACAAAATGTGTACCACGCCCTAATTCTTGAGTTTTTAGTGCTAATTCCATTTTTCAAATACATTAGGGATTCTAAAAATTCTATTCCAGTTTTCTCATCTCAATAGTAAAGTAGGATTATATAGACTATTTAATAAATTCTAAAAATTAATTGAAAAATAACAGGAGAGATGGTTTAATAGTAATGTAGGGAGGCGAACAAAAAAACAAACGGCTCATGTATTTTGTTTATATACATTTTTTAGAAGTGGGGTGGGGGACATTTGTTACAACTTAGACGGCGCAGCTTCATACAAAGAAGTATATTTTTTTCTCTATAATAAGAAACAGTGTTTGTTATTACAGAACAAAAAGAGGAGGGTTGAGCCTTGATTGTAACAGAACTTGTAGCAGAATTAAAAGCGATTTTACCGGAAACACAAGTGGAAACGGAAAAACAAGCATTGCATCCACTTGGCAATAGCGGCAAAGTAGCGGTATATCCACAATCAGAGGAAGAGGTTTCCAAAATCCTTCAATATGCTAATACTAACGGGAAAAAGATCGCCATTATCGGCGGCGGAACGAAACGCGGATTTGGCGGTTTGGTCGAATGTGCAGATATTTTGCTGTCATTAGCGAATTACAGCGGAATTGTCGAACATGCGGTAGCTGATATGGTCGTCACCGTTAAATCAGGTACCCCGTTTCAACAATTACAAGATTATTTAGCTGAGTATAATCAAAAAGTGGCATTGGATCCTGCGTGGCCGCAATACGCAACGGTTGGCGGTGTCATTGCCGCGAATGAAAGCGGTCCTAAACGGCTTGGTTATGGTTCTGCTCGAGACAGCGTGATCGGGTTACGAACCGTTTATCCGGACGGAACGGTCATTCGCTCAGGCGGCAAAGTGGTAAAAAACGTGGCCGGCTACGATATGAACAAGTTATTTATTGGATCGATGGGAACGCTCGGGATTTTATCGGAGGTGACGATTAAACTCCGTCCGCTACCGAAATATGAAAGCCTTGTGCTACTATCTTTCCAAGAAGGAAATATAGAGAAAATTCGTTCGTTTGCTGTGCAATTTCTCGACTCGATGATGGAGCCTGTTTGTTTGGAATTGTTAAACCCATCTTTGTCCGAACGACTTGTCGGTCGCCGTGCTTACACGTTAGCGATCGGTTTTGAAGATGTTGAAAGCGCCGTTCATTACCAAGAAGAGTTTGTCAAACGCATTCAACCGTCTGACACGGCCATTACCATCCTTGCCCAGCAAGAAGCCCAATCCTTTTGGAGCTCTTTCTACACGATCTGTCCGAATGGTGCGGCCGCTCATTATGATGAGAGCGCTAACATTGAAGCGGCTGTCAAAATTGGAGTTGTCAATCTCGATGTTATGAAAGTTATTCGGGAGAGCGAATTGTTGCAAGATGTTTGTCATGTAAACATCGAAGCACACGGAGGATTAGGGCACGGATTATGTCAAGTGTATATAAGAGGAGCAGCTGAATCAGTAATAGCGGCGATTGAACGGTTGCAGGCGATGGCAGCACAGTTAAGAGGATATGCTATTGTCAAGCATTTGCCGTTTGCACTGCGTCGCAACATCAATGTGTGGGGAGAAAAGCCATCCTATTTCTTCTTGTTAGAAGGAATCAAAACGAAAATCGACCCGAATCGAATTTTAAACGACCAACGGTTTGTAGGGGGGGATCTAACATGAGTTTGCGGGAAAGTGATATCAAGCAAGGACCGGTGTGTACGACAGGCAGTTTAGGAAATTATTTATGGAACGATTTGCCGGATCCGAACAAATGGGCGGATTGCGTCCATTGCGGCATGTGTTTAGAGTCGTGCCCAACATATGAACAGACGGGGCAAGAGCAACATTCGCCGCGTGGACGGGTGCATCTAATGAAATCGGTAGCGGAAGGCAAACTCGAAATCAATGAAGACTTTATCGATCCGATTTTTGCATGCTTAGATTGCCGTGCGTGCACAACCGCTTGCCCTGCCGATGTTGATGTCGGCGGTCTTATTGAAGAAGTGCGAGGGCAAATTCGCCAAGCGATTCCGTTAACCGGATGGAAAGCATTCGTTAGCAAGTTTTTCTTGCAAGGAGTGTTTCCACATCCAACCCGCTTGCATGCGTTAGGGAACTTGTTGAAGCTGTACCAAAAAAGCGGATTGCAAAAATTAGCGCGCAAAACGAAGCTTATTCATATTATGCCGCAGCATTTAGCGGATATGGAAGCGATTTTGCCAGAAATAAGCGAGCCGGTGCGAAAAAAATATAAACATGCCAATGTCATTAAGGCAAAAGGGGAAACAAAGCATACGGTCGCATTATTGACAGGGTGTGTCATGGATGTGATGTTTAGTGATATTAATGAAGCGACGATCCGCGTGTTGACGAGAAATGGAAATGATGTGGTCATTCCGCAAAATCAAACGTGTTGTGGGGCGCTGCATGTGCATGCTGGTGACAGGGAAACAGGCCGGGAACTTGCGAAACAAAATATCGAAGCGTTTCAGCATGTCGACCGCGTCATTGTTAACGCGGCTGGCTGCGGCTGTATGCTAAAGGAGTATCCGGAATTGTTCCGTAATGATCCGGTATGGCATGAAAAAGCGGAAGAGTTTTCACGGAAAGTAGAAGATATTTCAAAATATTTGTACGACACAGGATATGAAATACCGAAAGCACAGCTAAATACGCGCATTACGTACCATGATGCGTGCCATTTGGCGCATGGTCAAGGAATACGTCAAGAACCGCGTGCTATTTTATCGAGCATTCCTGGCGTAGAAATGGTGTATATGCCGAACGCCGACCGCTGCTGTGGTAGTGCCGGTATTTACAATATTACCCATCCGGAGATGGCAGGTGCGGTGTTGAAAAGCAAAATGGAAAACGTTCCTGAGGACGTCGAATTGATTTCAATGGGAAACCCAGGCTGTATGCTGCAAATGGCGATGGGGGTACTTAAGCACGGAAGAAATCAAAAAGTCGTGCATACTGTACAGCTATTGGATTGGGCGTATCAAAAAGAGGAAGGGAAGGAGGACCGTACATGAGGGGAAAAGGCATTCATACGAACGATCCACACATTCAAGCGTTAGCCCGTATCGTTGGCGACGAGAAATCGATTTTATATAAAAAAGAAGATTTACTTGCCTATGATTGTGACGGATTTACAGTGCATCGCCATTTGCCGAAAGCGGTCGTGTTTCCGAAAAACACCGAAGAAGTGGCGGCTATCGTCAAATATTGCCATGAACACAATTTGCCGTTTCTCGCTCGCGGAGCAGGGACAGGGCTAAGTGGAGGAGCGATTCCGTTAAACGGTGAAGTCATTATTAGTTTAGTGCGGATGAAACGCTTGGTTAGCGTCGATTTAGAAAACCGTCGCGCAGTTGTTGAACCGGGGTTTGTCAATTTAAAGTTAACCAACTCGATCTCTGATCGAGGATATTACTATGCGCCTGACCCTTCAAGCCAATATTGCTGTACGATCGGCGGCAATGTTGCCGAAAATGCTGGAGGGGCACATTGTTTAAAATATGGCGTCACAACGAATCATATTTTAGGACTGGAAGTCGTGCTACCAAATGGCGAGATTGTCGAGATTGGCGAAAACGGTATTCCTGATCCGCCGGGGTACGATTTGCTTGGATTATTGACTGGCTCGGAAGGGACACTCGGCATCGTTACGAAAATTACGGTGCGCATTTTAAAAAATCCGGAGGCCAAGCAGACGGTGCTTGCCTATTTTGACCGCGTTGCCGATGCAAGCCAAGCCGTTTCCGACATCATTTCCGCCGGAATGGTTCCAGCCGCTTTAGAAATGATGGACCAAACAGCGATTGAAGCGGTGGAAGCAGCCGCGTTTCCCGTAGGCCATCCGAAAGATATTGAAGCATTGCTATTAATTGAGGTGGACGGCATTTCTTCTGGAATTGCTGAACAAATCGAAGCAATTTTGCACATTTGCCGCCAGCGGAACGTTCGCGAAGTAAAAGTGGCGCAAAATGAACAAGAACGGGCAAGATGGTGGGCGAACCGGAAAACCGGATTTGGTGCGATGGGGGCCATTTCGCCGGATTACTTAGTACAAGACGGGGTCATTCCGCGCAGCAAGCTACCGGAAGTATTACAACAAATTCAACAAATCAGTCAAAAATACGGATTGCGCATCGCAAATATTTTCCATGCAGGAGATGGGAATTTGCATCCGCTCGTGCTATTTGACGCAGAAAAACCAGGAGAAACGGAAAAAGCGCTAGCAGCCGGAAGCGAATGTTTACAAGCATGTGCCGCGGTTGGCGGCTCGATTACGGGAGAGCATGGGGTTGGAATCGAGAAAAAAGAAGAAATGCGCTTTATTTTCAATGATGAGGAAATTATCGCACAAACGAATATTCGTGATGTTTTTAACCCGAAAAACTTATTGAACGCTGGAAAGCTGTTCCCAACACCAGGGCGTTGTGTCGAAGTAAAAAAGGGATAAAATCGCCAGAAAATGATTGAAATGACTTTCGCTCCATGATATGATTTTGGTAAATAATTAAGAAACAGTGTTTCGTAATAACAAACAATAAAGAAGGGGAGAAAGGGGAAAAGAGCATGTCAAAGTACGTGAAAGTAGGAAATCTGCAAGTAGCCGAACTATTTTACGAGTTTATGAACAATGAAGTCATTCCGAATAGCGGGGTAGATCGCGATCAGTTTTGGGCGGACTTCGGAACGTTAGTGAAAGATTTAACGCCAAAAAACAAAGCGTTGCTTGCACGTCGTGATGAAATTCAAGAAAAGTTAAATGAATGGCATAGGGAGCATCGCGGAAATATCGACTTTGCGGAATATAAAGCATTTTTAACAGAAATTGGTTATTTAGAGCCAGAAGTGGACGATTTTACGATTACGACAGAAGGAGTCGACGATGAAATCGCCGTTCAAGCCGGACCGCAGCTAGTCGTACCAATTACGAACGCCCGCTATGCACTCAATGCGGCGAACGCTCGCTGGGGCAGCCTTTATGATGCGCTGTACGGAACGGATGCGATCAGTGAAGAAGATGGCGCGGAGCGTGGTAATACGTATAACCCAGTTCGCGGTGAAAAAGTAATCGCTTACGCACGCGAATTTTTGGATCAAGCCGTACCGTTGAACGGCTACTCTCATAAAGACGCTGTGAAATATGCAGTGGTCGACGGAAACCTAGTTGTTACTGTCCGCGACGGCCATACGGCAACGCTCCAAGACGAAACAAAATTTGTCGGCTATCAAGGAAGAGCGGAAGAGCCGTCAGCGCTCTTATTAAAAAATAACGGACTGCACATTGAAATTCAAATAGACCGCGATCATCCGATCGGAAAGACAGACGAAGCGGGGATAAAAGACATTTATTTAGAGGCGGCACTCACAACGATTATGGATTGTGAAGACTCTGTGGCAGCGGTAGATGCCGAAGATAAAGTGCTTGTATATCGCAATTTGCTTGGCTTAATCAAAGGGGATTTAACCGCTACATTTACAAAAGGAAATAAAACGTTGACGCGTGCGCTAAATCCAGATCGCACTTACCAAACGTCAAGTGGTGAAGAAATCACATTGCCGGGCCGCTCGCTTATGTTCGTCCGCAATGTCGGCCATTTAATGACGAACAATACGGTATTGAACGAAAACGGCGAAGAAGTATACGAGGGAATACTCGATGCGGTTGTGACAAGTTTAATTATGAAACATTCGTTAATCGGCAACAGCCGTTATCCAAACTCGAGAAAAGGCTCCATTTATATCGTCAAACCGAAAATGCACGGCTCCGAAGAAGTAGCATTCGCCAACGAGCTGTTTGACCGCGTCGAAGATATGCTCGGTTTAAAACGAAACACGATTAAAATCGGTGTCATGGACGAAGAACGCCGCACAACGCTCAACTTAAAAAACTGCATTTATCAAGTGAAAGACCGGATCGTGTTTATTAATACCGGCTTCTTAGACCGTACGGGCGATGAAATCCATACGTCAATGGAAGCAGGACCGATGATTCGTAAAAACGATATGAAAACGTCGACATGGCTGCAAGGATATGAGAAATCGAACGTCAGCATCGGTCTTTCTGTCGGTTTCCAAGGGCGGGCACAAATCGGAAAAGGAATGTGGGCAATGCCGGATATGATGGCGGAAATGCTCAAGCAAAAAGGAAGCCAATTACAGGCAGGCGCCAATACGGCATGGGTTCCTTCCCCGACCGCCGCAACGTTGCATGCGCTTCATTATCATCAAATTGATGTGGCAAGCGTACAAAATGAGTTGCGCAAAGAAAACAGCGATTATCGCGATGACATTTTACAAATTCCGTTAGCTGTGAACCCGCAATGGACACCGGAAGAAATTCAACAAGAGCTCGATAATAATGCACAAGGTATCCTCGGCTATGTCGTTCGCTGGATCGATCAAGGGATCGGCTGCTCAAAAGTGCCGGATATTAACAATATTGGGTTGATGGAAGACCGCGCGACATTGCGTATTTCAAGCCAGCATATCGCGAACTGGCTGCATCACGGCATTTGCACGAAAGAACAAGTGCTCGAAACGTTGAAGCGGATGGCGAAAGTCGTGGATGAACAAAACGCCGGAGATCCGGCATATCGTCCGATGGCACCAGATTATGAAAACTCGGTGGCATTCCAAGCGGCATGCGATCTTGTATTCAAAGGTTACGAGCAACCAAACGGCTATACAGAACCGATTTTACACCGCCGCCGTCTAGAAGCAAAAGCGAAGTTTGCTTCTGTTAAACAATAAACGATATTGCGAGGGCATTCTAGTAAAATAGAATGCCCTTATTATAAAAGAAAGTACATCGCCCTAATTTTTGGAAAATTTTCAGTCCAAATTTCGCGGTTTAATATGTCGGAATATTCAGATACATTAAACACTAAAATTTCATAAAAAAGGAGGTGCAAACCCTAGTTACACAAAATATTGTCGGTCAGTAACTAGGTCAGGCTATGCAAAACCTTCGGGAAAAATCGTTAGAATTTCATAAGCAAGCGAAAGGAAAGTTAAGTGTAAACGTGAAAGTGCCGTTAGAAAATGCAAGTGATTTAAGTTTAGCCTATTCCCCGGGGGTAGCAGAGCCGTGCAAAGACATTTACGAGAATCCGGAGAAGATTTATAGCTATACGATGAAAGGAAACTTTGTTGCCGTTGTTTCCGATGGATCTGCTGTATTAGGGCTGGGGAATATTGGGGCTGAAGCATCGCTGCCGGTCATGGAAGGAAAAGCAGCATTATTTAAAGCGTTTGCCGATATCGACGCTGTGCCGCTTTGCATGAACACGAGCGATCCAGAACAAATCATTCAAATTGTGAAATCGTTGGAGCCGACTTTTGGCGGGATTAATTTGGAAGATATTGCAGCACCAAATTGTTTTATTATTGAAGAGAGATTAAAAAAGGAAATGAACATTCCGGTGTTTCATGATGACCAGCATGGAACGGCAATTGTCACGGCAGCCGGGCTGTTGAATGCACTGAAAATTGTAAATAAGCGGCTGGAAGATTGTAAAATTGTTGTCAACGGTGCAGGGGCGGCCGGCATCGCGGTTACAAAACTACTCCTTTATATGGGAGCTGGCGATATTATTTTATGCGATTCCAAAGGAACGATTTTTAAAGGTCGCCCATATGGGATGAATCCGATGAAAGAAGCGCTAGCGGAGATGACGAATAAGCGTGGTGTTCAAGGGTCGCTGCATGACGCCATGAAAGGTGCCGACGTGTTTATCGGGGTTTCGGTGGCTGGTGCGGTGACACCGGAAATGGTGCAATCGATGAATGAAGGTGCGATTGTGTTTGCGATGGCCAATCCGACCCCAGAAATCATGCCTGAAGCAGCGAAGGCTGCTGGAGCTGCAGTGGTAGGAACAGGGCGTTCGGATTTACCGAACCAAGTAAACAACGTGTTGGCGTTTCCAGGTATTTTTAAAGGTGCATTACGGGTAAGAGCCACAGAGATTAACGAGGAAATGAAGTTAGCGGCTGTATATGCGATTGCGAATTTGGTTAGTCCGAACGAGTTGACGAACGATTATGTCATTCCACATCCGCTTGATCGGCGGGTTGTAGAAGCAGTAGCCAATGCGGTGGCTCGCACGGCTGTAAGAACAGGAGTTGCGAGAATTGCCGAACTAGATATAGAGCAATAAAACGTTATTAGAAAGGGTGCTTTTTATGAAATTTGCTCGATTTGTTATTGGTGGGAATGTATGTACAGGTGTGGTGACGGATGATATCATTCGAGAAATATCTGGTGATTTGTTTACAGATTGGGAGTATACGGGAAAAGTATTTCCTAAACAAGACGTTACTTTTCTTGCACCGCTTGTGCCAAATGAAATAATTGGAATTGGTGCAAATTACGTAGCGAAAAAGGAAGATCTCCCTGAAGTGTTGCCCGAAATTCCGGTATTTTTCTTTAAACCGTCTTCATCGGTTATCGGACCTGATGAAGAAATTGTCATTCCAAACGGGATTGAACAAGTCAAATTTGAATCGGAATTAGCTGTTATCATCGGAAAAGAGGCAAAACACGTTTCTGAAGAAGAAGTTCTAGACTATGTATTCGGCTATACGATTGCTAATGATGTGACAGCACCGCAGTTTTTTCATCAAGATGGACATTGGACGATTGGTAAGGCATTCGATACGTTTACACCGCTTGGTCCTGTGATCGAAACAGAGCTAGATCCGTTTGCCGTACGCGTTACCGCTAAGCTAAACGGAGTTGAAAAACAAAATAGTCCAACAGAATTAATGATTATTTCGATTCGCAAAATGATTTCCTATCTCACGAATGTGATGACGTTGAAGCCAGGAGACGTTATTTTAACAGGGAGCCCTGTCGGAGCCGAATTAGTCGGACCAGGTGATGTCATTGAATGTGAGATTAAGGAGATTGGCACGTTACGAAATACGTTTGTATTGGCGAAAGAGCGGGCGAAAGTGCTGTAAGTGAAGGACAAATTTTTATTTGTACTTTATTTCAATAAAATGCTTTTAGGATGAGCAGTGAATTTATAAGCTGCTTGAATCTCTTGCTTGGAACGGAGAAGTTTACGAAACGCCCGGCGCAAATGTGCTATAATACTATTTATGATGGCTTATGCAAGGAGTGAATGCTTGTGGAAAAAGAGAATATAGTAAAATCTGTGAGCCGGGCGTTACATATTATAGACATCGTTAGTTCGAAAAAAGATGGCTTAGGTGTTACCGAGATTGCGAAGCAGATGGATATTAATAAAAGCTCTGTATATCGTATTTTGTCTACGCTTGTTCGATATGGATATATCGAACAGGACGAAGAAACAGAACGCTACAAACTTGGCTATAAATTTCTAGAAATGAGTTCGAAATTGCTTGAGTCCATCGATTTGCGGGCCGAAGCAAAGCCGTATTTGCGGGAGCTGGAGAAGGCAACAAACGAAGTCGTTCACCTTGTGGTATATGATCAAGGGGAAGTCATTTATATCGAAAAACTGGAAGGAACGGAAACGTTGCGCATGCATTCAAAAGTCGGAAAGCGGGCACCGATGCACTGTACGGCAGTTGGGAAAGCGATTCTTGCCCATTTGCCTTTGCGCGTTGTGCTTGATATTTTAGAAAGGAAAGGAATGCCGCAGCATACCGATCACACGATTACGGACAAAGAAATGTTTTTGCATGAACTTGCTGTGGTGAGGCAAAAAGGCTATGCGCTTGATTTAGAGGAAAATGAGTACGGGATTCGCTGCATCGCTGTCCCGATTTTTGACCATTCCGGAAACGTCATTGCGGCAGTGAGCGTGTCTGGTCCGACGATTCGTATGACGGATGAGCGAATCGAACAACTCCAGGCCCACATGAGGCATATCGGTAAACAAATCTCGGCAAGGCTTGGATACAGCGAACAATAAAAAAATAGCTCGGTATAGGATATGCCGGGCCGTTTTTTGTTATACACTTACATGACAGAAGGTGCAACACTAAGTATAAAATATTTTGCTGCCACAGAACAATTTTGTTATTGTTAAGCTAAGAATATGGAAAAACTTAGAGGGGGATATTGTGTGAACGAATTTCGAGCATTAGTCGTCAACAAAACAGAAACCGATTTTACGGTGAAAGTGCAGACAGTTTCAATGAATGATCTTCCGGAAGGTGATGTCGTCATTCAAGTCGCTTATTCGAGCGTCAATTATAAAGACGGCTTAGCGAGCATTCCTAACGGGAAAATTGTCAAAACGTATCCATTTATTCCAGGGATCGACCTTGCAGGAGTTGTCGTTTCTTCGAAAGACCCTCGCTTTCAAGAAGGGGACGAAGTGATTGCGACAAGCTATGAAATCGGAGTTTCCCATTTCGGTGGTTACAGCGAATACGCTCGTATTCCTGGCGACTGGGTTGTTCCGCTTCCAAAAGGATTGACGTTGAAGGAAGCGATGGTGTTAGGGACAGCTGGATTTACAGCCGCCTTGTCGATTCATCGCTTAGAAGAAAACGGATTGTCTCCCGAAAAAGGCAAAGTGCTCGTCACTGGTGCGACAGGAGGAGTTGGAAGTTTAGCGGTAGCGATGTTGGCTAAACGAGGGTATAACGTCGTTGTTAGTACAGGGAAGGAAACAGAACATGAATATTTGCGCAAGCTTGGTGCGAAAGAAATTCTCTCACGGGAAGAGGTTTGCCTTGAGCAAATTCGACCGTTAGATAAACAATATTGGGCAGCTGCTGTTGACCCAGTTGGTGGACGAACGCTTGCCACTGTATTGAGCCGCATTCAATATGGCGGATCGGTCGCTGTAAGCGGGCTCACTGGAGGAACCGATGTGCCGACAACGGTATTTCCGTTTATTTTGCGCGGCGTGAATTTGCTTGGCATTGATTCAGTGTACTGTCCGATGGAATTGCGGTTAAAAATTTGGGAGCGTATGGCTAATGATTTGAAACCAGAGCAATTGCTAGATGCCATTGCGCAAGAGATCACTCTCGAACAGTTGCCAGAAGCACTTTCTAACATTTTAAAAGGAAAACTGCGCGGCCGAACGGTTGTCAAGCTGTCGTAATCCATTAAAACGATTGGAACATAGAGAGCCATTTGTAGTACGTTGGCTCTCTTTCACTATATTTCATCTATATCTTTCTAAAACAGAGAAAAACTGTTTTACAAATTCATAAAATACTTTGACAGACGGAGCGAGGTCGTGTTGATTGGAGATGATGATCCCGACATTTCGCTTCACTTCCGGCATTTCAATCGGAATTTTCACGGTAAAGCGAGGCATTGTATCGTAAAACGTATTTTCCGGAAGCAATGTGACGCCGATGCCGGCAGAAACGAGCCCTTTAATCGCGTCTAAATCTTCGCCTTCCGATGAGATGATCGGGGAAAACCCGGCCTGCCTACATGCATCAAGCACAATTTTATGCAAAATATATCCTTCTGGAAACGTGACAAATGGTTCGTCACGCAGCTCATTTAATGTTAAGCTTTTTCGCTTGGCAAAACGGTGATGGAGCGGCAAAAGCACAGCAAACGATTCGATGAACAAAATCTCTCCTTTAATTTCCTTGTCTTCGGTTGGCACAGGTCCGAGAAAGGCCAAGTCAATTTCCCGTTTTTTCACCGCCTCGATTAAAAATTTATAGGAACCTTGCCGTAAATGAAATTTGACATTCGGATGCTCATCTTTAAAGGCGGAAATGACCATCGGCATCGTATGGCTAGCCAAACTAGTCGGGAAGCCAATTTTAATCGTTCCGCGTTCAGGATCTAAATATTCTTCAATCTGTTGTTTTGCATGATTGACGGCCCGCAACACCGTTTCCGCATGAGGAAGAAAATATCGTCCAATCGGAGTGAGCCTCACATTTCGTCCTTCTCTTTCAAACAGCTGTACCCCCAACTCTGCCTCCAAATTGGCGATTTGTCGGCTGATGGCTGACTGGGCGACATGAAGCGTTTCGGCCGCTTCCGAAACATGTTCCCGCTTGGCAACTTCCACAAAATATTTCAGCTGTCTTAGTTCCATTTCCTACCCTCCTCTTACTATTTATCTCAAAATGAGATTGATTTAATCTGAATTATATATTGTTTATATGAATTTTGGAAACTACAATTACAATTACAGACTTCATCGGTGAAAGGAATGGGGGAGAAGACAGATGAAATACGATGGACTACCGAAGGCGCAAGGTCTCTACCGTCCTGAATTTGAGCATGACGCATGTGGAATCGGTTTATATGCCCATCTAAAAGGGAAGCGATCGCATGATATTGTGAAAAAAGGACTTCATATGCTTCGTCAATTAGAGCACCGCGGCGGACAAGGAAGCGACCCTGAGACGGGAGACGGCGCGGGCATTATGGTACAAATTCCGCACGAGTATTTTCAAACAGTTTGCGGAAAAATGAAACTTCCGCCAAAAGGTCGGTATGGCGTCGGGATGGTATTTTTACCGGAAAATGAGCCGGAACGGACACATTATGAAAAGGAAATAAACGAAATTATTCAAAAAGAAGGCCAAACGTTGTTAGGCTGGCGGACGGTGCCTGTAAATATCGAAAAACTTGGAAAACTCGCCAAACAAAGCAAGCCGTTCATTCGTCAAGTGTTTATTGGGGCGAGCGACGATTTGCAAGATACGCTTGCTTTTGAGCGAAAATTGTATGTGATTCGGAAACAAGCGGAAAAGCTGGCGCCAAACAGCGAATTTTATTTCGCAAGCCTTTCGAGCCGTACGATTGTTTATAAAGGATTATTAACGCCAGAGCAGCTCGATGAATTTTACGTTGATCTTCAAGATGAACGTTTTCAATCGGCATTTGCGCTCGTTCACTCTCGTTTTAGTACGAACACGTTCCCTAGCTGGGAGAGAGCCCATCCAAACCGGTACCTCATTCATAATGGTGAGATTAATACACTCCGGGGTAATGTCAACTGGATGGCGGCTCGGGAAAAGCAATTTGCTTCTGAACTTTTTGGGGACGATTTGCAAAAAATTACCCCAATTTTAGACATGAACGGAAGCGATTCGTCCATTTTAGATAACGCGTTTGAGTTTTTCGTGTTGGCTGGGAAAAAGCTTGCGCACGCAGCGATGATGCTCATACCGGAACCGTGGTTTTGGGATCGTGAAATGGATGATGAGAAAAAGGCGTTTTACGAGTATCATAGCTGTTTAATGGAGCCTTGGGACGGTCCAACAGCCATCGCATTTACAGACGGAAAACAAATCGGAGCGATTTTGGACCGCAACGGGTTAAGACCGGCACGGTATTATGTCACGAAAGACGATTATATTATTTTCTCATCAGAAGTCGGTGTGATTGACGTTCCTCCGGAAAACGTGCTGTACAAAGACCGTCTAAGCCCTGGCAAAATGTTGCTCATTGATTTAGAACAAGGAAGAATCATTTCCGATGAGGAAATGAAGGCGGAAATCGCCAAAGAAAAGCCGTATCGCAAATGGCTCGACGAACAGATGATATCGCTTGATGATCTTGATATTCCAGAGCAGACAGAGCGAGTGAAGGATGTTACGAAACTACAAAAAGCGTTCGGCTACACATATGAAGACGTGGAAAAAACGATGTTAGCGATGGTACAAGACGGAAAAGATCCGGTCGGAGCGATGGGGAACGATGCGCCGCTTGCGGTTTTGTCTGATCGTCCGCAAAGCTTATTTAATTACTTTAAACAGTTATTTGCGCAAGTAACCAACCCACCGATCGATTCGATTCGTGAATATATCGTCACATCGACGATGACGCTGCTCGGGAAAGAAGGAAACATCCTTCATCCGGATGCTTCAGCTGCCCGCCGCATTCGTCTCGATTCGCCGGTGCTTTCAAACGAAGAGCTCGCTGCGTTAAAAGCGAATCCGTATCCGGAGTTCCGCTCTGTCACGATTCCGACATTGTTTACGGATGATTTAAAAGAAGCGCTCGATCAACTTTGCGAGGCAGCTGACCGGGCGATAGAAGACGGCGCAGTGCTTCTTGTCTTATCTGACCGCGGTGTAGACGATAAGCACGTAGCGATTCCGACATTGCTTGCGGTTAGTGCCCTTCATCAATATTTGATTCGAAAAGGGACGCGTACGAATGCCAGCATTATTGCAGAATGCGGAGAAGCACGGGAAGTTCACCATTTCGCCGCATTAATCGGATACGGTGCGGACGCTGTCAATCCGTATTTAGCGCTTGAAACGATTCGGAATGCCGTAGAGAAAGAAACGGTTTCGTTCACGTATGAAGAGGCGGTGAGCAAATATAAAAAAGCAGTCACAGATGGCGTAGTAAAAGTCATGTCAAAAATGGGCATTTCCACCGTGCAAAGCTATCGCGGCGCGCAAATTTTTGAAGCGGTCGGTATCGGAGAAGACGTCATCGAGCAATATTTCACCGGAACGGCTTCGCAAATTGGCGGAATTGGTTTAAACGAGATTGCCAAAGAAGCAAAAATGCGCCATGATGCTGCGTTCCAAACAACATACCAAGATGAAACGTTAGACTCCGGCAGCGAGTTTCAATGGAGAAGAAACGGAGAACATCATGCCTTCAATCCGAAGACGATTCATATGCTCCAATGGGCGTGCCGGAAAAATGATTATCAACTCTTTAAACAATATTCAAAACTAGCTAATGAAGAGAGTCTAACGTTTTTGCGAAATTTGTTTGAGTTTGACGAAACGAGAAAACCGATTCCGATTGAAGAAGTAGAACCGGTAGAATCGATTGTGCGCCGCTTTAAAACAGGAGCGATGTCCTACGGTTCGATCAGCCAAGAAGCTCATGAAGCGCTTGCGATTGCGATGAACCGCATCGGCGGAAAAAGCAACAGCGGCGAAGGTGGAGAAGATCCGAGCCGTTACGTTCCAGATGAAAACGGAGATTTCCGCAGAAGTGCGATTAAGCAAGTTGCTTCTGGCCGTTTTGGCGTTAAAAGCCATTATTTAGTGAACGCCGATGAACTGCAAATTAAAATGGCGCAAGGGGCAAAGCCTGGCGAAGGAGGGCAACTGCCTGGGAATAAAGTCTATCCTTGGGTAGGAAAAGTGCGCGGTTCTACTCCTGGTGTTGAATTAATTTCACCGCCTCCGCACCATGATATTTATTCGATTGAAGATTTAGCACAGCTCATTTATGATTTGAAAAATGCCAACCGGAATGCGCGCATTAGCGTAAAGCTTGTGTCTAAGGCAGGCGTTGGAACGATTGCCGCTGGTGTAGCGAAAGGTGCTGCGGACGTCATCGTCATTAGCGGCTATGACGGCGGTACAGGAGCGTCGCCGAAGACGAGTATTAAACATGCGGGACTTCCATGGGAGCTCGGCCTTGCCGAAACGCATCAAACGTTAATGTTGAACGGCTTGCGCGACCGCGTCGTGTTGGAAACGGATGGTAAATTAATGACAGGACGTGACGTTGTGATGGCAGCGTTGTTTGGTGCGGAAGAATTCGGGTTTGCGACAGCACCGCTTGTCGTGCTAGGTTGCGTCATGATGCGCGTGTGCCACTTGGATACATGTCCTGTCGGCGTTGCGACGCAAAATCCGGAATTGCGCGAGAAATTTATGGGCAAGCCGGAACATGTGGTGAATTTTATGTATTTTGTCGCCCAAGAAGTTCGGGAAATCATGGCGCAGCTCGGATTCCGGACGGTGGAAGAAATGGTGGGAAGAGTCGACGTATTAAAGGTGAGCGAGCGGGCGAAACAACATTGGAAAGCAAAGCATTTAGATTTATCCCGCCTATTGTATCAAGTGGATGGCGCGCGCACATTCTCGCGTCCGCAACATCATAAAATCGAAGAATCGCTTGATTACAATGAACTTTTACCAGCTGTTGCTCCAGCGCTAGAGCACATGGAAAAAGTGGAACTGCATCTTGATATTCGCAATGTGAATCGTACGGTCGGCGCGATCGTCGGAAGCGAAATTTCGAAGCGTTACGGAGAAGAAGGGCTTCCGGAAGATACGATACGCCTTCATTTCAAAGGTTCTGCCGGTCAAAGCTTTGCCGCATTCGTGCCAAAAGGAATGACGATGACTCTTGTTGGCGATGCGAATGATTACATCGGCAAAGGGCTTTCTGGAGGAAAAGTAATCGTCCTTCCGCCTGAAGAAGCATCTTTTGCTTCAGGTGATAACGTGATTATCGGGAATGTGGCGTTTTATGGAGCGACATCCGGGGAAGCATACATTCGCGGACGTGCGGGCGAAAGATTTTGCGTCAGAAACAGTGGGGTAAACGCTGTTGTCGAAGGAGTAGGCGATCACGGCTGTGAATATATGACGGGAGGCCGCGTCGTCATTCTCGGATCTGTCGGCAAAAACTTTGCGGCAGGGATGTCTGGCGGCATCGCCTATGTGTTAGCTGACAATGAAGAGCAGTTTGCACGGACAGCGAACCGGGAAATGGTGCTGTTCGAATCGCTTGAAGATGAACAGGAAATCAGAGAAGTGTATGAAATGATTTCGAAGCACTATCAATATACAGGAAGTCCGAAAGCGGCTCATATATTGGCACATTGGGATCAGTTCGTCAGAAAATTTGTCAAAGTAATTCCAAGAAACTATAAATTGATGATCGAAACGATCGAGAAAATGGAGCATTCCGGTTTGTCGAAAGAAAAAGCGGTGTTTGCCGCATTTGAAACCGTTGCGAAACAAAAAAAAGCGATAACAAACGAACCGAAGCTAGAAGCGGTCGCGAAATAAGCGGCCGCCTTCACACAGCGGAAGAGGAGGGAGACCGACAATGGGAAAAGCGACAGGGTTTATCGAATATACGCGCGAAGAAGAAGTGAAACGTAAACCGCTTTCCCGCCTTGATGATTGGAAGGAATATACGTTGCCGTTTTCCAATGAAACGCTTGCCAGACAAGGTGCCCGCTGTATGGACTGCGGGACTCCTTTCTGTCATATGGGGATGGAATTGAACGGTTTAACATCTGGCTGTCCGATTCATAATTTAATTCCTGAATGGAACGATTTAGTATATCGCGGCAGATGGAAAGAGGCGTTAGACCGTCTTTTAAAAACGAACAATTTCCCGGAATTTACAGGAAGAGTTTGTCCGGCTCCATGCGAAGGTTCCTGTACGGTAGCGATTTCTGATCCGGCGGTAGCCATTAAAGGCATTGAGCGGGCGATTATTGATAAAGGATTTGCGGAAGGATGGATTCAACCGAGAATTCCAAAAAAGCGAACAGGGAAAAAGGTGGCGATTGTCGGATCAGGGCCTGCCGGTCTTGCTTGCGCCGATCAATTGAATCAAGCCGGGCATTCGGTAACGGTCTATGAACGGGCTGATCGCATTGGTGGGTTATTGATGTACGGCATTCCAAATATGAAACTTGAAAAAGAAGTGATTGAGCGGAGAGTCCGTCTGTTAGAGGAAGAAGGAATTTCATTTGTGACAAATACGGAAATTGGAAAAGATATGACCGCAGAAGAACTCCGTTCACAATATGATGCCGTTGTATTATGCACAGGCGCACAAAAACAACGTGATCTTGTTATTGAAGGAAGAGAATTAGATGGCATCCATTTTGCAATGGACTATTTAACGGTTGTAACGAAGAGTTTGCTTGATTCGAACTTTAAAGATGGGAATTTTATTGATGCGAAAGATAAGCATGTGATCGTTATTGGCGGTGGTGATACAGGAGCGGATTGTGTCGCTACGGCGCTAAGACAAAAATGCAAAAGCGTCGTTCAATTCGGCAAGCACCCTGCACTGCCGGAGAAGCGGACAGAGGATAACCCTTGGCCGCAATTTCCGCTCATTTTCACGCTCGATTATGCGTATGAAGAAGCAAAGGCCAAATTCGGTGACGATCCTCGCCAATATTGCATTCAAACGAAAAAAATCGTTGGGGACGAAAACGGAAAAGTAAAAGAGCTTCATACGATTCAAATGGAAAAAACGGTCGATGAAAGCGGTAAAGTGACGTTTAAAGAAATCCCTGGAACGGAAAAAATTTGGCCTTGTGATCTTGTATTTATTGCTATTGGCTTTGAAGGACCAGAACAGCCTGTTTTAGAGCAGTTCGGTGTAGAGACCGTCAACAAGAAAGTAAAAGCTCCTTACGGAAAATATACAACAAATGTAGAAGGGGTTTTTGCCGCAGGGGATGCAAGAAGAGGTCAAAGCTTAGTTGTATGGGCGATTCACGAAGGACGGGAAGCAGCGAGAGAAGTAGACCGCTTCTTAATGGGAACGACGAATTTGCCATAAACATGCGTTTTATGATTTGGTAAGAGATAGGCTGTCTCAAAAGGTCGTCTTCCTTCAAGGAAGATACAATATATAGTTTTACGAAAGTGTTTCGTGCGTATATATGGTGATAAGAAAGGGTGCCCCCACTAGCGTTGCATATATGTTTTAAATTTACTGTTTAACTATAAATTTACTTTTACGAAGGGACAAAAAGGCAACCTCCAACTAAAGTTCGCTTTTTGTCCCTTATATTTCTATATTACCCTTATTTATCCTTTTCTGATTCCTTTTAGCTTTTCTTCTTGTCCTTCTTCGGCTTAATCATCGCTACCGTATCCGCAAAAATCAAATCGGCTT
>NZ_JACHEP010000017.1 GCF_014201465.1 Anoxybacteroides tepidamans | reverse complement strand
TTTCGATGTTCGACAAGTCATCGGGTTGACCAATGAAGATCCCGTGTCGGAAGAGTTTCGACCATTGAAACAGATCATCGAACGATTCCACCGAACATTTAAAGGGAACTATCGACCGACTCACGGCTTCGGTGCAGAAGAAGGTTCGGTTTCCTTTGTCACGCTCTTTGTGGCGTATTTCAACTTCTTGCGCCCACATGGGGCATTAGAAAGCCGAGTGCCGGTCGTCCTCCCAGAGTTGGACAGCCTTCCACATATGCCTGCGCGTTGGGGCAAGCTGATTGCCATGGCACAAGATTTTCTGGAACAACAGGCTGTCTAGTAGGGATTCGGCGGAGCGTACCCTTGACCATCCGAACCTCGCCAAAGGTAAAATAAGGAATGGGCAAGGGCTGCTTTCCTATGCCCTTTTTTTCTGCCCTTGCCCTTACTGACCCTTTCTTTCCTTTGGCGAGTGTTGGTCAAGGGCGAATCCGATTCCACCATCCCCCTTCATTTTCCTTCAAAAGGCAGCTCGTGATTACTTTTCATAGATTTTTTGACGCTACCTGCTTTTTGCGTTTACAATGTAAGCATATCGCCTTTTTTTGGTGGAAGTCGTGATGTGCATCACACATTTGAACAGATTTTGAACAAACCGTGTCAGCGGCTTCGGAAACATAAAATTGTGACAGACGTCACAACTTTTTTCGTTTATTTTTCGGTACAATATATATAACGATAAACTGAAATGTGAGCGAGGGATTCATTGTGGTTGAAAAAAGAACACCGATTCCGGTAATGGAAGCGATTCAAAAAGTGATGAAGTTTGCCAAAGAAGGGGAAGCGGAAGTCGTTCCACTTGAAGAAGCGTACGGAAGATACTTAGCAGAAAATCTTCAGGCCGATCACGATGTTCCGCCATTTGACCGCTCTCCGTATGACGGCTTTGCGATTCGGGCAGCAGATTCAGCGTTAGCGAGCCTCGAACATCCAATTGAATTTGAAGTCATCGAAACAATTGGAGCGGGACAAGTAGCAACAAAAGAAGTCGGACCATTTCAAGCGGTGCGCATCATGACAGGAGCGCAAATTCCGAACGACTGCGATGCTGTCGTGATGTTTGAAGTCACAAACGAATATGAACGAGACGGGAAAACATATATGTCGATCAAGCGTTCGTTCCGTCCGGGGGATAATATTTCGTTTCAAGGGGAAGACACGAAAAAAGGTGAGGTGTTGGTCGAAAAAGGAACGTTCATTAATCCGGGAGTGCAAGCGCTGTTAGCGACATTTGGGTACGCCAAAGTAAAAGTGGCGAAAAAGCCGAAAATCGGAATTTTTGCGACAGGAAGCGAACTGTTGGATGTTTCGGAGCCGCTTGCTCCGGGGAAAATACGCAACAGCAATGCTTATATGATCCAGGCTCAGGCGATTCGCAGTGGAGCCACTCCTGTCTATTTTGGAAAATTAGCCGACGATGCCGACCAATGTTTTGCGGCGATTGAGCGGGTATTGCACGAAGTCGATATTCTCATCACGACAGGCGGTGTTTCCGTCGGCGATTATGACTATTTGCCAGTCATTTATGAGCGTCTCGGCGCGGAAGTGTTATTTAATAAAATCGCCATGCGTCCAGGAAGCGTCACAACAGTAGCACAAATCGATGGAAAGTTGTTATTCGGCTTATCAGGCAATCCTTCTGCATGTTATGTCGGATATGAACTATTCGTTCGCCCCGTGATTCGGACGATGTTATATTCATCGAAACCGTATTTATACAAAACAAAAGCGACATTGTTGTCAGATTTTCCAAAGCCGAACCCGTTTACGCGTTTTGTCAGAAGCTATGTAAGCGCCAAAGAAGGACAGTTATACGTTTCGCCGGTCGGGATGGATAAATCGAATATCGTCACCTCCTTAGCAAAAGCGAACGCATTGATGGTGTTGCCGGGAGGGACGCGCGGTTTTGCAAAAGGCGATCTCGTCGATGTATGGCTATTAGAAAACGAAAAAGGAAGCGCGCAATGAACGTTTGGCAAGTTGTCGGCTATAAAAACAGTGGAAAAACGACATTAGTGGAAAAATGGGTAAGAAAAGCGGCCGCAGAAGGATATAAAGTCGGAACGATAAAGCATCACGGGCATGGCGGTTACCCGGACATCGCCTGCGCTGCTAACGATTCAAGCCGCCATCAGGCAGCGGGAGCACTTGTTGCGTCCGTAGAAGGAAGCGGCTTATTGCAGCTGTATGCCTTTCAGCGCGAATGGACATTGCCGCAAATTTTACATATTTATTCTTTTCTGCCCCTTGACTTTGTAATCGTTGAAGGGTACAAATATGAGCGATATCGAAAAATTGTCATGATTCGGAACGCTTCCGATTGGCAGCAGCTTTGTAACTTAAAAAATATTGCGGCGGTCATTTCTTGGGAACCGGTTTCGTCGCTGCCGTATCCCGTTTTTGCGATCGATGATGAAGAGAAATATTTACAATGGTTAATGAATGAGGTGAAAAAAACCGTATGAGCACATCATTATTTACGATTACGGACAAGCCGATTTCGATTGAAGAAGTCGTGCAAAAGGTCATTCGCCCTGAAGCAGGAGCGGTGACGGCTTTCATCGGAACGGTGCGGGAGTTTACAAACGGAAAGCGAACGTTGTTTTTACAATATGAAGCATACGTTTCGATGGCGGAAAAAATGTTAGAGCAAATCGGAAAAGAAATTAGTGAACGATGGCCAGAAGCGAAAGTAGCGATTACTCATCGAATCGGCAGGCTCGACATTTCTGACCTTGCCGTTGTGATCGCTGTCTCCACTCCGCACCGAAAAGATGCTTATGAAGCGAATCAATATGCGATTGAGCGCATTAAGCAAATTGTCCCGATTTGGAAAAAAGAGCATTGGGAAGACGGAACAGAATGGGTCGGAAATCAGCTCGAAACAAAGGCGTATCCGACAGGGAAGCCGGAAGGAGAGGATTTGGCATGATTACGTTACTTTTTTTCTCCTATTTAAAAGAAGCGGTCGGAAACGAACAAATCAAAATGGAGTATACACCGATCACCATTAAACAGTTAAAGCAGCAGCTTGAAACGGATTACGGCCTCGATTTGCAGCATGTGATGGTAGCGGTAAACGAGGAGTATGCGCAAGAAGGCCAGCTGCTCCAGCCGGGTGATACGATCGCATTCATCCCGCCGGTAAGCGGAGGATGAACCGGAACAGAGGGGTGAAAAAAGATGCTCATTCCAAAACAACATGGTGCTTGGGCAATGTTGGTCATTCCGTTTTTATTAGGAGCTTATGCGGGAGGCATTTCTTTGCTTCATCTTCCATTATTTCTCGGATGGCTAGGTTTATATTTAGCGGCATATCCGTTTTTAATGGCGATGAAAACGAAGCGAAAAGGCGAGTATATGCGCTGGTTTTACTGTTATTTTTCGGTCGCTGTGATCATGCTCGCCATTCCGCTCTTTTTCCAATGGAAGCTTGTCTATTTCGGCCTTGCCATGGTTCCGTTTTTTTTCGTGAATCTTTATTATGCGAAAAAGAAAGATGAGCGGGCGTTACTTAATGACGTGGCGGCGATCGCCTCCTTTTGTATAGGCGGTTTGGCGAGTTTTTATATTAGCCGTGGTACATTAACGATGCAAGCATGGGAATTGTATATGTTTTGTTTTTTCTTTTTTATCGGGAGCACCTTTTATGTGAAAACGATGATTCGGGAAAAGAAAAATCCTATGTATAAATGGGTTTCATGGGGATACCATCTACTATTAGTAGTTGGATTAATCATAGCTGGATATCCGCTGTTTGCGCTCGCCTACGTGCCGAGTGTCGTTCGGGCTCTATATTTATACGGAAAATCAATATCGACAATGAAAGTAGGCGTTTTAGAAATCGCTAACGCGGTTTATTTTGGTCTAGCGATGCTCCTGTTTCTTGCATAAAAAAGACGTTCATTCGCTGAACGTCTTTTTTAATCGATGCAACATATCTCCGGCGGGCAATCTTCGCAATCGATTTCACTTCGTAAATAAGCTAGGTTATGCACTTTAATTTTTCCATTTTTGATTGAAATGATTTCTTGTTTGCGGAGATCGTTCAATAAGCGGTTGACAACTTCACGAGAGGTACCACAAAAGTTTGCAAGATCTTGATTCGTTAAATGCAAATTAATTAAAATGCCGTCCCCTTTCATGACTCCATAGCTGTTGCACATGCGAATAAGCGTCGAGTATAATGCACCTTTTTTTCCGTGAAGGACGAGGTCGCGAAACTTTGTCTGGGTTTTTCGGAAATGATCGCTCATCCACTTCATAAACTCAAGCGCCAATTTGCTATTTTCGAACAAGCTTTTTTCTAACACCTCGCGTTTAATACAGGCAACGATTCCGTCTTCGATCACTTTTGCATTTAAAAGATACCTCGCATCTTCACAAAAAAGGGTTAATTCGCCGACAACATCCCCTTTGCTGCATATTCGCAATGCGAGTTCCTGTCCATCCGCTGCGATTTTGCTAATTTGTATTTTTCCCGATTGAATGTAATACACTTCATCTGCTTTTTCGCCTTCGCGAAATAAGTGCGTTCCTTTCTTTATTTCCACATGGCGATGGGAACTATTTAACAATTCTTGAAGTTCAACTGACATGTTCTCCATATTTCAACCACCTTTATCGATACTACTGATTAGTAGTACTATTGATTTAATCGAAAAAAAGAAGGAAAGTCAATTGTACGATCACTATTTTTACTACGTATATATTAAATACTGAAAGAAAATCAAGCAGAATAAAATAAAAATAATTAAATATACATTTGATTTTATTTTTATGCAGTATTATAATGATAACTACATGAAAGAGAATTGGATCGAGGAGGCAGGGCATGAATATCGCAATCATTGGCGCAACAGGGTACGGCGGCATTGAACTGTTGCGATTTTTGCAGCATCATCCACACGTAAGCAATTGTTTCGTTTATTCTTCGTCACAGGATGGAGCGCTTCTCGCGGACAGTTTCCCGCACATTGGAGAAAGGGAAGGCTTGATTCTTCGCAAAATTGATATAGAACAAATCGTATCGACATGTGAGGTCGTCTTTTTTGCGACGCCGCCGGGAGTGTCAAGCGAACTTGCGCCATTATTGATCGACCAAGGAATGAAAGTGATTGATTTATCCGGAGATTTCCGGTTGAAAGACCGAACAGTATATGAAAAATGGTACAAACGGCAAACGGCGCAAAATAAGTATTTGCAGCAAGCAGTGTACGGATTGACGGAGTGGAATCGGGAAAACATTCGAAGCGCGCAGCTCCTTTCCAATCCTGGCTGTTACCCGACGGCTACATTGCTTGGGTTAGCGCCGCTTGTGAAAAATAGGTTAGTCGAAGAAGATTCGATTGTAGTGGACGCAAAATCCGGAGTATCGGGAGCCGGCAGGCAAGCGTCATTAAATACACATTTTTCCGAAGTCAATGAAAATGTCAAAATTTATAAAGTAAATGCCCATCAGCATATTCCGGAAATCGAACAAATGTTGACCGATTGGGACGAACACATTCAGCCGATTACGTTTAGCACCCATCTCATTCCGATGACGCGCGGAATTATGGCGACCATTTATGCGAAAGCGAAAACCGATGTGTCAGTTGAAATGTTGCTAGATTTATATAAAACAAGTTATGAAAATTCAACATTTGTTCGCATTCGTAAGCAAGGGCAATTTCCTTCAACGAAAGAAGTGTACGGATCGAACTATTGTGACATCGGTATCGCCTACGATGAGCGAACAGGGCGAGTGACGGTCGTATCAGTTATCGATAATTTAGTCAAAGGGGCTGCAGGCCAAGCGATTCAAAATTTCAATGTTATGATGGGATGGGATGAAACGAGCGGACTATTATTCGCACCGATTTATCCATAGGAAGGGGACTGTGAAATGATGTTAACGAAGCAAGAACATGAAGTTTATTATATTGCGGACGGAACGGTCGTCACGCCAAAAGGATTTAAAGCAGCAGGCGTTCATGCCGGATTGCGCTATGCGAAAAAAGATTTAGGGGTCATTGTTTGTGATGTGCCTGCTTCATGCGCGGCTGTCTATACGCAAAGCCATTTTCAGGCGGCTCCTCTGAAAGTGACGCAGCAAAGCATCGCTGCTGAACAAAAGCTGCAGGCTGTAGTTGTCAACAGTGCTTGTGCGAACGCATGTACAGGTGAGCAAGGATTAAAAGACGCGTATGAAATGCGGGAGTTATGCGCTCTTCAATTTGGCTTGCCGCCGCATTATGTAGCGGTCGCCTCCACGGGAGTGATCGGCGAATTTTTACCGATGGAAAAAATTCGCGCTGGCATGAAAAAGCTGCAGCCGAGCGATTCGGAAGAAGGGGCTCACGCTTTTCAAACCGCCATTTTAACGACCGATACAGTGATGAAGCAGGCGTGCTATCAAACGACGATTGACGGAAAAACAGTGACGGTTGGCGGAGCGGCGAAGGGATCAGGAATGATCCATCCGAACATGGCAACGATGCTTGCCTTTATCACCACTGATGCCAATATTTCTTCAGAAACGTTGCAGCAAGTGCTCCGTTCGATTACCGATGTATCATTTAACCAAATTACCGTTGATGGCGAAACATCGACGAACGATATGGTCGTTGTGATGGCGAGCGGGCTGGCGGAAAATGAGGAACTTACACCTAATCATCCAGAGTGGTTAAAATTTTATGAAGCGCTCAAGAAAACGTGCGAAGATTTAGCAAAACAAATCGCTAAAGACGGAGAAGGGGCAACGAAGCTCATTGAAGTGCGCGTCCATGGCGCGGTCAATGATGAAGAAGCGAAGCGCATCGCGAAAAAAATCGTCGGCTCCAACCTTGTGAAAACAGCGGTTTATGGCGCCGATGCCAACTGGGGACGAATTATCGGAGCGATTGGCCATGCTGAGGCAACCGTCAACCCAGATTGTGTCGATGTTTCGTTAGGACCGATTGTTATGTTAAAGGCGAGCGAGCCACAACCATTTTCCGAAGAAGAAGCAACGGCTTATTTGCAAAATGCAGAAATTGTGATCGATGTCGATCTTCATCTTGGCGACGGAACAGGAATCGCTTGGGGATGCGATTTAACATATGATTACGTCAAAATTAATGCAAGTTATCGCACGTAATGATAGGGGGAAGAGCGAAGTGGAGGACACGATTGTCATTAAATGTGGGGGAAGCGTCTTAAGCGAGTTATCGCCATCATTTTTTGAAAGCTTGCAAGCGATGTATGCACAAGGCAAAAACGTGGTCATCGTTCACGGAGGCGGCCCGGAAATCGGACAGATGTTGAAGCGGCTCAACGTTTCAAGCGAATTTGTGAACGGATTGCGGAAAACGACGAAAGAAGTATTGGAAGTCGCAGAAATGATTTTAGCTGGAAAAGTGAATAAGCAGCTGGTTGGGTTATTACAGCAGTACGGAATGCCGGCTGTTGGTGTTTCCGGTGTGGATGCACACTTGTTAGAGGCAGCGCCGATTGATTTAACAAAGCTCGGATATGTCGGAGAAGTAGTAAAAGTAAATAGCAACTTTTTAAAGGCGCTTCTTCGTTCCCGCTATATTCCGGTCATTTCCCCGATCGGAACGGATGAAAATGGGCAAAAATATAACATTAACGCGGATACGGCAGCAGGCGCGGTTGCGAAAGCGGTCAAGGCAGCGCAATTGCTGTTTGTTACAGATGTTCCGGGCATTTTGCAAAACGGCTCGGTCGTTGAGCATGCGACAGTGGAAGCGATTGAACAAATGATAGAGAAGGGGATTATTACAGGCGGCATGATTCCAAAAGTGAAAGCGGCAGCGGCTGCCTTGTCGGAAGAATTGGATGAAGTAATGATTGTCAGCGGAAAAACACCGTTTTATGCAAACGGTCAATTATATGGAACGAGCATTCGCAAAGAAGTGGGGGTCTACTAATGGGAGCGTTATTTCCTACGTATAACCGTTGGAATATTAGCATTGAATCAGCGGAGGGTGCAAAAGTCATCGCGAAAGACGGCAAACAATATTTAGATTTCGTTTCCGGCATTGCCGTTTGCAACCTTGGCCATCGGCCTGCGTCAGTTCAGGCGGCGTTGGAAGCACAATTGAATCGCGTTTGGCACGTATCGAATCTATTTACGAACGATTTGCAAGAAGAAGTGGCACAGCTTCTCGTTGCCCATAGCTGTGGTGATTACGTTTTTTTCTGCAATAGCGGTGCGGAAGCGAACGAAGCGGCATTAAAATTAGCGCGGAAACATACAGGACGCCATAAAATCATCACGTTTCAACAATCGTTCCACGGTCGCACGTTTGCGACGATGTCCGCCACGGGGCAGGAGAAAATTTATAAAGGGTTTGGACCGCTTTTGCCGGAGTTTGTTCACCTTCCGTTTAACGATATCGAGGCGCTAGAAAGCGAAATGAATGAACAAGTTGCGGCAATCATGCTGGAGATCGTTCAAGGTGAAGGTGGAATAAGAAAAGCAAACGATGTCTTTTTGCAGAAAGTCGCTCAATTTTGCAAACAATACGGTGCCTTGTTGATTGTCGATGAGGTGCAAACAGGAATCGGACGAACAGGAAAAGCGTTTGCTTACCAACATTTTGAGATTGAACCGGACATTATCACAACCGCCAAAGGATTAGGTAGCGGATTTCCGGTCGGAGCGATGATCGGAAAAGCATTTTTGCGGGATTCGTTTACAGCGGGAGTACACGGCTCGACATTTGGCGGAAACCCGTTGGCAATGGCAGCAGCGAAAGCAACGTTAGAAGTCATTTTTCAACCAGAATTTTTACAAGAAGTGCAAGAAAAAGGAACATACTTTTTACAGCAGCTTCAGGAGGCACTAAATGGAATCGAGCTAGTCAAAGAGGTGCGCGGTCTTGGATTGCTTGTCGGCATTGAATGTCATGAAGATATAACACCGTTGATTCCTGCGATCCATGAGAATGGGCTTCTCGTGCTAACCGCTGGACCGAGTGTTATTCGATTGCTGCCGCCGCTCATTGTCACGAAAGAAGAGCTCGATATGGCTGTGGCGGTAATTAAACAAACGATCATGAGCGGATACGTTGCAGCTAGTGAAAGATAGCTGTATCTTTATTGAAATGATTGTATAAAAATTCTATAGTGCAAATAAAAATTCAATCATGAGGTGGCAGGGATGAAGGCGTATTTGCATTTAGCAAACGGAAAAACATTTACGGGACAGCTCGCTTCTCCTCTTCCAAACGGCGAGGTGAACGGGGAAGTCGTCTTTTTTACCGGCATGACCGGCTATCAAGAAGTATTGACCGATCCTTCTTATAAAAACCAAATTATCGTGTTCACATACCCGTTAATCGGGAATTACGGCATTAATGAGGAGGATTTTGAAAGCAAACGTCCGCACGTTCAAGCAGTTGTCGTCTATGAAGCAAGCGCGCAAGGATACCATTATGAAGCGAAATATAGCTTGCAGCAATATTTGCAGCAATGGAACATTCCATTGCTTACGCATGTAGATACGCGCGCGCTAGTAAAAGAAATTCGCACTCAAGGAACGATGCCTGCCACGCTTACGCTCGCAGAGGAATGCGATCTAGAGTTGTTAGGCGAAAGTGAATTTCCGGTTCGTGATGTATCAACGAAAAACATTGAAACATATGGAAGCGGTGAACCTCACGTTGTGCTAATCGACTTTGGCTATAAAAAATCAATTTTGCAATCGCTTCTTGATCGCGGTTGCAAAGTAACGGTCGTGCCTTATCACACGCCGCTTGCGACGATTGAAGCGCTCCAGCCGGACGGCATCGTTTTATCGAACGGACCGGGCGATCCGAAGCAACTATCGGAACATTTGCCGACGATTCGGGCGGTGATCGACTGTTATCCGACGCTTGCCATTTGTTTAGGGCATCAGCTTGTGGCGCTTTCATACGGGGCGAATACAGAAAAACTTCGCTTTGGCCATCGCGGTGCGAATCAACCTGTTTATGATGCACTCAAAAAGAAAGTGTTTATGACATCGCAAAACCATAGCTATGTCGTCAATCAAGAAAGCTTAGCGAATACGCCGTTTGTTATTCGCTTTACGAACGTAAATGACGGATCGGTGGAAGGAATGGTTCATCGCCATAAGCCGATTTTATCTGTGCAATATCATCCGGAGGCGCATCCGGGACCTAGCGATACGAATCAAATCTTCGATGAATTTTTGCAGACGGTAAATAAAGGGGAGAAAGTATATGCCTAAAGATCCAGCGCTTCATTCGATTTTAATCATCGGCTCCGGTCCGATTGTCATCGGTCAGGCGGCCGAGTTTGATTATTCCGGCACTCAAGCGTGCATCGCTTTAAAAGAAGAAGGATATCGCGTCATTTTAGTCAATAACAATCCGGCCACGATTATGACAGATGACGTTCATGCAGATGTCGTGTATTTTGAGCCGCTGACGGTCGACAGCATTGAAAAAATTATTGCAAAAGAACGACCCGATGGCTTGTTGGCGACATTTGGCGGACAGACCGGATTAAACTTGGCCTTTCAGCTTCATGAAGCTGGGATTTTAGAAAAATACGGGGTGAAATTGCTCGGAACACCAATTGAAGCGATTAAAAAAGGAGAAGATCGCGAAGCGTTTCGCGCCCTTATGTACGAGTTAAATGAACCGGTACCTGAGAGCGAAATTATTACAAACATCGACGATGCGATTGCGTTTGCTGAAAAAATT
The DNA here is from genome assembly GCF_014201465.1 of Anoxybacteroides tepidamans. Taxonomy (GTDB): domain Bacteria; phylum Bacillota; class Bacilli; order Bacillales; family Anoxybacillaceae; genus Anoxybacteroides; species Anoxybacteroides tepidamans. Next base: position 55,440 of record NZ_JACHEP010000017.1, on the reverse strand, counting down.
GGTTTTCCGATCATTATCCGTCCCGCTTATACGTTAGGAGGAAGCGGCGGTGGCATTGCTGAAACGATGGAACAGTTTGTCGCACTTGTGGAAAAAGGGCTAGCGGAAAGTCCGATTACACAATGCTTAATCGAACGGAGCGTCGCCGGCTATAAGGAAATTGAATACGAAGTAATGCGCGACCATACCGATACGTGCATTACCGTTTGCAATATGGAAAATGTTGATCCTGTCGGCGTGCATACCGGAGATTCCATCGTCGTTGCACCTTCGCAAACGTTAACGGACGAAGAATATCATATGCTGCGTTCGGCAGCGGTGAAAATCATTTCCGCCCTCGGCATTATCGGCGGGTGCAATATTCAGTTTGCGCTCGATCCGTTCAGCAAAAACTATTACTTAATTGAGGTGAACCCGCGCGTCAGCCGCTCGTCGGCGCTAGCATCCAAAGCGACAGGCTATCCGATCGCACGCATCGCTGCCAAATTAGCGGTCGGCTATACACTGGCAGAACTATTAAACCCGGTCACTAAGAATACGTATGCAAGCTTCGAACCGGCTCTTGACTACGTCGTCGTCAAGTTTCCGCGCTTGCCGTTTGATAAATTTCCGAACGGAGATCGCCAGCTTGGCACGCAAATGAAAGCAACCGGCGAAGTGATGGCGATCGACCGCAATATGGAACGCGCGTTTCAAAAAGCGGTTCATTCGTTAGAGGGAGCGAACAACGGCTTGTTTTTACCAGAATTGTCGGAAAAGACGAATGATGAACTAAAAGAGCTGCTAATTTATAAAGATGACCGTCGCTTTTTTGCGATTTTAGAGCTGTTTCGCCGTGGAGAAGCAATCGACATGGTTTATGAATTAACGAAAATCGATCGTTTCTTTTTAAACAGCTTTTACCAACTCATTTTACTTGAGCGAAAAGCAAAAGAAACGAATTTCTTCGATGTCGATGAAATGACATTGCGTTTGTTAAAAGAAAAAGGGTTTTCCGATGCTTTTTTAGCAGATGTATGGAACGTCAGTGAATGGGAAGTACGGGACAAACGGAAACAGCTTGGCATTATTCCGTCTTATAAAATGGTCGATACGTGTGCAGCAGAATTTCATTCCGAAACCGATTATTACTATTCTACTTATTTTGGAGAAGATGAGCGCAAAGCGAGCGAAAAAGAAAAAGTGTTAATTATCGGAGCCGGACCGATTCGAATTGGGCAAGGGATTGAATTTGATTACAGCTCGGTTCATAGCGTCTATGCATTGCAAGAAGAAGGGTACGAAACGGTACTAATTAACAACAATCCGGAAACAGTAAGCACTGATTTTGCCGTGGCGGACCGCCTTTATTTTGAACCGTTGACGCTAGAAGAAGTGTTAAATGTCATTGAAGCGGAGCAAATCGAAAAAGTGGTCGTTCAATTTGGCGGACAGACGGCGATTAATCTTGTCAAAGGATTGGAAGAAGCGAATGTCACAATTCTCGGTGTTTCCCATGATGTCATTGATCAGCTCGAGGATCGCGACCGTTTTTATCAATTATTGGAGGAATTGGATATTCCGCACGTGCCAGGGGTGATGGCAAACGATGAGCAGGAGTTGATAGCCAAAGCGAAAACGATCGGTTATCCAGTGTTGCTTCGCCCTTCGTACGTAATCGGCGGAAAAGGAATGTTTATCGTGAATGATGAACAGCAGTTGCAACATTTATTGCAACAGCCATTTACATTCACATATCCAGTGCTCATCGATGCGTATCTAAACGGAAAAGAAGCGGAAGTGGATGTTGCGGCAGACGGAACATCGATTTTGCTTCCGACGATCATCGAACACGTTGAGAAAGCAGGCGTCCATTCCGGAGATAGTTACGCGTTCTTGCCAGCGCAGACATTGACAGAGGAAGAAAAGGAACAAATGAAGACATTCGCTGAAAAAATTGTTCAAAAGCTGCAATTTAAAGGAATGATGAACATTCAATACGTCATTGCGAACGGGCAAGTATACGTATTAGAAGTGAATCCGCGCGCAAGTCGAACGGTGCCGATCGTCAGCAAAACAACAGGAATTCCGCTGGCGCAAATTGCGACAAAATTATTGCTTGGGAAATGCTTAAATGACGTAGTAGATCAAACGCAGCACCAATCAGGCGATATGCCATATGTTGTTTTAAAATATCCTGTGTTTTCGATGCATAAATTACCGGGAGTCGATCCTCTTGTCGGGCCGGAAATGAAATCGACAGGAGAAGGAATTAGCATTGCCAAGACGATCAAAGAGGCGGCAGCAAAAACATTCCATTCGTATTTGTCTAAAAAAACGGGGGCTTTTGAAATTTATGTCGATACGGAAAACGATGCTATTAAACCGCTGCTTGAGCGAATGAGAGAAAAACAAGTGACCGTTGTCCAAGGTGTACCGCTTACTGAATGGGTAAAGCGAAAAGAGGCGTTAGCGTTTTTTAATTTAAAAAAAGATCCGAAAAGTGCCCAACAACGAATGCTTGCGTTGTCCCAACAGCTGTTGACGTTTACCGAAATCGAAACGTGTGAGCTATTTTTATATGCGCTTGAAGCAGGCGACTTTTCCGTTCTCTCAATTCAAGAGTGGCTGAAACAAAAGAAACAAACAGAGAAAGTGGTGATGGGATGAATACAACGATGCCTTCATTAAAAGGAAAAGATTTATTAACGTTAATCGATTTTTCTTCCGAGCAAATTCATGATTTATTGGCGTTAGCCGTCGAATTAAAGCAAAAGCAGCAAGCGGGAGAAATGTATACACCGCTAGCTGGAAAAACGTTAGCGATGATTTTTGAAAAGCCGTCCACTCGCACAAGAGTTTCGTTTGAAGTTGGGATGACGCAATTAGGTGGGCATGCGCTTTATCTTAATAGCAACGATTTACAGATCGGACGCGGTGAAACGATTGCCGATACAGCAAGAGTATTATCGCAATATGTCGATGCGATTATGATTCGGACGTTCGCACATAGCAAAATTGAAGAGCTCGCCCATTATGCGACGATACCGGTCATTAACGGCTTGACCGACGATGACCATCCGTGCCAAGCGCTGGCAGATTTATTAACGATTTATGAAGTGAAAAAGAAATTGAAAGGAATTAAACTTGTATATGTTGGGGATGGAAACAATGTCGCTCATGCATTAATGATTGCCGCCGCAAAAGTCGGAATGGATTGTACAGTGGCATGCCCGGTCGGATATGAGCCGAAAGAGCAATATGTGAACGAGGCATTGAAAGTGGCGGAACAAACAGGAGCCACCATTACAGTGACGCACTCGCCAGAAGAAGCCGTGCAAGATGCTGATGTGATCTACACCGATGTATGGACGAGCATGGGACAAGAGCAAGAAAGCAAACAACGGTTAGCGGTATTCCAACCGTTTCAAGTCAACGGCCAATTAGCACAATATGCGAAAGAGGATTATATGTTCCTTCATTGTTTGCCGGCTCATCGCGGCGAAGAAGTAACCGCCGACGTCATTGACAGCGACCATTCTTATGTTTTCCAGCAAGCCGGAAATCGGCTTCACGTCCAAAAAGCGATTTTAGTGTCGTTATTATCTTGAGCGAAAGCACCGGATTGTATGCCGGTGTTTTTTATCATTTGTGTAGTTATGAACGGGGGGTTGAACGGTTATGATAATGATGTACCTTTTTCAAAGGGGGAATACAAATGGGTCAACCGCGTCATTTCAAACCGGGCGATAAAGCGCCTAACAACGGCGTCTATATCGAAATTGGCGAAACAGGTGACAATGTCAAACATCCGAAAAAGCTTAAACTGAAAGCCGGAGACACATTTCCGGAAACATCGAACCATAACCGCCATTGGACGTATATGAGAAAACCTTAACAGAACAGCGGGGCGACCCGCTTTCCTCATCTGAAACAGCCATTCTCATTTGGAGGATGGCTTTTGATTTGCAAACAGAACGTGCTATAATAAAAATAAAGGTCAAAAAAAGTCAAAAAGGTGGTGAAGACAATGAATATGAATCAAATGACAGAAAAAGTACAAGAGGCGTTTCTTTCTGCTCAATCCATTGCCATGAAGCAGCATCATCAAGAACTGGATATGGAACATTTGCTACTTGCCTTGCTTCAACAAGAGGACGGGTTAGCAAAAAGAATGTTGCAACTTCTCCATGTCGATGTGGGTTCTTTTAGCCATGATGTGCAAGCGCTGTTAAAGAAAAAGCCGGAAGTGATCGGGGCAGGGGACAAAGTGTATATGTCCTACAGTCTACAGCGGCTCATCACCAATGCCGAACAAGAAGCAAAACAAATGCAAGACGAGTATATATCGGTCGAGCATTTATTGCTAGCATTCACAAGTGAAAAACATCACGATGTTGGGCAATTGCTGCAAAAATACCGAATCGATCGTTCAGCGCTATTGAACGTATTGCGGGAAGTAAGGGGGAATCAGCGCGTGACAACGCCAACTCCGGAAGCTACATATGAAGCGTTAAAAAAATACGGTCGCGATTTAGTGGCGGAAGTGAAAGCCGGAAAAATCGATCCTGTCATCGGTCGTGACAGTGAAATTCGTCGCGTCATCCGCATTTTATCGCGCAAGACAAAAAACAACCCGGTCTTAATTGGCGAACCAGGTGTCGGAAAAACCGCGATTGTTGAAGGGCTTGCCCAACGCATCGTTCGCAAAGACGTTCCGGAAGGACTGAAAGACAAAACGATTTTTGCGTTGGATATGAGCTCTCTTATTGCTGGAGCGAAATTTCGCGGCGAATTTGAAGAACGGTTAAAAGCGGTGTTAAACGAAATTAAAAAAAGCGAAGGAAATATCATTTTATTTATTGATGAGTTGCATACGATCGTTGGCGCTGGAAAAGCGGAAGGAGCTATCGATGCCGGAAATATGTTAAAGCCGATGCTCGCCCGCGGGGAACTACGCTGCATCGGTGCGACCACGCTTGATGAATATCGGCAATATATTGAAAAAGACCCAGCGTTAGAGCGCCGCTTCCAACAAGTATTGGTCGAAGAGCCAGACGTGGAAGATACGATTTCCATTTTGCGCGGATTAAAAGAAAGATTCGAAATCCACCACGGTGTTAACATTCATGATCGCGCTCTTGTAGCGGCTGCGACGCTATCTGATCGCTACATTTCCGAACGTTTTCTTCCCGATAAGGCGATCGACCTTGTCGATGAAGCATGCGCCATGATCCGCACCGAAATGGATTCGATGCCATCGGAACTTGATGAAGTGATGCGGCGCGTGATGCAGCTTGAAATCGAAGAAGCGGCGCTGCGGAAAGAAACGGATGAAGCAAGCAAAGAGCGTCTAGCGATTCTTACAAAAGAATTGGCGGATTTGCGCGAAAAGGCAAACAGTATGAAAGCGAAATGGCAGCAAGAAAAAGAAGCGATTCAACAAGTGCGCAACGTTCGCGAAGCGCTCGAAAAAGCAAAACGGGAATTAGAAGAAGCGGAAAACGAATACGATTTAAACAAAGCGGCAGAGCTTCGCCACGGCCGCATTCCACAACTTGAAAAACAATTGAAGCAGCTTGAACAGCAAATGAACGAAACAGGAAAAGAAGGACGGCTCCTTCGGGAAGAAGTGACAGAAGAAGAAATTGCCGAAGTCGTATCGCGATGGACCGGCATTCCGTTAACAAAGCTAGTTGAAGGGGAACGCGAGAAATTATTGCGCTTGCACGATCTGTTGCATGAGCGCGTCATCGGGCAAAACGAAGCCGTTGAACTTGTGGCGGATGCAGTATTGCGGGCGCGGGCCGGCATTAAAGATCCCAATCGTCCGATCGGTTCATTTATCTTTTTAGGGCCGACTGGTGTCGGAAAAACGGAGTTGGCAAAAGCGCTTGCCCAAGCATTGTTTGACAGCGAAGAACAAATGATTCGCATCGATATGTCCGAGTATATGGAAAAATATGCCGTATCGCGGTTAATTGGCGCGCCTCCCGGATATGTCGGCTATGAAGAAGGTGGGCAATTGACGGAAGCGGTACGAAGAAAGCCATATTCGGTCATTCTTCTTGACGAGATTGAAAAGGCTCATCCGGAAGTGTTCAATATTTTATTGCAAGTGCTTGATGACGGCCGAATTACCGATTCACAAGGACGAACGGTTGATTTTAAAAATACGGTCATCATTATGACATCGAATATCGGCTCGCATACGTTATTAGAAGGGGTGAAAGAAGACGGCAACATTCAAGAAGAAACACGTGAACAAGTGATGCAGCAATTGCGGATGCATTTCCGTCCGGAGTTTTTAAACCGCGTTGACGACATCGTATTATTTAAGCCGTTAACGATGAAAGAAGTGAAAGGAATTGTTGAGAAGTTTGTGAAAGAATTAGGACAGCGGCTCGCCGATCGCCATATTTCCTTAACGTTGTCTGAACAGGCAAAAGAGTATATTGCCACATCCGGCTTTGACCATGCGTATGGGGCGCGTCCGTTAAAACGATTTATACAAAAGCAAATTGAAACTCCGCTGGCAAAAGAAATCATTGCCGGCCATATAAAAGATTATAGCACTGTTGTTGTCGACTACGAAAATGGACAAATCGTGGTAAAAAATAGAGAAAGGCTATCCTAAAGAGGACGGCCTTTCTTTGCTTTAATGATGTTTTACTGGTTCATTTGGAAGCAAGTTGGCGATGATGATGATAAAAACGGTCATCACTACTCCTAATAATGCTCCTGTCGAAAATTGGTAAGAAATTCCTTGCATCGAGCCGATGACATATGTCGCCATTTGCGCTAACAGAAACGTCCAAAAAAACGTCCAGAAAAATTTCATTGTTTTCACCTCGATCTTTCTAACAATTCCTTTTTTATCTTATCACAATTTGTTCAAATCGAAAATGTCCTTCTTTTTAGGTATATGCCCTTGCCAATTTTTTGTTTTTGCATATCTTTTACTGTACAACTATGCACGGTGGAAAGTTAAGGTGGAGGGAGGCATATGACCGTTCAACAACGTTTTTTTCAACTTGATAATCAATGGTGTGTCATTCACTTGCCGAAGCGACCGAATGGATTTGCCATTCTTCTTCTTGGTGATGTGAACCATTATGTGGCAGAAAGTGTGAGCTTTTGGATGGAACATCAAGGAAGAAAACAGTTACTTGAAGAATTAGGCTCATACGGGTATACGATTTTTTACTCCCATTTATACGGCCGGCATTGGGGAAGCCCGAAATCGGTTCGATTGGCCAAACAATTGATCTATTACGTATTAAAAAGTGAAATACTAAACGATCGTATTTATATTTTAGCGGAAGGAATGGGGGCGCTTGTCGCACTGCGGTTATTAGAGACGATGCGTACACAAATTCGCGCGATCGCGATGCTAAGTCCGTGTTTAGATTTGTCAGCACAGCTTGAGTACGAAAAAGAAAATAAGTTTTTTTACAAACGAATGATCAAAGAAATAACGGTAGCGTACGAAATCGACGAAACGAAAGTAAAAGACGCTCTTCCGCCGCTATCGTTCGTGTCATGGCAAGTTCCGATCAAAATATGGCAACTGTCTGGGTTGACTCATTATCCTTCGGCACTTCATTGTCGAAAATACGAGGAATTGGCGAATGAGAAAGATATTCCGCTAGCGATCATATACCACTTATCAGAAAAGCGGTACAGCTTTGCGAACGCCATTCATCAATTTTACGAACAGAATAGCGCTTTACCATAAACTCCTCTATCGCTTGAATGTACGATAGAGGAGTTTTTCACATTTTATTTTTTTAATGAGTCAATGAAAGAAGTAATGGTGCGCATAAAAGGTTTTAATTGATGAAATGAGGAGACAAGCGTATCAATGTCTTGCATGAGCTGAATCCAATCGAGTTCTTGTTGCGGTGAAGAAGTTTTTTCAACACGCTCACGAGACGGAAAAGCGCCAAACATTAAACGGGAAAAACGGTCGGTCGGCTGTTCGTTTGTTTGCTTGTCATTTTCCAATACGTTTCCCTCCTTTCTCCTTATCACTACGTTATGTTTGATAAGCGGAAATGACTAGACGAACACCGCAGATGACAGATTTATATTGCACATTCGTGAAAACTCCGTTAAAATTAGTACCAAGTAATAGTAATTGGTTATATAATACTAAAGGAGATGTTTGGCATGGGTGCAGGTATTATAGGGATCGGTCGATATTTACCTGAAAGAGTAGTGACAAACTTTGATTTGGAAAAAATGATGGATACGTCTGATGAATGGATTCGAACACGAACAGGGATTGAGGAACGGAGGATTGCTCCGGATGATATTGATACATCGGATATGGCGTATTTTGCGGCGGCGAAAGCGCTAGAAAGCGCCAATATTTCGGCAGCGGACATCGATTTAATTTTAGTGGCGACAGTAACGCCGGATCGGCCGTTTCCATCGGTTGCGTGTATGCTACAAGAACGGTTAGGAGCGACGAAAGCAGCAGCGCTTGATATTAGCGCTGCTTGTGCCGGTTTTATTTACGGCATGGTGACAGCAAAGCAGTTTATTGACAACGGGGCATATCGCTATATATTAGTAGTAGGGGTTGAAAAACTGTCAAAAATCGTTAATTGGAATGATCGCAACACGGCCGTATTGTTTGGCGATGGCGCAGGGGCAGTCGTCATGGCACCTGTTTCCGAAGGACGCGGCATTTTATCGTTCGAATTAGGAGCAGACGGAACAGGAGGAAAACACCTATATCAAGACGAATATGTTATGATGAACGGTAGAGAAGTATTCAAGTTTGCTGTTCGTCAAATGGGTGAATCGTGCATTAACGTGCTAGAAAAAGCCGGCTTATCGAAACAAGATGTTGACTTTTTAATTCCGCATCAAGCCAACATTCGGATCGTCGAAGCGGCAAGACAGCGCCTTGAGTTACCGGAGGATAAAATGTCGACAACGGTTAGAAAATATGGCAATACTTCCGCAGCATCGATTCCGATTTCGATCGTTGAAGAATTGGAAGCGGGCAAAATTAAAGATGACGATCTTATTATTATGGTTGGTTTTGGCGGCGGCTTAACATGGGGGGCGATCGCGTTAAGATGGGGGCGCTAATCGAACAGTGAAAACTCTTTGACTACAAAACGAAAGAGAGGCAAAAAAGATGAAAAAGCGAAGAGTCGTTGTCACAGGTCTTGGAGCTGTTACTCCGCTTGGAAATGACGTCGAAACAACATGGAAAAACATCGTGGACGGTCAAAATGGCGTGGGACCGCTGACCCGTGTGAATCCTGATGATTTCCCAGCAAAAGTAGCGGCAGAACTGAAAGATTTTAACCCAGAAAATTATATAGATAAACGTGAAGCGCGGAAAATGGATCGCTTCACGCAATATGCGGTAGCCGCTTCGCTCATGGCCGTAAAAGAGGCCAATTTGAGCATTACGGAAGAAAATGCGCCGCGGGTAGGAGTGTGGATCGGTTCGGGAATCGGCGGAATGGAAACGTTTGAACAGCAATTTGAAATTTTCCAGCAACGCGGTTACCGGCGTGTAAGTCCGTTTTTCGTGCCGATGATGATTCCGGATATGGCGGCTGGCCAAGTATCGATTATACTCGGCGCAAAAGGAATTAATTCTTGTACTGTCACCGCTTGCGCAACCGGCGCCAATTCGATCGGCGATGCGTTTAAAGTCATTCAACGCGGCGATGCGGATGTTATGATTACAGGCGGAACGGAAGCGCCGATTACGAAAATGGCGTTAGCGGGCTTTTGCGCAAATACAGCATTGTCCACAAATCCTGATCCAAACACAGCGAGCCGCCCGTTTGATAAAAACCGCGATGGCTTTGTAATGGGAGAAGGAGCCGGCATTCTTGTATTAGAAGAATTAGAGCATGCGTTAAAACGCGGGGCGCGCATTTATGCCGAAATTGTTGGCTACGGAGCAACTGGCGATGCTTATCATATTACGGCGCCAGCTCCAGGTGGTGAAGGTGGCGTGCGAGCGATGCGCCAAGCGTTGGCTGATGCGGGGATGAAGCCGGAAGAAATCGATTATATTAACGCCCATGGAACAAGTACAGAGTATAACGACAAATACGAAACGATGGCCATTAAAGAAGTGTTTGGCGACCATGCGTATAAGCTAGCGATTAGTTCAACAAAATCGATGACGGGGCATTTGTTAGGAGCTGCTGGCGCCATCGAAGCAATTTTCTCTGTGTTAGCGATTACAGACGGAATCATTCCGCCGACGATTCATTACGAAACACCAGATCCAGAATGTGATCTCGATTATGTGCCAAATGTGGCAAGACAGCAGGAAGTCCGCGCTGTGCTTAGCAATTCTCTCGGATTTGGCGGACATAATGCGGCGCTTATTTTTAAAAAATATACGGAGTAACCAACAAGGCGATCTCATTAAAAGCGGGGATCGCCTTTTCTCACCTCCTTCTTTTGCAGTGCATACAATAAAAGATGGAAGGGGTGAATGGTTCATGGCGCTTGTTCGTACGGATGAATGGATGATCAACAATCGGCCGATTCAACTATGCGAGCGGCTCACTTTTTATTTTAAAAATGCCACTGCCCGTGATATTTACCTCCATCTCATTCATCATGGAATGTATTCCTCGCCGAATGATATCGCAAAAATAGCGGATGAAATGAAACGAAAACAAATATGGGAACATGCAGAAGCGATTTATCAAAAATTGCGAAAGCGATGGAACGGCCCGGATGTACCGGTTTTTATTTTTCCGGCGGATGTATACAATCGAAAACTTGCCCGTGACTTTAATAGTAAAGGGGGGATTGCGTATTCCGATAAATTATTTTTATTTTTATTGCCACACCATCAACTAAAAGAAATCGAGGCGGTATTGACGCATGAATACAATCACGTCTGCCGTCTAGCGAAACAACGAAAAGAAGAATATACGTTGCTCGATGCGGTCATTTTAGAAGGATTGGCTGAGCACGCAGTCGGCCAGTATGTAGGAAAAGCGTATCAAGCGAAATGGACAACGTATTATTCAGACGATGAATTACGCAAGTTTTGGAAACGGTATCTCGTTCGTTATCAATCGATTCAACCGACTCATTCATTGCATGATCGCCTTCTTTACGGGCACGGTTTGTATCCATCGATGCTCGGATATGCGATCGGTTATGGGATTGTTCATCGGGCTTTGCAAGAAGGACATGGCTTGCCACAGATTATGGAAATGTCTTCGGAGCGTATCGTCCAACTTTCTCGATTCGATGAATAAAAGCGAGTCATGATTGTCCATTGTTGCACATATATGTAGAAACAAGATGGACAAGGTGACGGAGGAAGACGATGCGCATTTTTATTTATTTAGTTGGGTTTGGACTTTCGGTCATTGGAGGGGTGACCTCGATTGCTTACTTAAACCTTATTACACCGGAACGAGGATGGATCGATTATTTCCGATTCATTAGCACACGAATAGAATGTTATTTGCTGCCTGTTGGACTTGTTCTTATGTGGTTCAGTCTGTATGTTCCATCTCACAAAGAATAATGGATAAAAAAGGGTGTTATGGAATAAAATAATCCCCCTCTGCCTATACTGATGGACAAATAGCTTTTTGAAGTGAGGGGTATATTATGCTATATCTTCATGATGTTTGGGTGAACTGGTTTGAAGGAGAAGAAAATGGGTATAACGTTTGTTGTTTTCATGAATGGCGAAAAGATGACCAAGTCGAGTTGTTAGATCAAGTGCCGTTATTGAAAGTATCTTCTGCCTTATTCCATTATATTGAAAATAGTTTATCGGAAATTCCGCAGCAGCTTCTCGATGACGTTTATCAAAAAGCGTACGTACGAAAAAATCATGAACGGATTCAACTTAACTATTGTTTTGTCATTACTGACGGAAAAGGAATTCTTGCTGTCGATACGATCGGCTACAATATTCCGATTCGAAAAAGCCGGCTTATTCCAAGACAAGAACAGCTCGTTTATGAAATGGCTGCCGAACAGCAAGCAGAAGCGTATCCGCTTCCTTCATATGAAAAAGAGCACCATATTTTATCACCAGCTCCTGAACTAATGAGCGGATTGACGCGCAAAGAGCGCCAGCTGAAGCAACTGCTGTTTATGGCGCTTGATCAACTTTATTCGACAAAAAATGTCGCCGAAGTGCGCTATTGGTATACGGAATGGGCGCCGCACAAATACCCTTCGATTCAGCAAATGACGTTCGAAGAAGCGTGGCACCATTTATATGAAGAAGCAAAGTACGGCTGGTCGGAAAAGCATATGCAATTATGCGAAAAACTTGTTAAAGGACAACCATTTTTTGAGAAATTATGGGAAATGGAACAAGAACCACGGGTAAATTAACAGAAATGTTCCCTGTTTGAAAAAGGATTTTTTCTAATAAAAAAGCAAGCCAAATGAACCGGCTTGCTCTATTTTCGTTTCCGTCCTAATCCCATCGCATTTTCCATTTTTTTTAGCATTTTGCTTGCGACTTTGTTTGCTTTCTCTGCGCCTTCATCTAGCACTTGATCAAGAATGTTGCTTTCCATTAAGTTGTAGTATTTTTCTTGAATCGGTGTGAGCGTATCAATAATTACTTGAGCGAGATCGGCTTTAAACTCTCCATATCCTTTGCCAACGTATTCTTGTTCTAACTGTTCAATCGGTTTATTCGCTAAAATCGAATAAATGTTGAGTAAGTTGGCAATGCCCGGCTTGTTTTCTTTATCGTAGCGGATCGTGCCTTCTGAATCGGTGACGGCGCTTTTTATTTTCTTTTCAATCGTTTTGGCATCGTCTAACAGCGTAATAAATGCTTTTTGATTCGAATCGGATTTGCTCATTTTTTTCGTCGGATCCGCTAATGACATGATGCGTGCTCCCACTTTTGGAATGCGCGCTTCTGGGATCGTAAAAATTTCGCCATATCGTTTATTAAAGCGTTCTGCCAAATCGCGCGTCAACTCAATATGCTGCTTTTGGTCTTCTCCGACCGGAACGATATCGGTTTTATAAAGAAGAATGTCGGCAGCCATGAGCGGCGGATATGTTAATAATCCAGCGCTGACCGCTTCTTTCCCTGCTGATTTATCTTTAAATTGTGTCATTCGCTCCAACTCACCGATATAGGCGAGGCATTGCAAAATCCATCCGGCTTGTGCATGTGCTGGTACTTCCGATTGAATGAACAATGTTGCTTTGTTCGGATCGATGCCGACCGCTAAATAGAGAGCCGCTAAACGGCGAATATTTTGGCGAAGTTCTTTCGGATCTTGCGGCACCGTAATCGCATGCTGATCAACGATGCAAAAATAGCATTGATATTCGTGCTGCAATTCAATAAATTGTCGCATCGCCCCAATATAGTTACCGAGGGTAATGACGCCGCTTGGTTGAATGCCGGAAAAAATCGTATTCATCAAACCACTCCTTTTCGACTATATATAAAATATAAAAAGGCCCTATCTCCCTGTTTGTTCATTTAGGGACGATAAGACCGCGTTGCCACCCTAGTTATTGTACAATCCGTACAATCGCTCTGTTCCATGCTTGTTTGCACGGCGCCTTTGTAACGTAAGGCAAACGTCCAAGCCTACTTGCTGTTCAGCTTGGATGCTCAAAAGCCCATTCCATATTGCTAGACGCTTGTTTCCACCAGCCACAAGCTCTCTGGAGACATCGCAATATGTACTATTCTTTCTCATCGCATGTTCATATTCTTTCTTCATTCTAAAACAACGGTTATTTTTATGCAAGGAGAATCAATTGGACAGATGGAGCCATTCCTTTTATTTCAAAATGTTTTTTGATAATTTTGTTTACGAAATATTTTATGTTATAAATTATTTTAATAAAATTAACTTTCGCTCTGTGTTAAACTAACTATTAAGAAGAAAACGAATGGTTATCATTTTTGAATCTAAAGTAAAAACGGAAAATGTAAACGCTTTAATTTTAATTTTGTAAATTTTTTTCATTTACATTTAGCGAAAAACACTATAAAATGCTAATTAGCTGAAAATGAAGTTACAAAAACAATCGAAATCAAAATAAAATTCAGAAAACATAAAAAATGTTACAAAAAAATCCTTTTTTAATATATTAATGGAATCTATAATAGAGTTTGAATAAAATATTCTGATAAATCAGACGGGTGATGAAAGAATTTTTTATTTGTTTTTTGTACATAATTTGTTGCCAACAGAACAATATTATTAACAAAAGTTCCACGTTTTGACGTCGGGCTTTTGAACATAAATTTTTTTAGGGGGGAAATCCATTGAAGAAAAGATTATCACTTTTATTTAGTCTTATGCTCGTGCTAAGTCTTTTCCTCGCTGCCTGCGGCGGATTCAACAAAAAAGGATCAACTGATAAAGCGGGAGGAGACAAAACAGCTAGCGTTAAGCAAGAACTGCGCGTCAACATTAAGACAGAGCCATTCTCGTTAAACCCAGGTTTAGCAAACGATTCCGTTTCTGCTAACGTATTGTATCAAACATTTGAAGGACTAACGCGAATTAAAGGTGGCAAACCTGATTTAGCAATGGCGGAAAGCTACAAAGTTTCCGACGATTTAAAAACTTACACATTTAAATTGCGCGATGCAAAATGGACAAACGGCGACCCTGTAACTGCGTATGACTTTGAATATGCGTGGAAGTGGGCGCTTGATCCAAAGAACCAGTCGCAATATGCTTATCAGCTTTATTACGTTAAAAACGGCCAAGCGTTTAACGAAGGAAAAGCAAAAGCAGAAGATGTTGGCGTAAAGGCGCTTGATGACAAAACGTTGCAAGTGACGCTTGAAAACCCAACACCTTACTTCTTAGAACTAATAGCGTTCTACACATATTTTCCTGTAAATAGCAAAATCGCTCAAAAAAATCCAAACTGGTACAAAAATGCTGGTCCTGACTATACTTCAAACGGACCATTTAAAATGGTGTCATGGGAGCATAACAACAAAATTGTTCTTGAAAAGAACGAAAATTATTGGGATGCGAACACTGTAAAATTAACAAAAATTGAAATGGCTATGGTCAACGATAACAATACTGAACTTTCGATGTTTAATAACGGGGAACTAGATTGGGCTGGTATGCCTACGGGCCAATTGCCGACAGATTCTTTACCTCAATTAAAGAAAGAAGGTAAATTACACGTTCAACCAATTGCAGGTACGTATTGGTACAAATTTAATACTGAGAAAGCGCCGTTAAACAATGTGAACATTCGTAAGGCGCTCACATATGCAATCGACCGTAAGGCCATTGTCGAAAACATTACAAAAGGTGAGCAAATTCCAGCGATGGCTGCTGTGCCACCAACGATGTTCCCTGAAAACGAAAAAGGATATTTTAAAGATAACGATGTTGAAAAAGCAAAAGAATATTTGAAAAAAGGTCTCCAAGAGCTTGGCCTAAAAGATGTGAAAGATTTGCCGCCGATTACATTATCTTTTAATACAGATGATGCACATGCAAAAATTGCTCAAGCGATTCAAGATATGTGGAAGAAAAATTTAGGCATCGAAGTGAAACTTGAAAACGCTGAATGGAACGTATACATTGACAAGTTACATTCCGGCGACTATCAAATCGGCCGCATGGGCTGGTTAGGCGACTTTAACGACCCAATCAACTTCTTAGAGTTGTTCCGTGACAAAAAAGGCGGCAACAACGATACGAACTGGGAAAATCCAGAATATAAACAATTGTTGATTGACTCGCAAAAAGAAAAAGATCCAGAAAAACGTAAGCAAATGTTAAAAGATGCAGAAACGATTTTAATGGATGAACTTCCAATTGCACCAATCTATTTCTACACAAACACTTGGGTGCAAAAAGATAACCTAAAAGGTGTAGAAGTATCCGGTCTTGGCGATATTCAATTTAAATGGGCATATTTTGAATAAGATGGTGAATCATTGAAGGTATATGGGAATTCCCATATACCTTCATTTCACGATATGGAAGGTTTGCAAAAAATGGAGGTGTATCGACATGTTGAAATATGTAGGCAGACGTTTACTCTCTATGCTGCTCTCACTTTTTTTAATTATTACAGCTACGTTCTTTTTAATGAGAGCCGCACCGGGCGGGCCCTTTTCTGGTGAGAAAAAGCTTCCGCCTGAAATCGAGAAAAACTTAAATGAATATTATGGACTTGATCGCCCTTGGTATAATCAATATTTTGATTATTTAGTTTCCATCGCCAAATGGGATTTCGGTCCTTCTTTCAAATATAAAGGTCAAACCGTCAATGATTTAATTAACGAAGGATTTCCTGTTTCATTTTTCCTCGGAATGGAGTCTTTATTGTTAGCAGTCAGTATTGGTATTTTACTAGGGGTTATTGCAGCTTTGAATCATAATAAATGGCAAGATTATGGAGCGATGATTTTTGCTGTATTAGGGATATCAGTTCCGAGCTTTATTATGGCATCGCTTTTGCAATATGTTTTAGCGATTAAGCTCGGATGGTTTCCGGTGGCACGTTGGGAGTCGTTGCAACATACCGTTTTACCAGCGCTAGCTCTTGCGGCGACGCCGATGGCTTTTATTGCCCGTCTTACTCGTTCGAGCATGTTAGAAGTATTAAGCAATGATTACATTCGCACAGCAAAAGCAAAAGGGCTATCTAGAGGACAAATTACAGTAAAACATGCGATTCGCAATGCACTATTACCCGTTGTCACATATCTTGGACCTTTATCTGCAGCTATTTTAACAGGAAGTTTCGTTATTGAGAAAATTTTTGGGATTCCAGGTTTAGGAAGTCATTTCGTTTTAAGTATCTCCAACCGTGACTATACGGTGATTATGGGGGTCACGGTGTTTTACAGTATCATTTTATTATCGGCAGTTTTATTAGTTGATATTGTTTACGGACTCATTGACCCTCGTATTAAATTAGCCGGTGGTAAGAAAGGAGAGTAGTCATGCAGCAAATTCCGAAAGAAATGTTTCAACCTGCATCGGTTGATTTAAGTGAAGCGGAAAAAATATCGAAACCGAGCCTTTCGTATTGGAAAGACGTTTCAATCCGTTTTCGTAAAAATAAATTAGCGATGTTTGGATTAGTTTTGTTAGTAATTTTAGTGTTTATGGCTATATTTGGTCCGTATATGACAAAATACGATTATGCAACCAATGATCTAATGAGTACCAATCAGCCTCCTTCCGCAAAACATTGGTTTGGCACCGATGAACTTGGGCGAGATGTATTTGCACGTACATGGTACGGAGCGCGCATTTCTTTATTTATCGGTTTAGCAGCGGCGCTCATTGATTTGTTCATTGGAGTGCTTTGGGGAGGAATTGCCGGATTCCGCGGTGGCAAAACGGATGAAGTGATGATGCGCATCGCTGATATTTTATGGGCGGTTCCGTACTTGCTTTTAGTTATTTTATTGATGGTCATTTTAGGTCAAGGATTAGGAACGATGATTTTAGCGATGACGATTACGGGATGGATTAACATGGCGCGCATCGTTCGCGGGCAAGTATTGCAGCTGAAAAACCAAGAATATGTACTGGCAGCGCAAACGCTTGGTGCAAGCACATCAAGAATTATGTTTAAACATTTAATTCCAAACGCAATGGGACCAATTCTTGTAACGTTGACATTAACCATTCCATCTGCGATTTTTACAGAAGCGTTTTTAAGTTATTTAGGTCTTGGTGTGCCACAGCCTTTAGCAAGTTGGGGAACGATGGCTTCTGAAGGGGTACAAGCATTGCAATATTATCCGTGGCGTCTATTCTTCCCTGCTACATTCATCTGCTTAACGATTTTTGCATTTAATGTCGTTGGGGACGGTTTGCGTGACGCATTAGATCCGAGATTGCGCAAGTAAGGGGTGAGGACATGGAAAAGTTGCTAGAGGTAAAAAATTTAGAAGTTTCATTTCAAACGTATGGTGGAGAGGTGCAGGCCGTTCGCGGTGTGAGCTTCCACGTTAATAAAGGAGAAACGTTAGCGATTGTTGGGGAATCAGGTTCGGGAAAAAGTGTGACATCGCAAACGATTATGCGGTTGATTCCAACGCCACCTGGAAAAATTAAAAATGGTCAAATTATCTTCGATGGAGAAGATCTCGTAAAAAAAACCGATAAGGAAATGGAACAAATTCGCGGGAAAGATATCGGTATGATTTTTCAAGATCCGATGACATCGTTGAATCCAACAATGAAAGTTGGAAAACAAATTATGGAAGTTTTAACTAAGCATCAAAAAATGGATAAATCAGCTGCGAAAGAACGGGCGATTGAATTGTTGCGCCTTGTTGGTATCCCGATGCCAGAAAAACGTGTGAATCAATATCCACACGAATTTTCCGGGGGAATGCGACAGCGGGCGATGATTGCCGTTGCATTAGCATCAAATCCGAAGCTGCTCATTGCTGATGAGCCAACGACAGCATTGGACGTAACGATTCAAGCGCAAATTTTAGAATTAATGAAAGATTTACAGAAAAAAATGGGAACATCGATCATTTTTATTACCCATGATTTAGGCGTTGTCGCTAATATGGCGGATCGCGTTGCCGTTATGTATGCAGGAAAGATTGTAGAAATGGGAACTGTAGACGAAATTTTTTATGACCCGCGCCATCCGTATACGTGGGGCTTACTTGCGTCGATGCCAAGTTTAGATAGCGACGATAAGAAGGAATTGGCTGCGATTCCTGGCTCACCGCCAGATTTAACAAACCCGCCAAAAGGGGATGCGTTTGCTCCACGTAATCCATATGCGATGAAAATTGATTTTGAACTAGAGCCGCCAATGTTCAAAATTTCTGATACACATTATGCGGCAACATGGCTGCTTCATCCGGATGCACCGAAAGTAGAACCGCCTGAAGCAGTGAAAAAACGTTTGCGTAAACTCTCCTCTAACTATCCTCAACCAATTATTGTAAAGGAGAGTGAGTAAAATGGCAGAAAAACAAAAGTTGATTGAAATCAAAAATTTAAAGCAATATTTTAATGTTGGGAACGGTCAAGTCATTAAAGCTGTCGATGGTGTTACATTTGATATTTACAAAGGTGAAACACTTGGACTTGTTGGCGAATCTGGCTGCGGCAAATCGACGACAGGACGGACGATTATTGGTTTATATCAAGCGACAGCCGGGGAAGTGTTGTTTAACGGTGTGAGCGTTCATGCGAAAAAATCGGCAAAAGAATTGAAAGAGCTAAAGCGCAAAATGCAAATGATTTTCCAAGACCCGTACGCATCGCTCAACCCGCGCATGACCGTTGCGGATATTATCGCAGAGGGCATTGATATTCACGGTCTGGCGAAAACGAAAGAAGAGCGTATGAAGCGTGTATATGAGTTGCTTGAAACAGTCGGCTTAAACCGCGAGCACGCCAACCGATATCCGCACGAATTTTCCGGCGGCCAGCGCCAGCGCATAGGCATTGCCCGCGCCTTAGCCGTGGAACCGGAGTTTGTTATTGCCGATGAGCCGATTTCTGCGTTGGACGTATCGATTCAAGCGCAAGTTGTCAACTTAATGAAAAGATTACAGCGCGAAAAAGGGTTAACGTATTTATTTATTGCCCATGACCTTTCGATGGTCAAATATATTAGCGATCGCATCGGCGTCATGTATTTCGGCAAAATGGTCGAGTTAGCGGAAGCGGAAGAATTGTATCGCAATCCAATTCATCCTTATACAAAATCACTGCTTTCAGCTATTCCACACCCAGATCCGGAAATAGAACGGACGCGCAGACGCACGATTTATGACCCGTCTCAGCATAACTATAAAGAAGGAGAACAACTGGAATTCCGCGAAGTTGCGCTAGGGCATTTCGTATTATGCTCGGAAGAAGAGTATAAAAAATATAAAGCGATGTATAGCTGATCTCTCGTTTTGAGAGATCTTTTTTGTTGATACGAATTATATATATTAAGTTGCAATAAAGAATTTCCCTAAGACTGTTTCCAAAGTTGGTCTGCAATAAAGCGATTCGCTGTGCATGTTCCCAAAAAATCAGAATGTAAAACAAAATTTCAATTTATATAGAATATTTTCATTAATTCGACTATTTTCATTAAAAAATCTCGAGTTTTCATCTCGAGATTTTTTTGCCGCCGACAAGCTTCCATCCAGTTTGTGTTTTCATCGTTTCGTTTACATGATCCGTCCGCTTCGAGCCGCCGAATACGCTTTCACCAATGCCGTTAGCTAAAACCCCCATTAACGCGGTGATCCCGATAATAAGTCCCCCTACAATTGCAAGATCAATAAAATATTGCCCCATACTTATTCCTCCTCATATGCATGCAACTATTTCCTTCTTTAATTGTAGATGATTTTTCGGCCAGTGGGAAGCATTCATAGGAAAATTCGCAGTGATTCGAAAAAATATACCTTTCTGATCGAATTTATTGTATAATGTACAATATAAAAGTCATTTCAATGTAGATTTAATCATGATGACTAGCATAAAAGAAGTATTCATATATAAGTAGGGTAATCGATCCTGTTAATGGGGAGTGAGAATGATGGTCACCTTGTATACATCACCTAGTTGTACGTCATGCCGTAAAGCAAAGGCATGGCTAGAGCAACACGATATTCCTTATGTTGAGCGAAATATTTTTTCTGAGCCGTTAACGATTGAGGAGATTAAAGAAATTCTCCGCATGACCGAAACGGGAACAGATGAAATTATTTCGACAAGATCAAAAATCTTTCAAAAGCTAAATATAAATCTCGAATCGTTACCGCTCCAAGATTTATATGAAATCATTCAAAAACATCCAGGTATTTTGCGAAGACCGATCATTATTGACGAGAAACGTCTTCAAGTCGGATATAACGAAGACGAGATTCGCCGCTTTTTGCCGCGGAAAGTGCGCGCCTACCAGCTTCGCGAAGCGCAGCGTCTTGTCAACCAATGAAAAAAACTTCTGCATGGATTGTCCATGTAGAAGTTTTTTCACATTTTTTAAGACGTCCAATGATGGTTTTTTTTCCAATTTATGATAAGACCGAGACAAACAATGAATATTGCTGAAATAAAAGGAAAAACTAACCGGAACGGAGCTAGTTCATTGATATATGGAATTTGCTGTTCCGCGGCGATCATTTTTCCGGCTGTATACGCTAAAATCGCTGCGCCTACATAAATGAGAAACGGATACCGTTCCATTGAATAAAGAATGAATTTACTGCCTAAAATGATAATCGGAACTGAAATGAGAAACCCGAATACGACAAGAGATGGATGGCCGTTTGCTGCTCCAGCAATAGCGATGACGTTGTCCAGTCCCATCACGATATCCGCTGTGACGATTGTCTGGACGGCTTTCCAAAGCGACGTTTCCGATTTAATATGAGCAGCGGCTTCGTCTTTTTGGACTAACAGTTTAAAAGAAATTAAAAGCAACAAACAGCCACCGACAAACTGCAAAAACGGAATTTTTAACAACATGACGACAGCAGCGGTCAAAAAAATCCGCACAATAATTGCTAATGTTGTGCCTAGAATGATCGCAGTATTGCGCTTATGCTCAGGTAAATTTCGGCTTGCCATAGCAATCACGACTGCATTATCTCCACCAAGAATTAGATCAATGCCGATAATGAGAAAGATCGATGTTATATATTCGCTTATCATTTATGTCCCTCATTTCTTTTTTCTTTCATCATTATGTATAGTAGGACATGTTTTCTTTCAGCACTAATTTTTCAAAAATGGGGTTTTTTTATTTCCCTTCTTGCGAGTTTTATCATAAAATAGAGGTACAAGGCATAGTCTTGACGGGGGTAAAAAAATCCCTTCAATCTCACTCTTTTCGGAAGGGAGAGTTGGCAAATGGAAATGGAACGCATTAATGAGCATACGGTAAAGTTTTATATTTCGTATGTTGATATAGAAGAACGCGGGTTTGACCGTGAAGAAATTTGGTATAACCGCGAGCGAAGCGAAGAATTGTTTTGGGAAATGATGGATGAAGTTCATAACGAAGGCGATTTTTCGCTTGAAGGTCCGCTTTGGATTCAAGTGCAGGCGCTTGATAAAGGGCTAGAAGTGTTAGTCACAAAGGCACAATTGTCTAAAGATGGAAGCAAATTAGAACTTCCGCTTCCAGAGGAAAAGCTGCGTGAATTCCCGGTTGATGAAAGAATTGAAGAGCTGCTCGATCAACATTTTCAAATTGAGCGGGACAGCGATTTGATGGTGGATGAAGAGGATGAAGAAGTCCTTCGTTTTATCATCTCCTTTAAGGATATCGAAGACTTGATTTCTTTAGCCCATCGTGTTGATTTTTCGTACGTAAAAAACAGTTTATTTCAATTCGAGGGACGCTATTATTTGTTTATTGAGTTTGACGAACATTATACGGAGCAAGAAATTGAGAATTGGCTCAGTTTATTGTTAGAATATGGATATGATTCACAAGTAACGATTTATCGATTAGAGGAATATGGAAAAGAAATTATTCATGAGAATGCATTAGCGACGCTGGCTAAACATTTTCCGTTAAAGTAAAAGCCGATTTCAACTGTTGAAATCGGTTTTTTTACGATAATAATGATTAGGGTGAAAGTCATTGCGAAATACGTTGCAAGTCCTTATCTTCGTTTTTTTGCTTAGCATTTTTTTGATTTTTACAAAAGATTATTGGGAAGGTTGGCTTCTTGGTTTTCTCAGCCTTTTGATCACGTGTTCGGTTATTTTTATTGCTTTCGTCATTTCTTTAGAAAACCGGAGGCCAGCCCAAACGCTAACATGGCTTGTTGTGTTAGGCAGCTTCCCGCTAGTTGGTTTCTTCTTTTATATTATGTTTGGAAGAAATTACAGGAAGCAGCGCCTATTCAAAAAGAAAGCAATGTTGGATGAACAAATGTTTTTAAAATTTGAAGGGCAGCGAGAGTTTAATATTCAGCAGATGAGCGATCTAAAGGAGCATCAAAAGCCGCTTCTTCGCTTAGCGCATCGCCTTGGCAAAAGCCCAGTTTCGTTAGCGACGGAAACGAAAGTGCTGACGAACGGAGATGAAACGTTTTCAGCGATTTTTGCGGAATTGCAAAAAGCGATGCATCATATTCATTTAGAATATTACATCGTTCGGCATGACGGGGTAGGGCAGCAGTTGAAAGATATTTTAATTGATAAAGCGAAAAAAGGGGTGCACGTTCGCTTTCTTTATGATGCTGTTGGAAGTTGGAAGCTTTCAAAAACGTACATTCAAGAACTTCGTGATGCTGGAGTGGAAATGGTGCCATTTTCTCCTGTCCGCCTGCCGTTTTTAAATAATAAAATCAATTTCCGCAATCATCGCAAAATCATTGTCATTGATGGAACGGTTGGCTTTGTCGGCGGACTCAATATTGGAGATGAGTATTTAGGGAAAAACGAATATTTTGGTTTTTGGCGCGATACGCATTTATGGATTCGCGGGGAAGCGGTGCGTACGCTGCAGCTCATCTTTTTGCAAGATTGGTATTACATGACCGGAGAAACGTTGTTAACCCTAAATTATTTATCGCCAGCGCTTATTTCCAACAGCGAAAAAGGGGGCGTACAGCTCATTGCGGGGGGACCGGATCAAGAGTGGGAAGTGATTAAACATTTGTTTTTTGCGATGATTACATCAGCAAAACAGTCGATTTGGATCGCTTCTCCATATTTTATACCGGATGAAGATATTTTCACAGCATTAAAAGTAGCAGCATTAAGTGGGATTGATGTGCGCATTTTGGCACCGAAGCGGCCTGATAAGAAGATCGTTTTTTACGCGTCCCGCTCGTATTTTCCAGAACTGTTAGAAGCGGGAGTGAAAATTTATGAATATAATAAAGGGTTTTTGCATAGCAAAATGATTATTGTTGACGGAGAGCTTGCTTCGATTGGTACGGCAAACATGGATATGCGCAGCTTTCATTTGAATTTTGAAGTGAATGCCTTTTTATATCATACTGAAAGTACAAAAACGCTCGTTGCTGATTTTCTTCAAGACTTGCAAGACTCAACCTATATTGACTATGATATCTTTAAAAAGCGGCCACTTCCGATTCGCGTCGTCGAGTCGATCTGTCGGTTGTTATCGCCTCTTTTGTAAAGACGTCCGAATGAAATGACTCGGGCGTTTTGTTTTTTATATAAATACAACTGGAAGGTTTAACTTATGGCTAACGAAAAAGCAGACTTCCTATTTTTTCGACTGTCGGAGGCAAGTCTGTGACTTGCTTTGTCACGCCTTCGCGTGACAGAGGACCGAACAACTAACCGCTTCACCGACAAATGCATTTGTCTGGAAACGGTGTTGTTCGGTCACCCGACAGTCGAAACATACCGATTACTTCAATAAAAGATGAAAACGTTAAAATTCCAAATTACCTCTATATAGAAGGAATTCGAATGAGTGAACGCGAATGTTATTTATCAATCATAACGAAAGGAAGTGGTCTTTTGCTTGTTGCTTTATTAAAAAATGGACAATCGGTTTCGCTCATCGGCAGCTGGACAAGGGAACAGATGATGGAATTAAGAAAGAGAGAATCGTTTTTTTGCCCCGCTTGCCAAAACGAAGTCATTTTAAAGCTCGGTAACCGAAGAATGCCTCATTTTGCCCATAAAAGGGAAGGTATGTGCCCCTTTGAACATGAGGCCGAATCACCGTATCATGTCGCGGGAAAAACCGATCTTTTTCATTGGCTAAAAAAACAATCGATGAACGTCCGGCTTGAACCGTATTTTCATCACGTTCAGCAGCGACCGGATCTCTCTGTAATGGATCAAGATCGATTATATGCGTTTGAATATCAATGTTCCACAATGGGCGAAGCGCTGTTTCGCAAGCGCAACGACCAATATAAAAAAGCAGGAATACGTCCGGTTTGGATATTGGGAGCGCATCATCTGCAGCGGCTTTCAGCGTATCGCTTTAAACTCCCGCGTTTTCAATGGTTGTTTGCTCAGCACGTTTCTTCTGTTTCTCCGCAGCCGCTCATTTTTTATTATTGTCCGCAAACAAAACGACTCATTCGTCTTGTGCATCTCATTCCGTTTTCTCCGTATTATACATTTTCCGTTCCGGTGATCGAAAAACTAGACCGTGTTCGCTTTGCCGATTTTCTCACTTACCCTGCAGTACCGCTGCCTTCACCGTTTTGGAACGAATGGCTAGCGCAAAAGAAAAAATGGCGTTTAACGTTTACGATGTACCCAACTCTGACGAATCGCGCCATCTGTTTCGATTTTTATCCTCATCACCCTCCGGCTTTATTTCCTTGTGAAGCGGGCTGGCCGCTTGATCATAGCTATTTATTTGAAACCCCTGCATTTATTTGGCAAACGTATATATTATTGTTTTTAGCAAACGATGAAACGTATTCACTTTCTTCGCTTTACGCATGGATGAAAGAGAAGATCGCGGAACAAAAAATAACGGTGCGGCATCTTCCGCTCGCTCAAGCATACCATTATACGAGAGCGGTCTATGAGTATGTACAATGGCTAGAACAGCTAGGCTATGTTCGATGGGTAAACCGGAAAGCGGTTCAACGCATTAAAAATTGGACGTTTCCTAATACAATCGACGAAGCGCTAACAGAAGATCGCCGGTTGCTTGAGAGGATGAAAAGAAAATCGCTATAATGGGAGAGGGGAATCGAAAAAAAAGGCGAATACTACTATAGTATAATGTTTCTAAAGGAGGTCTATCGATGACGGAAAAGAAAACAGTCAAGTCATTGCCGAAACGCAGCGAAATTCCGGTTGAGGAAACGTGGAGGCTTGAGGATATTTTTTCGACCGATGAAGCATGGGAACAAGAGTTTCAAGAAGTGAAAAACATGATCCCAAAATTGTCCGATTATCAAGGTCGGTTAGGAGAATCAGCGGACGTTCTTTACGAGGTGTTGCAATTCCAAGATGAACTATCGATGCGGCTTGAAAAATTGTATACATATGCGCATATGCGCTATGATCAAGATACGACGAATTCGTTTTATCAAGGTTTGAATGACCGCATCGCGGGGCTTTATAGCGAGGCATCAAGTGCGATGGCGTTTATCGTGCCGGAAATTTTAGCGATCGACGAAACAAAAGTGAAGTCGTTCCTTGAAGAAAAAAAGGAATTAAAGCTTTACGAACACGCATTAGATGAAATTAACCGCCAACGCCCGCATGTGTTGTCGACCCAAGAAGAAGCGCTGTTAGCCCAAGCAGCGGAAGTGATGTCTGCCTCCAGCAATACGTTCGGAATGCTCAATAACGCCGATTTAAAATTTCCGACGATTATCGATGAAAACGGAGATGAAGTCGAGGTGACACACGGGCGCTACATTCGCTTCCTCGAAAGCGAAGATCGCCGCGTGCGTCACGATGCTTTTAAAGCGGTATATGAAACGTACGGAAAGTATAAAAACACGTTTGCGAGCACGTTAAGCGGTGCGGTTAAAAAAGATAACTTTTTTGCGCGCGTTCGCCGTTATCAATCGGCGCGCCATGCGGCATTAAGCAATAATAACATCCCAGAAAGCGTCTATGACAATCTAGTGGAAACGATCAATAAACATTTAGACTTATTGCATCGTTACGTTCGCTTGCGCAAAAAAGCGCTAGGTGTCGACGAGTTGCATATGTACGATTTGTACACGCCGCTTGTGAAAGATGTCAAAATGGAAATAACGTACGAAGAGGCGAAACAATATTTGTTGAAAGGGCTTGCTCCGCTTGGCGATGAATATATTAGCATCGTCAAAGAAGGATTGGAAAACCGCTGGGTCGATGTCCGCGAAAACGTCGGGAAGCGAAGCGGTGCCTATTCTTCTGGGGCATACGGCACGAATCCATACATTTTAATGAACTGGCAAGACAACGTCAATAATTTATTTACGCTTGCACATGAATTTGGTCACTCTGTCCATAGTTACTATACACGGAAAACGCAGCCGTACCCGTACGGAAACTATTCGATTTTTGTTGCTGAAGTCGCTTCGACATGCAATGAAGCATTGCTAAACGACTATTTATTAAAAACGATCGACGATGAGAAAAAGCGGCTGTATTTATTGAACCATTATTTAGAAGGATTCCGCGGCACTGTGTTCCGGCAAACGATGTTTGCTGAATTTGAACATATGATTCATCTAAAAGCGCAAGAAGGAGAAGCGTTAACCGCCGAATCGCTCACATCGATGTATTATGATTTAAATAAAAAATACTTTGGCAGCGATATTGTGGTTGACGAAGAAATTGGCTTAGAATGGGCGCGCATCCCGCATTTTTATTACAACTATTATGTATATCAATATGCGACGGGATTTAGCGCGGCAACGGCATTAAGCAAACAAATTTTAGAGGAAGGCGAACCGGCGGTTAAACGTTACATCGAGTTTCTAAAAGCCGGCAGCTCCGACTATCCGATTGAAGTATTGAAAAAAGCAGGGGTCGATATGACGACAGCCAAGCCGATTGAAGAAGCATGCGAAGTGTTTGCGCAAAAACTAGAGGAAATGGAACAGCTATTATCGTAACAGCAAAAACGAATGTGGTCATCACCACATTCGTTTTTACTGAAATCCTTTAAAACGGTTTCGGTTGCTTAACGTCCAAAGCATGCACAAAATCGAGCCGAACAAAAGCGGCATTGTGATTAATAACGAAATGACATGCATTAATCCTAACAAATTTAGGAAAAATGAAATAGAAACCATCAATAGCCAAAAGATAAGTGTTATATGTTTCATCGTTCCCTCCACGCTAAAAAGTTCTACTTCATTGTATGATGACGGTTTGTTCAAGCATACATGATTTATTTTATGACAAAATCGTGAACAAATGAACAAAGGTGTTGTCAAAACGTAAGATCATTGGTATGATAATTACGTGAATGAAATCACAAACAACCTTATACCCCTTTGTTTGACCGTGAAAAATTTCTCCCATCCCCTTTGTTGTCTTAATGACAATAAACAAAAGACTCGGCTTCGGCCGAGTCTTTTGTTTTATAAAAAGTCTTTCCGTTCTTACTTAGCGATATACCGCCAAAACGTTCCGTATTTCACAGGGACTTTTTCTACTTTTTGTTTTAATTGGAGTTTCTTCATTTCCCTTTCGACTTCTTGAACATCTAAATCATATACAACTGCAATTTCTTTTGTGGCAACAAACTTAAAATGACTTAAGAATGACTCAAGCGGGGGAGGTGGAGCTGGTTCAGGACAAAAACCAAGCATTTCATAAATGAGTTCCACGTAAATGCTGTAAGGATAGCAACCGGAAATTTTAATACCCTCTTCTTCAATATTTTCATTAAAAAAGACGAGAGTTGGCACTTCTTGAACGTCCATTTCGGATGTAATTTTTAAATCGCATTGAAACGCTTTTGCCGCGCTGTTTGAATGAAGATCTTTCATAAACTCATCGACATCTAACCCAACGCTTTTGGCGCATTCCACTAATACAGAGACATCGGAAATATTTTGCTTTTCTAAAAAAAGAAGTTCTTGCAGCTTTCGTAAAAAGCGAATTCCGGCCCGTTTTCCTTGCAGTTCTGCCGCTTTAATGGCAATCGAAGCCGCATATGGAGTTGCGATCGGGTTTTCAAACCACAAATTTCCGTCGCAAGACATGCCGGATCGGCTTGCTGTGCGCTCCCACGTATGAGCAATCGTTTTCAACTTTTGTTTTTTGCGGTTGTTTAATGTTGCTAAATTTCCACTTAATACATGTTTTATCGTAAAAAACCGCCCATATTCAATCCATAATTTTTTCATTATAGGTTCAAGCGCCCAACATTCCGGACAGAGCGGATCGATAAATAAATAAATTTCTAAAGGTTTTTTCTCGCCACTGCAATGCTGGGAAGCGAATGAGTAGGCTTTGCTTTTGCCCCCAGCTACCTTTTCATTCAAACGAATGCTCCTTTCTATCGTTTTCTGGGGTATTGATCATATGTTGAGCGGTTAGTACAAGGCGTTGATAAAATTCATCGCGCACTTGTCCGGATAAGCCGACTTCGTCCATTGCTTCACGCATACAGGCAAGCCATGCTTTTGCCCGCGTTGGAGTAATTTCGAATGGCAAATGGCGAGCTCGAAGCATTGGATGACCGTGTTCTTCAGTATAAAGCGGCGGACCTCCTAAATATTGCGTTAAAAATTGTTTTTGCTTTCTTGCCGTTTCGGTTAGATCGTCCGGAAAAATCGGTTTTAAATCAGGATGCTTAGCGACACGGTTATAAAAAGCTTCGACGAGCTTTGCAATCATTTCTTCTCCACCGATCGATTCATAAGGCGTTTTCCATTGTTCTGCCATCGTTAATAGCTCCTTTGAAACAAATATCATGTACTGTTATTGTAACAACGAAACCTGTATATCTCAAACAAAGTGACTCGATAAGAAAAGTTGATGGCTATACGGTGATTTCATTTCTTCCTTATTATTCATAAAAGCCCCCTTATTCCAAGGGGGCTTTTATGAATAATATGTGTTTAACACTTTTTGTACATACGCTCTTGTTTCGCGAAATGGAGGAATGCCTCCGTATCGGTCGACGTTTCCTGGTCCGGCGTTGTAAGCGGCAAGGGCGAGCTCGAGTTCGCCATCGTAGCGGTCTAATAGCTGGCGCAAATATTTCGTTCCGCCTTCAATGTTTTGGGCAGGATCGAACACGTTTTCCACGCCGAGCATCCTCGCTGTGCTTGGCATTAATTGCATGAGGCCGGCGGCGCCGACGCGGCTTACGGCGTTTGGACGAAAGCCGGATTCTTGTTGGATGACCGCTTTAATGAGCTGCGGGTCGATATCGTATTTTTCAGCCGCCTGTTGAATGATCGCATCGATGTCTTTCGCTGTTGCTGAAATGGTTGATGGTGAGACGTTTCGCGAATCGTTCGATGCTAACGGCAACGCTGTCGTCGCTTGTTCGGGTGGCGACTTCGCAACAAGCTGTGAAAGCATATGTTGGAAAGAGAGCGCGTTTTCTAACAGATTGTTTGATGATGAAGGCTGATTCGAAAATGAGCGCAAAGCTTGAAGTTCCATCCACATTTTCAGCTGTTGAATGTTCATTGGTGATCCTCCGTTTCATATTTTTTTGCATAGAACCGTTTTATTTTATTAGCGGTTGGACGAACAGGAATATTCAATGAGGCGAGCAACCGTTCAAACGTTTCTTTGCCGCACGTAAAATCGTCTGTTTCGTATTCGATTTCGTAATCATCCGTCTGTAAGTAATGGCTATGATCGAACACAAGGATGCCGTCTTCATACGGAATTTGGGTACGATAGGTAGCGAGTGTTCCGAAATATTGCAATGTTTCGGGTGCGACGCCGATCGCTTGCAAAATGTTTTGGATGTCGCCACGAACCGTTCTAAAATTATTTAATAATGATTGCGCTTCTTCTTTTGTAAGCGGTTCATGTGTTTCAAGCATCCCTTCTTTCATCGCCTGTTTTAACGTTAACGTGTATGAATCATCCTTGACGCGAATGCGCAACGCTGCTCCTTTTTGTTTTAACGAAAATTGCGGCGTGTCAAAATAATGGTTTTCTTGATACATAAACTGATGTTCTTCGATATGAAAAATGTGTTTCAGCCGGTCAAATTCTTCTTTCGTCAATAAATTTTTAAATTCAATTTCTACTTCTTGTTTCATGCTTCGTCTTCTCCCCAATATGTTTCTAACATTATTATGGAATGTTTCAAATCGAAT
Source organism: Anoxybacteroides tepidamans (assembly GCF_014201465.1). GTDB lineage: Bacteria > Bacillota > Bacilli > Bacillales > Anoxybacillaceae > Anoxybacteroides > Anoxybacteroides tepidamans. Next base: position 24,761 of record NZ_JACHEP010000017.1, on the reverse strand, counting down.
ATCAATGGTTTATTATGCATATGGTGACTATGTTAAAATAAAAATGGATTGTTGAAATTGGAAGGAGACGTTATGATGAGAAAAACGATTACGATCAAGCGGGCAGAAAAGCGAGGCCAACAAATATTGTTGGTGGGGGATGAGCCGCCGTTTTCGCTTGAAGGCGCAATACCGAAACGTTATATGCTCACAGATTCTGATCATCTCTCATTTATTTATATATTAGAAGCAGTTGATGAGTTTATATATGTATTCATCCCGCAAAAATTTTGGGGAGAAATGAAAGAAGTGCTTGCACAGTCGTTGAACGTGTTTCTTCAAGCGGGAGCGACGGAACTCGAATTGATTGGTTTCAAAGAAGAGCTTGCTTATTTAATCGAAAATATTGAAGGAAATGCGAACTACGGTGAAGAAATGGAGAAAGCGGTAAAAGATACGTTTCTTACATAATGGTTGGTGGTGGTTATATGGTGAAGCACTGGGACTTATTTTTAGCTCCGTATAAACAGGCGGTGGAGGAGTTAAAAGTCAAATTGAAAGGAATGCGCACACAGTTTGAAATGCAAGGAGTCCATTCTCCGATTGAATTTGTGACAGGAAGAGTCAAGCCAATTGCCAGTATTCTCGATAAAGCGCAAAAGAAAAATATTCCGCTCGATAAACTCGAAGAGCAAATGCAAGATATTGCTGGTCTCCGAATGATGTGCCAATTTGTAGACGATATTAAAACGGTCGTCGAGCTATTGCGCAAGCGGAACGATTTTGAAATTGTTGAAGAGCGGGATTATATTACGCAAAAAAAAGAGAGCGGCTATCGCTCGTACCATGTCGTCATTCGCTATCCGGTGCAAACGATTCATGGAGAGAAAAAAATTTTAGTAGAAATTCAAATTCGTACGTTGGCGATGAATTTTTGGGCTACGATTGAACATTCTTTAAATTATAAATATAGCGGCCGTTTTCCTGAAGATATTAAAGCACGCTTGCAGCGAGCGGCAGAAGCGGCGTATCTTTTAGATGAGGAAATGTCGAAAATTCGCTTTGAAATTCAAGAAGCGCAGGCGGCGTTTTCGCGAAAACAAGAAGCAAAAGGGGAAGAGTCATGAAGGAGAAACAACAACCGTTGAAGTTTGCCATTACCTCGAAAGGGGATGCAACTTCCAATACGTTAATGCAAAAAATGAAAACGTATTTAGTTGATTTCGGTCTTGAATACGATGAAGATCAGCCGGACATTGTTATTTCGGTTGGCGGCGATGGAACGTTGCTTTATGCATTTCATCGCTATTGCCGCCGCCTTGATAAGACGGCGTTTGTCGGCGTACATACTGGCCATTTGGGGTTTTACGCGGATTGGGTGCCTGAAGAAATTGAAAAACTGGTCATCGCCATTGCGAAAACGCCGTACCAAATCGTCGAATACCCGCTTTTAGAAGTGATTATTCGTTACGTGAGCGGCGGAAAGGAAGCGAGATATTTGGCTCTTAACGAATGCACCGTCAAAAGTGTGAGCGGCACGCTTGTGATGGACGTTGAAATTAAAGGAGATTTGTTTGAAACGTTTCGCGGCGACGGTCTTTGCATTTCGACGCCATCGGGAAGCACCGCTTATAATAAAGCGTTAGGCGGTGCGATTTTGCATCCGTCTTTAGAAGCGATTCAAGTAGCGGAAATGGCGTCGATTAATAATCGTGTGTTTCGCACGATCGGTTCGCCGCTCATTCTTCCGGCGCATCATACGTGCATGCTGAAGCCGGTGAATCAAGTTGACTTTCAAATTTCGATTGACCATCTGTCATTGCTTCATAAAGACGTTAAGTCGATTCAATGCCGCGTCGCAGATGAAAAGGTTCGCTTTGCGCGGTTCCGGCCGTTTCCGTTTTGGAAGCGGGTGCGGGATTCGTTTATTGCCGACTAAAAAGAAAAAGGAAGGTATGAAGCGTTGAATCGGTTTACGTTACGATGGACGATCGCGGAACAAGATGACGGAAAACTCGTCCGCGATTTTTTAAAGGAGCAACAAATCTCAAGAACAGCGCTTACCGATATTAAATTTCACGGCGGTACGATTGAAGTGGATGGAAATCCTGTCACCGTTCGTCACTGCCTTCGCCATGGCGAAACGCTTATTGTACATTTTCCGCCGGAAGAGCGAAGCAGCGACATGAAAGCGGAGCGTCTTCCGCTTGATATCGTTTACGAAGATGAATACGTATTAGTCGTCAACAAACCGCCATATATGTCGACGATTCCATCTCGGGAACATCCGAACGGAACGCTAGCGAATGCGCTATTGCATCATTATGACGAACAGAAGTTGCCGTCGACCGTTCATATCGTGACCCGGCTCGACCGCGATACGTCAGGTCTTGTGCTTGTCGCCAAACATCGCCACGTGCATCACTTGCTGACGGAATGGCAAAAACGCGGGGGTGTCAAACGAAAATATGAAGCGATTTGCCATGGAGTGGTCAATGAGGAAAAAGGAACGATCGATGCGCCGATCGGCCGAAAAGGCGATAGTATCATTGAGCGGGAAGTTCGTGAAGATGGTCAGCGGGCGGTGACGCATTTTCGCGTATTAACGCGCTTCGACCGCTATACGCATGTAGAGTTGGAACTTGAAACGGGAAGAACGCATCAAATTCGCGTACATCTTGCTTATTTAGGACACCCGCTTTTAGGGGACGAGCTGTACGGTGGCAGCCGTGACCTCATTGCGCGTCAAGCATTGCACAGCAAAGAGATTTCGTTTTTCCATCCGTTTCACCAACAAACGTATCAGTTTTCATCCCCTTTGCCTGCCGATATGATGCAATTGATTGAACGAGCCACTTAAAAAAGTGAGCTCGTTTTTCTTAGTCAAACGATTTAAACTTTTCCGGCACGTACGGCACGGATGACGGTACAGAAACAGTTTCCATCTCCGGATAACGGAGCGCGGTTAACGCACCGCCAAATACACAGCCTGTATCAATATTAATCGTTCGATTCACAATGCGGGGCTCTTTGACAGGAGTATGACCGTACACAATCCACGCCGTCCCTTTATAATGTTTCGCCCAATCGCGGCGGACAGGCGTTCCGTCTGGATTTGTTTCTCCCGTAATATCACCGTACAGCACAAACGTCTGCACTTTTTTGTCGTATCTCCCGATATAGTCTTGCCGAATGCCGGCATGGGCAATAATTAAATTTCCGCCATCTAAGCGAGCGTATAGCGGTGCATTTTCATATAGGCTAATAAATTTTCTTTTGATAATGGATTGTTTTTTTGCGGACGAGGCGTGATATTCCGCCACCGTTGTTTCGAGCCCGTGCGTAATTTGAACGTTTCGGCCAAGAAAAAACCGGTACAGTTTATTGCAATGGTTGCCGGGAACGTAATAAGCAAGGTCGTTCTCGACAAGCGAATAAACTGTTTCAATCGTTTGTAAAGATTCCGGTCCGCGGTCGGTTAAATCGCCAACGAAACCGAGTTTTCGCCCGCGGGGATGAACCGGAAAACCGTTTGTCCAGTCGTAACCAAGCTTTTTTGTCAGCGCGACAAACTCTGCATAACAGCCGTGAATATCGCCGATAATATCGATTTGCACCGCCCCACCTGCTTTCATTTTTGAATATTTTATGATCATTCAACAACACCAGCGTGCGGCCTAATCATCGGAAGAAAACATAAACTTCTTCGTGCGGGAGCGCACGTTTAATACGATGCCAATGGCCAACATATACGTGGCCAATGAACTTCCCCCGTAGCTAATAAACGGAAGCGGCAGACCAGTAATTGGGAGCAAACCGATCGTCATTCCTACATTTTGGAACACTTGAAACGTAATCATTCCAATGACACCAGCGCATAAATAGCTTCCGTATAAATCATGGCTTTCAAGGGCGATGTGAACCATTCGATAGACGAGCAAGAAAAATAGGGAGATGACAATACTTGCGCCGATAAATCCGAATTGCTCAGCAATGATGCCAAAAATAAAATCCGTGTGCGCTTCGGGCAAATAGACGTCCAAGTTTCTATACCCTTTTCCATACATTTCCCCAGAGCCGATCGCAAGCAACGAACGAATGAGCTGAAATCCTTGTTCATTTGGATATTCATATGGAGCAAGCCACCCGTAAAAGCGATCTAATTGATATTGTTTCAAAATATATTTATGAAAAAAATTAGGGAATTGAAAGAAAATAAAGACAAGGATAGCAACAGAAAAAAGGCCGCTAAAAATAATCCCGAAAATAATGCGCCAACGAATGCCGGAAACGAGCACAAGCGAGCTGACGATCGCGGTATATACCATTGACATTCCTAAGTCTGGCTGCCGCATTAACAGCAATAATGGCGGCGCTGTGGCAATAGCAATTTTTCCTAGTAACTTAAAATCGTCTTCGATCATCGGTTCTGGATATTTTTCACGATGATTGATAATGATGCGACTAATGACAATGATCATAAAAATTTTCATGAGCTCTGACGGCTGAAAATTACCAACGCCAGGAATGGAATACCAGCTTGTCGCGCCTTTAATCGTCACCGTTCCTGGCACGCCTAATTCAAGGCCGAGCAATAACAACATGCCGAACCCGTATAAATACCAAGCGAGCTGAAAAAAGCGGTCGTAGTCAATCATCATCGTGACAGCGATAACGAATGCGCCAATGACATACCATTGCAATTGTTTTGTTGCAAAATTGATTGCCTGCAACTTCTCTGGCAAAGTCGGCTGTGCACTATGAATCGCAATCGCGCTGACAATCGCCATTAAAAATAACAGAAACAGCAAATGATAGTCTAATTTTTGTTGTGGCAATTTATCTTGGTCCATTACACATTCAACTCCGTATTATAAAAACTCATCATATTTTCATATTAGCTAATTCCATTATTTTTGCAAAGAGACGTAAGAAAATCAAGCGAAAAAATTTTGTCGATTGCTCTCACGACAAAATGTACTTGACAAGCAAGTGATGTTGTGAAGCGAAGGATATCGCTTACTGTTTATTTACAGTTATTTATAAACAAGTATCAAATCTGCTTTTATTCAAAAATCAAGCACAACTTTTGGGGAAGAGCCTCAAAATTCTTATTTTGCCATTCGGATTTTTTTGTTATAATAAAATTAATACTTGGTACTAATAACAAATAATAAATATGGCCGATCATAGGAGGATGAAGCATGATGTTATCGTTAAAAGGGCGTACGTATGTCATTATGGGAGTGGCAAATAAACGAAGCATTGCGTGGGGGATTGCCCGCTCGCTTCATGCAGCTGGTGCGCGTCTGATTTTTACATATGCAGGCGAACGATTTGAAGAAGAAGTGCGCAAATTAGTGGACACGCTTGAAGATGACACGGCGTTAGTGCTTCCGTGCGATGTGACAAAGGATGAAGAGATTACGCAATGTTTTGCAGAAATTAAAGAAAAAACGGGTGTGATTCATGGAGTAGCCCATTGCATTGCATTTGCGAACAAAGAAGATTTAAGCGGCGAATATATGAACGTGAGCCGTGAAGGATTTTTATTAGCGCATAATATTAGTTCCTACTCGTTAACCGCTGTCGCAAGAGCAGCAAAAGATTTGATGACAGAAGGCGGTAGCATTGTGACGTTAACATACCTTGGCGGCGAACGGGTCGTGCAAAACTATAACATTATGGGGGTGGCGAAAGCTTCTTTAGATGCGAGTGTGAAATATTTAGCGAATGATTTAGGAAAATACGGCATTCGTGTCAACGCCATTTCCGCTGGGCCGATTCGCACTTTATCCGCCAAAGGCGTCAGCGACTTTAACTCGATTTTAAAAGAAATTGAAGAATGGGCGCCGCTTCGTCGGACAACGACGCAAGAAGAAGTAGGGGATACGGCATTGTTTTTATTCAGCGATTTATCCCGTGGCATTACCGGTGAAATCATTCACGTCGACTCCGGATACCATATTTTAGCCCGTTAATAAAAAAGCAGCCAACGGACATTGATCCGTCGGCTGTTTTTTTCGTTATGCACTTTTGCCTATTGAAAGCATACATTATGTTATAGACCATCACGAGGGGGAGTAATGATGAAACAAATTGTTCCAAATGAGCCGCTTCTTTATATTGTGCAGCCGAAGTTAGAACCAAAAGTTTCGCATATGCAGCAATCGTTTCAAACGAAAAAAGCGTTAAACCGCGCGAACAAGTTTGAATCAAAACAGATCCACCCGAAACAGTTTCAAGAGATGACGTTAGAAGAACAAGTGCAGTTTTTGACGAAGCTCCCGAACCAGTTGTCAGCGATCAAATGTAAGATCGTGACGAAAAAAGGAGAATATCAAGGGTTTATTTCCGAATATAGAAATGGGCATGTGAAATTTCAAATCGAAAAAGGAGATAAAATCACGATTCCGTTCAAACAGATTGTTTCCGTTTCTTTAATCGGTTTTGGTAAAGAAAACTAAGTACGCAACGACAGCTTTTTATTCACTTCTTCCCATTTCATTTGTTCGTAAGCCATGGCCTCTGCTAGTTCTTCTACTGGCAGAGGTACTTTTCGTACATATTTTTCTAAAGCTTTTTCATGAAGTTCGTATGGAAACAGCATGTCAATGAACATTATTTCTTTTTGTCGGTCAGTCAACGGAAATACTGATTCATACGATTCGATGATTAATTCGAGTTTTTTCTCGTCCCACACTCCTGAATGATCGAGGAGCGGTACAATCATCTTTCGCAAGTCCCGAATTGGCAAGTCGAACGCTACTGTATCCAAATCGATAATCCATGTGTGTCCATCATTTCCTAACAATGTGTTTCCCGTTCCGTAATCTTGATGGCATAAAAGAGGCCGCTGTTTCATTTCTTCTACCCATCGTTCATAATCGGAGTTTAATAAATCATGCAATGTTTGTTTTCCCTTTTCGATAAACGAATCAATTTCAGCGAGATACAGTTGGGAGAATGGATCTTCCGAATTTAATTTCGCTAGTTTTTTCCATGATTCAAGCTGTTGACACCGTTTCATATAATGTTTCGGCCATTTTCCGAGCTTGCTGAAGACAGGCACGCCCGGAAGCGGTTCATAGCCTGCTGACTCTTTATGAAAGTAGGCAAGAGCTTTCATCATCTCGCTTAAATCTTCAGAAACGGATAAATCGAACGGTGTCCCTTCAATCCAATCATAGACGACAAATAAAAACGGGCCATATTTTTTAAACAGTTCTCCGTTTTTTGTTTTGAGGATTTTAGGAACGCGTCCCCCTTTCATCGCCAAATAGTTTTGCGCATGAATCGAGAACAATGCTTTTTTCTCCGGGCGATGAATGCGTTTTAAACATTTCGGTCCATCATTTGTATATACTTTCCACACTAATGCCATTTGTCCGCTTTGAATCATTTCAATTTCTTCTATTTGCAAGTCCCAGTTTTTTAAGATGAGACTTGCGATATATATAAGCTTTCCTGTTTCTTCATACAATATGTCGTTTAGCAACTGTTTTCACCGCTTTCTTTCCGCTTTTGCTTTATCTTATGATTCATTCCTAATCGTTGTCCTAGTTGTTCGTCTATGTCTTGCTAAAACTTTCTTTCTATGCACCATCTGGATAGCAAGTACGTATGATAGGAAAAGGAAAATGATGTAATGGGGGATCAATATGAAAATTGTATTCATTGCGACAGAAAAGCTGCCTGTTCCGCCGATCCGCGGCGGCGCGATTCAAATTTACCTCGAATCCGTTGCCGCCACAATTTCAAAAAAGCACGACGTTACGATCTTATCCGTCCAAGACCCCGAATTGCCTAATATAGAGTCGCGAAATGGTGTGACGTATATTCATTTTTCTAAAGAAAATTATTTACCTGAAATTATCGAGCATTTGCGCATGGTGCGATATGATGTCGTTCATATATGCAACCGCCCGTTATGGGTTCGGGAAATACGAAAAGTCGCGGTTGATGCGCAAATTGTGTTGAGCGTGCATAACGAAATGTTTGCGGAAGAAAAAATTTCGTTTGCCGATGGCCTTGAATGTATTCATGAAACAAAAAAAATTGTAACGGTTAGCGATTATATCGGAACGACTATTTACTCGCGATTTCCGAGCGCGAAGCAAAAAGTAAAAACCGTCTATTCCGGCGTCGATTTGCAAACGTTTCATCCGAAGTGGACGCAACAAGGCGCCAAAATCAACGAATCCATTCGAAAAGAACTCGGATTAAAAAATGAAAAGGTTATTTTATTTGTTGGAAGATTAAGCAAAGTAAAAGGACCGCACATTTTACTGCAAGCGATCCCGAATATTATCACCGAGCATCCGGAGGCGCGGATGGTATTCGTCGGCTCGAAATGGTTTAGCGATAATCAAGTGAACCATTTTGTTCGCCATCTTTACACCGTTGGCGCGATGTACAAAGACTATGTGAAGTTTATTCAATTCGTGCAGCCGAAAGACATTCCAAGCTTGTTTGCCATGGCCGATGTGTTCGTCTGCTCGTCGCAATGGCAAGAGCCGCTGGCGCGGGTTCATTACGAAGCGATGGCGGCCGGAGTCCCGATTATTACGAGCCGCCGCGGCGGAAATCCGGAAGTTATTGAACATGAAAAAAACGGCTATGTAGTCGACGATTTTGCCAATCCAGAAGCGTATGCGAAGTGGATCAACGCGCTATTTACCAATCCATCGTTAATGGAAAAAATGGGGCGATACGGCCGAACTAAAGCTGAAAAAGAATTTAGCTGGAATGTTGTCGCTTCTAATTTACTAAGCGTATATGAAGAGTGAAAGGGATGAAAACAGTGGCAGAAGAGTGGATTGATTACGTGCTGCAGCTATATCCATATGAAGTCGAAGAGACGATTTTATTATCGGTTAAAAAAGACGAGAAAATATGGAATGTGAAAACTGATCAAGGCGATAAAACGCTGAAACAAATGGCGGTGCGCCCAGAGAGAATGTTGTTTTATAAAGAAGCGCATCTTCATTTGCAAAAACAAAGGTTTCCGATCGCAAAGCTATGCCCGACGAAAAACGGCGGTCTTTGTGTCGGAGGCGGCGGGTTCGTGTATGAATTGTATGATGAAGTAAGCGGAAGCGATGTAAGCTACTACAACATCGATCAGCTCGTTCGCGCCATGCGCTTTCTCGGCCGCTTTCATCAAGCTTCCCAAGGATTTACGCCAAGCAAAGCTGGCAAAAAACGAAACCGGCTTGGCAAATGGCATAAATCGTATCTTTGGAATTTACAACAATTGCAAGGATATAAAAAAGTTGCCACGCATTTCACTGATGATCCGTTTTCTCTTCTTTTTTTAGAAAAAGTCGATCAAATGCTGGAAATGGGAAACGAAGCGTTGCGGCTTCTAGAGACATCGGCCTATGCGGAATGGACGAGCGGAAGCGAAAAGTGGAACGGGTTTATTCACAAAGACATTTCGTTATCGAGTTTTGCTGAAGTCGATGGAGAGATATGGATCAAAACCCCGCCGCCGATTGCCATTGATTTGCCGCCGCGCGATATTCGCAATTTATTAAACAAAGTCATGAAAAAAATGGCTGTATGGGACGATCATCTAGCGGTGCAATTGCTTCGTTCATACGATTCCACCTATCCATTGACGAAGCAGCAATACCTCATATTACAAGCCGATCTTTTATTCCCGCATCTTTTTACGTCCGTGATCCAGAAATATTATTTAGAACAAAAGAAAACGTGGTCGGACGAAAAATATATGTGGGAATTGCAAACGAGCATTGTGGTTGAGGAAACGAAAGTGAAAATGCTTGAAAATTTGATCAAAGAGGTGACATGATGGAACAAAACAAACTTCCCCAATTAGATTTAGAAACGTTTCGCTTTTCTCCGCCAGGGCCGATGGGATGGGAAGATGTCGGATACGAGCAGCTGTTAGCAGAACTTTCTCAATCTGCACAAGAAAAAACAGAGACAGCGACTTTTTCGGATCGACCGGTTTTTTATGAATTAAAAGGAGATAACGTCTCGATCATCTCGGAGAAATTTGAAAACAAACGAGAAGCAGCGCCCCAAAAAGAAACAGAAAAATCGGAACGCATCAAAGAAAAGGAGAAAAAGTCGACATCCGAGACTTTCCTTTCAAAGAAAAAAGAGAAAACATCCAAATCTGAAGACGTTCAACTAAAGAAAAAGGAAAAAAAATCGGAATCCAAAACTGACCTATCCGCTTCTGAGCGATCAAAAGAAAAGACAAATGAAACGAATGTAAAGAAATACCCATTAAAAAATGAGCATTCTCGCGAAACGAGCGAGCAAGAAAAGCGGAGCGCTCCGCTAATGACAGCGACTCGCCGGCCGTTTGTTTTATCTTCTTCTCATGCGATGAATCAATCGGCTTCTAAAAAAGAGAAGAGCGATAAGCCATTTATCATTGGATAACGAAAATGAAGGATGCCTTATCCGTTGAAAGGCATCCTTTGCCTGTTTTGCGAAAATGCGTCGCGGTAAACTGATTCGAGTCGGTTGGCTACATGTTGAAACTGAAACTGCTCTTCCACTTGTTTTCTTGCCGTTTGTGCCATTTCTTGCGCTTTTTCTTGGTTGGTGAGCATATAACGAATCGCCTCGGAAAAGGCAACAGGGGTGTTATAGTCATCGATGACAAACCCGTTTTGCAAATGGTGAATGATTTCGGCATTACCGCCGCGATTTGTTGTGATGATAGGAATCCCTGCGGCCATCGCTTCATAATGCACGCGGGCGAGCGGTTCATGCCATTGCGAGCTGCAAACGAACACATCAGCAATCAGAAACATATGCGGAATGCGTTCAGAGGGAATGTAGCTCGTAAAGATCACCCGGTTTCCGAGTGGAGCGGCAAGCCGGTGAAGCTCGCGCACATAATCATTCCAGCCGTTTTCGCTAAACCATTTTCCGCCAGCGATGACGAGCACAGCATCTCGATGCTCTGAAAGAACGTCGCGCATACAGCGAATGAGAAGATGCGGTCCTTTTGTTTTGCTTAATCTCCCGATGAATAAAATCACTTTTTGATCAGTGATGCCGAGCGTTTGCCGCATGCGCTTTCGAATTTGCTGGCCTTCTTTTGTCCAAACAGGAACGTACTTTTCTACATCGACTCCTGAATAAATGACGCGAATTTTTTCTTCTGGCACGCCATACCGCTTGATGACGGTTTGTTTAATATAGTCGCTGACCGAAGTGATGAGAGTGCTTTCCGTAAGCGCCCGCTCCGCTTCTTCTTTACATAGTTTAAGCGGCGAGAACATATCATTATGAAGGCTTAAGACGAAGGCGCTTTGCTTGGCCGCTTCTTTATATTTGCCGACGTGGATAGGGCGGTTAAAAACGTGAATGATATCAAACGCCTGTTTCGTTAATTCACAAGCGACGTCCTGTTCATACGTTTCTTTCGGAAAGCGAATATACTTAATCCCGTTAGTCACTTCTCGAAATGGCAAAAGCGGGTCGGTGATCGAAAAAATCGTGAGTGAATGTTGCTTCACGATAAAGGGAGCGATCCCGTCAATCATGATTTGAATCGCTCCTCCTCTTACAGCGGGAGAAGGCAATTTTTCCGTGCAAATATAGGCAATGTTCATGATCATTCCTCCTAATAAATGGAGCGAATATACTCGATTTCGCGCTGCAAGCCTTCTTTCAACGTCACTTCTGGAGCATAATGCAAATATTGTTCAGCTAATGAAAGATCTGCCCACGTATGTTTCGGTTCCCCAAGGGCAGAAGCGGTATATTGTCTAATCGCTTTTCGTCCGGTCAATTTTTCCAATAACGCTACCACTTCATTGACCGATGCTTTTTCTTTTCCACCGATATTAATCGTTTTTCCGACGACTGCACGGTTGCCTAAAACAGCAACTGTTCCTTTTATGCAATCCGAAATATAGGTGAAATCTCGGGATTGCGTGCCATCGCCAAAAATGGTGATCGGCTGATTCGTTAGCAATTGTTTAATAAAGCGATGAAACGACATATCTGGCCGCTGCCGCGGACCGTAAACGGTAAAATATCGCAAAATGACCGTCGGAATGCGAAACGTTGTGTGATACACTCTGCATAGATGTTCTCCGGTTAATTTTGTAATGCCATACGGAGAGAGCGGAGCCGGTTCCATTGCTTCGGATAGCTTTCCGTCTTTTTCGCCGTAAACAGAAGAAGTAGACGCATAAATAAACTGCTGAATCGGCGCATCTTTGCACGCTTCAAGCAAGCGCTGCGTCGAGGAAATGTTATGAATCGTATACGCTTCGAAATCTTTTCCCCAGCTCGTACGAACGCCCGGCATTCCGGCTAAATGGTAGACCGCGTCTGCATCATGCAATAGCTTAGGTAGTGGAGCAATTAAAAGATTTTCGGAAATGAACGTAAATCGAGGATTGGCAAGAAGGGATCCGATGTTGAACGTTTTTAGATGCGAAGGAGTGGGGCCGAGCCATCCGTCAATGCCAACGACCGTATGATGTTCGTTTTCAAGCAATTTTTCGCATAAATGCGAGCCGATAAATCCCGCTGCGCCTGTTACGATAATTTTCACCCTGAACCAACTCCTATATAATGCAATCCGCACTGTTCGATTTCCTTTCGCTTGAGGCAGTTCCGCGCATCCAATACGAATGTTCCGTTCATCTGTTTTTTCACTTCCGCCCAGTCGAGCTGTTGAAATTCCGTCCAGTCCGTCGCCACGACGATCGCATCTGCTCCATCAATGGCTTCATGGATGGTTTTCGTTTGCACGACGTTCGGTCGGTGGTCATTGCTTAATGTCGCTTTCGGGTCATAGGCGTGAATCAGGCAGCCTGTTTGACTTAGCTGGCGGATGAATCGTTCCGCTGGGGAATCGCGCGTATCGTCTGTATTCGGTTTAAATGCGATGCCTAACACCGCTACCGTTCGCTGTGGTAAATCATCGAGTGCTCGTTGTAGTTTATGAATATAAACGTCAATTTGTGAATCGTTCACAAGTTGAACAGCTTGCAAAAGATGTGGTTCAATATGTCGGGAACGAGCGGTTCGTTCGAGTGATTTTACATCTTTTGGGAAACATGATCCCCCATATCCGAGCCCTGCCTGCAAAAAGTGCGAGCCGATTCGCGGGTCGCATCCGATTCCTTTCGCCACGTCATTCACATTGACACCAAATGCGTCACAAATACGGGCGATTTCGTTGATGAATGAAATTTTCATGGCGAGAAAAGCGTTGGAGGCGTATTTAATCATTTCCGCCCCATTTAGACTTGTCACGATGTAAGGGGCATCAATATTTGAATACATCGCCTGGATGACCGGTAATGACCGGTTGTCACCATGGCGGAGGCCGACGACAATTTTATCTGCATGAAGCATATCAGAAATGGCCGAGCCTTCCCTTAAAAATTCAGGATTTGCGACGATATCAAATAAATGGGTAGGAACACCTTTTTCAAGCAATCTTGTATACATCCATTCGTTCGTTCCGGGTGGCACGGTGCTTTTTGTAATGATCGTTTTATAAGAATCGATGCGACTTGATAAATCGTCAATGACCGATTGAATATACCGCAAATCGGTGCTTCCATCTGCCCAAGAAGGAGTGCCGACGCAAATGATGATGACGGAATTTTTCATCGCTTCATCGAAGGAATCGGTAAAAGTGAGGCGTTGCTCGTTTTGATGGATCAACTCTTGAAGCCCTGGCTCGTAAATGGGAATGTGCTTGTTGTTTAGCTGTTCAATTTTTTGCTTGTTTTGATCGACGCAGCACACTTCATGCCCGAGTTCGGCAAGAACCGCCGCGGTCGTTAGCCCGACGTATCCTGCGCCGATGATGCATATATTCATTTGGACACTCCTTTCAAAAAAGTATGTGGTTTTTATAGTGTATGAGCGGACAATCTTCATCGGCTATTCGGCAAAGGCCTATTTTCCGGCGAAAGTAAACAAAAAGCTAGGCAAATACTTAGTTTTTCCTGTTATTCATCTTCTTCGTCTGAATGCGCGGAAGCCGGCAAGTCAATGGAAACGATGTCTTGGCTTTTGACGGTGATGACTTGACTACCATCTTTATAAAACTGGTCGATTAATAGCGAAACGATTCCCGTTTTTGGGTCGAAAGATTGGAAAGAGGCGTTATAATACGTTTGATCGGCAGTATGAATGTTAATTTCTGTTCCCGGCTGCAAAACTTTCAGCTGTAATACAATTTCGTTTGTTGCGTTCAAAGATGAATTGCTGGAGTTCGTTTTTTTCTTTAACGGTTTATTGTTAATGAACACTCTGTACATGTTTTGACACTCCCTTATCAACGATAGTGAAAATATCTAATGTATCATATGATCCATTGGGAAAACGGTTTAGACAAACGCCTAAAAGGGAGTTATTTTGCTGATTTCCTTCATACAATGAATGAGAAGTAGAATTCGCAAGGGAGAGATGATACATAATGTTAAGCCCTTTTGAATTTTTGTTGCTTTTTGTTGCGAGCTTTCGTTTGACGCGGCTTTTTGTATATGATGAGATCACGTCATTCATTCGCAAACCGTTTCACGATACAATAGAGGAAACGTTGCCTGATGGAACGGCGGAAATGTTTTTCGTCATCAAAGGAAGCGGAATAAGGCGATGGATCGGTGAACTTTTGAGTTGCTATTGGTGTACGGGTGTATGGTGTTCGGTGTTGTTGTATGTCGGCTATGTCATATGGCCGGCTGTATTTGAACCGCTCGTTGTCATTTTTGCCATCGCCGGATGTGCTGCATTCATAGAGACGATCGTTCAAAAACTGATGTCATCATGAAAAACCTCCCCCGATGATGAGCGGGAGAGGTTTATGAATTGATGATGATGTTGTTGAGGGAGGAGATGCCGTGCGGTAGCTCGTTACAATAAACAAACCCGTCAATGACGGTTGATGGGGCGCCGTCTATTTTTTTGATTCGAATATAAAAATGAGAAAGGCGCACTTCTTCATTTGGCATGAACTTTGCGAGATGAATCGGCTTGATCCAGTATTCCCCATCATTTTTTATTTTTTCCCGCCAATTTTCATAAGCGAATGCCCATTCAGTAGCTGATTCCATTAAATCTTGATCGGTTGCTTTTAGCGGGGGGATGGCAATTTTTCCACTTAGTTCCGCCGCTTTTTTAGGATGGATGCGTATGCATACGATGATGTTTTGCAGCGCTTCCGTCCCTAAATTTTGAATGACGAAATCGCCTATAACGAGCGTCTCTTCCTCTGTCGTTTCAGGGAGAAGGATGGAGTACGTGAAGAGCGCTTGCGCTTTTGTGACGGACGGTTTTTTTTCTTCTTGAGTGGTATACCTTGTTTTTTTGAGATGTTGAATTTGCCGCTCGGCTTCTTCGAGGGCTACTTCATACGACAACAGTTGCTGTTCCAGTTGAGCAATTTTTTTTTCATACGGTTCAATATGAACGGATTCAGCCAAACGTAGCTTTTCAAGTAAATACTCATTCCGCAATTTTTCTTTTTGCCGCTCGGCTTCAAGCGTTTTTACTTGATGTTCGTATTTTGCAATTTCCGAACGGTAATGAATCAATTTTTGTTGCAGTTGGATTTGTTGATTCGGTGGCTTTTGTCCCATCACGTCACCCTCCTTTACAGCTATATATACGTATTAAAGATGAAAATGATTAATATGAATTGCGCAAAACAAAAAAGGCTGTTGTAGCAAGCAACAGCCTCACTCGTAAAGTGGGATTTAGTGAGTTGGAAACACTTCTGGGCATTGAGGCGGGAATTTATCCGTTGGGCAAAGTGTTGCTTCTAAAATTTCTTCACGTGGTTTGCAGAAACGAGCTTCGACTTCGATTTTGACTTCAGCTTCCATTTGCACTTCTAAACATAGCGTGATTGAAACGTCTAATTGGGAGAAGTTGTTTGTGCAAACGAGGCTTGCGTCGCATTCAAAGAAGGAGATGTGGCAGTCAAGAGTTGTTCCTTCAGGAGCGCATAAAATAAATGTTTGTGCTGTAGCAAACGGAATCGCATCCGATTCGCAGATAACATGCCCGTTCGCATTTAAAATTTGGACAACGACATGCCCTTTCACAAGCACTTTCACTTTTTGCAACGTGACTTGATCGCCTGATGGGAGAGTGACTGTGACAGGCTGACGGCCGTTTGGCTGGATGATTTCTTGGCAAATGAGCGCGTCGTTATCTACGACTGGGTCGATTCGGTTTCCGTCTTCGTCTGTTAAGAAGCAGCGAATCGTGAAATCTTGTGGGTTCATCCCGCTTGAGGTGAAGAAGTCACAAATGCTTTCGTGGTTTCGCGGACATTTGCTGCTTGGGAAGATCGCTTCTAACTCACCGTTTGAAAAGCTTCTAAGTGGCACATCGACTTGGCGAGTAACCCAGTCATACACTTTACGAGTCTTAATACATACTTTTTCTTTATGATGAGTGTGACCCATAATTCTTTCCTCCTGTTTAAATTTTCCCCGCTGGAATGAATTGCTGCGGGTGTTAGGACTACTGTATAGTATGAAAAAGTTAGGTAAATGTGCTGTGATAAAAGCGGAATTTTCATTTTTTTGGTCTAAAAGGTAGGCTAGCTGAATTTGTTGTATTAGAAAGATTTTATAAAGGGGGGGTATACGTGAAATCAAAGCAGGCGGATGATGTCATTCTTTTGAAACAAAAAATCATTTATTTGCAATCGGAACTGGCTCGGTATAAAGCAAAAGCATATGCAGTGGAAGATGCGAGCGCCATTCAGACGGAAAATGAACGGCTGAAAGAAGAACTGGAAAAAGTAGAGTCAAAGATAAGGGAATTAATGAAGCAAGTCGAACAGGTCATGGCAGAGAACGTCATTTTAAAAGAGCTTGCTTTGCAAAGTGAGCAACGTTATGAAGAACTTGAAAAAGTCAAAAGGGAAAAAGAAGAGCTGGAACGGAAGATGGCAGAGTTTCGACCGCACGCACATGCGGAAGAAGACGAGAGCTGGTTTTTGCATACGTTGCGGCAACAAAATGCGATCGCGAAAAATCAAAAAAGCGTGCAGCCACTTTCATTTTCAAGTCCTTTTTCGTTTGGAGAAGGATCAGAGGAAAAATAGGAATTTGCCCGGTGCCAACCTGCCTTTTTCATCATAGGATAGTAACAACTTAATGCTTGGAGGGTGTGTAATGATGAAAGAGAAAAAACCGATTGTCATTAACGGAACGAAGGCATCTCCTCTGTATTCATCTTCAGTCAAAGGGAAAAAAACCGGCGGGTGCGGGTGCGGAAAGATGATCAAGAAAAAGTAAAGGGTCACGAGGATTATCGGAAAAGATAATCCTTTTTTAAGGAAAACGCCTATACCATGACCGTTACAGCTGCATAGTCTGACAATGCAAACCCTTAAATGAAAAAGGAGGAAACGAACATGTCAGAAAAGAAAAAGCCGCGCGTCATTCACGTTGATAAGCTGATCGTTCAGGCTGATGATGTCGTGATTGTTCCAAGAAGACGCATTCACGATCCATGGTTCTCTCCACGCGACGTAGATGTAGAAGGATTGGAAGAGGTTCAAGACGAAAATCATCCGGAAGATAACGAAGGGGACGAAGGCAGAAGACGGTTTTCATGGATTTAAAGGAATGATGAAAAGAGAGGTCGAATGAAATGGAGCGATTTAAAAATTATGGCCTTTGGTTGGCGATCGGCTCTTTTACGGTGATAGCCTTGCAAACATTTGGTGTCGACATTGATTTCGGAAAATACGAACAGTTGTATGAAGCCTTTTTAAGCATTCTCGTCATGGCGGGCATTATTAATAATCCGTCGCTTGGGCGCGGCTATTTAGACAAAGTGGAAAAGAAAGATTGAACACGAAACTGCCTCTATACAAAGGGGCAGTTTTTTAAAAGAAAAAAATGGTAGTTATATTTTTTAAAATAACATCCATTCTAACGATTGTAATCAAATTTTTCAGGAGGGTTATCACATGACAGTAGCATCTCAAGTAAAACAAACGTTAGCAGGATTAAAATCGGCGCAAGCAAGCTTCGAAACATTCGCTTTGCAAACGGAAAACAAAGCAGCAAAACAACTTTACCAGCAAGCTGCCCAACAAACACAAGCCATTGTCGACTTGATCAATTCTCGCGTCCAAGAAATCGAAAACGAGGAACCGCAGTATAAGCAATAAAAAAGGTTGGTGACTGACCAACCTTTCTTAATCGAAAAATACATAATACGAATGGGTTGATAGAGGATGATCAAACAACTTATCGGGATGATGATCATTGGATTATTATTGTTAGGATGCGCGAGAGAGCCGGAAGTAAAAAAGCAATCGATACAAGGGAAAAATATGATTCAGCTAAGCACAGATGGAACTGCGCATTCAAATGCGGTCAGTCAATCTGTTGCCCAACAAGCCGTAGAACAGGTGAAGGCGAGAAAAGAGATTCGTGACGCCGTAGCAGTAAATACGAAAAACAAACTGCTTCTTGCCTATCAAGTAAAGCAAATGGACCGTTTTCGCATGAGACAAATCGAAAAAGACGTCAAGCAACAACTGGAACTGTTATTTCCTGATCATGACATTATCGTATCGAGTGATTTAAAACTGTTTTGGAAGACAGATGAATTGCGCGGGAAGATACAAAAAGATGATATGAACGAACGAAAGCTCGACAAACAAATTGAAAAACTAAAAAAATTAAGCGAAGAGCGCACGTAAAAAAGGGGTGGCGATATGGCAAACGAAAAGCGAAAAAATTTGACGCCCGTACAACAAGAATATCATTTGTTTGAAAAAGAAAGGGAAACGAAACGCCCTGTCTTTAAAAACTGTCTTCGCGCCTTTTTCGTTGGCGGACTCATTTGTGCGGTCGGTCAAGCAATTTCTTATTTCTATATGTATTTTTTCGATTTTACGGAACAGACCGCTGGAAATCCGACCGTTGCGACAATGGTATTTCTTTCGATGATTTTAACGGGGATCGGTGTTTATGACCGAATCGCTCAGTTTGCCGGAGCAGGAAGCGCCGTGCCAGTGACAGGGTTCGGAAATGCTGTCATTTCGGCAGCGATTGAACATCGCACAGAAGGATTCGTATTAGGGGTCGGGTCAAATATGTTTAAACTCGCCGGTTCAGTCATTTTATTCGGCACGTTTGCCGCCTTCGTTGTCGCCTTAGTCAAAACGATCGCCGTGAAATGGGGTGGGCTCGGATGATGAAAGGACATCGCACATGGGTGTTTGAAAATCAACCGGTCATCGTTGCAACGGCGACGGTCGGCGGACCGTTTGAAGCGAACGGGCGCATCGCTGATGATTTCGACTTATTGCATGAAGATCTTTGGCTTGGGGAAGAATCATACGAGAAGGCGCATAAAGTGCTGCTCGAGGAAGCTTTTTTTAAAGCGATGGAAAAAGGCGGGATCACGAAAGAGCACGTTCAATTTATCATTGCCGGCGACTTAATTAATCAAATGACGCCTTCGAATTTTGCCGCCCGAACGATCGGCGCTCCGTATATCGGCGTATTTGGTGCCTGCTCCACCTCGATGGAAGGATTAGCGTTAAGCGCATTTATTGTCAATCATGGCGGTGCGCAATATGTGTTAACGGGAGCAGCAAGCCATAATACCGCCGTTGAAAAACAGTTTCGCTACCCGACCGAATACGGTGGACAAAAGCCGCCGACGGCTCAATGGACAGTCACAGGCGCGGGCGTTGCGCTCATAAGCAGCGAAGGAGAAGGTCCGCGCGTTGTGGCAGCGACGATCGGGCGCGTGGTGGACATGGGATTGAGCGATCCATTTAATATGGGAGGAGCGATGGCGCCTGCTGCAGTTGATACGATTGAAGCCCATTTGCGCGACATGCAAATTGACAGTTCGTATTACGATTTAATCGTGACAGGTGATTTAGGAAAAATCGGTCGTCAAGTATCGCTCGATTTATTGCGTGAACATGGTTTGAATATCGAAGAAGAGCGTTATCAAGATTGTGGTTTGCTCATTTACCGAGAAGGCCAGCCGGTATTATCAGGAGCAAGCGGCGCCGGATGTTCAGCGACTGTCGTATACGGACATTTGCTCAATCGCATGAAACGGGGAGAGTTGAAACGCATTCTTGTCGTCGCAACAGGTGCCTTATTGTCGCCGCTAACGTTTCAACAAAATGAAACCATTCCGTGCATTGCGCATGCGGTGGCAATTGAGTACGGAGGTGATCAAACATGATGGCGATGTTTTTTTGGGCGTTTGTCGTGGGCGGAATCATTTGTGTGATCGGACAAATCATGATGGACGTTTTTAAATTAACGCCTGCGCATACGTTAAGCATTCTTGTCGTTGTGGGCGCCATTTTAGACGGATTTGGCTTATATGAGCCGTTAATTGATTTCGCTGGAGCAGGCGCGACGATTCCGATCACAAGTTTTGGCAACGCGCTCGTTCACGGGGCGCTTCAAGAGGCGGACAGACACGGAATTATTGGCGTATTAACCGGGATGTTCGAAGTGACGAGCGCCGGAATTTCTGCGGCGATTGTGTTCGGATTTATTGGTGCCTTGTTATTCCGGCCGAAAGGGTAAGGAGGAAAAGCGATGACCGTTGCTTCACAAATTAAACAAAGTTTAGCGAGTTTAAAAAGCATCCATGCAGCGTTTCAGCAATTTGCCCTTTCTTCAAGGGATGAACAGGCGCAGCGAACGTTTCATGAGGCGATGATTATGACGGAAGAAATCATTGCTGATGTAAAACAACGCGTTAGCCAGTTAGAGCGGGAAGAACCGCAATATCACGGAAAGTAAGGAGCATGATCGATGCCGATATGGTTAGAAGCAGCAATACGATCCGTTTCGATATTGATAGGGCTGTTTGTCATTACACGTATTTTAGGAAAAAAACAATTATCGAAACTGTCTTTTTTTGAATATATCGTCGGGATTACCGTCGGCGACATTGCGGGAACGATGTCGGTCGATCTCGGCATTAACTTGCAGGAAGGCATTACAAGTATTTTAATATGGTCTTTATTCCCTGTTCTTATTTCGTACATTTCATTAAGAAACAAAAAGTTTCGCGATTTCGTTGAAGGAAAATCAACGGTCTTTGTTAAAAACGGAAAAGTTTTAGAAGAAAATTTAAAACGGGAAAAGTATACGATTGATGAGCTTATGGAACAATTGCGGAAAAAAGATGTGTTTCGTGTAGCGGATGTGGAATTTGCCGTACTAGAGCCAAACGGCGATTTGAACGTGTTATTAAAGAGAGAAAAACAGCCGCTTGCTGTTGGGGATGTATTCCCGAATCCCCCTTCCGAAAAAGAGCCGCAAACGGTCATTATGGACGGAAAAATTTTAGACGAGCCGCTTGCGACGGCCGGATTGAACCGCAGCTGGTTAAAAACAGAGTTGGATAAGCAAGGAGTGGCAGTAGAAAACGTCTTTTTAGCGCAAGTTGATTCTTACGGACAGCTAACGGTCGATTTATACGACGATAAACTTCAAGTGCAAGAGCCGCAAGAAAAGAAGCTTCTGTTTGCTACGCTCAAAAAAGTGCAGGCCGATTTCGAACTGTTTGCGCTTGAAACAAAAGCGGAAGAAACAAAGCAAATGTATGAGAAAAACGCGGAAAAGCTAAATGAAATGTTGGCAAAAGTAGCGCCGTTATTAAAAAACTAAAGGAGGCATGGGCGATGAAAAAACAAACGACAAGAACGACAGACGAAGAAATAAAAGTATCATTAAAGAAAAAAGAGCCGGAAAAACGAACTCATACGACCGATGAAGAAATGACGATCGAGTGGATGTACAAAGACGACCATCTCACGCATCAGCCGAAAGATTTCGAAGACATTGAATATTAACAGCCGATGTTTGAACATCGGCTGTTTTTTAATCATAACGATTGCAAAAATTCTTTTACTTCTTCTGGCGTTTTGGCATAAGCGCTATGAAGATGGGCGATTTTTTCGCCGTTTTGAAATATAAGCAAGCTCGGAATGCCCATAACTTGATATGTTTCCGCAAGCTCTGGAACGTGGTCGCGGTTGATTTGAAACCAATCATATTGGGAATACTCGCTCACGATGTCACCAATAAACATGTCCATGCGTGCGCAGTCTGGGCACCATGTCGTGTAAAATTTGACGATCACAGGTTTTTCCCCTGAAATGACCTCTTGAAATTGTTCAACCGTTTGTAATTCCTTCAATTGCTATTCCCCCCTATAACAAATAATACGTCTCTACTTTATCACATTTTTTCATCAAAAAAGAATTCATATGCCTTAGCACGTTGTCCGTCTTTTTGCATAAACCAATGGTAGAAAGGCGGTGATGTGATGAGCAAGCAATTGGAAAAATCGTTAGAAACATTTGCAAAATCGAAGCATGAAGGACATGAGCAATTTATCAAACGATTTGAGAAATGGGGACGGGAGTTCGATCAAAAAATAAAAGAAATCGAAAAAATGAACGGACAATTTTTGAAAGAAATAGAAGGGAATCTCAGCTATATGGACCGCTGGTTTGGAAAAAAGGAAAAGCAAATGGAGCGTCTTTTTCGTATTTTTCAATAACAATTGCCTATACCGTTTCAAAGGTCGATGCATACGATAGAACTACCAACGTGTAAGGAGGTGCAAAGCAATGTTTGGATATTGCGGTTACGGATATGGTGGTTACGGATATGGCGGTTACGGATATGGCGGTCACTACGGTTCTACATTCGTGTTAATCGTCGTATTGTTTATTTTGTTAATTATTGTTGGTGCTGCGTTCGTCGGTTAATGGATCGGATGGTACGGGCTGTTTATAAAAAAAGCAGCTCGTACTTTTTCTTTCCATCGATACACTTCTCATTCGTTTTTTCATACGATGGTAACATGAAAAGGGAGGCTGACAAAAATGGATAACCAATTTTTTAAAAACGTCGAAAAGAAAACAGGCGTGAATATGAAAGACATCTTTGAACTTGCCAATTCGCTGCAACATGCGAATTTTAAAGATGAACAAACGGTTCGTAGCGTCATTAAGCGCGTCGCTCAAATCGCCAACCGAAAAGTACCGAAAGAATTGGAAGACAAAATAGTAAAAACGATCATTCAAAACGGAAAACAGCTTGATTTTAATACGATTGCGAATATGTTAAATAAAAAATAACGGCGAGGGAGTCTCTATACTTGAGCTCCCGCTGCCGCTTTGTTTATGAATCCTTTAAGAAAACGAGACGGTTGAGCGGATTTCATTCGTCGTCGTGAAGGAACGGAAAGAAAGACTGCGTGTTTAGCCCTTGTGATCGCCACATATAGGAGACGTCGCTCTTCTTCTAAAGGAAGCGGGTCTCCGTTACGATTTGCGTCGAGCGCATAATCGTGAGGTATGCTTCCTTCCACTGCTCCTAACACGTATACATATTTGTATTCCAATCCTTTCGCACGGTGGATTGTCGAGAGTTGAACTGCATTGGCCGCTTCGTTTTGTTGTTGAATGGTTTTGGCTGCTTTGATCATTTCATCGACATGGGCGAGAAAGGCGTGAACGGTTTTGAATTTTTTCGCCACAACTTTTAAATCGCGTACGTCATCTGCCCCTCTTTCCATCATATTTCCTTCGTTGCCGCGTTTTTTAATAAACTCAGAAAAGCCGAGCTCCGTTTCGATCATGCCGATTGCTTCGATCGGTTTTAGCTTGGAGAGCTGTTTAAACAACGGGGCGATCGTTTTTAGTTTTTTCCGCTGGAACGGCTGAACGGTTGAAAGTTTAACGAGCGCTTTAACGAGCGAGCAATCTTCAAGAATGCTGATCGCCTTTAACTCTTTTAGAAGCGTCTGTTTTAAAAAGAGAGAAACGAGCAAATCGCTCATCGCTTCCTCATCGTTTGGATCGAGGCTTAACCGCAAATAAGCGAGCAAATAGCGGACGAAGCGGCGCTCATAAAACGATTCGCCGTCTTGGGCGAGCGAAAACGGCAATTGCGACTGCACGAGCCGTTCAAAGATGGCGCGCGATGCGGAGTGGGTGCGGTATAACACCGCAAAATCAGACGGCTGTGCCCCGCATTGGATACGCTCTTTTATATCTTCGACGACCATTGTCGCTTCTTCTTCCTCGTCGTACGGAAAAAAGAAAAGCGGCAGCTCGTCCGCGGTAAACTGAGCGTTCATTTGCTTCGCACGCCGCGAGCGGTTGCAGGAAATCAAGTTGTTTGCGAGCGAAACGATGCTGTGAGATGAGCGATAGTTTTCTGAAAGTGTGACAACTTGCGCTTCCGGATAATAACGGTCAAATTCAAGAATAAATGATGGATCCGAGCCACGAAAGGAATAAATGGATTGGTCGTCATCGCCGACGACGCAAAGGTTTCTCGTATGCGCGCACATCATATTGATAATGTCATATTGCACTTGATTAATATCTTGAAATTCGTCAATTAAAAAATAGCGAAAACGCTCTTGGTATCGTAGAAGCAAAGACGGATTTTCCGTGAGCATTTCATAGCACCCTAGCAACATATCATCAAAATCAAACAGCCTCCGCTCTCGCTTCATTTCCTCATATCGTTTATATAAATAAGCTACCTGCTTTTCCCCACTAGCGTTGCACAGCTTACAAAATTAGTAAATAAAGTGTGATATAAAAAAACGTTTACGCAAAAGAAAAAAACTCCTATTGTAGAAGTGTTGGCTTGTTTGTCCCAAAAACAAGTCTTCTACAAAGGAGTTTTTTCAATGAATAAGAACAATATAATTCATCAAAGCGTCATTCGTCAATGTTTATCTTTATTGCCGACCGAAAAGTTTTCTTGTCC
>NZ_JACHEP010000016.1 GCF_014201465.1 Anoxybacteroides tepidamans | reverse complement strand
CCATTTGGAGCTGGAGCGACCAAATTATTGCAGGCGAAATTAGCGGAAGCAAATATTATCCGCGCGGTGTGACGAGCATTTTATGGTTGGAGGAGGGGGAATAAAAAATGCAAGAACGGCTTCCCTCGCTTTGCGAAACATATAAAGACTATTTTCATATCGGAGCGGCGGTCAATCCGATTACCATTGAAACGCAAAAACAGCTGTTGATAGACCATGTAAATAGCATCACAGCAGAAAACCATATGAAATTTGAACATCTTCAGCCAGAAGAAGGAGAATTTACGTTTGAGACAGCGGATCAGATCGTTGATTTTGCCGTTTCAAATAATATGGCGGTTCGGGGGCATACGCTCGTGTGGCACAACCAAACCCCGGATTGGGTGTTTCATGACGGCCAAGGCCGCTTTGTCAGCAGAGAAGTGTTGCTTGAACGGATGAAAGCACATATATCAACCGTTGTACAGCGGTACAAGGGAAAAGTGTATTGCTGGGATGCCGTCAATGAAGCTGTCGACGATGAAGGGGACGACTTATTGCGCCCTTCCAAATGGAGGCAAATTATTGGCGATGATTTCATTGAACAAGCATTTCTCTACGCCCATGAAGCTGATCCGGATGCCCTGCTGTTTTATAACGACTATAATGAATCGTTTCCGGAAAAGCGAGAGAAGATTTATAAGCTGGTAAAATCTTTACGTGACAAAGATATTCCAATTCATGGAATAGGGATGCAAGCCCATTGGAACTTAACCCGTCCATCATTAGATGAAATTCGTATGGCGATTGAGCGGTATGCTTCTCTTGGAGTTCAACTTCACATTACAGAACTGGATATCTCAATGTTTGAGTTCAATGATCATCGGAAAGATCTTACAAACCCAACTGAGCTAATGATCGAGCAACAGGCTGATCGCTATGGGCAAATTTTCTCCTTGTTTAAGGAATACCGGGACGTCATTCAGAGTGTGACGTTTTGGGGAGTGGCTGATGATTACACATGGCTCGATAATTTTCCGGTAAAAGGAAGAAAAAACTGGCCGTTTTTGTTTGATGAACTTCATCGTCCGAAGCCATCCTTTTGGAGGGTACACACGTGTTGATTATCCAATAAAATCCAAATAATGTATAGAAAAAAGAGCACCTTTTCTAATAGAATGTAAACAATCACACCAACAAAGAGGCTGTCTCAAAAGGTCCCCTTTCTTCAAGGAAGATACAATATATAATTTTACGAAAGTGTTTCGTGCGTATATATGGTGATAAGAAAGGGTGCCCCACTAGCGTTGCATATATGTTTTAAATTTGCTGTTTAACTATAAATTTACTTTTATGAAGTGACAAATAGGAACGATAAAGGAGAGGAGAATCGGCCCTTGAATATAACCGTACAACAGATTATGAACGAATGCATGGCAATGGCAAGCAACAGGTTGGAGGGAACCGTAGATACCTTAAAATTCGGGGATCCAAGCGTGATCGTGACGGGCATTGTGACCGCATTTATGCCAACCCAGTTTGTACTCGAGGAGGCGGTTCGGCTGGGCGCCAATCTTGTAATTGTTCACGAAGGCATGTTTTTTTCCCATCACGATGGAATTGAGCCGGCGAAGGACGATCCCGTATACCAAACGAAATGGCAATGGATCGAATCATCAGGACTCGCGATATTCCGGTTTCACGATCATATGCACCACACGTTTCCGGATCTGGTCATGGAAGGGCTTGTGAGGGAGCTTGGATGGTCAGTTTATGTCCGGGAGCATCGATCAGTGGCAACGGTGGTCACTTTACCTAAGTTGACGTTGGCTGACCTTGTTCTGACTGTCAAGCGTCGCCTCCATATTCCTTTTGTTCGGGTCATCGGTGAACCGGACATAACATGCGAAACTGTCGGTCTCCTAGCAGGCTATCGTGGTGGCGGTACAACAGCGATTCCTCTGTTCGGCGAAGCAGATGTTCTAATCTATGGGGAAGGTCCGGAATGGGAGACACCCGAGTATGTACGGGATGCCTTGTATCAAGGAAGACGGAAAGGGTTGATCGTTTTGGGGCATGCGGAAAGCGAAGAACCGGGAATGAAACTGTTGTGCAAGCGTCTTCGCCAACGATACCCTCACTTGCCTGTACATTACGTAAAAGAAAAACCGCTGTTTTCCATATATTAAAACCGAACCCTCTTGCCGTCAAAAGAATGTTTGCTTGCGGATAACGGGGGTTCCATTTTGATGTTTTGGGGAATAGCCGATGATGATTACACATCGCTCGATAATTTTCTGGTTAAAGGGAGAAAAATAGATTTATTTTTGATGAATTGTCTGAAACTATATTTTAGGAAATTATAGATATTCCAAAATAAACATGGACAACCAAGACTAGAGATAAGGGATTATTGTGAATTTGAAAATAAGCTCTTCTCCCTATTTTCTCTTTTTTGAATTTGAAAGTTTTTGAAAAGTGTTGAAAGAATGTAAATATTCATTTATAATCAATATAGATCTAGTATACTAGTATTACTAATAAACGAAATGGAATGTCTATAATATATAAATACAACTGGGAGGTTTAACTTATGGCGGACGAAAAAGTAGACTTCCTATTTTTTCGACTGTCGGAGGCAAGTCTGTGACTTGCCTTCGCGTGACAGAGGACCGAACAACCAACCGCTTCACAGACAAATGCATTTGTCTGGAAGCGGTTGGTTGTTCGGTCACCCGACAGTCGAAACATACCGAATTACTCCATAAAAGACGAAAGCGTTAAAGTTCCAAATTGCATTTATATAGTACTGAACAAGTGTGGAAAGATTGTTATGGATTTGAAACTGGGGTTCATCTGTTCAATCTACCATACTAGAATGGTAAAATTATTTTTGAAATCGCTTACCAAAAGTAGATAACATGAAAGGGGGGATTGAACAAAAAAAGCGGTAACGTTTTGTCCGTATAGTCGTCGGTCATTCGAGGGGGGATTTTAATGAAAATGATCGGAGGGAGAAAATTGTTCAAAAAGCTATTAGCTTCCATGACGGGGATGATAATGGCAATTGGAATGTTAGCGGGTTGTACTGATAAAGAACCTACTTCATCAAATAGTACCAGTCAATCTAAGGATGGAAATCAGCTGGTGACGATTACAACAGCTCGCACTTTGAAGGATGACACGAAGTTTAGGCAAGGCGAAGATGTGAATAACAATCCGGTGACAAGATGGGCTGAAAAGGAGCTGGGCATCAAGTTAAAAACATTATGGACGGCGCCGAATGATGAGCAATATTATAACAAAATTCGTTTAGCGCTTTCATCCGGACAAGAACTTCCGGATGTGTTCATGGTTTCTGATGGGTTATTAATTAATGATTTAATTCGTTCCGGAAAAGTGATGTCGGTCGATAAGGCGATTGAACAATATGCGTCGCCAAGATTAAAGGAAATATTTAACAAGTTTCCAGAAGCGTTTTACCCAGCTACCGTGGACGGCAATCGATACGGCATCCCACGTTTTTCCGGAGGCAATGGTTCAGATTCGTTGCTATGGATTCGCAAAGATTGGCTCGACAAGTTAGGATTGCAGCCACCAAAAACTATCGAAGATCTTGAGAAAATTATGGATGCATTTGTTAATCAAGATCCTGATGGAAATGGGAAGAAGGATACAATTGGGTTAACGCTCGCTAGCAAAAATGGCTTAGCGACATGGCTGGCTGATGGAAGCTTTGTTTTCGGTGCTTATGGTAACTATGTACCTAGCTCATGGTCTAAAGGCGAAGATGGGTCTTTAGTATACGGTTCTGTTCAGCCGTCAATTAAGAAAGGGCTAGCTAAGCTGCGTGAATGGTATGAGAAAGGGTATCTGGATAAAGAAATAGGAATTTTGGATGAACAAACAGCCATTAAGAGCTTCGTCGCTGGGAAATCGGGGATTATAGCTGCTCCGCCATGGGGAGCCGGGTGGCCGATTGCTGATGCAATCAAAAATAATCCGGGTGCGATTGTAGAGCCATATCCACTACCAAGCGGATCGGATGGCAAAATCGGGCGCCGTGGGGAAGGACTTACTGTAGGAATGTTCTTATTTAACAAAAACTTCAAACATATGGACAAATTTTTTGAATATTGGGATGCTATTTACAGTTATATTTTCAATGATTCAAGGTATTTCAAATATGGATTGTTTGAAGGATACGATTATGTAATGAAAGATGGTCAGCCTGTCTATGATCCGAATCAAATTCCAAGAGGGAAAATTGACCCAGGTAAATATTTCTTAACAACTGACATTCCAACGGTTCCATATATGCTTTATAACTTGGCAGAAGAATTGTATACGACTAAACGGAAACCGAAAAATGCTTATGAGTATACAAAAATTGTGTCTCAAGGCGAGCCGTATATGAAAGCCGCTACGATTGTCAACCAACAAAACCAATATAGAATTGAAAACGAATTCAGCGGCCCTCCGACGAAAACAATGCAAAAACGCGGGGAGTTTCTCACAAAAATGGAGAGGGAAACATTTGCCAATATTATTTACGGTAGAGTACCGCTCAGCGAGTTTGATAATTTTGTTGAAAAATGGGAGGGATCGGGCGGCCAAGAGATTACAAAAGAGGTTAATGAATGGTATAGGTCTGTAAAAGGAGAAAAGTGATTATCATTGACACGCGGTGCGGACAAACTAGAGAGTATTATGATGGTGCTATATGTCTACACCGCCCTTTTTTCAACATGCTAGCATGCTTGAATGTTTGGATAACCTCAATTCATGAAAGGGGGAGAGGGATTTGCAGACAGAGATCGATTTGCAAGAACGAATAGTGACAGTGAAAACGAAAAAAAGATGGAATTTAAAAGGGAGCTGGCAACTGCATGCCATGCTTCTTCCTGCAATTGTTGTCGTTTTTATTTTTCAGTACATTCCAATGTTCGGTCTTGTGATGGCATTTCAAGATTATGAACCGTGGCTAGGATTTTTGAACTCTTCATGGGTAGGTCTTGAGCATTTTAAAACGATGTTTGAATATGAGGACGCACGTCAAGTCATTTGGAATACACTCGTTATTTCAATATTAAAAATTATTTTTAACCTTGCTGTTCCTTTAACTTTTGCGTTATTGCTCAATGAAGTTTATGTCATGAAATTCAAAAGAACAGTACAAACGATTGTGTATTTGCCGCACTTTTTATCTTGGGTCATCCTTGGTGGTATTTTAATCGATATGCTTTCCCCAGAGGGAGGGATTGTCAATAGTATATTGACCTCTTTGTTTCGTATTGAACCGATTTTCTTTCTAGGGGATAATGACTGGTTTCGTACGGTTGTTGTCGTAACCGATGTTTGGAAAGAGTGCGGGTTTAACACAATTGTTTTTCTTGCTGCCATCACTTCGATTAATCCGGCGTTGTATGAAGCAGCCATTGTGGATGGAGCGAACCGATGGCAGCAAACGATTTACATTACATTGCCTTCCATGCTACCGATCATTATTGTTGTCGGTACGTTATCGCTAGGAAACATTCTGAATGCTGGATTTGACCAAATTTTGAACTTATACAACCCGCTTGTTTACAAAACAGGGGACATTATCGATACGTACGTTTATCGCGTTGGTCTGTTAAACGGGGATTTCAGTTATGCGACAGCGGTCGGTCTATTCAAATCGGTCATCAGCTTTATTCTCGTTGTCACCGGATATCGCTTAGCATATAAGTATGCCAACTATAAAATTTTTTAAGGGGGAGGCATATGTACCACTATCAGAAAAGTTTGCCTTATAAAATATTTACAATTTTGAATTATGTTCTTTTAACCGTAACTGCCTTTCTTTGTATTTTGCCTCTCATTCATATTTTAGCGGTTTCCTTTAGTGGCAGTGCCGCAGCGACGGCGAATCTTGTTGGGCTTTGGCCGGTCGATTTCACCCTTGACGCCTATGAAAAGACGATTGGCAATGAAAACTTTTTGCGTTCGTTATGGAATTCCTTCTTTCGGGTTGTGTTAGGCACGGCGATCTCGATGGGATTGATGTTATGTGCAGCCTATCCTTTATCGAAAAGTGATCAAGTGTTCCGTGGCCGAAAGATTTATATGTGGTTTTTCGTTTTTACGATGTTATTTCATGGCGGGCTCGTTCCCACGTATATGGTCGTCACTAAACTTGGTTTAACCGATACGATTTGGGCACTCGTCTTGCCGTCGGCTGTCAGTTCCTTTAATTTAATATTGCTTGTAAACTTTTTCCGTACTTCTGTGCCGAAATCGCTAGAAGAAGCGGCGCTCATGGATGGAGCGAACCATTTCACGATTTTTTTGAGAATTTATTTACCTATTTCCGTACCGGCTATCGCGACTATCTCGCTCTTTACGATGGTGTTCCATTGGAACTCATGGTTTGACGGGATGATTTACATGTCTGATGTCAAACATTATCCGTTGTCGACATTTTTGCAAACGATAATTGTTCAGCAAGATTTCACGAAAATGAGCGTCGATGCGGAAACGCTGAAAAATTTGTCTGAACGGACAGTCAAATCGGCGCAGATTTTTATCGCCGCCTTGCCGATGTTAATCGTTTATCCATTCGTGCAAAAATTTTTTGTGAAAGGGATTGTGTTAGGGGCGGAAAAAGAATGATAAGGAGGAAGCAGGCGTGTCCGAATTATATGAACGTTGTTGGTTGAGATATGACAAAAATGAAGCGTATCAGGAAAACGAGTCGTTATTTGCGACGATCGTGATCAAAGGGGCGTCTCCTGTGTTTCGTGCCGCTGCTGTAGAATTGGAGATAGGCATCACGTCCATGTTTGGTATTCGACCACAAATAGTGCCACATGCTGAACAATCCGGGTTTATTTGGCTCGGGACGCTCGAGGACGAAGAGGTCAACGGATCATTTCTTAGAAAAAAAGAAGAGGAATTGATTCGCTCAGAAGGATATGTCATCCGATCGCTTGTCAAGAACGGGCGATTATGTGTATATATTGCCGGGAAAACGGATAAAGGGGTTTTGTATGCGGTCTTTCATTTTCTCCGCCTACTGCAAATGAAGGAGAACATTGAACGGTTGTCCATCGTGGAGCACCCTAAAAACGAATTACGGATGATCAATCATTGGGATAATATGGATGGAAGCATTGAACGCGGATATGCGGGACGTTCGATTTTCTTTGAAAGCGGCCAGTTTATCAAAAAGAGACAACGTATGAAAGATTATGCGCGACTGCTCGCTTCGGTAGGCATCAATGCCGTTTCGATCAACAATGTAAATGTTCATGAAACAGAGACCAAATTGATTACGGAGAAGTTTTTGCCTGATGTGGCAGAAGTGGCTGGCATCTTTCGGGCGTACGGTATTAAAACGTTTTTAAGCATTAACTATGCGAGTCCGATTGAAATCGGTGGGCTTTCGACAGCTGATCCGCTTGACCCGTCCGTGCAACAGTGGTGGAAAAAAACCGTTGCCCAAATTTACAGCTATATCCCTGACTTTGGTGGTTTTGTAGTCAAGGCGGATTCGGAGTTTCGTCCCGGTCCGTTTACGTATGGACGCAATCATGCGGATGGAGCGAATATGTTGGCCGAGGCGCTGGAACCGTTCGGGGGTATCGTTATTTGGAGATGCTTTGTCTATAACTGCCAACAAGACTGGCGAGACAGAACAATCGATCGGGCAAAAGCCGCCTATGATCATTTTAAGCCATTGAATGGGCAATTCCATTCGAATGTTATTTTACAAATTAAAAACGGCCCGATGGATTTCCAAGTAAGGGAACCGGTTTCCCCTTTATTCGGCGCTATGCCGAAAACGAATCAATTGCTGGAAGTACAAATTACGCAAGAATATACGGGCCAGCAAAAGCATTTATGTTTTTTAGTCCCGCAATGGAAAGAAGTGCTTGAGTTTGATACGTATGCCAAAGGAAAAGGATCAGAAGTGAAAAAAGTGATCGATGGCTCTTTATTTGGTTACCTGTATAGTGGCATGACAGGTGTATCCAATATTGGCGACGACCCGAACTGGACTGGTCATACGCTAGCGCAAGCGAATTTGTATGGATTTGGCCGACTTGCTTGGGCTCCGGATTTATCTGCTGAGGAAATAGCAAAAGAATGGATCGTGCAAACATTTGGGGATGATCCGCAAGTGGTCGAGCAAATTAGCCGAATGCTTTTAGATTCATGGCGAATTTACGAAAACTATACCGCTCCGCTTGGTGTCGGCTGGATGGTGAATCCAGGCCATCATTATGGACCGAATGTGGACGGATATGAATATTCCCATTGGGGAACGTACCATTATGCTGACCGCGACGGAATCGGAGTAGATCGGACGATCGCAACCGGAACCGGATATACCGCTCAATATTTTCCGGAGAATGCGGCCATGTATGAATCATTGGATACTTGTCCCGATGAGTTGTTGCTGTTTTTCCATCATGTCCCGTATACCTATCATTTAAAATCGGGTGAAACGGTTATCCAGCATATTTATAACAGTCATTTTGACGGAGTAGAGCAGGCAAAACAGCTCAAAAAACGGTGGGAGCAGCTGAAAGGAAAAATTGACGAAAAACGGTATATGGATGTGTTGGAACGGCTGACGATTCAGATTGAACATGCCAAGGAATGGCGCGATGTCATCAATACGTATTTTTATCGTAAATCGGGGATCGACGATCAATACGGACGTACGATTTATAAATAGGATGGGAGAGAAGGACGATGAAGTTCGTTAAAGTACAGAATGACGAAAGAACAGCGTTTAAGAAAAATTGGAATTTTTGCGTCGGAACCGGAAGGATAGGCCTTGCTTTACAAAAAGAATATTTAGATCATTTGAAGCTTGTTCAGGAGAAAATAGGATTTCAATATATTCGCGGTCACGGATTGCTTTCGGATGACGTTGGGATTTATCGGGAAGTTGAGATCAACGGAGAAGTAAAACCTTTCTATAACTTTACGTATATTGACCGAATTATTGATTCGTATTTGGATTTAGGCATTCGGCCGTTTATTGAGCTAGGGTTTATGCCGAGCGCGTTAGCTTCTGGAGATCAAACGATATTTTATTGGAAAGGGAATGTGACGCCTCCAAAGGATTATAATCAATGGCGTGATTTAATTGTAGCGGTCGTCTCCCATTTTGTCGAACGCTACGGAATCAAGGAAGTACAGAAATGGCCGTTTGAAGTTTGGAATGAGCCGAACTTGGTCAACTTTTGGAAGAATGCGGATAAACAAGAGTACTTCAAACTATATAAAGTGACGGCGACAGCGGTAAAAAGCGTGCATCCAAGCATTCAAGTCGGCGGCCCAGCTATATGTGGAGGAAGCGATGAGTGGATTGTCGATTTTCTAAACTTTTGCGCTGAGGAAAATGTACCGGTCGATTTTGTGAGCAGACATGCGTATACATCGAAAGCGCCGCACAAAAAGACATTCGAATATTATTATCAAGAATTAGAAGATCCAGAAGATATGCTGCAACAATTTAAAACGGTCCGTGAGTTGATTAACCAGTCGCCGTTTCCGCATTTGCCGTTTCACATTACGGAATATAATACGTCCTATAGTCCGATCAACCCGGTTCACGATACCGTATTGAATGCGGCGTATATCGCCCGGATTTTAAGTGAAGGTGGAGAATATGTTGACTCTTTTTCTTACTGGACATTCAGCGATGTCTTTGAGGAAATGGATGTCCCGAAAGCGCAGTTTCACGGTGGTTTTGGTCTAGTAGCGCTTCATTTGATTCCAAAACCGACGTTTCATGTATTTGCGTTCTTTAACGCATTGGGGGATGAGTTGCTTTATCGCGACCGAGAGATGATTGTCACGAGACGAAAAGACGGTTCGATTGCCTTAGTGCTATGGAATTTAGTGATGAGAAAAGGGAACGGTTTTGCAAAAGAGATCGAGATCGAAATCCCTCTTTCCTTTGCCGATGTCTTTATCAAGCGGCAAACAATTGATGAAGAAAACGGTAATCCATGGGTTGTATGGAAACAAATGGGGAGACCTCGTTTTCCGAGCCAAAGGGCGATCGAGACATTGCGTCAAGTCGCGCAGCCGAAGGTGACAACCAAACGGATGAAAGTGGAAGACGGTGTAGTTCGCTTGCCAGTTGTTTTAACAAAAAACGAAGTGACGTTGATTGAGGTAGAGCCGGTCAACGATGAAACATATACGTATGTGGGGATAGATGACAGCCAAATTACTTCATACTCTTGAAAGTCTTATGTGAATGATTTCGATGGCTAGACTCTTTTTTGACAAATTACAATAAACACGGAGAATCGATATGGACGTTGTTACCATTGGTGAATCCATGGCGGTGTTTACCCCAGCAAGTACAGGCTTAATGAGGCAGGCCGTCACTTTTACAAGAAGGATCGGCGGAGCGGAATCGAGTGTCGCCGTTAGTTTGGTTCGATTAGGTTATCGAGCTGGATGGATTAGCAGAGTAGGAGACGATGAATTCGGAAAGGCGATTGTGGCCTTTCTCCAAGGAGAATGGGTGGACGTCAGTCAAGTCAAAGTAGATAAAGAGGCGCCGACGGGTATCTATTTTAAAGATAAAGAGACGGCCAAATGATACGAGGAGAGTGTATTACTATCGCAAAGGATCGGCGGCGAGCCGGCTGACGCCCAGTGATTTGGATGAGGACTACATTACCAAAGCGAAGTATATGCATATTATGGGTATTACGCCTGCATTAAGCGTTAGTTGTCAAGAGACTATTTTTTCAGCGATTGCTATGGCTTGCCGCCATGGGGTGAAAATTGTTTTTGATCCTAATTTACGGTTGAAGCTATGGCAGGAAGACAGAGCGAAGGAGGTGATGTTCCGCATCGCCACACAGGCCGATATCGCGCTTCTTGGAATCGCAGAAGCGGTATTCTTATTTGGAGCCCAGCCTTTAGAAGAGTTAGGGAAATTATTTCTGAATAACGGAGCGTCGCTCGTCGTTCTTAAGTTGGGTGCGAAGGGGGCGCACTACTTTACGATCAAGAGAATCGGCCTGTTCCCGGATTTTTGGTGGAACAAGTCATCGATCCGGTTGGAAAGGGCGACGGATTTGCGGCCGGATTGATTTCGGTGCTGTTAGATGGCTTAAGCTTGTACGATGTGGTCGAACGGGCGAACGCGGTCGGCGCGCTAGTGACCATGGTTGAAGGAGATGTGGATGGCATGCCGGAACGGGATGAAGTGGAACGATTGATCCATCAACACGGGGAAGATGTCACCCGATAATAGAAGGAGAGAAGAAAGCAGTATGGACATCTTGACAGTAATTAGAAAAATCGGTGTAGTTCCTGTTATTTGTGGGGTGACACTGGGAAATATTATTCCGATGTCCGCGCCCTGCAAAGAGGGGGAATTCCGATTGTAGAAATTGCGATGGAAACGCCCGGTGCATTAGCGGCATTAGAAAAAGTGGCCCGTGAGTTAAAGGATATACTAGTGGGCGCGGGGACGGTGTTAGATGGAGAAACGGCACGACAAGCGATTTCAGCTGGAGCACGGTTTATTGTTTCCCCATCGATGTCCATCGAGGTGATCAACACGACAAAACAGTATGGAGCTGTAAGCATTGCCGGCGGGTTAACTCCGACAGAAATTGTCACTGCTTTTCAACACGGGACAGATTTGGTGAAAGTATTCCCAGCACATGTATTGGGTCCAAAGTATATTAAAAGTTTAAAAGATCCTTTACCCCGTATCCCTTTGATTGTCACAGGAGGGATAAATGAAGAGAACATAGGGGATTATATAAGAGCAGTGGAGAGGCTGACGGAGTAGGAAATTCATTAGTCAATACAAAACGAGAATGGACGGATGAAGAGTTAACGACCATTGTTGACCGTGCTTCAAAGCTCGTGTACATCGTAAGAAGAGAACGGGCAAAATAGATCCAAAGTGAAAGTGTGCCCCATCGATCGACGATGTGATTGACAGGGAATATTTTCTTCATTACATTAAATATGGAGGCGAATATTGTTTCACTTGTTTTTGTTATGTTGCTACCATACTAGTATAACGGACGGATGAAAAGGAGAATTGAAGGACAATGTTTACTTCCCAACAA
This sequence comes from Anoxybacteroides tepidamans, assembly GCF_014201465.1. Classification (GTDB taxonomy): domain Bacteria; phylum Bacillota; class Bacilli; order Bacillales; family Anoxybacillaceae; genus Anoxybacteroides; species Anoxybacteroides tepidamans. Next base: position 57,508 of record NZ_JACHEP010000016.1, on the reverse strand, counting down.
AGTCAGCAAATTAAAAGCTCAATTAGGGGATCGGCGCGTGATCAATTGTATGATTTGCTTAAGGAAAAAATTTTACGCTTAGAGCTAGAACCGGGTACGAAGATTTCGGAAAAAGAAATTGCCGAACAGCTTCATATTAGCCGAACTCCGGTCCGCGAAGCATTTTTGAAATTGGCCCAAGAAGAACTGTTAGATATTATTCCGCAAAGCGGTACGATCGTATCGCGAATTAATTTAGAACATGTGGAAGAAGGGCGATTTATCCGAGAAGTCGTTGAGAAGGAAGTCGCCGCGTTGGCATGTAAGAAATTTAGTGAGGAACACTTATTTCAGTTGGAAAAAAATATTACGATGCAAGAGTTGTGTGTAGAAAAGCGCAACTTTTTGGAGCTTTTTGAACTTGATGAGAAGTTCCATCAAGCAATTTTTGACGGCTGTCGCATGTCGCGTTCATGGAAGATGGTGCAAAACTTAAACAGCCATTTTAATCGTCTGCGCGTGCTTCGTTTATTTTCCGATTTAGATTGGGATATCATTATTTCCCATCATAAGCAAATTTACCGTTTAATTGCGAATAAGGAAGCGGAAAAGGTGCGACAAGTGATGGAGGAACATTTACAGCTTGTTGTCATTGAAAAAGACGTATTGAAAAAACAATATCCGCATTACTTTGTTTGAACAGGCAGGCGGATTCGAGGGGATCGAAAAATATGACGAGGGAGGGAGGAAGGCCGTGCAGCCGTTCATTCATGAGAATTTTTTGTTGCAAAATACGCACGCACAAATCCTTTATCACGAATATGCCAAGTCGCTGCCTATTATCGATTACCACTGCCATTTAAGCGCCAAAGAGATCGCGGAAGATCGACGGTTTGACAACTTAACGGATCTTTGGCTCGATGGTGATCATTATAAATGGCGGGTGATGCGAACATTAGGGATAGATGAAAAGTATATTACTGGTGATGCGACGGATTATGAAAAGTTCCAAGCATGGGCGAAAACGGTGCCCTACTGCGTCGGGAACCCATTGTATCATTGGACTCATCTAGAGTTAAAGCGGTATTTTCAAGTCGCTGCGCTGTTAAATGAAAATACATGTCAATATATATGGAATCATTGCAATGAACGGCTGAAAGGAGAAGGTTTTTCGGCTCGTTCCTTTATTTCCAAGTCAAATGTGGAAATGATCGGGACGACGGACGATCCGTTGGATGATTTGACATACCATAAGGAAATTCGACAAGACCGAACGTTCAACGTCAAGGTGATGCCTTCGTTTCGGCCGGACGCGATATTAGAGGTGAATCGTCCGACGTTTTTTGGCTATCTCGGTAAGTTAGGCGAGGTGACAGGCATCCGTATTACCGATTATGAGAAGCTGTTACAAGCGGTTGAGAACCGGGTTCACTATTTTCATGAAGCTGGATGCCGGATCTCCGATCATGGGCTGGAATATATGCCTTACGCGGAATGCGATTGGCATGAAGTATGCGCCATTTTCGAAAAAAGAAAAGACGGCTTTATGGTCAGCCGAGAGGAAGAAGAAAAGTATAAAACATTTACACTATGTTTTCTAGGGCGGTTGTACCGATCGTTAGGATGGGTGATGCAGATCCATATCGGTTCAGTTCGAAATACAAATGAGAAGATGTTCCGGTTGCTCGGTTCGAACGCTGGCTATGATTCGATTAATGATTTTCATCTTGCCAAGCCGTTAAACTCGTTTTTCAATGCGTTGGAAAAAGAAAATCAGTTACCGAAAGTCATTGTGTATACGTTAAATCCGGCTTACAACTACGTGTTGGCATCGGCAGTCGGCAATTTTCATGAAGTGGGGATCAAAGGAAAAATACAATTTGGGGCAGCGTGGTGGTTTAATGACCATAGAGATGGCATCGTCACCCAAATGAAAGATTTAGCGAATATCGGGGTATTGAGCGCGTTTATTGGTATGTTGACTGACTCAAGAAGTTTTTTGTCCTACGTGCGGCATGAGTATTTTCGCAGAATATTATGCAATTTAATCGGCACGTGGGTGGAGGACGGCGAGGCGCCTGCGGATTATGTCTTTTTAGGAAAAATGGTTCAAGATATATGTTATTTTAACGCAAAACAGTATTTTAATCTATCGTAAATGGGGGGATAGGACATCATGAAAATGACGTTTCGCTGGTTCGGAAAGGATAACGATACGGTCTCGCTGGACGATGTAAGGCAAATCCCCGGAGTTGAAGGAATTGTTGGGGCTTTATATCACATTCCGGTCGGGGAAGTGTGGCCGCTTGAAGATATATTAGAACTGAAAAGACAAGTGAACGAAAAAGGGTTTCACCTTGAGGTTATTGAAAGTGTCAATGTCCACGAAGATATTAAACTCGGGCTGCCTTCAAGGGAGCGGTATATTGAAAATTATAAACAAACGATCCGCAACTTAGCGAAGGCTGGCATGAAAGTGATTTGCTATAATTTTATGCCGATTTTTGACTGGACGAGGTCTGATTTGGCGAAAAAACGGGCGGACGGCTCTACTGTTTTAGCATATGAAAACGATAAAATCGAACAGATCGATCCGGAAAAAATGGTGCGCAACATTGAGAATGGGTCTAACGGCTTTTTATTGCCAGGATGGGAACGTGAGCGATTGAAAATGATTAAAACGCTTTTTGATCTGTACAAAGGAGTGACGGCAGACGACTTATTTGAACATTTGCGTTATTTTTTACAACAGATTATCCCAGTGGCTGAAGAATGCGGGATCAAAATGGCGATTCATCCCGATGATCCGCCTTGGTCCGTGTTTGGATTGTCGCGCATCGTGACCAATAAAGAGAACTTAGAGAAAATTGTCAAGATGGTCGATAGCCCAGCAAACGGGCTGACGTTATGTTCTGGATCATTGGGGGCGAATCCGAATAACGATATTCCAGAGATATTTCGATACTTTTTGAAAATGGATCGGGTTCCGTTTGTACATGTTCGAAATATCAAAATCTATGAAAATGGCGATTTCGAAGAAACTTCTCACCGTAGCTGTGACGGATCTCTCAATATATGCGAAATCATCAAAGTATTGCATGATGCCAACTTCCAAGGATATATAAGACCTGATCATGGTCGGATGATTTGGAATGAAAAAGCACGCCCCGGGTATGGATTGTACGACCGAGCGCTTGGCATTATGTATCTACTCGGCATTTGGGATAGTTTGGAAAATGAAAAGAAAAAACGGGAGGGGGAGAGTGCATGCTGCCAATCCATCCAAATTTAGAAGGGAAAGTAGCGGTTGTGACTGGCGGCGGCGGGGTGCTGTGCAGTTGCATGGCCAAAGAGCTGGCGAGACAAGGCATGAAAGTGGCTCTTTTGAACCGGACGTTGGAAAAAGCAGAGAAAGTCAAAGAAGAAATTGTGAGGAAAGGAGGGGAGGCTATTGCCGTTCAGTGCGATGTGTTGGATGTAGATAGTGTCAAAAAAGCGCGAGAAACAGTGTTACATACGTATGGTTCCTGCGATGTATTAATTAACGGTGCTGGCGGCAACCACCCACAAGGGATTACTACAAAAGAAATACTGGAGTATCAAGATCTTGAGAACCCTGATATTACGACATTTTTTGATCTCACTGCCGACGGGTTTAAATACGTATTCGATTTAAATATAATAGGAACGATCATTCCAACACAAATTTTCCTAAAGCGAATGGTTGGAAAGGGTGGAACGATCATTAATATTTCATCGATGAGTGCGCCACGGCCAATGACGAAAGTTCCAGCATACAGTGCGGCGAAAGCGGGGATTGAAAATTTTACAAAATGGCTGGCGGTACATGTAGCTGAAGTCGGGATTCGCGTTAATGCCATTGCCCCAGGATTTTTTTTGACGAAGCAAAACGAGCATCTTCTTAAACATGTGGACGGATCGTATACCGAACGAACAGAGAAAATTTTGGCGCATACACCGATGAGGCGGCTGGGAGATCCGAAAGATTTATTAGGGACGTTGCTTTGGCTTGTGGATGAACAAACAAGCGGATTTGTTACAGGGGTGGTCGTGCCCATTGACGGGGGGTTTTTGGCATATGCTGGGATTTGACCTGAACATTGGTCATCACCACAAAGTGTACTTGACAAGTATTAGACTTTGTGAAATTAGGATTATGCATCAATAAGCATTTTATTTTTATTGACTTTAAGGTGTCAGTAGAGCATAATCAAACTTTTATAAAAAATCAAACACAACTTTTGGTGAAGAGCTTGAACATTTAAAAAAATGGAAAATAAACAGGAGGAGACAAAATGGTAAAGATAAGAAATCCCATTTTAACCGGTTTCCACCCCGATCCATCCATCTGCCGGGTAGGAGACGATTACTATATTGCCGTTTCTACGTTCGAATGGTTTCCAGGGGTGAGGATTTATCATTCAAAAGATTTAAAAAACTGGCGGCTAATTTCAAGGCCATTAAATCGGCTGAGCCAATTGAACATGTTGGGCAACCCTGATTCAGGAGGGATTTGGGCTCCTCACCTGTCATATAGCGACGGGAAATTTTGGTTGATCTATACCGATGTCAAAGTCGTCGAGGGACAGTGGAAAGATTGCTATAACTATCTTGTTACTTGTGAAACGATTGACGGTGACTGGTCCGACCCGATTTATTTAAATAGCTCTGGGTTTGATCCGTCATTGTTTCACGATGATGACGGAAGAAAGTATTTGGTGAATATGTATTGGGATCATCGTGTCGGCAATCATTCTTTTTATGGCATCGTGCTTCAGGAGTATAGTGTTGAACAACAAAAATTAATCGGGAAGCCGGAGATTATCTTCAAAGGAACGGATTTGAAAATTACCGAAGGCCCTCATTTGTATAAAATCAATGGCTATTATTATTTATTGACAGCGGAAGGGGGAACACGGTATAACCATGCTGCGACGATCGCGCGGTCGACATCTCTCCGTGGACCATATGAAGTGCATCCGGACAATCCATTGATTACGTCTTGGCTATATCCGCGCAACCCGTTGCAAAAGGCTGGACATGCATCGATTGTGCATACTCATACGGACGAATGGTTTTTAGTGCATTTGACAGGGAGACCGCTTCCGAAAAAGGGTCAGCCTTTGTTAGAACATCGCGGTTATTGTCCGCTCGGGCGCGAAACGGCGATCCAGCGGCTCGAATGGAAAAACGGCTGGCCTTACGTAGTCGGGGGAAATCAACCTTCTTTAGAAATTGACGGACCGAATGTCGAGGAAGTCAAATGGGAAAAAGATTATGATGAAAAAGATGATTTTGACGGTGAAGTGTTAAACCATCATTTTCAAACATTGAGAATCCCATTAGGAGAAGATATCGCTACATTAAAAGCTCGACTCGGACATTTGCGTCTGTATGGGAGAGAATCGCTCACTTCTAGGTTTACACAGGCGTTTGTCGCGAGACGATGGCAGCATTTTAATTTTATTGCGGAAACAAAAGTCGCTTTTCGTCCAACGACCTTTCAACAAACGGCTGGATTAGTGAATTATTACAATACGCAAAACTGGACGACGCTGCAACTCACATGGCATGAGGAAAAAGGGAGAGTTCTTGAGTTAATGGCGTGCGATCATTTAGTTGTTGACCAGCCGCTGCGGGGACAGGAAATTGTTGTCCCTGATGACGTCGAATATGTGTACTTGCGGGTAAACGTACAGACGACAACGTACAAATATGCGTATTCATTCGACGGGATTCATTGGGTTGATTTTCCTATCACCTTCGAATCATATAAACTATCGGATGATTATATCAAAAGCAGAGCCGCTTTTACCGGCGCGTTTGTCGGAATGCATTGCCGCGACGGTTCTGGGCAAAATAACTATGCCGATTTCGATTATTTTTTGTATAAAGAGTTGTAAAATACTTTGTTTATATGATAGACAAACAAAGATGAAAGCGTTATAATTAAATCAAAAGCAAGTATTCTTTTTTTGACAATCTACTAAAAGTTAAGGAGGATTTAGATATGGCTTATTTCCCAAATATCGAGACAATCGCGTATGAAGGCCCAACATCGAAAAACCCGCTTGCGTTTAAGTTTTACAATCCGGAAGAAAAAGTCGGGGATAAGACAATGGAGGAGCATTTGCGCTTTTCGGTGGCGTATTGGCATACGTTTGTCGGGGACGGGTCTGATCAGTTTGGAGTTGGAACGATGATTCGCCCTTGGAAGCAGTACAGTGAAATGGATTCAGCAAAAGCGCGTGTAGAGGCGGCTTTTGAGCTGTTTGAAAAATTAAACGTTCCGTTTTTCTGCTTCCATGATGTTGACATTGCCCCGGAGGGAGATACGTTAAAAGAAACGTATCAAAACTTAGATACGATCGTGGATATGATTGAAGAATATATGAAAACAAGCAAAACGAAACTGCTTTGGAATACGGCCAACTTGTTTACGCATCCACGCTTTGTTCACGGTGCGGCTACTTCGTGCAATGCCGATGTGTTCGCTTATGCGGCGGCAAAAGTGAAAAAAGGGTTGGAAATCGCGAAACGGCTCGGTGCGGAAAACTATGTGTTTTGGGGCGGACGCGAAGGATACGAAACGTTATTGAACACCGATATGAAGTTGGAGTTAGATAACTTGGCCCGTTTCTTGCATATGGCGGTGGACTATGCAAAAGAAATCGGCTTTGACGGGCAATTTTTAATCGAGCCGAAGCCGAAAGAGCCGACAAAACACCAATACGATTTTGATGTCGCGACTGCGTTGGCGTTTCTTCAAACATACGGGCTACAGGATCACTTTAAATTCAATATTGAAGCGAACCATGCGACATTGGCAGGCCATACGTTCGAACATGAACTTCGGGTGGCGCGCATTCACGGAATGTTAGGCTCTGTCGATGCGAATCAAGGCGATACGCTGCTTGGTTGGGATACTGATGAATTCCCAACAGACTTGTACTCTACTACTCTTGCTATGTATGAAATTTTGCAAAACGGCGGTCTTGGCAAAGGCGGATTGAATTTTGACGCAAAAGTAAGAAGAGGATCGTTTGAACCAGAAGACTTATTCTACGCCCATATTGCCGGCATGGATAGCTTTGCGATTGGCTTAAAAGTCGCGCACCGTTTAATTGAAGATCGCGTTTTTGATGCATTTATTGAAGAACGGTACAAAAGCTATACGGAAGGAATCGGACGGGAAATTGTGGAAGGAGCAGCTGATTTCCATAAATTGGAGGAATATGCGTTACAGTTAGGCGACATTCGCAATCAATCAGGACGGCAAGAGCGGTTGAAAACGTTGCTTAACCAATATTTGCTTGACGTTTGCGCAGCGCGATAAGAAAAGAGGGATGGACTTGGAACACGTCATCGGTGTCGATTTAGGAACGAGCGCGGTCAAAGTATTACTTGTTGATTGGACCGGAAAGGTAAAAGCGGAATGGACGGAAATGTATCCGCTTTATCAGCCGCATTCTGGATATAGCGAACAAAATCCAGAAGATTGGGTCGAAAAAACGATTGTGGCATTACGAAAAGTGTTGGAAGCATCAAAAATTGACGCTCGCTCGGTCGTCGGGTTAAGCTTTTCCGGGCAAATGCACGGATTAGTATTATTGAATGAAAAAAATGAAATGTTGCGCAACGCGATTCTTTGGAACGACACAAGAACGACGGAAGAATGCCGGGAAATTGAGGAACGGGTCGGGAAAGGAACATTGCTATCTATTACCCAAAACCGCGCCTTGGAAGGTTTCACACTGCCAAAATTATTATGGGTCAAAAAACACGAACCGCATCTTTACAAACAAGCGCGTACGTTTTTATTGCCAAAAGACTATGTGCGGCTGCGGCTCACCGGCCATGTCGCGATGGAATATTCCGATGCGGCGGGGACATTATTGCTTGATATACGGAATAAAACATGGAGCGAAGAAATTTGTAAAGCGCTTGATGTAGATATTCGCTTATGTCCTCCGTTAGTCGAATCGACGGAATATGTCGGAACGCTTCTTCCGGAAATAGCAGAACAGACAGGACTACCTGTAAACGTGAAAGTGTTTGCGGGTGGAGCAGACAACGCCTGCGGGGCGATTGGCGCCGGAATTTTGGCGGAAGGGCAAACGATGTGCAGCATCGGCACATCTGGCGTCGTTTTAGCGTATGAGCAAACAGGAAATAAAAATTTTGCTGGGAAAGTGCATTATTTTAACCATGCGAAGCCGAACTCGTACTATATTATGGGTGTGACATTAGCAGCTGGGTACAGCTTCGATTGGTTGAAGCGAACGTTTTTGGCGGAAACATCTTTTTCGGAAATCGTCAAACGGGCGTATGAGTCTCCGATTGGCGCAAACGGATTGTTGTTTACGCCGTATTTAGTCGGAGAGCGAACGCCTTATGCCGATGCGGATGTCCGCGCCTCGTTTATCGGGATCGATTCGTCGCACACAAAATGGGACTTTGCCCGCGCTGTCATCGAAGGGATTACGTTTTCTTTAAACGAATCAATCGATATCATAAAAGCGAGCGGAAAACGTGTCGAAACGATTGTATCGATCGGGGGAGGCGCAAAGAGCGAAGAGTGGCTGCAAATCCAAGCGGACATATTCGATACGCCAATCGAAAAACTAAAAAATGAGCAAGGTCCTGGAATGGGAGCGGCGATGATTGCCGCGTGCGGCTGCGGCTGGTTCGAATCATTAGAACAATGCGCTCGTGCGTTTAAAGAAGTGGAACGGATCGTCGAACCGAGCAAAGAGGCAGCTGACCGATACCGTGAAATTTTCTCCTTATATCGTGATATTTACCCACACACAAAAGAGCTGACAAGCAAACTGAAGAAATTTCGGAAATGAAGCATGTTTATTCTCGTTTTTTCGTATTTTTGGCAGCTGGGTATGCCGTTTGTTGCTGTTACAATATATGTTTGCCAAGGGAGATTGAAACGAAACGATGGAAAGAAGGTCTGCTTTTTTGTTAGAGGCAGGCCTTTGTTTCGTGTTTGAAACGAATCGAACCTAATCTTTAATAATTCCTCGGCTCGTTCCGATTAATACTTCTTTTCCGTATTGGTTGCGATAGACCGATTTCATCGCTACCTTTTTGTATCCTTCCATCGGAACAACTTCGATAATAGTTAATTCGCACGTAATTGTATCACCGGTAAATACAGGGCGAATAAATTCACAATTCATTTCTCTAGCGATGTAGTTTAAATCCCCGCCGATTTTTGTGCCGATGCTAGCCGTAAATAACCCGTGAACCATCAGTCTGTCTTTTTCATCCCGTTCCATATGATGTCTTCCCATATCGCCAGAAAGCTGAGCAAATTGCAGCGTTTCTTCATCGGTAAACGTTCGCGTCCATGTGAATACATCGCCTACGTTAAGATTCACAGCGGCCTCTCCCTCCCGAAAAATATGAATTTTCTATATATTCTAACAAAATTATTATACAATTTTTTTAAAAACATAGACAACTTTCATTCGACAGCATTTTCCGAGAAAATGCGATATGATAGAATAATAGAAATGATAAGAAAGGGGTATGTTACGATGGAATTTCAAGCGAGATCATATTGGGATGAAATAAAAAAACTGCTTGCGGCAGAATTATCGGCTCACTCATTCGAACGATGGATCCAAGATACAACAGCGATCATCGACCATGACTGGATTGTGGTGAAATGCGCCGACGAACTCCAGCGGAATGTTTTGCAAACGAAATACGGCTCGCTCATTATGGAAGCTGTCCAAGCACTGTTCGGCGCATCGATGACGGTTGTGCTGGCTGTCGACGAAGAGTATGAACGGCTCGCCAAACGATATGAACCGATGAGTTTAAGGGAATATATATTGGCATTAGAGAAACGAATGCAACAACTGGAAGAGAGAGTTCAGCGTTGTGAACAACTCATTGATCAGCTGCAGGAACCAAATCTGTTTCATTAATGTCTAAACAAAGGCTCGTCCGTTTATAATGGATGAGCCTTTGTTTTTTAAAAAAAAACATGTAAGAAAATATAACATAATAGATTTCTGTTTTATTTTTATGTGAGATAATTTGACGTGAAAGGAGGGGAGGGAGCTGATGGGAAAAGTATATATCGTCGGAGCGGGTCCTGGGGATCCGGAATTATTAACGTTGAAAGGATTACGATGCATTCGAGAAGCGGACGTGATTTTATATGATCGGCTTGTTAACCCGTCGCTACTAAATTATGCTAAAAATGGAGCGGAACTCATTTATTGCGGAAAAGAACCGCATCATCATTCGTGTGATCAGGAAACGATTCATCAACTGCTTGTGCGGTATGCAAAAAGCGGAAAAGTAGTGACCCGCTTAAAAGGAGGAGATCCTTTTGTTTATGGGCGGGGGGCAGAAGAGGCGGAAGTACTGGCGAAACAACAAATTGAATTTGAGATTGTTCCCGGAATTACATCGGGGATTGCTGCCCCGGCTTATGCGGGAATCCCTTTAACTCATCGCCAGTACGGCTCGACCGTCGCGTTTATAACAGGTCATTTATGCAAAGAAAAAGAGTTGCCGTGGGAACATCTTGCGAAAATCGATACGGTAGTCATTTATATGGGGATTAGCCGTTTGGCGCATATTCAACAGCAGCTTCTTCGTTTCGGTCGTTCCCCGCAAACACCGGTAGCGATTGTTTATCAAGGGACGACAGCAAAACAGCGGGTAGTGACTAATACGTTAGAAAATTTAACCTCAATTGCTCAAAAAGAAGGAATAGAAAATCCGAGCATTGTCGTTATTGGGCATGTAGTTCGTTTGCACAATACGATTTCATGGTTTACTTCCTCATTAGTTGTGTGATTTTTACACAAAAACAATATTATATTTTTTTACATTATAGGTGATATAAACTAACAAAAATGGTAAGATGGTGATAACACCGCAACGAGGAGGAGAGGAATGATCGAGCAGAAAAGCAAAGAAGTCGGAATGTTAATGTTTATCTTTTTAGTATGCAAGATGTGGTTTCAGCGTTGAAATGAAATGGTTACGTCATGGAGGGATGGGTAGATGAAAAGAAAACAATTAGTGTTGATTGGTAATGGCATGGCAGGAGTGCGCTGCATTGAGGAAATTTTGAAAATTGATCGCGATGCGTTTGATATTACGATTTTCGGAAGCGAGCCTTATCCAAACTACAACCGCATTTTACTATCAACCGTGTTGCAAGGGGATACGTCAATTGATGATATTACGATGAATGATTGGGAATGGTACCGGAAAAACAATATTCGCCTTTTCGTTGGCGAAACGGTTGTGGATATCGACAAAGAGCAGCAGCTCGTACGGACAGACCAGGGGCGAACCGTTCCATATGACGAGTTAATCATCGCCACAGGCTCTAAGCCTTTCATTCTTCCGATACCAGGAGCGAACAAAAAAGGGGTCACCGCGTTTCGCGATATTAAAGACTGCGAAATGATGATGGAATATGCAAAAACGTATAAAAAAGCCGCAGTGATTGGCGGTGGATTGTTAGGTTTAGAGGCTGCGAGAGGTCTTTTGAATTTAGGGATGGAAGTTGATGTCATTCATATTTTTGACTATTTAATGGAACGCCAATTAGACCCAACTGCGTCGAAACTGTTGCAGCGTGAATTAGAAAAACAAGGAATGAATTTCCTGCTTAAAAAGGAAACAGCAGAGATTTTTGGAGATGGCCGCGTCGAAGGGGTTCGCTTTAAAGACGGAACAGAAATTGCAGCGGATTTAGTCGTCATGGCCGTAGGGATTCGTCCGAACGTTGATTTAGCGCGGGAAAGCGGAATCGCAGTAAACCGAGGGATTGTCGTGAATGATTACTTAGAAACGAGCGTTCCTCATATTTATGCGGTCGGTGAATGTGCGGAACATCGGGGAATTGTGTACGGTCTTGTAGCGCCGCTTTACGAACAAGGGAAAGTATTAGCCGAAGCGGTTTGCGGTATTAAGGGACGTCCATACGAAGGTTCGGTTGTTTCTACGCAATTAAAAGTTTCTGGCGTCGATGTGTTTTCTGCCGGAGAATTTATGGATGGGGAAGGAACGGCATCGATTAAAGTATATGACGAATTCCGTGGAATTTATAAAAAAGTTGTCATTCGTGACGGAAAAATCGTTGGTGCGGTTTTGTTTGGTGACACAAGCGAAGGGCGGAAACTGCTGGACATGATTAATAAGAATGAAAGCATTTCTAACTCGTTCCAATTATCGTTTTTCCAATCAACTGCGAATTCATCCAATAAAAGCATGGTGGCTGCAATGGCAGATACGGATGTCGTTTGCGGTTGTAACGGGGTAACAAAAGGAACGATTTGTAAGGCAATTGTCGAGCATGGGTTAAAGACGGTTGAAGAAGTGCGTGATTGCACGAACGCCTCACGTTCATGCGGAGGATGCAAAGGGTTAGTAGCCGAGTTATTAGAGTATACGCTTGGCGAGGAATTTGACAAACATGCGATGAAAGAAACGGTTTGCGGGTGTACAACATTAAGCCGCGATGAAGTGATTGCCGAAATTAAAGCGAAAAATTTGAAATATGTGAGAGAAGTGATGAACGTCCTCGGTTGGAAAAATGAAGAAGGTTGTTCGAAATGCCGCCCGGCGTTGAACTATTATTTAAGCATGTTGTATCCAAGTGAATACGTCGATGAAGCGGAGTCACGTTTTGTGAATGAACGGCTTCACGCCAATATTCAAGCAGATGGAACGTATTCGGTTGTTCCGAGAATGTATGGAGGGGTCACAACGGCGGAGCAATTGCGGAAAATTGCTGATGTCGCTGAAAAGTACAACGTGCCAATGATTAAGTTAACAGGTGGACAACGCATTGATTTATTAGGAGTGAAAAAAGAAGACTTGCCGCGCATTTGGGCCGAATTAGACATGCCATCTGGATACGCATACGCAAAAGCGCTTCGCACAGTCAAAACGTGTGTCGGCAAACAGTTTTGCCGTTTCGGAACGCAAGACTCCACGAAACTTGGCATCGACATGGAAAAGAAATTTGAACGGTTGAATACGCCGCATAAAGTAAAAATGGCCGTTTCTGCTTGTCCGCGCAACTGTGCAGAATCAGGAATTAAAGACGTCGGCATCGTCGGTGTCGATGGCGGCTGGGAAATTTACGTCGGCGGAAATGGCGGTACGCATTTGCGTGCAGGAGATTTGCTATGCACTGTAAGGACGGAAGAAGAAGTGATTGAAATGACAGGGGCGTTTCTCCAATATTACCGTGAGTCTGCTAACTATTTAGAACGCACATCCAAATGGGTCGAGAGAGTCGGGCTTGAGCATATTCGTGAAGTGATTTTTGATCAGGAAACTCGCCGGCAATTGCTGGATCGTTTGGAAGAAGCGCTAGCAGCCACGAAAGATCCATGGAAAGAGATAGTTGAAAATAAAGAGATGCAAGAAAAGCTGTTCACAAGTCTACAAGTCAAAGTGCCAGTGAATCGGTAGGAGGAGAGTTAGATGACACGAATGGAGATCGGAACAGTACAACGCCTTTCTGAAAGATTAGGAAAATGCGTAAAAGTGGGACAAATGGAGCTGGCGTTATTTCGGTTGTCAGACGGCCGTATTTATGCGCTTGAAAACCGCTGTCCGCACAAAGGAGGAGATTTGTCTCAAGGAATTGTCAGCGGGGAGTTTGTGTTTTGTCCTCTTCATGATTGGAAAATTTCCATAAAAGATGGGAAAGTGCAAGCGCCTGATCACGGTTGTGTGAAAACATATAAAGTAGAAATTGAAAATGGAAAAATATATATACAACTGTAAATAAGGTGAACGAATATGACAAAAGAATTGTTGCGTTATTTTCGACAAAAGCAAAAAGATCATGCGTCGGAAACGTTATTTGATACACAATGCCCGTTTTGCAGCGTTCAATGTGCGATGCAGCTCATTGAAGAACGCGTGGTCGGAAGAAATCGTTATAAAGTGGTCCCGAAAGACAATCCCACTTCAAACGGACGGCTTTGCATCAAAGGGCTTCATGCGCATCAGCATGCATTGCATACCGAGCGATTGCAATTTCCGTTGCTGAAAAGAAATGGTCGGTTTGTCCGAGTGAGCTGGGAGGAGGCGCTCTCTTTTATCCAAGTAAATTTTAAGAATATTCAAAAAGAATTCGGAAATGATGCTATTGGAGTATATGGAGGCGGCTCGCTAACGAACGAAGAGGCGTATTTATTAGGAAAATTTGCTCGCGTTGCTTTGAAAACGAAATATATCGATTATAACGGCCGCTACTGCATGTCCGCTGCAGCGGCGGCGATGAATGCTACATTTGGCCTTGATCGCGGGTTGACGAATAAACTGTCAGAAATCCCCCATGCTCGCTGCATCATATTAGCAGGTACGAATATTGCGGAATGTCAGCCGACGATTATGCCATATTTTCATCAAGCAAAGAAAAATGGGACGTTTTTCATTGTCATTGATCCGCGGGAAACGGCTACATGTGGGCTAGCTGATTTGCATATTAAAATCAAACCGGGGACAGATGCGGCATTTGTGAACGGCATGCTGAAAGTCATTTTTGCTGAAGGGTATGTTGATGAACAATTTGTTAAAGAAAGAACAGAAGGATACGACGAGTTAAAGAAACATATTGAGCAAATTCAGCTAGATGAAATGGCGGAGATGACAGGAATTGCTCCGGAAGTGATTCAGTTTGCGGCAAGGCAGTATGCCACGGCACCAACAGGTATGATCTTTACCGCAAGAGGCGTTGAGCAGCAAACAAACGGATATATGACTGTCCGTAATTTTCTAAATTTGGCGCTTGTAACAGGAAAAATTGGGAAAATTGGCTGCGGCTATGGGGCGATTACTGGGCAAGGCAACGGACAGGGGGGACGGGAACACGGGCAAAAGGCTGACCAGCTTCCTGGCTACCGTTCGATCGAAAATCCGGAGCACAGGAAATATATTGCAAGCGTTTGGGGAGTTCCTGAAGAAGAACTGCCGAGAAAGGGGGTTTCCGCCTATGAAATGATGCAAAAAATAGATGAAGGGGAAATTAAGGGCTTGTTTGTGATGGGTTCCAACCCCGTTGTATCCAGTCCGAACGCTCGCTTTGTAAAAAGAGCGTTAAAAAAATTGCAATGTTTAGTCGTCGTCGATCTATTTTTATCGGAAACAGCGGAACTCGCTGATTTAGTATTACCAACCTCGTCTTATTTAGAAGATGAAGGAACGATGACGAACCTAGAGGGCCGCGTGACGTGGCGTCCGGCTTCGCGGAAACGTCCGGGGGAGGTGAAGCATGACTGGGAAATTCTTTGTGAGATTGCCCGAGTGCTAGGAAAAGGCGACTATTTCCGTTTTTCGTCAGCGGAAGAGATTTTTCATGAACTGCGAGTTGCCAGCCGCGGCGGTTTGGCAGATTATTATGGCATTACGTACGAACGTTTGCGAAACGAGCGTGTGTATTGGCCTTGTCCTTCGCCCGACCATCCCGGCACCGCAAGACTGTTTGAACAATCGTTTGCTCACCCAGACGGCAAAGCACGTTTAGCGGTTGTAGACAATGAATATCAAAAAGAACAAACGACGGAACAATATCCGATTTATGTGACGACAGGACGAGTGTTGTCTCACTATTTAAGCGGAACGCAGACGAGAAGAAGCCCAGCGCTTGCGTCTCGACAAATTGAAGCATTTATGGAAATTCATCCGAATACAGCGAAAAAATATAAAATCGAAAACAACGCATTAGTGAAGCTTGAAACAAAACGAGGAGCTGCGGTTGTAAGAAGCAAATACTCCTATAAAATTCGGGAAGATACTGTATTTGTTCCGTTTCATTGGAGTGGAAAACAAAATATTAACCAAATTACAGACGATGCACTAGATCCTCATTGCAAAATGCCGGGATTTAAAATTTGTGCTGCACGAATCAGTTCGATCGTAGATTTAGAGAAAAATTAAAAAAGCACTTCCTATTCAGTATAGAAAGTGCCAAATGAAAATACTTTCATTGTCATCATAACACATATGAGACATTCAGTGTATATCATTTTTCGGATTATTTGCAACATTTTATGAAATAAAAGAAAGGAGAATATGTCGTGAATCAAAAAAGTTTCTTGAAAAGTGGTCATATTCCTACGCTGTTTAGCGCGTTTTTATATTTTGATGTCAGTTTCATGATATGGGTGTTGCTTGGACCGCTTTCGGTTATTATTATGAACGATTTTCAGATGAATGCAGCGCAAAAAGCAAATCTCGTCGCTTTGCCGATTTTAGGTGGTTCTATTCTCCGAATCGTTCTCGGATTGTTAACTGACCATATAGGACCGAAAAAGACAGCGCAAATTGGCATGATCATCACGCTTGTTCCGTTAATCTGGGGCTGGAAGTTTGCAGATCAGTTGTCGGAACTTTACGTGGTTGCGTTGCTGTTAGGAATTGCTGGAGCGAGTTTTGCGGCCGCTTTGCCGCTTGCGAGCCGCTGGTATCCTCCGCAATACCAAGGTCTTGCGATGGGAATTGCGGGGGCAGGAAACAGTGGGACGGTGCTTACGACCCTTTTTGCCAACCGGATTGCCCAATATTACGGAGACTGGCATATTGTGTTCGGATTGGCTCTTATTCCGGTTCTCGTGACGTTTATCCTCTTTTCCATATTAGCGAAAGACAGTCCGAATCAGCCGGCACCGCAAAAACTTATCGACTATATGAACGTGTTAAAACAACGGGATGCGTGGCTGTTTTGTATCTTTTACAGCGTGACATTTGGCGGTTTTGTCGGCATGTCGAGCTATTTGACGATTTTTTTCAATACCCAGTACGGGCTTGATCCCGTAAAAGCGGCTGATTTCACGACGATTTGCGTCATTGCAGGAAGCTTTTTCCGGCCGGTTGGTGGTTGGTTAGCGGATAAACTTGGCGGAATTCGTATGCTAATCATTTTATACAGTATTGTCGCAATCATGATGGCGCTTCTTTCTTCTCTTCCGAGTTTAACGATCGCTACTTTGTTATTATTTGTCGCAATGATGAGTTTAGGAATGGGGAACGGTTCGGTGTTTCAATTAGTTCCTCAACGCTTCCAAAAAGAGATTGGTGTCATTACGGGAATCGTCGGAGCTGCAGGAGGGCTTGGAGGTTATTTTCTGCCAAAAATCTTAGGAAATATAAAATTAGCGACAGGTTCGTTTACTGCTGGGTTTCTTATTCTAAGTGGCATTGCCATTTTATGTATGTTACTCATTACGATGGTGCAAAGACAATGGAAAAAATCATGGATCGGCGCTGGCGGAAAAGCGAGAGCAGAACATGTTTAAAAACAAAAATCCGATCATCAGGATGGCCTTTTTTAGGTCATCCTTTTTTTGTTAAAGAGTAAAAAATAAGTGAGCCATTTGTCCGATCATGGTAAGATAAATGAGAGGTGAGGATGATGTGGGAGCTTTGTCTTTCGATGCTTGAGAGGCTTGGAATCATTGTGATGGTAGCGTTTTTATTTACTCGTCTGCCTTATTTTCGGCGGCTGATTTATCATCAAGAAGTAAATTGGATGCAGCGGTTGATTATTATGGTTATTTTCGGAATTTTCGGCATTGTTGGAACGTATACTGGTTTAACGGTTCGCGTCGAAACATTTGAAGTATCAAAATGGGCATGGTCATTGAAAGAAGGGGAAGCGCTTGCAAATTCACGAGTCATCGGAGTGGTGATCGCTGGTCTCCTTGGCGGATGGCAAGTCGGGCTTGGGGCAGGATTGATCGCAGGGGTTCATCGCTTGTTTCTCGGCGGATTTACAGCGGTGGCTTGCGGGGTGTCAACGATCATTGCCGGCGGGATTGCTGGGATCGTTCACCATCGCAAAAAAAGAGCGTTCGCCCTTTCTCCTAAGGTGGCGCTTGTTGTAGGAATGGCAGCGGAAGCGTTACAAATGTTAGTCATTTTGTTGGTGGCCAAACCGTTTGGCCGCGCGTGGTTATTAGTGGAAGAAATCGGTATACCAATGATTGTGGCAAACGGGTTAGGAAGTGCGATTTTTATTTTAGTGATTCGCAACGTGTTTCAAGAGGAAGAAAAAGCGGGGGCTGTGCAAGCGGAAAAAGCGATGCGACTGGCAGAAGCGACCGTTCATCATTTGCGGAACGGACTAACGCCGCAATCCGCTAAAGCGATATGCGAGCTTTTTATCAAAGAAGTTCCATCAGTAGCAGTAGCAGTGACTGATCGAACTCGTATTCTTGCTCATGTCGGGGCTGGAAGCGACCATCATTTGGCGAATGAACCGATTCAAACCGAAACGACGCGGCAAGTAGTGGAAACAGGAGAAATGCTGATTGTGCGCGACCGGGTCATTTGTCACGATCCGCATTGTCCGCTGCATAAAGCGATTATCGCTCCATTGAAGCGAAAAGATGAAACGATTGGTACGCTCAAGTTTTATTTTCAATCAGAGGCGGATTTATCGTCGATTACGTTTGAATTTGTCAAAGGGTTATCGTCTCTTTTAAGTTTGCAGTTAGAAATCGCAGAAGCGGAAAAATATTATCAATTAATGAAAGAAGCACAAATTAAAGCGCTTCACGCCCAAGTGCATCCACATTTTTTATTTAATGCACTCAATACGATCGTTTCTTGTGTTCGTATTGATCCGAATCGGGCAAGACAGCTACTCGTTTCGTTAGCGTATTATTTTCGAAAAAATTTAGCGAGTGCAACGGAAATGTTGTCGACGTTAGAGGAAGAGATTAGACATGTGAAGGCGTATTTAACGATCGAAGAAGCGCGATTTCAAGATAAATTACGCGTGCGGTATGAGATTGAGGAAGGGTTTGAACAAGTGACGTTACCAACAATGACGTTGCAGCCGCTGGTGGAAAATGCCGTTAAGCATGGCTTGAAATATATGAAAAAAGGTAGCGAAATTGTCATCTCGGTCAAAGCAGACGGGGATATGGTGAAAATTACAGTTTCGGATAACGGCAAAGGAATGACGGAAGAGCAAGTATCGCAACTACTACGCACGCCAGTTACTTCACAGCAAGGAGCTGGAATCGGTTTATATAATGTGTACGAGCGAATGAAGTCATTGCTTGGAGACGAAGTGAGGTTTGCGATTGTATCGGCAAAAGGAAAAGGAACGACGGTCCAATTAATAGTTCCGTATAAAAAGGAAGAGAAGGAGGGGTATACGGTTGCGTATGCGAGTCATGGTCGTGGATGACGAGCCGTTAAGCCGCGAAGAGCTGAAGCATTTATTGTGCGTATATGAACAGATTGAGATCATCGGGGAAGCAGACTGCGGAGAAAGCGCTTTAGAAAAAGTTGTCACACTTCAGCCGGATGTGGTGTTTTTAGATATTGAAATGGCAGAAATGTCCGGGCTCAGCCTCGCAAAGATGCTACAACGATTGAAACAGCCGCCAAGCATTGTGTTTGCTACGGCATATCCGAATTATGCGGTAGAGGCGTTTCGTTATGAAGCGGTCGATTATTTGTTAAAACCGTTTGATGAGGTTCAAGTAGGAGAAACGGTTCTTCGCCTCGTTCGCAAATTCGAAAAAGAACGACCTGCATCTTCTGAAGACACCGTTCGCAAGTTAGCGATTGAGGAAGAAGACGGAATTGTTTATGTCTCTCCGCATGATATTTTATATTGTTGCCGGGAAATTAAAGATACGCTAATCGTGACGAAACAAAAAACGTACTATACAAAAATTCCTTTGAAAGAACTAGAACAAAAGCTAAAAGGGAATTTGTTTTTCCGCCCGCACAAAAGCTATCTTGTGAATGTGGAAAAAGTCGAGCAGCTCACCCCATGGTTTAACGGTGCTTATCAGTTGACATTAGCGGGAACGCTCGAAAAAATCCCTGTCAGCCGCAATTACGTAAAAGCATTGCGGCAACGATTAGAATTATAAAGAGGAAGTGTTGTTTGCGTGTTATAATTTTCAGTAGTAATCATTTGATTGCTCATAAAAAAATCGTCCTTTCTGTAAAGGTTGGTTTGGTCACCTTACATTTTACTATATAAGTTGAAATTTTGTTTTACATCCAGCTGATTACCTTCCACAGTTATACCATATCGGCTTGTATTGAGATGAAAACGGAAATGAAAAATCGGAAATTCTTTATTGCAACTTATATAGATTGGACGATTTTTGTGTGCTCTTTTTTTGAACGAATCACAGAGAAGATCGGTTGATTGAAGGGAAGGGGGCGGGGACTCCTGCGGGAACAGCACGAGCCGAAGACCCCACAGACGAGCTTGCGAGTCGAGGAGGCTGAGGCCGTGCCCGCGGAAAGCGTCCGCCACCGGATGAAGTCAACCGAATTTAACTTACGACGAAAAAGGGGCTGTACTTTTTGGACAGCCCCTTTTACTGTTTTTTTATAAGAGAATTAATGGAGAAAACCGCTATGTCCATGGCTTTTGTTCCTAAACTATCCTTGGTTTTGTACAGCTCGCAGCAATTCGTAAGCCCGTTCACCAACGAGAACGATGAGCTGTTCGAACACGGCATCGCGCTGCAAATCTAATTCCACAATTCGCTTCGCTAGTTCAAGAGCTTGCGGATTCAAAATGATCCCCCCGTTTCCTTTTTCGTCGCCCAACACTTCGTTCATACTCGTGTCGCAATTCGCTTATTGTCCATTGGTAAAGCGAATCGGAGTCAAAAAAACCTGTTTTTATCAGTTCGTAAATATAAAATTGCTTTTGTTTCAATATCGCTCTTCGCATAAGATTGCCCATTTTTTCCACTCCTTTTTATTTCCATTATACTCGACCTTTGAAATTTTCAAATATTTTTGTTATATTCACTTACATAAAAACGGATTTTGTGTCATGTTTTTTTACAAATATATAACATATTTTGATTAATTTTTTTATACTTATGTTAGAAAAATTACCATAGAGGTGGAGTAGCATGGAGCATAAGGACGATTCGTACAAATTCAAAAAAGTGATTTCAATTGGAGTCGTAAGTGAGCTAACTGGGTTGTCACAAAGACAAATTCGCTATTATGAAGAGCGAAAGTTGATTTTTCCTGACCGTTCCAAAGGAACACGAAAATATTCGTTTGATGATGTAGAACGGTTAATGGATATTGCGAATAAGCGGGAAGAAGGAGTCACGACTCGAGAAATTCGCAGAGAGTTGACAAAAGAGTTACGTGAAAAAATGTTGAAAGGACAGATGAATGCGCATTTTCGGTTTCGGGGCTAATGGACAATAAAAATGGGAGAGAGAATACATTTTATGCATGTGAATCATACTACATGCTAGACGATGATTTTTGACAAAGGAGCGATTGAAACATGGAACCTTCTTGGAAAGCTCTTCTCCCATTTTTAGTTGTCATTCCGTTATCAATATGGACGAGGCAAGTGATTCCGGGGTTGTTTGTGGCATTGTTGCTTGGCAGTTATTTAACGGAGCCTACGTTGCTTGGTGGTTTAAAAACGATGCTTTCCTACCTCGTTCATAATCTTATGCAAACAAACAATATCCGGATTATTATTTTTCTTTATGTGTTTGCCGGCCTTATCAGCATTGTCAAATACACAGGGGGAATTAAAGGATTTGTTCATCTCGTCAGCAAAAAGATAAAAACTGCAAGAAGCGCCTTATTGTTAACATGGATTTCGACGATGGTGACGTTTAGCGATCCGGATTTTCGGATTGTGACCGTTGCACCGATTATGAAAGCGTTAAAAAAACGGTTGCATTTATCATCCCAGCAAATCGGATTTACGATTGAAGTGACATCCAATCCTGTTGTAGCGCTTATTCCACTGGCGACAGCATTCGTCGGGTATATGGTATCGGTGATTGATAAAGCGCTCAAAACAGCGGGCATTCACGAGAAAGCGTACACGGTTTATGTCAAAAGTATTCCGTTTAATTTTTTTTCGTTTACGATTCTTTTGGTCGGTCTGTATTATAGTTTTTTTAAGTATTCTAAAAAGGCTCGTGCAGGCAGCATGCAATCTGAATGGAATATAAGAAAACAAAATCGGGCTGTGATGGTCGAAGCGGCGAGTGAAGCATTAGAGAGCCCAAACAAACAGCAAGGGGAAGAAGGATTGGAGTCGTGTCCAGAAGCGTTTGAACAAGAGACGCCGGTTAAGCCGTGGAATTTGATCGTTCCGCTTTCGTTTGTGTTAGTGTTAACGCTGTTTCTTAGCTGGTGGGACGGTCATCAAGGAGCGACTAGCTTTTTCGATGCGTTTCTCCGCAGCGATGCGCTCGGTGTTATGTTAGAAGCGTTAATGATTACCGTCATTTTAGCGGTTGTCTATTTTTTGCTTCAAAAATTTAAGTTGGCCGATCTGTTGACGCATTTTGTCAAAGGTGGAAATGAGCTCATGTCCGTCATCTTAATGCTGGCGCTGATTTGGGCGGTGTCGGCAATCTCGGAAGATTTAGGGTTTTCCGCATACATTACCGATCATGTGAAAGGGTGGATTCCTCACTACTTTGTTGCTCCTGCATTATTTTTGTTAGGCGCTCTTATTTCATATTTTATTGGCTCATCGTGGGGGACATGGGGATTGTTGATGCCTCTTGGTGTAACGCTTGCCCAAGAGTCAGGAACGAACATCTTATTAGTCATTGGCGCCGTATTCGCCAGTGGGACATTTGGAGCGTTCGCCTCGCCGCTGAGCGATAATACGGTTACATTATGCACCATTTTAGATTTGCCGGTTATCGAATATGCTCGGACGAAACTGTTGCCGTCGCTGATTGCTGCTGGACTGGCGGTCGTTTTGTTCAGTGTGATGTCATTTGTGATGAGATAAGGAAAAAGGGTATCCCTAATCGGGCACCCTTTTTTTTCTGTGAAAATAACGGCTCCATGAACGGTTATTTTCATACATCGACGGGGAGCAAGCCTTGCTCATCGATGTTTATTTTATATACGCGCAGAATATTTGCAAAAATTGGTATATTGTACACTGTTTGAAGCAAATTTTTTACCAATAAATCACAATAAAAACTGTATATACAAATTAAAATTGTATAATTAGACTAGTAGGCAGAAAATAAAAAACATCCGATTTATGAAAGGGGGATCATAGTGGGGAACGAAGAACTTTTGACAGGAGTTTTAATCGTGGATTATGAACAAAAAATCGTTGCGATCAACCAGTCATTTTGTGATATAGCAGGCATTCACGAACCTCCTCACTTGCTGATCGGAAAAAATTGTGAAGAGTATGATTCGTATTTGCAGCATTTAGGAGTGTCGGCTGAAGCGGCCGATAAAGTGATAATATCGAACGGAAAAATGTTCGAGAGAAAACATATTCCTTGTTATATAGGGAATAATCGAGGGAGTTTGTGGGTTTTTTCGAATATTACAACGCCCCAAAATACAGAACCGTCTGGCGTAAAAGGAGAAACAGAAAAAGCGGCCCAATCCTATTCAGAGTTAATTTCTAAAATGAGCCACGAACTTCGAACGCCGCTTAACGGAATATTAGGATTTGCACAATTACTGGATATGGACAGCACGTTAAGCAGCCAGCAGCGTGAGTTTGTTCGCGAAATATTGAGCGGCGCTCGACATTTGTTAAATTTGGTCAATGGAATGTCAGATCTTGCTCGGGCTGAAGCAGGGAGGCTAAACGTAACGTGCGATGTTGTAAAGATCGATTCGATCGTAGAGGAAAGTATAAAACTTGTACAACCGCTAGCCGAGCGAAAAAAGATTCGAATCGTGAACGAAATGAATAGCAGTTGTTATGTATTAGTCGATCCGACGAGGATAAGGCAAATTTTATTCAATTTATTAGAAAATGCAGTAAAATATAACAAAGAAAACGGTGTGGTGAAAATTATGAATACATATGACGAAGAAAAGATTAATATACACGTACAAGATACAGGGATTGGGATTCCGGATGAGGAATTTGAAAACATTTTCAAGCCGTTTTATCGAATCAAAGGAACAAATGCCGACGGAACAGGGATTGGTTTGTCGCTTGTCAAACAATTTGTTCAATCGATGGGTGGTACGGTTGGAGTTAATAGCAAAATAGGAGCAGGAAGTGATTTTTGGTTTAGTCTTCCGATTGTGCAAAGGGCTCGCCATGATCATTTGCAGCGTGACGATATCGCCCCTTATATCGAAAAAGTAAAGCAAATAGGACCGAAAAAGATTTTATATATTGAGGATCGCTTGTCGAACATAAAGTTAATGGAAAAAATATTAGCGCCATTTCCTGAGCTATTGCTTTTTTCTGCTACATGTGGGAAAGAAGGATTAGATATCGCTTCAGCTGAGCAGATTGATTTAATTTTTCTTGATATGAATCTTCCAGATATGAATGGATATGAGGTGCTAGAACAGCTAAAAAGAAATGAGAGAACAAGTTCCATTCCTGTCATCGCTTTAAGTGCGAATGTGATGCCTACAGACATTGAAAAGGCGTTGAGCAAAGGATTTGAAGGGTATTTGGCAAAACCGCTAGATTTGAAACGATGTTTCGAGAAAATTCAACAAGTTTTGACGCGGAATAAAAAAGCTTAAAACGATAGATTTTGACAACTTTTATGCACAAATAACATAAAAAGTCGTAATTTATACACAACATGTCCCTTTTTTGTTCTGATTGGTGTCGAAAAATGTCCGAAATGTTTGTAAAGAGTTAGACAAACTACCACAAAACAGGTATATTTTTACACAACAACTTTTGTTATTAAGGAAACAACGAGAATAAAAATTTTAGATCGATCGAGGGATTGTTGATGAAAGTGTGTGTGCGGGAATTGTTGGAGGAAAAAAGATTTGGACACGTTTACCAACCAATATGGGATTTAGTGAATTGGGTTCCATTCGGATACGAAGCGTTAATGCGCGTGTCGAATTCAGAAATTGAAAACATAGAGCAATTGTTTCAACAAGCGAGACAAGAAGGGTGTTTATACGAATTGGATACGAAAGCAATCGAAAATTCTATCGATCATTTTCCATTTTCGCACTTTCATCAACGATTGCTGTTTGTAAACATTTACCCTTCCACCATTTTAGATGAGCGGTTTGCCAGCTTTTTAGATCAGTTGCTTACAAAATACCCGGCGATAAAGCAGCGTGTAGTCTTTGAAATAAGCGAAACGGACGACGAGAAAGAGATTTGGGCAACCGATGCTTTCAAAGAGAAATTACAAACAATAAAAACGCACGGATTTTATGTTGCAATCGATGATGTCGGGGAAGGCGCGTTTACCTTCGAAAAAATGATAGAAATTCAACCAGATTATATTAAGCTTGATCGACAGTTTGCGAAAGAGCTGGCAATGGATCGAGATAAACAAAAACTTATTTCTTTGTTTGTAAGTTATTGTCAACCAAAAAAAGTATTAGTGCTTGAAGGGATTGAAAAAGAAATAGATTTAGCGCAAGCGAAGCTCCTTCAAGTGTCCATCGCGCAAGGGTATCTTTTAGGTGAACCGGAAAAATTATAAAAGTAGAGAGCGTTTCTTCGCCGTTAATGAATGACGATACGGTCATACCGTTTTTTTTCACTGCACACGGCGAAGAAAAAGAATTAGAAAATCTTCTAAAAATGTACAAATTCAAATTATCATTCTGCAAACTCATATTCAATAGTACGAAAGCAAGGTTTTTACAGAGTTTTTGGAAAATTTAATTAGAGGTAAATAGGAATATAGACTTATTAAAATTAGTTCTTAAGTTTTAGTTCTCAAAAAAAAACGCATGGGGGGTGGGAGGTGGGTTACGAATTTTTAGTAGGGGAGAGAGAACCATGCGAGGATTGTACCGCTGGATTTTTGAAAATGAAAAATTAGACAGGAATAAGAAAATTTTAAAAACAGAAACGGGAAGCTATTCATTGTACGATATTCAAAAAAGCATAGAATCCTACACAACTCTGTTAAGACAAGTTGGAGATATTTATGGAAAAAAGTGGCATTACTTGTCCCGAATGTTTTTAACTTTTTAAGTTTATTGTTAGCTGTCAATCGACTTGGCGGAACGGTAGTACCTATTAACCCGTTTTTAGAAAAAGAGGAACTAAAGAACATTTTATCATTGGTGGATCCGCATATCATTTTTGCGGTTAAAAAATATGATCGTTGTAAATGTTTCAAAGCTGTATATGAATGGGCGCACTCGATTCGAGAGGAGACGGTGATTTTTGAAACGGAAGATTATTGCCATTGGAGTACGTTAGTGATTAAAGGCTCTCCGAAAGCTGTGGGAGAGTACGACGCCGATATCATCGACTGTGCGTATGACGATGAAGGTGTTTTGAAAACAGCCGTGATGGATATGGCGCTTATCAAACATATGGATGAGTCATTGTCAACAGTGATGGCACTATCAAAGGATGACAAAGTGTTTGGACTGGCATCGCTGATGAGTGATGGGCTAGGAGCTTGTTTATTGTTGACGTTGCTCAAAAAACAACTGCAGTTTGTAGTGGTGGAATCACGTAATTGGCAAGAGGTTATATCGTTCATTAAGAAAAATCGTTGCAACAAATTACTTACTACTCTTTCTTTATTTAAAAAGTTGAAGGTATTTGCAAAACACGACCAAAATCTAGACTTAGAGAAACTAGAATTCATTGGATTCATAGATCGTATGGCACAATCCGATTTGTTCAAAATAAAATCCACATCATCATCAGCTGCGATTATGCCAAAAATGACAAGTATATACTGTTTGTCAGAGGACGGAATAACCATGTTTCATGTAAATGCTCATGAAAAAATAAAAATGAAATGGATGTTAGCATGGCGAGAAAATAGATGGTTAATATTACCGAAAGAAAATAGGTAGCTTATTTGCTAAAATTTTGTGTAAACATGACAGGATCGTTGACTTCTCGATGATTCGCTCATTCAAAGACGTTGGATCAGTTCTATATAAATACAACTGGAAGGTTTAACTTATGGATAAGGAAAAAGCAGACTTCCTATTTTTTCGACTGTCGGAGGCAAGTCTGTGACTTGCTTCCGTCACGCCTCGCGTGACAGAGGACCGAACAACCAACCGCTTCACCGACAAATGTATTTGTCTGGAAGCGGTGTTGTTCGGTCACCCGACAGTCGAAACATACCGATTACTCCATAAAAGACGAAAACGTTAAAGTTCCAAATGGCATCTATATAGAGCCGGAATGTCGAAGAAACCGTTTATATCGGATTCGCTCTTTTACGAGTACGAGCCACACGTGAAGCAGAGGGGCTTGTCCATATTGCATTGCGTCTATAGTTCTGCATGACCAATGATTCAAAAGCACATGATTGGGAAGGAAAAATCATTCAAAATTAGGAAAAGCAAGATGCTGTTTCCAAAAAGAACAACGATGGGTGAAAGCAGCGTTAGAGGAGCAAGGGAAAGTTACTTTGCTTAATAAATGGACAACAAAGAAGGGAAAACAAATGGAACCGTTAAAAATTGTGATTGCCGATGATCATGATTCGTCAAGAACTCTTTTGCGCCATTTTGTTAGTTTGCTGCCTCACTATTGCATTGTTGGGGAAGCAGCAACTGGCGAAGAGTTGGTTCAGCTCGTATTAAAAGAAAAGCCTGACATTGCTTTAGTTGATATTAATATGCCGAATTTAGACGGAATGGAAGCAGTAAAATCTTGTAAAGAACTGCTTCCTTCCTTACAAGTGATATTTACAACCGGCTGTGATGAGTTCGCGGTGGAAGCGTTTAAAATTGCTGCTGTTGATTATATCGTAAAGCCAATTGAACCGACCCGCCTGTTTAACGCCTTAGAAAAAGCGAGAAAATTTATTCAACTATACGATCAGCCTGAAAAAAGGAAAAGCAAAAGATTAGATATAAAATTGCAAAATTCGATTCTTTTTATTCCGATGGAAGACATTTTATTTATTGAAAAAGAAAGCAGAAAAACCGTTATTCATACACAAGCTGAAAAATATGAAACGAATGAACCGTTAAATGAGTTAGAAACTCGGCTGGATCATTATTTTTTAAAGACTCATCGCTCATATATCGTCAATTTAAAAAAAGTGATTAAAATCGAAGCAGTCGGAGAAACGTATTGGGCGCGCTTTTCTAACAGCGATAAAGTCGCCTATATTTCCAAATTAAAAATCAATGATGTTCAAAAAAAGATTATACACCTGCATTAAGTATAATTGCCGATATACCTCCCGCTAATAAGTGGGAGTTTTATTATGAATAAATTGGCAAAAACATTATTCCCGTGAAGAATTAGCAAGAGTGATCGCATATTCGACAATGCTGTTTCCCGTCATGATTCCTTGGAGCATTCTTGCGATTATAGTACCTACACGGGTTTCGGTTATTTCGTATGTCCCATATGCCGTATTTTTATGGAGCTTGCCTCTGATTAGCTTGCTCGTTTTTTTTGGCAAACAACTTCGCATAAAACGTCAATCGTCTATAGCGCATTTTTTAGAGGAAGTAAAAAGAAACTCTTTTTGATATAATAATGGTATATCCACTGCATAAATAGTGGATAGAGCTCCTAAAGGGCGGTGGGGAGACATATGGCAGCTGAAATGAACTTGTTAAAAAATGTTCAAGAGCTTGAACAATGGCAGTGTGAAGATTGCGATACACAATTAATGATATTAAGAGAAAACCAGCAAAAAATCCAAACAAATTTAGATGTATATTACAACGAACAAGAAGATCGAAAGGTGATTGAACGATATTATCGACATGTCATCAACGAGCAAGACGGGCTAGCTCTTTTTATAAAATATCATGAACTGGTGAAGCGGACGCATAAGCGGCGGCTCCCTTATTTTTTCAGCAAAGATGAATATTTGTATACGTGGGTTGATCTTTATCCGGATGGTTCAGTAAGAAGCATTTATTCTGGAGAACGGAAAGACCCGGAAACATTAATTGTGCAAGATTATGAGATTGTAAAAAAACGATATGAAGAGTTCCGGCAATTGTTGAAAAAAGCGAGAAAAAAGGAATTTAACGTCGAGCAAAAGTTGCGGGGAATTGAGCAGCAGCTGAAATTTAATACAGAGCACGTCGTTCCACAGTCGTGGTTCGGGGCAAGGGAGCCGATGAAAGGAGATTTGCACCATCTGTTCGTTTGCCAGCCTGAATGCAATACTGTTCGTTCGAATTTTCCGTATGCCGATTTTCCGTTTTATGAACCGGAATCGCCGGACGAGCGAATTCAAAATCATTGCGGCGTGGCCGATAACGGCTGGTTTGAACCGGAGCACGGAAAAGGAACGGTTGCGCGGGCGATGCTGTATTTTTTATTGCGCTATCCAACCGAAATCGCCAAATCGTTTCGCAGAAAAATCGACATTCCGCTATTAGTTCGCTGGCATAAGCAGTTTCCCGCGACAATTTATGAGAAGCACCGAAACCAAGCGATTTTTCTGATTCAAGGAAACCGAAACCCGTTCATCGATTTTCCGAAACTGGCAGAGCAAATGGCATTTTCTATTAAATCGAAAGAATAAAACTGGCTGTTTCAGCCGGTTTTTTTATGAAATTTCTTCTTTATGTTCCATGCTTGGCAACGGTCGCGACGATTCGAAAGGAAACCAGTTCTAATAAATGGACGTTTTTCTCGATTGGATACGCGTTATGCATCGCTTATTTAGTTGCGTTTTCGATTTATGAAGGCGGAAAATTATTAGGATTTTCATAGAAAGAAGGCTGGGAAAGCATGATTGCCAATATCATTATCGGTGGTGCGATTTTCGTTTATGCAGGTTGGACGCTCGTTCGATATGCGAAAAAAAGCTCGAAAGGAAAATGTGCAAGTTGCTCGGTAGCAGATGTCTGCTCTTCTTGTGACATGCACAATCAGGACCGATGAACCATCTTTAGCACATGAAGAAAAAAGGTCAAGCATGCAAGGTGTTTGCCCTTTTTTGTTGAATTAGGTATAAAGACCTATTTACAAAATAGTAGAAAAATAGATTTAATAAACGTGAATGACATAATTTTTGGTATATATAGAAAACATTAAATTTCACGAACAATCTAGGTTATGGACGACCAAGGGAGAACGACAAATGGTCTATGATGGCATTATTTTATCATTATTAATCGGCTTTTTTCGCGGCGGAAATTTAAAAGGAATCGCGGAGATGAAGCTGCGCGGCGGCTGGCTGTTTCCGATCTTATTAGTGATTGAAATTTTCATTTTTATATTGCAAAATAAAATAGAGATCGTTGCAAAATTAAGCAATGGCATGTTTATAGCGATTTATGCAACTGGGCTCGTTTTTCTATGGTTGAATCGCCATCAACCAGGGTTTATGGTCATCTTTGCCGGCGTGTTACTAAACTTTATCGTTATGGTACTTAACGGTGGAAGAATGCCTGTTTCGGTCGAAGCAGCGCAATTTCTTGGCCGTGAGTATATAGAAGCGCTCAAGGCAGGGGTATACGGAAAACATGAAGCGATTACATCATCGACATGGCTTCCGTTTTTAGGCGACATCATTCCACTATCGCCACCATACCCGCGCCAACAAGTCATCAGCATTGGCGATGTTGTGATGAACGTAGGAGCATTCCTCTTTGTGCAGCATCTAATGGTAGGCGCAACAAAAGATGAAACAAAGGCTGTTCCTGCGAATCAATAAAAATTATGATAATATGAGGAGGAAAAAGAAATGAAAGTAAAAATGAAACAAGTATTGATCAATCTGTTTATTATCGGTTCGGTGATTGTGGCATTGACGTCGGGATATAAAATCCAATAATCAACTTAACCGATATAAAGTGTGAAAAAAGATTCCTTTATGTATTGGTTATTGGTACGATTTTAGACTGAGAGTGATTTGATAATGAAAACTAATTTAAAATTGTATTTAACAGCCATATCATCCATCGGATTAACGGTTTTTTTTATTAAAAGTAACTTCAGAACTCAATCCCTTGAGGATTGGGTTTTCATTTATATTATGTCTGGATCTGTTATTCTACTGAACAAATTTTTGATTACTCTTCCTCCGAAGGATAATTCATTTTCAATGGACTCAGCAATTTTTTTAGCTATTTTATTTTTATATGATATCGATTTGGCACTAAATGTTTTATTTATTAGTTGTTTTGTTGAATTTGTTTATAAGCGAAAGATGCTATGGTGGAAACATCTTTTTAATTTTTCCATGTATTCTATTATGATTGTAGGTGCCTATTACTCATTTGTATTTTTTGGTGGTCGTATAGGGGAAGTGGATGTCTATAATTTGTTTCCTTATATGGTAAGCTTAGTTGCATACTTTTTGATAAATATTGGATTAATGTTTTTACTTTTTGTTTTTTTAGGTAGTAAATTTGAAACATTTAACATGGGAGTTCTTCTGGAATCATTTGTTGGGTATTTAGTTACTTTATTGTTATCGCTTGTTTTAGCGATTTTATTATATGAGCAAAGATATTTTGGATTATTTTTATTTACAGTTTTGGTAGTGATTTTATCTATCATATTGCGAAAGTTTCTTTATTTGTATCAAGAGGCATCAGAGCGAGCGAACAAAGATTATCTTACAGGGTTATATAACCATGGATATTTCAAGGAATTATTAATTGATTATTTTCGAAATTCTAAGTTGTCAAATCTTTCCCTCTCCCTTGCTATGTTAGATTTGGACGATTTTAAAAAATATAACGATTGCAACGGCCATCTTCAAGGCGATGAGTTGTTGAAATTTTTTGGTGATTTGCTGCAGGCGGAAACGAAAGGGACGAACTATGTGGTGGCGCGGTACGGTGGCGAAGAATTTGCCATTTTAATGCCAAACACAACGAAAGAAGAAGCGTTTTTGTTCTTGAACCGATTGCGTAAGCAAGTGAATGATACATATTTTACTGGCGTTGAATATATTCCTTACCGTTGTCTTTCCTTTTCATGCGGGATTGTTGAAGCGGAAAGGGGAATGTATGATAGCGGTGAGTTAATTCATAAAGCAGACCAAGCGCTTTATTATGCGAAAGCACAAGGGAAAAACAACGTGCAAATTTTTGATGAACATAACATTTCGTTAAGCGTACTAGAATTTAAAGAAGATTTAGATGCGCTGGAACAACAAGTCAAAATTTTTTTATCCAAAGATGTCTATACGTATCGCCATAGCAAGCGCGTGTTTACGTATGCGCTTGAAATGAGTGAACGGCTCGATTTAACCGATCATGAAAAACAAACATTAATTTTAGGAGCGCTTATTCACGATATCGGAAAGTTGGAAATCCCGCGTGATATTTTGAATAAAAAAGGAAAATTAGAGCAACATGAATGGGAGATTATTAAAAAGCATGTGATTTGGGGAAAGGAAATTTTATCGACAGAAAAGCGATTTGAAGATGTACTCCCGCTTGTTGAATTGCACCATGAACGTTATGATGGGAAAGGCTATCCGTACGGACTAAAAGGTGAAGAGATTCCGAAATTAGCCCGCGTGTTATGTGTCATCGACTCGTTTGATGCGATGACGACCGAACGGCCGTACCAGCGCACGAAAACGTTCGAAGAAGCGGTCGTTGAATTGCGGCGCTGCGCAGGCACGCAGTTTGACCCTGTCTATGCGGAAAAGTTTATTGAATTGATTGAATCGAGATATTTGCCGCGTATAAAGGAGCAAATGTTCGGTTAAACGGTGAAGCACTTGCCGATGGCAGGTGTTTTTATTTTTATAGAAAACGATCGTTTTTGAACGTTTTTTTAATAAAAGTGATATTTTTTGATTGTAAATGAATGTTTTTGATTGATTTTTGAAAACTATTACGATATGATAAGGATGTAAACGGTTCACTCTATTGGATGAGGGGGTGACAAGGTGCTGACGGAGGAACGGCATCGCCTCATTTTAGACTTATTGGCGGAAAAAAAAGTGGTGAAATTGCAGGAATTAGTCGAGGCAACTTCTTCTTCGGAATCGACGATTCGTCGTGATTTAAGCCAGCTGGAGAAAGAGAAAAAGCTGCGTCGCGTTCACGGTGGTGCCGCTTTATTACATCAAAAAAGGGAAGAGTTAAGCGTTCTTGAAAAATCAACGAAAAACATTCAAGAAAAACGAATGATTGCGCAGTATGCAGCTCGTTTCGTTCAAAATGGCGATTGCATTTATTTAGATGCAGGAACGACGACGCTTGAAATGATTCCGTATTTGAATGCCAAAGATATTGTTGTCGTTACAAACGGAGTTACCCATTTAGAAGCGTTGTTGGAAAAAGATATTCCGACATATTTGCTTGGCGGATTTATTAAAAAGAAAACGAAAGCGTTAATTGGCCGTGGAGCATTGAATTCATTAGAAAATTATAGTTTTGATAAATGTTTTATCGGTGTTAACGGCATTCATCTTGAATATGGATACACGACGCCAGATCCAGAAGAAGCGATGGTCAAAAGTTTAGCCATTAAACTTTCGCGGCAAGCATATGTGTTAGCTGATCATTCGAAAATGAATGAAAGCACGTTTGCCAAAATTGCGGATTTGCAAGATGCGACGATTATTACGGACGAATTAGATAATGAACTATTAGAACTATATGAAGCCAAAACAGCAATCGAGGTTGTGAAAAAATGATTTATACATGTACACTCAATCCTTCTGTTGATTATGTGATGAAAGTCGATGATTTTCGAATTGGCGAATTGAATCGAGCAACTCATACCGTTATATTTCCTGGAGGAAAAGGAATTAACGTATCCCGTGTGCTGAAGCGACTCGGAGTCGACAACACCGCTTTCGGATTTGTCGGCGGGTTTACAGGGGCGTTTATTGAACAGGAATTAAGCCGGGAAAACATTCGGTTTGATTTTGTCAAAGTACTTGGAGATACGCGAATTAATATTAAATTGAAATCTGGGGAAGAAACGGAAATTAATGGGCAAGGGCCGACGATTTCTCCGGAGTTTGCCGACGAATTAATGGGAAAGATTCAGTCTTTGCAGCCCGATGATGTTCTTGTCTTAGCAGGAAGCATTCCTTCATCGCTTCCAAGCGGTTTTTACGGTAAAATCGTCAAAACAGCGAAAGAAGCAAATGTCAAAGTGGTAGTGGATACGAGCGGTCCGGCTTTAAAACAATTGATCGAAGCAAAACCGTTTTTAGTTAAACCGAATCATAAAGAGCTGGGGGAATTGTTTGATACAGTTCTTCATTCAAAAGCGGACGCGATTGTATACGGACGCCGGCTCGTCGAGTTAGGCGTAGAAAACGTGATTGTTTCGATGGCAGGTGACGGCGCCTTCTTTTTTAACAAAGAAGTCACGTTGTTTGCCGAAGCGCCAAAAGGAGTGGTCAGAAATTCGGTCGGTGCAGGCGATTCGATGGTTGCAGGATTTTTAGCGGCGTATACAAGCGGCAAAAGCGTTGAAAAGGCATTTGCTTATAGCGTCGCTACAGGCAGTGCTACCGCATTTTCTGAAGATTTATGCACGAAAGAAAACGTAGAGCAATTGCTTCATGAAGTCAAAGTCACTCGCGTATAAGGAGGGCCATGCATATGAAAATAACGGATTTATTAACCAAAGAAACGATCGTTCTCGATATTAAAGCGAGAACGAAAGAAGAAGTGATTGATGAACTTGCCCAAAAGTTTGAGCAAGCGGGCGTATTGAATGATTTGAAAGCGTTTAAAGAGGCGATTTTTGCCCGCGAAGCGCAAAGTACGACAGGAGTTGGCGATGGGATTGCGATTCCGCACGCGAAAACAGCAGCGGTGAAACGGCCGGCTGTGGCGTTCGGCCGCTCCAAAAGCGGAATTGATTATGATGCGCTAGACGGAAAACCGAGCCACTTGTTTTTTATGATCGCAGCGCCTACGGGAGCAGATAATACGCATTTAGAAGCGCTCGCTCGCCTATCATCGATGTTGATGGATGCGTCGTTTCGTGCACGGATTGAAAGCGCTTCAACCGAAAAGGAGCTGCTTGATATGATTCGCCAAAAAGAAGCGGAAGTACAAAATGAAAATAACGAAACAGTTTCTTCGGCGAAAAAGAAAATCGTCGCGGTGACAGCTTGCCCGACCGGAATTGCACATACGTATATGGCTGCTGATGCACTAAAAGCAAAAGCAAACGAAATGAACGTCGACATTAAAGTTGAAACGAACGGTTCAAGCGGTGTGAAAAATGAATTAACTGCCAAAGATATTGAAGAAGCGGTTGCGGTCATTGTGGCGGCCGACAAACAAGTGGAAATGGAACGTTTCCGTGGGAAACATGTCATTCAAGTGCCGGTGGCGCAAGCGATTCGTAAACCAGACCAGCTGATTGAACAAGCGTTAAAGCAAGAGGCACCAATTTATCAAGGAAGCGGGACGAAAATCGAAACACCGCAAGCGAAAGGGCGCACCGGGTTTTATAAACATTTGATGAACGGCGTATCGAACATGCTTCCGTTCGTTGTTGGTGGCGGGATTTTAATTGCAATTTCGTTCATTTTCGGTATTAAAGCGTTTGACCCGAAAGATCCGTCGTTTAATCCAATTGCAAAAGCGTTGATGGACATTGGCGGTGGCAGCGCGTTTGCATTAATGGTTCCTGTGCTTGCAGGGTTTATTGCGATGAGCATTGCGGACCGGCCGGGATTTGCACCGGGGATGGTTGGCGGATTTATGGCAGCGAATGGTGGCGCCGGCTTTTTAGGAGGGTTAATTGCCGGATTCCTAGCAGGTTATTTAGTCGTTGGGTTAAAGAAAGCGTTTAGCGGGTTGCCGCAATCGCTTGAAGGAATTAAACCGGTACTTATTTATCCGTTATTCGGTGTGTTATTGACAGGTCTTGTGATGATGTATGTCGTCATTGACCCGGTCAAAGCATTAAACGACGGAATGAAACAGTGGCTTTCCAATATGGGGACAGGAAACCTCGTATTATTAGGCTTAATTCTTGGCGGAATGATGGCGGTCGATATGGGCGGTCCAATTAATAAAGCAGCCTTTACATTCGGTCTTGCGATGATTGATGCCGGAAACTATGCGCCGCATGCAGCGATTATGGCGGGCGGAATGGTGCCGCCGTTAGGGTTAGCGCTAGCGACGACATTCTTCAAAAATAAATTTACAAAAGCAGAGCGTGAAGCAGGAAAAACGTGCTACATTATGGGAGCGTCGTTTATTACCGAAGGGGCGATTCCATTCGCAGCAGCCGACCCAGTACGTGTCATTCCTTCGATCATTGTCGGTTCTGCCATTGCCGGAGCGTTAACGATGTTGTTTGGCATCGGTCTCCCAGCACCGCACGGCGGCATTTTCGTCATCCCGATCGTCAAAGGAAGTGCATGGTTATACGTGCTTGCGATTTTAATCGGTTCGGTTGTCACAGCACTTATGGTCGGATTATGGAAAAAAGAAGTGAAAGAATAATAGATGAAGAGAAAAAACGGGGCAGAGAATGCTCCGTTTTTTTATGGCAAAATTTCATCAATTTCTCATGAAAACAAATGATAATTCATGATAACATGAACGGTTGTAGCTCCTATTTTCATCACTTAAAGGAGAATGTGGGCAAGATGAAGTCCTTTCTGCAGCTGAACACGATTTTTGTTAGTATTTTGATAGAATCGATGCCTTTTGTATTAATCGGTGTATTTATTTCAGGAATCATTCAAATGTTCGTGACGGAAGAAATGGTGCAAAAGTGGTGCCGAAAAATAAAATGTCGTATTTATCTTTTCCATTGTATCGGCGCTATTGTTTCCGATTACGACGCTTGACTCGGATATTGTGAAGGCGAAAGGATTTCATATACCCGGATTCGATGCGAAAAGTGAACAATCCGTTTGTACAGCGCCAATTTCTTCGTCCAGATACAAGCATTTATTGTAGCAAAGACGGATATGATGATTTAATGCAAAAAGAATTGGTGCGGTTTTCCAAACAATCTCGGCTTGTTTTAAACGATCGAAATGATTTAAAGGGATTGAAACGATTTATCAATTTCTAGGCGAGTTCAGCGATAAAGAAGTTGAGATGGACGGCTTCGTTTATCACGATGAAACGACGAGCAAAAACGAGTTGTTTCTGTTGCGGTTCGGCACATTCATTGCATCGCTGATTCGGGGGTATATGGGCTGTTGATGCCATTTCCAGAAGCGGCGAAGCTAAAAAACGATGATAGGATTCATATTAAAGGAAAATTGTCAACGATTTATTATCAACCGTACAACGCGATGATTCCGTACGTGCAAGTCGAGTCGTGGCATTCGATTAAACAGCCAGAAGAACCGTACGTCTTTTGCGGTTACGATAACTAGAGGCAAATCACCTTATGAAAAAGCACCTAAAAAATAGGTACTTTTTCACGCAAAGACGAAAAGCTACAATCGAGCACTTCGCCCAGTTTTAAGCATTTTAACCGCTCAGGTTCGAGTTGGCGGCGTTGCCATTCCGCCATCAAGCGGACAAGCGCTTCTTTCGGCGTATCGTCAGCAAGGCGAAAGGCGCCGTAATGCATCGGAATGAATGTTTTAGCCCTGCAATCAAGAAAAGCTTGTACCGCTTCTTCAGGAGTGACGTGCTGCGGACCCATAAACCATTCCGGTTCGTAAGCGCCAATCGGCAAAAGGGCATAATCAATGGAAAATCGTTCGCCAATCTCGCGAAAGCCACGAAAATAGCCGCTGTCGCCCACAAAATAAAACGTCGGCTGTCTTTCTGCTTCAATGACCCATCCGCCCCAATGGGACGTGTTCATATCAAACAGCGTCCGTCTCGTCCAATGCTGCGCAGGCACAAAAGTGAATGTCACCCCTTTATACTCCTTTTCTTCCCACCATGAATATTCCGTAACATTTTTATATCTTCTTCGCCGGAATAAGCGGCCAAGTCCAACCGGAACAAAAAAGCGGGGGTTACCTTTGAGTTTTTTTATGCTCGCAAAATGTAAATGATCGTAATGTCCGTGGGAAATGAGCACGACATCTACATTTGGCATATCGTCGATTGCAATCCCCGGTGCAGTCAGTCTCTTAGCTGTTCCCATTCGCATCGCCCAAACGGGATCCGTGACGATCGTGATACCGCCTAGTTGAATCACAAATGTCGAATGGCCTATCCATGCCAACAACGGGTGTGACCGATTCGTATGAAGTTGTTTATATTCCGGCGGATCAACGTGCGGAACTTGGTATGAAAGATCTTTTTGCTTATGTTTCCGTTCCTGTTGCCAGCGCCGAAAATCGGCAAACGTTTTTTTCGTCGAAACATGATCTAAATTTTCATATCGTTTCATTGCTCGTCCTTCCTTTTTCCTTTGAGTTATAATGTAAGAGTAACAAAAACCGCTTTTTTCTGACAAACGATTGATTCGGAGGGAAGAATATGTTGCAAGCTTTTTCATTGCGCACAGCGAAAAGGGATGAAATGATTGAGATTACGCATTTCGTCGAAGAAGTGGTACAAAAATCAGGAATAGAAGAAGGTGTCGCACTCGTTTACTGCCCGCATACAACGGCGGGGATTACGATTAACGAAAATGCTGATCCAGATGTGAAGCGGGATATGATGCGGCGTTTTGATGAAACGTATCCGTGGGAGCATCCGCTTGATCGCCATGCGGAAGGAAATACAGCGGCACATATGAAAGCGAGCACGGTCGGCGCTTCTCAGCACATCATTATTACAAATGGAAAACTTCTTTTAGGAACATGGCAAGGCATTTATTTTTGCGAGTATGACGGACCGCGCCAACGAACGTTTTTTGTGAAAGTATGGAATGGATAAATGAAAAAGGGATGAACCGTCGATCATCCCTTTCACTCCCCCTCTGCTAATTGATTCCATTGTCATTGGAAACAAACAAGCTGTCAAATGTTAAGCGGGAATCATTAGAGTTGTTTTGACATAAACCTCACTTTTTCAACGCGATTCATCTTAACGACACCATTCGCCTTTTTTTGATGGGAATTTGTTGATTTTTTTTCATTTATTGTTTACGCCCGTTTTTTTATAATTTTAGTGTAACGAAATGGAAAAGGGGGAGTCGACAATGACGGGGGATCAATACAGACAGCTACTTAAATGGATTCAACAAAAACAACCTGTCAAGATTAAGACGCAGCAAGGGGAAGCAACATTTTTACCAGTGAAGCTATATAAAGATGTGAAGAAACTATTTGTGTATAACCGGAACATGCAGTTAATGAACATTGCTTTAGACGAAGTTGTATCCATTCAACCTACCCGCATTTACGGTTCGTTTGATAGAAGAGGGGAACAGTATAAGCGACAAAGAGCGGCTTCATCGCCGTTCTTTTTTAGTTGCCGAACGATTGCTTCCTATTTTAGAATGGAACAAAAAGATAAGGGGGCTTATCCGTTGAAAGGAAAACGAATTGTATTATGCGCATCAAGAAAATTGGACGAAATGACAACACTTATTGAGAAGCAAGGTGGGATTCCGCTTGTACGTCCGGCGCAAGGGACAGTATTTTCTAAAGAAGAAGAGCTTACACAAGAAATTCGCGACATCATCCGTATGAAACCGGATTGGATGATGTTTACGACCGGTATCGGTGTTGAAACGTTATTAGAGGCAGCAGAACGAGGCGGTGTGAAAGAACAATGGCTGGAAACGATCCAGCAAGCTAAAATTGCTGTCCGAGGATATAAAACGGTAGCGGCGCTAAAAAAAATCGGCGTATCGTTTGTTGCGGAAAGCGATGACGGAACGACAAGAGGGCTGATTCGTTCACTTCAATCGTTTTCTTTTACAGGTAAACGCGTTGTCGTCCAATTGCACGGGGATACAGCGCCAACGTTGAAACAATTTCTTTTAGAATGTGGCGCTCTATATACAGAGCTGCTTCCTTACCGGCATGTTGCTCCGGATGATGATGTTCTTGAAACGTTATATGACGAAATTGTTGAACAACAAGTCGATGCCGTTTGTTTTACAACGGCGATGCAAGTGCGCTTTTTCTTTTCGTTTGCGAAGGAGAAAAAAGATGTTGAACGATTGCGCCGCGCTTTCTCCGAAAAAGTAGTCGCTTGCGCCGTCGGAAAAGTGACCGCAGAAGCGCTTTCAGAAGAAGGAATCGACCGTATCGTTTCTCCAGAGTTAGAACGAATGGGAGCGATGATTGTTACGCTCGCAAAATATTTTGAACAACGATAAAACTTAGAGAGCATTTTGTTCTCTAAGTTTTTTATTTTTGAAATCTGTTATAATACAACAAAAGCTCTGTTATATAATCAAAATCCTTATAAAATGAAGAGATTTTTTCTAGTGTACTATTAATAAAATTCTAAATGTTTGATTTTTGTCACATCTTTTTTACGGTTTTTTTATTAAAATGTGAAAAAGGGGGGCATACAAGTTCTATTCCATAGGGGGGATAACATGTCGATTTTACCGAAAAAAAATGAACTCGGTTTTTTTGAAATTCGCCTTGAATCGATTGGGGGGCTCGGGGCGAATTTAGCAGGAAAAATGCTTACGGAGGCAGGTGTATTAGGGCTTGGCTTGAACGGTTCTAACTTTTCTTCTTATGGTTCCGAGAAAAAAGGATCGCCAGTGAAAAGTTTTATCCGTTTCTGTGACCCAGACGTAGAAATTCGCGCCCATAGCCCGATTGAAGAACCGCACGTCATCGGCGTATTTCACGAAGCGCTTTATAAAATGGTCGATGTCGTAAGCGGTTTAGCACCAGATGGCATTGTTTTAGTCAACTCGACAAGAGAGTTTGATGAAATTAAGCGCGATTTGCGTTTAGAATACGGAACGCTTGCCGTTGTTGATGCGCTTGGTATTGCCGTTGAAGAAAAAACGAAAGTCAATACGGCGATGCTTGGTGCGCTATTCCGCGTCTGTGATTTCCTAGATGCGGAAGCAATGAAACAAGTCATTCGCAAAACGTTTGAAAAAAAATACCCTCACTTAGTCGAATCAAATATTCGCACGTTTGAAAGAGGCTATCACGAAGTTCGTTTTAAAACGTATGAAGCCCCTGAATCTGCGCGCGGAAAAACGTTTTCACGCCCAGAGCCGCTTTTAGGTTATGAAACGCAAGAAATCGGCGGTATCATCTCCGCTAACGCCAATAGCATTTTGAAAGATTTAAGCGGCTCGCGCCAAGGATTTTTGCCGAAATGGGAAGAGGAAAAATGCATTCATTGCGTCGCCTGTGATACTGTTTGTCCAGATTTTTGCTTTGTTTGGGAAGAAGGGGAAGACAAAAAGGGACGCAAACAAATGTTTTTGCGAGGGATTGACTATCAATATTGCAAAGGCTGTTTAAAATGTGTCGAAGCCTGTCCAACTTCCGCGCTAACGGCGGAAAGAGAACAAATCGGATTTGCGGAACAACATCGGGTGAAACAAAAATTCCCATTCGTGGCAGGGGGGATATATTGATGGCGATGCTAGAAGAAAAAGTGACAACAAAAGCCGAACAAGTCACAACATTTGAATCAGGAAACGAAATGGCGGCATTGGCGGCTGCACAAATTAACTATCATATTATGGGCTATTTCCCAATTACACCTTCTACTGAAATTGCCCAGCTGTTGGACCAAATGAAAACGCGCGGCGAGCATCATATTCAACTTATTGCCGCTGATGGCGAGCACGGCTCGGCCGGCATTTGTTACGGAGCATCTGTCATGGGCGCGCGCGTGTTTAATGCGACAAGCGCCAACGGGCTCATGTATATGCTCGAGCAGCTGCCGGTGCAATCAGGAACGCGGTTTCCGATGGTCATGAACTTAGTCACTCGCTCGATTAGTGGGCCGCTTGATATTCGCGGAGACCATTCCGATCTTTATTTTGCGCTAAACACCGGTTGGGTCATTTTGCTGGCACGCACACCGCAAGCCGTCTATGATATGAACATTATGGCATTGAAAATCGCGGAGCATGCGGACGTCCGTCTGCCGGTTATCGTTGCTTACGATGGCTTCTTTACGTCTCACCAAAAACGAAAAGTACAATATTTTAAAGACCGCAGTGTTGTCCAAGCGTTTGTCGGCGAGCGCCCAACGGAATTTCCGAACGCGGCCGATCCGAAAAATCCGATTACGATCGGAGCGCATATGAACGGCGACGATTTAATTAATAACAACTATCAGCAGTCCGAAGCGCTGTATCGTGCAGGAGAAGTATTTAAACAAGTGGCACGCGAATACGCCGCTTTATCGGGCCGCGAGTATTCTGTGCTTGATTTATATCAAATGGACGATGCCGAAGTAGCGCTCTTTTTATTAAATTCTGCTGCGGAAACAGCAAAAGACGTAGTCGATAAATTGCGGGCGAAAGGCATTAAAGCAGGCGTTATTAGCCCGAATATTAT
Organism: Anoxybacteroides tepidamans; assembly: GCF_014201465.1. GTDB lineage: Bacteria > Bacillota > Bacilli > Bacillales > Anoxybacillaceae > Anoxybacteroides > Anoxybacteroides tepidamans. The sequence goes on along the minus strand of NZ_JACHEP010000016.1, from coordinate 15,254 downwards.
TCGTCCGTTCCCAGCGGAAGAAATTCGCCAAGCGTTAAAACACGTGAAAGCGCTGTTGATCGGGGAACGTGCCGATTCTTACGGAGCGCACGGGCCAAATATGACGCATGAAGTAAAATCGGCGTTGCAAAGCGATCCGGAAAACAAAACGATCGTGTTAAGCCGCGTCTTCGGTGTCGGTGGGAAAGACTTTTATGCGGATGAAGCAGAAGCGTTTTTCCAAATGGCGATCGACGCGATGGAAAAAGGATACGCCGAAAAACCGTTCGACTATTTCGGCCATATGCCGGGCCGTCCAGAGCAAAAGTTACAGCGAGTGATCGAACCGATGCACGGCGATGCCTTTAAAACAGGCCTCATTCAAGTAACCGAAGATGAAGAAACGAAACGGTTAAAAGTGAAAGTTCCGCCGTTGCGCGCATTAACGGCGAAACCGAAACGGCTTGCGCCGGGTCATGGGGCTTGTCCAGGGTGCGGTATTTTCCCAGGGTTAGAGCTGTTTTTTAAAGGCATTGAAGGCGATGTTGTCGTGTTATTCCAGACAGGCTGCGCGTATGTCGTGACAACTGCTTATCCGTACAGTTCACATAAACAGACGATGATTCACAACTTGTTCCAAAACGGGCCGGCGACGTTGTCAGGAGCGGTCGAAGCGTTTTTCGAGATGAAGCGCCGCGGGGAAATTCAAGTATCCGATGACGTCACATTTGTGATGGTTACCGGTGACGGCGGAATGGATATCGGCATGGGGTCAGCCATCGGTACAGCGCTTCGCAACCATAAACTGATTATGCTTGAATATGACAACGAAGGGTATATGAATACCGGTTCGCAAATGTCTTATTCGACGCCAATGGGGCATATGACAAGCACAACAGGGGTTGGGAAAACGCAAAAAGGAAAAGCGTTCCATCATAAAGATACGGCGCAAATTATGGCGGCGACAAACATTCCATACGTATTTACCGCAACCGAAGCGTTCCCGCAAGATTTAATTAAAAAAGCGGCAAAAGCGCAATGGTATGCGCAAAACGTCGGAACGGTGTATGGAAAGTTGCTTATTACATGCCCGTTAAACTGGAAATCAGAAGAACGGTACGGGGAAAAAATTATGGAAGCGGCTGTCAACTCTTGCTTCTTCCCGCTCTATGAAGTCGAGCGCGGCATTACGACAATTACGTATGACCCTGAAGAGAAAAACAAACGCATTCCGTTAAGTGAATGGTTAAAATACATGGGCAAAACAAAACATTTACTAAAAGAAGAAAATCGTGATCTTTTACTCGAGTTTGAACAAGAAGTTGAGCGGAGATGGCGCCGTCTAAAAGCGAAACATGAACATCCGGATTTATAATGTGAAGAGGTAGGTCCGTTTGCGGGCCTGCCTTTTTCTTATATGTATGTATTTTCACAATCAGCGGCAAAAAAGGGGAGAAAAAGTTGTTTTTTTGTTAAAAATTCATCGGTTTTTATTTGTGTTTTAATATCGTTCGCTAACAATGCTGCTTCATGGAACGAGCAAAGCGGTGGGGAACTAAAGCGCAAGTAGTCAAAATAAAAAACAGTGGTATCATTCGCTGGATATACGATGACGTTCCAGTGGTATATTCCGAGGTTCGTCGACGTTCCTTCTAGCGCTATAAGCCAATGGGTGGCGGTCGTTTCTTTATTATTAGAAAACGTTTCGATAAATGTCGCATGATCGTTTTCTCCCATTGGAACAACGGCGATTGGATAAAACTCTTCGAAATTTGGCAACATACGATCCCTCCTTTAGTTTTATATATATGAAACAGCATTATAAATAGCCTTCTTTTCTTAGAAAAAAGTAAACAAGTGATTCATATCACAACGCTTGTAGACGCATAGCGGTAAAATAAGAGATGGAATGAGAAGGAGGGATAGTAAATGGAATTGTCACCTTGTATGATGGCGCATGACGGCGATGTGCAACTATGCCCAGCGCTGCAACAATTAAAAGACGAACACGGACCGTTAAACGAACAAAAACAACAATTAGTGGACATGGCGCAACAAATTGGCCAAAACGACGAAACAGCGGATTGGAAAGAAGCGTTGCTCACCTTGCGCGAAAACGTCCAATCGTTTTTGGAGCAATTAGATCCGCATTCGCAACGGGAAGAAGGCGTATTGTTTCCGATGATGGCGCAATATATCGGCCGAACGTCAGGACCGATTGCGGTCATGGAATACGAACACGACCAAGCAAAGCGGAACATCGCAACGTTTTTAGAGCAAACCGCTCACCTTTCCGGCACAGTCAATCGTGAAGCGGCGAAGCAACTAGCGTTTTACGTCATCAATGCGTACCACATTTTGACGGAACATTTTATGAAAGAAGAACACGTCTTATTTCCGATGGCGGAAAAACTATTGTCAAACGATGAAAAAGAGGAACTCGCTCAAAAAATTCAGGCGATTTAAAAAGAAAACGACTTTCCTCACTTGGAATGAGGAGAGTCGTTTTCTTTATTATCGAATTTGGTTAGAAGTGTTGGCTTGTTTCGGCATTCGTTTTCTATACACGACATAGCTGCGGTTGAGGTAGCGAAGCGGAAGGCTAAATACGTGAACTAATCTTGTAAACGGCCATACCGCAAAAATGCCGAACGCCGCTAAAATGTGAATTTTAAACCATACCGGCACATTTTCCATATACGCCGGGTCCGGTTGGAACATGAATAAACTTCTAAACCATGGACCAATCGTTGTACGATAATCAAATCCATCTGAATCAATGTTTAAAAATGTAGAGGATAATCCAGTTAACACAACTACTGCAAGGAAAAACAGTGCAAGAAAGTCACCACGGCTGCTCGTCATGATGATTCGTTTAATTGTTAGACGGCGGTGAATTAAAATAAGTAAACCGATTGCTGCTGCAATGCCTGCTGGAATCCCAAAGATAAGAGCAATGAAATGATACGTTTCTTCTGAGATGCCAATCGCTTCATAAACTCCTCCCGGGATTAAAATGCCCATAACGTGGCCGATGAACACGAAAATAATCCCCCAGTGAAACAGCAAGCTACCAAGCCGCAACTCTTTTTTCTCCAACATTTCGCTTGATTTCGACGTCCAGCCGAACTGGTCATGGTTGTAGCGATAAATGTGACCGCCGATAAAAATGGTCAAAATGATGTAGGGGAGAGTGCCCCAAAGAAATTGATTCAACATGCTCACACACTTCCTTTCGGCAATGGTTTCACACCGATTTCTTCTAACGCCATGAAAATGATGTTAAAGACGGCAGTATAGTAATTTTCGCTGGCGATCAGTTGGTTGCGAATTTCTTCGATGTTCCGCCAATATTTTTGAAAAATAGGCACGACATATTGCTGCTCTGCTTGTGAAGCGAATTCAAGCATTAATGGCAAATAGTCCGGCAACTCTTTGTCCGTAACATCGAATCCTGCGGCTTTATATTGTTGTTTCAACGCAAGCAGCTCTAACCCGCGTTCCCGTTGTTCGCCTGTATTCATATACGTGACGTATAAATTCGTTTTTTTGCCGAAATCAAACGTATAGACGTATGTTTCGATTCGTTCACGTGCCGGCAATGTTTGAATATATTCAATAAACTTTTTTATATTTTGGACGATTTGCCGATGTGGCAAATCGTCGATCACTTGTAAACAACCGTCTAACTCGCGATACCATTCGTCATCTGGATAAGATAACAAATACGAAGCGCATTGGAAAACGGTTTGTGCTTGTTCGTAGTTCATAACAATCCCCCGTTATGAGAGTGTTCCGCAAGAACCAGGGCCGCCGGCAAACGACAAGCCGCAGCTGCCTTGTTCTGCGGATAAATTCGCGACTTCTTCACGGTGCGATGCCGGAATGACGAAACGGTCATGATATTTGGCAATCGCGAGTAAACGATACATCTCTTGAATAGCTTGCTCGCTTAAACCGAGTTCTTCCATGACTTTCACATTTGGTTGTTTATTCGTTTGCACCGCGCGCATATATTGGCGCATCACCGCCATTTTTTTCAACGTTGTGCGAATATGTGTTTGATCGCCCGCGGTTAATAAGTTCGCTAAATATTCGATCGGGATGCGCATTTGCTCGATGGCAGGGAAGATGTCATCTTCCGTTGCATCGCTTCCTTTGCCTTCGATCATGTTCATGATCGGGCTGAGCGGTGGAATATACCATACCATTGGCATCGTGCGATATTCAGGATGCAACGGAAGGGCGATTTTCCAATCGATAATCATTTTGTAAATCGGCGATTTTTGCGCTGCTTCGATCCACTCTTGTGGAATGCCCGCTTCTTTTGCTTTCGCAATCACTTCTGGGTCATGCGGGTCTAAGAAAATGTCAAGTTGTGCATGATACAAGTCTTTTTCATTTTCTACGCTAGCCGCTTCTTTTACTTTGTCTGCGTCGTATAACATGACGCCGATATAACGGATGCGGCCAACGCACGTTTCCGAGCAAATCGTCGGCATGCCGGCTTCAATGCGCGGGAAGCAGAGCGTACATTTTTCTGCTTTATTTGTTTGCCAGTTAAAATACACTTTTTTGTACGGACAGCTCGTGACGCAATAACGCCATGCGCGGCATGCGTTTTGGTCCACTAATACGATACCGTCTTCGTCTCGTTTATACATGGCTCCGGATGGACAGCTAGACACGCATGGAGGGTTGATGCAATGTTCGCAAATGCGCGGCAAATACATCATAAATACATGTTCAAATTCCGTTTTAATCGATTCTTCCATTTTCAATACGTTCGGGTCTTGAAGACCGGTAGTGTGAGCGCCGGCTAAATCGTCTTCCCAGTTTGGCCCCCACGAAAGCTCCATAAATTCGCCGGTAATCGCTGATTTTGGCCGAGCGACGGGCTGATATTTTTTCTGAGGGCTGTTCGTTAATGTTTCATAATCGTAATTCCATGGCTCATAGTAATCATCGATCGTCGGTTGGTACGGGTTATAAAACAAGTTGAGCAGGCGGTTGACTTTTGAACCGGATTTTAAATGAAGTTCGCCGTTTCTTAATTCCCAGCCGCCTTTATATTTTTCTTGGTCTTCCCATTGTTTTGGATAGCCGATGCCAGGTTTTGTTTCGACGTTGTTGAAGTACATATACTCGGCACCTGGACGGTTCGTCCACGTGTTTTTGCATGTGACGCTGCACGTATGGCAGCCGATGCATTTATCTAAATTCATGACCATGCCGACTTGCGCTTTAATCTTCAAGCCAATCAACCTCCTTCAATTTGCGGATAATGACGTTCAAGTCGCGCTGGTTGCCGGTCGGGCCGTAATAGTTAAAGCCGTAGCTTAGCTGCGCGTAGCCGCCGATCATATGGGTCGGTTTGACATGGATGCGTGTCGGGCTGTTATGCGTACCGCCGCGGTTGTTTGTTAATTTCGTACCAGGCACGTTAATATGACGATCTTGTGCATGGTGCATAAACGCCATTCCTCTTGGCATCCGATGTGAAACGACTGCGCGTGCCACGACGACACCGTTTCGGTTGAAACATTCGATCCAATCGTTATCTTTGATGCCCGCTTCTTCCGCATCGTCTTTGTTCAACCAAATCGTCGGTCCGCCGCGAAATAGGGTAAGCATTGGCTGCGAATCGAAATACATGCTATGGACAGACCATTTATTATGCGGTGTTAAATAGTTCAACGTAATTTCTTTTCCTTCTACTTGCGGACGGCCTTTTTTGAACGGCTTATGCTGTAAAATCGGTTTAAACGTTGCCATCGTTTCGCCAAACTCTTGCATTAATTCATGATCGACATAGAACGATTGCCGTCCTGTTAACGTCCGCCACGGAATGAGCCGCTCGACGTTCGTTGTAAACGGTGAATAACGTCTACCTCCTTTTTCCGAACCGCTGAAAGCAGGGGAGGTGATGACGGGCTTTGGCTGTGCTGTAATTTGTTCAAACGTGAAGCATTCTTCTTCGCGCTCGCTTGCTAAGTCTTTTAATTCAAGACTTGTTTTCTTCTCTAGTGCTTCCCATGCTTTCACCGCGACTTTTCCGTTTGTGGTAGATGACAATGTTAAAATTGCTTCTGCGACTTTTTTCGCTTCGCTCATATCCGGGCAGCCATCGGCGATGCTCGCTTTTTGGACAGTTCCTAACACTTTTTTCAACTTTTCATATTCTTCTTGCGCCGACCAGTTAATGCCTTTAATGCCGTATGGCAGTTTGGCGATGTTCGGGCCAAGTGCTGTCATTTTGTCGAACAGCTGCGTATAATCGCGTTCGACGACGTGGATTTGCGGCATTGTCTTTCCTGGAATCGGTTCGCATTCGCCTTTGCTCCAATCTTTTACTTTTCCGAGCGGTTGCGCCAATTCTTGCGGTGTATCGTGGAGAATCGGCGTTGCGACGACTTCTTTAATCGGTTTCATATTTAGTTCTTTCGCCAGCTCCGACACCGCTTTGGCGAGCGATTTGAAAATTTCCCAGTCAGACCGCGCTTCCCATGGCACCGAAATCGCCGGATTAAACGGATGAATAAACGGATGCATGTCTGTGCTGCTTAAGTCGTGTTTTTCATACCATGTAGCAGCAGGTAAAACGACATCTGAATAAAGAGCCGTTCCAGCCATGCGGAAATCTAAGTTAATAAGTAAATCGAGTTTTCCTTCCGGTGCTTGGTCGCGCCATGTAATTTCTTCCGGGCGCAAGCTGTCGTAGTCATCGTTCATAAGACCGTTTGTCGTGCCAAGCAAATGTTTTAAGAAATATTCGTGACCTTTACCCGAGCTTGAGATTAAGTTGGCCCGCCAAACGATTAAGTTTCTCGGGAAGTTTTTCTCGTTATCTGGGTCTTCAATCGCAAAGTGCAATTTTTTCTCTTTCAATTGGGTGGCGATATATTTACCGACTTCTTCCGGTGTTTTCGCTCCCGCTTGCACTGCTTCGTTGTAAAGGTCAATGCCGCTCTTTTCAAACGTCGGGTAAGACGGCAGCCAGCCAAGGCGAGCAGCAAGCACGTTATAGTCCGCATAATGTTGGTAGCGAGCTTCTTTTACAACTGGCGATACAAGTTCGCCTACCGGCGTTTCTTCATAGCGCCATTGATCGGTTGCGAAATAGAAGAACGACGTTCCGTTTTGCAGTTTCGGTGGCATTTGCCAGTCGCGGGCAGTGGCGATGTTTTGCCATCCTTCTGCTGGTCTTAGTTTTTCTTGGCCGACGTAGTGAGCCCAGCCGCCGCCGTTGACTCCTTGCGCTCCGACGAATAAGACAAGGTTCAGTACGGCGCGGTAAATTGTATCGGAGTTAAACCAGTGGTTAATTCCAGCTCCGACGATAATCATCGACCGACCGTTTGTGTCGATGGCGTTTTGCGCAAATTCACGGGCGATTTTGATGGCGAGTTTGCGTTTGACGCCGGTGATCGCTTCTTGCCATGCCGGAGTGAACGGAATCGGGTCGTCGAACGTTTTGGCGACCGTTCCGCCGATGCCACGGTCAACACCGTAGTTGGCAAGAATTAAGTCATAGACGGTTGTGACATATAATTCACCTGTTTCTGTCTGCACTTTTTTCATCGGAACAGCCCGTTCGAGAATTTTATTTCCGTCATGAGAGAAGTACGGAATTTGCACCGTTGCAATTTCGTCTTCGATTCCTAACAACGAAAGGCGAGGATCGATCGGTTCTTCTGTTTGTTCGTCGACTAAATGCAAGTTCCATTTTCCTTTATCTTCCCAGCGAGAACCTATCGTGCCGTTTGGAACCGCAAATGTATTCGTGGCATCGTTCCAAAGCGCCGGTTTCCATTCGCCGTTTGTTGTTTGGCGGCCGATATCGTTCGCGTTTAAGAAACGGTCGGCAACGAATTGGCCGTTTTCTTGCTTTTGCAATGTGACAAGGAACGGGAAGTCGGTATATTGTTTTGCGTAACGGATAAAGTAGTCGACTTGACGGTCAACGTAAAATTCTTTTAAGATGACGTGTCCCATTGCCATCGCGAGGGCACCGTCTGTTCCTTGTTTAACGCTCATCCAGTCATCCGCAAATTTAGTCGATTCTGCGAAATCAGGGCTGATCGAAACGACTTTTGTGCCTTTGTAGCGCACTTCCGCTAAGAAGTGGGCATCTGGTGTGCGCGTCATCGGAACGTTTGAGCCCCATGTAATAATGTAGCCGGAGTTGTACCAGTCGCTCGATTCAGGAACATCGGTTTGATCGCCCCATATTTGCGGCGAAGCAGGAGGCAAGTCGGCATACCAATCGTAAAAACTTAAAATCGGCCCGCCCATCAATGACATAAAGCGTGCCCCAGCTGCATGGCTGACCATCGACATCGCCGGAATCGGCGAAAACCCAACGTTGCGGTCAGGACCGTACTTCATGACCGTATATAAAAGAGAAGTTGCGACAAGCTTTAATGCTTCGTCCCATTCGGCGCGAACGAATCCGCCTTTTCCGCGCGCTTGTTTATAACGCTTTGCTTTTTCCGGATTTTCGACAATGCTTTTCCATGCATCAAGCGGATTTTTATGCTCTTTTAATGCTTCTTTCCACATATCCATCAACACGCCGCGTACATATGGATATTTGACGCGGAGAGGACTGTAAATGTACCATGAAAAGCTTGCGCCGCGAGGACAGCCGCGCGGTTCAAAATCCGGCATGTCAGGTCCTGTCGACGGATAGTCGAGCTGTTGGCCTTCCCACGTAACGATGCCGTCTTTCACGTAAATATTCCAGCTGCAAGATCCTGTACAGTTGACCCCATGTGTCGAACGAACGACTTTATCGTGCTGCCATCTGCGACGGTAAGCGTTTTCCCAATCACGGTCGCCATACGTCACTTCACTATGGTTGTTCGCATACCGTTCAATTGGCTGAATATATTTGAAACGGTTGAAAAACGGAGATTTTTTCTTGTTCACATCGTTTCACTCCTTGAAAATCAATTTGTATAATTTTACTATAAACATATTGAAAACGAATCGATGTTAACTTCATCACACTTTGCGTGATTGTCACAAATCTGTCAAAAGGTGACGAAAAATTAAACAATGTTAAAAAAACGAACAAATATTCTTTTTGTGATATAATAAACAAAAGTATGTTGCAGGTGATGAAAATTGCGTTATCATTCACATATTATGACGTCGCTCTGTATTGGAGCGGTAACGGCAGCATACACGCCCTTGCCGTTTACCGCGAGCTATACGGCGGGAATCATCATAGGGAGTTTGCTTCCAGATATTGATGAGCCGAAGTCGTATGTCGGACGGCGTTCGCTCGGAATGTCTCATAAAGTGAAGGAAGCGTTTGGGCATCGGGGCATGACGCATTCGCTGTTTGTATGGGCAGTCATTGCTTTCATTGTGATGGTTGAATCGTCTTCTACATTTTCGATCGGATTTGTGTTAGGATATTTGTTTCATATTATCGCGGACTTTTTGTCGGTTCAAGGGGTGCCGCTTTTATGGCCGTTTCAAACAAAACGTTATAAAATTCCGCTCTATCGAACGGGAAGTGCGTTAGAAACCGTGTTGTTTTACGGAGCGTTTGCGCTGTTGATTTACATAGGAAGCCAATATCATTTGTTTTATGAATGGTGGCGATCGTTTCTATTACTGCTGCGCCAATGGATGTGAGTGGATAGATTCTTCTTTTCTTTGCTGATGGAATCTGTTATGTTTATGTATGTAAGTTGAATGAAGAGAGGTGGGGCTGATGGAAACGCCCTTCGATTTATTGCCGTATTTATTTTTGTTTAGTGCGTTTTTCGTAGCGATGAAATGCTACATGAATCAATATAGAAAAAATAAAGCATTTCTTGGCCACGTTACGTTTTATGATGTTAAACGATTTGATCATCATCAATACGATTGCGTTGTATTGTTTCCAATTCATCGCTTGTTTACATCGCAACAACGGAAAATCCCTGTGCGGGAACGATCGAACGTTTCCGATGAAGAAGGAAGGCCACTCCTTGTTCGTTTCATCAGTCATTGAACAAACAAGGAGGATCAAAATATGAAGAAAAAATGGGTTTTCGTTTTACTGACGCTGGCAGCGCTGTTAAGCGGTTGCAGTAACAATGCACCGATTAATGAACATAGCCAAGGAATATGGGATCATTATTTTGTTTATCCGATGTCAAAATTGCTTTTGATGCTCGGAAGCGGATTTGGCGGAAACTACGGGTTAGCGATTATTGCTGTGACGCTAATCGTTCGCTTTGCGTTATTGCCGTTAATGTTAAAGCAGTTCAAAGCGTCGCTGGCGATGCAAAAACTTCGTCCAGAAATGCAAAAGTTGCAAGAAAAGTATAAAGGAAAAGATATGGAAACACAACAAAAGCTACAGCAAGAAATGATGCAGCTGTATCAGAAGCATGGGGTCAATCCGATGAGCGGCTGCTTACCGGCGCTCATTCAAATGCCGATTTTTATGGCGCTTTATTACGCCATTCGGCGTACGGAAGAAATTACGACGCATTCGTTTTTATGGGTGGAGCTTGGCCATCGTGATCCGTATTTTATTTTGCCGGTTTTAGCGGCGGTGACGACGTTTATTTCAATGAAGCTGTCGCCGTCGATGACGGAGCAGCAAATGCCGCAAATGGCGATGATGATGTATATTATGCCAATTATGATTTTTATGGGGGCAAGCTCTGTTCCGTCCGCTTTATCGCTCTATTGGGTCGTCGGCGGGTGCTTTTCGATCATTCAATCATTGATTTTGCGAATGCAGTTGAAATCGGTAAAGGGAGTAGAAAACGAACAGGTGTCGTAAAAAATAAGCCGCTTCCGTATAATGGAAGCGGCTTATTTCGCTTTTATAATTTCCCTTGTTTGTGCAAAAGTTGTTCCATTTCGTTGACGAGTGAGTCGAAGTAGGTGAGAAGGTTGTTGAGCGGCTTCGGTGACATCATATCGACTCCGGCTTTTTTTAATAATGGAATCGGATCATCGGATGTACCCGCGCGTAAAAACTGCAAATAACGCTTTGTCGCCATGCCTGTTTGGTCTTCTTTGATTTGTTTGACGAGCTCAAACGACGCAGCAAGTGATGTGGCGTATTTGTAAACATAAAATGCGTCGTAAAAATGCGGAATGCGCAGCCAGCCGAGCGCTGTTTCCGAATCGGCGGCATACGCAGGTCCGTAATATTTTTTCAGCAAGCGAAGCCACATCTTATTCAGTTCTTCAGCGGTTAAACTTTCCCCGTTGCGCACTTTCTCGTGAATGGCCTGTTCAAATTCGGAATACATCACTTGCGTATATAATGCGCCACGAATTTGGTCGATTTGTTGGTTCAGTAAGTACAGTTTTTCTTCATCTGTTTTCGCCTGTTTTAGTAAGTAATCCATCATGAGCCATTCGTTCGCTGTTGACGCGACTTCGGCCGTAAAGATCGACTGGCCGGAATAATGGTACGGCTGCGTTTTATTTGTAAAGACGGAGTTCATCGCATGGCCGATTTCATGGGCGATCGTCAGTACCTCATCTAGCGATTGATCGTAGTTTAATAAAACGAACGGGTGCGTATCATACGCGCCTGTATTATACCCGCCTGTATATTTTTTTGGCCGCGGATAAACGTCAAGCCAGCGATGGTGAAAAGCATATTGGACTTGTTTTACATATTCGTTTCCTAGCGGTTTTAATCCTTCCAGAATAAGCGCCTGCGCTTTTTCGATCGGAAATTTCATTTTGTTAGCGACAGATGGCGACACAAGCGGAACATATAAATCGTAGTTATGAACTTGTTCCAATTGTAACGCCTTTTTTCTCAGTTCGATATAGCGGTGCAGCGACGGCAATCGATCGTTGACGGTGGAAAGCAAATTGTCAAACACTTGCTTTGGCACGTCATCAGCGGATAACGCCGCATCGAGCCCCGATTTGTACCGCCGCGCTTTTGCGTATAGTTCGTCTGCTTTTACAGAGGCGTATAATGTGGCGGCCGCCGTGTTTTGTATCCTTTCAAAGCTGTTAAAAAATGTTTGAAACGCTTGTTTGCGATACGCGCGGTTAGGATGTTCCAACGCTTTTAAAAAGTTTCCTCCGGTCAAAGATACCGCTTTTCCATCCGCACCTTTCATCGTTGGCGGAGTGTAATCGCCGCGCGCAGCATGGTTATAAATGTTTTCTGCCTCATCAGCGAGCGGTGAAAGCTTAGCGAGTAGTTGTTCTTCTTTTTTCGATAATGTATGCCGCTTTCGTTCAAGTAGTTCGGCAAAATAGCGTGCATATGGCTTTAACCGATTGCTTTTTTGCCATTTCACTAGCGTTTCTTTTGGAAGCGATAAAAGTTCTGGTTCGATAAAGGCGGTCGCTGTGGCGTAATCGGCAGCGAGCGTTTCGACTTTTGCTTTTAAATGAGCCGCTTGCTTGTCTTCGATGTTCAAATCTTGTTGCAGCTGGGCGTACAGAGATAATTTATCGAGCGTGCGCGCTACTTTTTCATGTGCTGCAAATAGTTGAGCGACAGTGCTTTCTTTCTTTAGCTTTCCTTGATACGATGATAGTAGTGGAAGCGTGTCGGCAACGAATGTATAATCTTTTGTAAATTCGCGTTCGGAACGGTAAATGTCAGCAAGATTCCATGTGTATGCCGAATCGTTTTTTATTTCTGCCGCTTTCGTTTCGCTAGGCAAGATGATCGATAGCGCAAGAGCGATGGAACATAATCGTTTCATGTGGCAGCTCCTTTCCTTATTTTTCTATTGTACAGGTAGTATGCACAAAATGATCATGTTTATGAAAGGAAGAAAAAATAGATGAAAGTCATTATCGCGGAAAAGCCGGATCAAGGCGCGACGTTGGCGTCGATTTTTCAAACAAAAAAGCATCAAGGTTATATCGAAATTTTTCCGAATGAGCTTTTTCCAAAAGGGGCGTACATGACATGGGCGGTCGGGCATCTTTTGCAGCTTGCGCCTCCTGAACGGTACCGTCCGGAATGGAAGCAGTGGAAGCTTGAAACGTTGCCGATTATTCCTGATCGCTTTCAATATGAAGTCGAAAAAGCGAAAGCCAAACAGTTTCAGATTGTGAAAGAATTGTTGCGAAAGCCTGAAGTGACGGAAATTATTCATGCGGGTGACGCTGGGCGTGAAGGGGAGCTAATCGTCCGCAACATTATCCATATGTGCGGCGTGAAAAAGCCAATGAAACGGCTTTGGATTTCGTCGTTGACACCAAAGGCGATCGAAGCGGGATTTCGCGCCCTTTTAGAGGAGAAAGCTACGCGCCCGTTATACGAGGAAGCGTATGCGCGCGCCTGCGCTGATTGGCTCGTCGGCATGAACGCCTCGCGCATTTACAGCATTTTATTAAAACAAAAAGGCATGAACGACGTTTTTTCCGCCGGACGGGTGCAAACGCCAACATTGGCGTTGATTGTGAAACGGGAAAAGGAAATTGAACGATTTCAGCCGGAGCCGTTTTGGGAAGTCATCGCCACGTTCGATATCGGGGGCAAGCGCTATGAGGGCAAATGGGTAAAAGATGATGAGTCGCGGGTGAGCGATCCAGAATTGGCGAAAAAAATCGCCGCGTTCTGTGAACAAAAGCAGGCAGAAGTGAGCGAAGTGAAAACAGAGCGAAAAGTATTTCAGCCGCCGCTTTTATTTAATTTATCTTCGCTTCAAGCAACGGCGAACAAGCTGTACCAATTTTCGCCGAAAAAGACGTTGGATATTTTGCAAAAGTTATACCAAAAAGGAATCGTATCGTACCCGCGGTCGGATTCGAACTATGTGACAAAGGGAGAAGCGGAAACGTTTCCTGAGATTTTGCAAAAATTAAGCCAGTTTGCGGAATACCAATCGTTTTTTCCGTTACCTAACGCAACCATTTTACATAATAAACGTTATGTTAACGAAAAGAAAGTAACGGACCATTACGCGATCATTCCGACCGAGCAAGTGACTGATCCAGCGAAATTATCAGCAGAAGAGCGAAACATTTATGACTTAGTCGTCAAGCGTTTACTTGCGGCGCATCATGAAGATGCTATTTTTGATTACACGACGGTGACGACGCTTGTGGATGGACGGGCGACATTTATTTCAAAAGGAAAACAGCAAATTCAAGAAGGGTGGCGAAAAATTATTGTTCAGCGTGATGAAGACGATGCCGCGATTCTTCCGCCTCTTGCCGAAGGGGAGCACGGACATGTCGTAAACGTTCATGTGAAAGAGGGAAAAACACAGCCGCCGAAGCGATATACAGAAGGGCAGCTCATTACGCTGATGAAAACGGCCGGAAAATTTTTAGAAAACGAAGAATTGGAAAAAGTGTTGGCGAAAACGGAAGGGCTCGGCACGGAAGCAACGCGGGCCGGCATTATTACGATGCTGAAAGAACGAAAGTATATCGAGGTCAAGAAAAATCAAGTATATGCGACCGACAAGGCGAAAGTATTGATCGAGGCGATCGGCGATAAAATTTTAGCGTCACCGGAAATGACGGCGAAATGGGAACAGCGTTTAAGCGAAATTGGCGAAGGGAAGGCGTCGGCTTCCGTGTTTATGGAACAAGTCAAAAAATTATCGGCGAAAATCGTTGCCGATGCGCTGGAAATGTCGAAAGACTGGAACTTTTCCGGTCTTGATACGGCATCGATTCAGCGGACGACGTCAAAAGCAACGCTCGGAAAACCGGTCGGCACATGCAAATATTGCGGCGGCACGATGATCGATAAAGGCGAGTTTTACGGGTGTGCGAACTACGGCAAAACGAAATGTACGTTCACAATTTCGAAAACGATTCTCGGCAAAAAAATCTCGCAAACGAACGTAAAAAAGCTGTTGCAACACGGCAAGACCGATTTAATCAAAGGATTTAAAAAAGGCGAAAAAACGTTTGATGCGTATCTTGTATGGGATGACAACGAGAAAAAGATTACCTTCTCATTTCCGAAAAACTAACGTTGCTTCTTTGTAGGGTAACGTTAGTTCTATATCATAATAATGTTATGTAAACTTAAAAAATCGTACATTTTAGCAGGATTTTGCCGATCCGTGTCAAATAGTAACAAAGAAAAGAAAATAGGGGAAGGGGATTTTTGTGAAAACGGCGGATTTATGTGATCAGTATTTAGAAAAGTTACAAGTTTGTCAATTGTCTCTCTATTCTTACGGAGGGAAAAAAGAGTTTACCGGACCGATTGCGACGGTCGATGTATTTGAAGATAATGTGCTCGTCCGCGAGGCGCTTGAAACGGTTCCAGCAGGGACGGTTTTAGTCGTCGACGGAAAAGGATCGCG
>NZ_JACHEP010000015.1 GCF_014201465.1 Anoxybacteroides tepidamans | reverse complement strand
CAACCCTCCGCTTTTTCCCGGAAATCCTAACGTAAAGCTTGCAAATGCGCCAACAGGTGAATGATGGGCGTTAAAAAACATATTTTTCGGCATGGCCATGCTCCTCTCCCCGTATTTGTTTTATCCTTTAATTGCCCCAGCGGTGATTCCTTCGACAATTTTGTCGCTGAGGAAAAAGAATACAAGCAAAATCGGCAAGACGCTTATCATTAACGTTGCACCAATCGCGCCCCAATCGGTCGTATATTGACCGATGAAATTTTGAATTCCGACTGTCAATGTTTTAAATTCATCTGAGCTAATAAATGTATTCACAAATACAAACTCGTTCCAGTTATAAATCATATTAATAATCGTTGTCGTTACCATGACTGGTGTCGTCATCGGCAAAATAATGCGGAAAAACATGCGATGCACCGAACAGCCATCCATCACAGCGGATTCTTCCAGTTCACGTGGTAACGACTGGTAGAAACCAAGCAAAACCATAATGGTAATCGGCAAGTTGAACCCGATATTCGTCAAAATAATCGATAGCGGGTGATCGATGAGTTTTACTTTCATAAAAAAGCTAAATAACGGAATCAACGTAGAATGAACAGGAATCATCAGACCAACCATAAATAATCCAAGCACAATATGCTTTAGTTTCCAGTTCATTCGAGTAATCGCAAACGTTGCAAAGCTCGCTAGTAATACAGTGAATAGGACAGACACGGTGGTAATCCATACACTATTAAAAAAATAGCGGCCAATATCCCCTTCCACCCATACTTTTACGTAGTTTTCCCAGCGCGGTGGAGACGGCAAGGAAAACAATGGGGTGTTGAACACTTCTTGATTGTTTTTCAATGAAAAGAATAATAGCCAAACGAGCGGAAGAAGCTGCAATGCTGCTAAAATGATTAATATTCCGTAAAAAATACTTCTACCTATCTGTTTCATCGTTCTCCCCCTTAATACTGTATTTCCTCGTCTGAATGGGTAAATTTTCTAATCACCCATGTAGCAATAACACAAAGAAGTAACAAAGCAAAAGCTATCGTACTTCCGTATCCAAAGTTAAAACTACGAAACGCTTTTTGGTACATATAGGAGGCGATTACTTCACTTGCTCCGTTTGGTCCACCGCCTGTCATAACATAAATTAAATCAAAATACTTTAACGAACCAACCACCGCAAGCACAATTGTTACTTTAATCACTCCTGCAATTAATGGGAGCTTAATTTTATAGGCAAGTTGCCAAGGATTTGCCCCATCAATAATCGCTGCTTCAATGATAGATGATGGAATATTTTTTAAAGCGGCGTAATAAATCAATATATAAAAGCCTGCATATTGCCAAATAATCGGAACAAAGATGGCGTACAATGCAATCGAAGGGTCAGCCAACCAGTTCGGCGGATCTTCCATCCCGAGAAACATGAGAAAATGGTTAAGCATCCCGTTAGATGGATGATAAATCCTTAACCAAAGTTGAGCAATCGCAACCGAAGACAATAGCATCGGAATTAAGTAAATCTTTCTTAATAAATTAGCTCCTTTTATTTTCCCTGAAAGCACTAATGAAATGATTAAATAGCCTGCTAGACTAATAACAGAAAAAACAGCTAACAAAAATGAATGATATACACTTTTCCAAAACATAGTATCTTTTATTAATTCTTGGTAGTTATCTAATGCGATAAATTTCATACTGCCTATGCCATCCCATTTCATTAGGCTATAATAGCCTGTCATCACAATTGGAATGTAGACTAGAATCATGATCAGCAGCAAAGACGGCAATATGTACAAAGTAATTACTCTCTTGTCGGACATCATTTTATTCATGCTGTCTACCCCTTTCGTATTGGACAAAAAGGACATATTTCAAATATGCCCTTTTTGTCATCGTTTTACTTTCATTGCGTTTTGGACAGCACTTCTTGATGCTGTTTAGCAAAGTCTTTCGGTGTTACACCTTCACCAAATAACGACTGAATTAAATTCAAGTGCGTTTGCGCAGCTTCCGGGTTCATTTGTACATCAGCAAATAGAGTGATATTGCTTGCTTTATTTAGCTCATTCAATACATCAATATACATTTGTGGCAAGTTGATGTTCGAAGTATCCACCTTCGTTGCTGGGATTACGCCTGCTTTTGTCACAGACTGCTCTCCCCATTTTTCAATGAAAAACTTCACAAATTTTTTCGCTTCTTCCTTCGCTTTTGAATTCTCTGACACAAACAATCCGACGCCCGGTCCACCAACCCAACTGTCTATATTTCCTTTTCCACCTTCCACGACCGGAAATTTAAAGAAACCGACTTTATTTCTAAATTCTTTTGGAATGTCTTCATTCGTAGTAAATTGCGGCAAATCCCATGTTCCCATTAAATACATCGCTGCTTTTTCATTCGTAAATTCTGCTTTTGCTTCATCGTTAGATAAGCCGTTAAACCCTTTAATAAACGCTTTCATTTTTACTAAATTTTGAATCTCTTCAGCTGCTTTAATTAAACTCGGATCTTCAAACGTGCCGCTTCCGTTAATTGCATTTTTTAATGTATCAGCGCCGCCGATCCGGTCAGCCAAGTACATATACCACATTGATCCAGTCCAACGATCTTTGTTTCCTAACGCAATCGGTGCGACTCCATTTTTCACAAGCGTTTGGACAACATTTTTAAAATCTTCATACGTTTTAGGCACATCTAAATGATATTTTCCAAAAATTTCTTTATTGTAGTAAACTGGCGTAATGTTCAACTCTAATGGAAGCGCATACGTTTTATTGTTAACTGCGTAAGCCTCGGTTGTGCCCGATACAAATTGATCTTTGAGTCCAGAATCTAAAACATCATCCAGAGGTGCAAACAAATTTCCTTTTACATAAGGCTCTAAAAATCCTGCTGCCCAAGTCATGCCTACATCAGGAAGTTCGTTAGAAGCAGCTAATACTTTTAACTTGTTTTTATACTGTTCGTTTTCTAAAATTTCTTGTTTCACTGTAACGTTTGGATTTTGTTTTTCAAATTCTTTAATAATATCATTGACAATCATGTTGTGCTGCTTCGAGCTTCCCGCTGTCCAAAGATGCATAAATGTAATCGTTACTTTTTTGTCTTTGCTTCCGGTTTCTGATGACGCTCCTTCTTTTGTTGAACTAGAGCACCCCGTTAACGCAAGCGCAACTACTAAAACGGCGATGCACAGCAATGAATACGCTTTCTTAAACAAATTCAACTCCCCCTTTGAACCATCTTTCATTCAAATTATAGCACCGGCATTTGGAGAAATAAGGTAACAGTGATTGTTTAAAATTCTACTTTTTTTAGGTGGTGTTTTCGAAACCGATGGGGAGTGACACCTGCAAACTCTTTGAATAGCTTGATGAAATATTTGGCCGTTTGGTACCCTACCGCTTCTGCAATTTCTTCAATCGATAAATCAGTTGTCACTAGCAAGCTTTTCGCTTTTTGCAACCTGCACCTTGTCACGTATTCACTAAACGTCATATTCGTTTCTTCTTTAAATAACACGCTGAAATAACTGGCGTTTAAATGCACCCTTTTTGAGACGTCACGCAAACTAAACGGCTCGTGCAAATTTTCATGAATAAACTTGAGCGCTTCCTTGATTGGAGTAGACCGTACATTGTCTTTCATCGCCACAATTTGCATGTCGAACATTTCCGCTAACATTTCCGCTTTTTCCCGATCTTTTAACACTTTCATTGCCTGTTCAACCGCTTCAATCAATTTTTGTTTATCTACCGGTTTCACAAGATAGTTAACTACACCTAACGCAATCGCCTCTTGCGCATATTCAAACTCAGAATAAGCCGATATAATAATGACAACTGGTTTTTGCTTTTTCTCCTTTAACGAGCGAATCAGCTTCAAGCCTGTAATTTGGGGCATACGGATATCCGTTAACAATACGTGTATTTGCCTTTCGTCTAGAATGGTGATTGCTTCATCCCCGCTCGCCGCGCAAAGAATCTCATATTTTCCTAACGCCCATGTATCCAACGTTTTTTTTAAGCCGGTTCTTGTTTTTGGTTCATCATCAACGACCAAAATAGTTTTAAGATCGATCATCATTCCTCACCACTCTTCGGGATTTTTAGTAAAACAACCGTCCCTTGGCCTAACTCACTGTGAATAACTAATTTCCGTTCTTCTCCATAATAGAGCTGTAGCCGTTTATTGACATTCACAAGCGCCATTCCGCTTCCTTTAGCTGATGAAACCTCTTTGTTGTTAAGCAGTTCGTTCACTTTTTCCTTCGTTTGCTCATCCATTCCGTACCCATCATCGGCTACTTTTATGACTATATCAGAAGATTCGTGGCAATCCTCTACGGTTACCCATACAATTCCTAGATCTGTTTTGTTTCCAATCCCATGCAAAACTGCGTTTTCAACGAGTGGCTGAATTAATAATTTAGGGATGCGGATATCGAAACAAGACGCTGGTATGACAATATTCCATAAAAGGCGGTCCCCCCATCTAAGCTTCATAATTTCCATATACCGGCGAATATGTTCGATTTCTTCGTAAAGCGTGACCCATTCGTCTTGCTTGGAGTTGCTTACGGTATAGCGAAACAGTTCAGACATATTAAGTACTACTTGCGCTAGTTCCTCTTCCTCTTTTTCCACAAGCGACCAATAAAGAGCGTCCAATGTATTAAAAAGGAAATGCGGATTGATTTGTGCCTGCAACGCTTTTAATTCTGCTCGGCTGCGCACTAATTCTTTTTCATAAACGACTTGAATTAAATGGTTAATATTTTCGACTAATGCGTTGTACGTATCGTTCAATTCATTAATTTCAACCGTTGATGATATTGGCGGACTCGGTCTTAATTCGCCGTCTTTTCCCCGTTGCATCGCTTTTGTCAACTTTAAAATTGGTTGGGTGACCATTGTTGAAAGAAATAAAGAGAAGATAAAAAAGATAAGAAAACCGATTGCACCTGAAAAAAGGATCGTATTTTTTAAAATAGCAACCCCGTCTGTCAACGCAGATACCGGTGTCACTATCATCAGCACCCAACCTGTTAAAGGGGACGTTTGTTTTACAACGATATACTCCTCTCCGTTTTGTTGAACCGTTCGTTGCTGCGCATGTAAAATTTCTTTGCTATCGCCAACGAAATTGGAAAAGATCGGGGTTAAGTCGCGGTCCGCCACTAACATATACCCTTGTTTTTTTGTTTTGGAAGTAATAAAATCAGTGAATTGAAAATACTCTGGGTTAATGCGAACGAGCAAGTATCCGCCAGGCGAAAACCAGCGATCCATTAGGCGAATTTGCCGAAGCACTACAAAAAAATGTGGCGATTTTGGATCACGGCCGATCCACACCATTTTTCCTTTCGCTTCCTCCGCTTGTTTTACCCAATGGATTCCTAAACGGTTTACTAAGTCTATTTCATCTAGCGGAAAGACCCTTTTGTAATTGCTCGTGTAAAGTTCAAATGATTGGATTCCATCGGAGTATGTTTGAAATGAGTTTACAAGCTGTTGCAAGTTTTGTCGTTCACGAAATCCAAGGTAATCGCCGTTTACTTCTTTGAGAAGCATTTGTTGCACATACATATTGGTCGTAATTTGATTCGTTAGTCCATCGAGTTGTTTATAAAGCGCTTCCAATCTTCCGTTGGCTTGTGTAACTGTCTGTTCGATTTGTTCTTCGGCATTATTTTTCAACAGGGTGGAAACAACGTGGAAAGTTGTCACTCCTACAAACAATAAAACGACTGTCATTACAAACAAAAAAACCGTTAAAATTTGATTACGAAGTGTATTGAACCGATTTAACTTTTTCGTCAGCACAAAGAAAGCACCTCGCAGTTTTTGACATAGACAACCTTCTGTTTATTTATTTAAAATTATAGGTTGTAGCGTTTTGTTTGTCTAGAAAACAAACAAAGTAAGCTAGAATTTTTTAAATAATTATGATACATTGATAAACAGGGTGATGAATTTGACACGAGTAACTGGAAATCCACACTTAATCAAAAAAATTAATAAGTCGCTCGTTCTTGATATGATTAAAAGCCAAGGGCCTTTGTCGCGGGCAGATGTGGCGCAACGGTCTGGATTAAATAAAGGTACGGTTTCTTCCTTGGTCAAAGAATTAATCGATGAAGAACTTGTGTATGAAATCGGTCAAGGAGAATCGAGCGGCGGCCGGCGGCCTGTTTTATTGTTATTTAACGAAAAAGCCGGATATTCCATCGGGATTGATTTAGGCGTTCACTATATTCTTGGAGTACTAACGGATCTTCAAGGAAACGTCGTTCAAGAAAAACGCGTCACTTTTCACAACAAAGAGTACCAAGCCGTCCTCGCTCTCATCAAAGAAACGATCCACGATTTATTAAGCCATATGCCAGACAGCCGATATGGCTTAATCGGCATCGGAATTGGTGTGCCGGGAATTGTCGATAAAGCTGGTACAGTACTATTTGCGCCAAATTTATCATGGAAAGATGTTCCACTAAAGCAGGAAATCGAGGCGGCTTTTCATGTTCCGGTGATCATTGATAATGAAGCAAACGCCGGGGCTTATGGAGAAAAGCGGCTTGGCGCTGGACAAGAGTTCCGTAACATCATCTATGTGAGCGCTGGAATTGGAATAGGAGTCGGTTTAGTGCTGAACGGTGAACTGTACAGAGGAACAAGCGGTTTTTCTGGGGAAAGCGGCCATATGACGATCGAAGTCGACGGTCCGCCTTGCCGTTGCGGAAGTATCGGCTGCTGGGAATTGTACGCTTCCGAGCAGGCTCTTCTTGAAGGAGCGCAATCTCTTTTCGCAACCGAAGAAACCGTTTCTTTGGAAACTTTGTTAGACTTGGCAGAAAAACAGTATCAAGAAGTCGTTCAGCTATTCCATCGCATCGGCCGCTATTTAGGAATCGGGATCAATAATTTAGTCAATACCTTTAACCCGCAACAAGTGATCATCGGCAATCGTCTATCGATGGCTAAGCAATGGATCGAACCAGCAATTCAGCAAGTCATCGCATCACACACCTTACCGTTTCACCGTGCGAATTTAAACATTCATTTTTCTAAATTATCGCTTTATTCAACGGCATTAGGAATTTCTTTTTTTGTCATCGAAGATTTCCTGAAAAAAGGGGAAAAGGTGGAGGTGTTTCTGTAAAAAGGCATCCAAACGAGCTGGATGCCTTTTCCTATTTTATTTTAATACGCCCCGCGAATAAACGGATGGACTTCATTTTTATAAAACTCTGTTAACCGTTCCTTTTCTTCTTCGCTAAAGGACGGGACGTTGAGCGCTTGCAAGTTGTCTTCGACTTGCTGTACCGTTTTAAAGCCAGGGATGACGCATGTAACGGAGTCATGATCTAAAATCCAGCGCAATGCGGCTCTTGTCATATTGCCTCTGCCGTCTGCGATCCACTTTAGCTGTTCGCTAAGCTCTACCCCTTTATGAAACTCAAGCCCAGCGAACGTTTCGCCAACGTTGAAGTGTTGCCCGTCTCGATTAAAGTGGCGATGATCATTTTCCGCGAATTTTGTATCTTTTTTAAATTTTCCAGTCAATAATCCGCTTGCCAGCGGCAGTCGTGCCAATATCCCGACACCTTGTGCTTTTGCTTGCGGAAGCAATTGTTCTAACGGTTTTTGGCGGAAAATGTTAAAGATGACTTGCAACGCTTTCACGTTCGGATTCGTTAGACAAAACAGCCCTTCTTCCACTGTTTCGACGCTCACACCATAATAGCGAATCTTTCCTTCTTGTTGCAGCTTATCCAACACTTCAAACACCCGGCCGTCTTTTAACACTTCAAACGGCGGGCAGTGGATTTGATATAAATCGATGCGCTCGCGTTGCAAACGCTTTAAACTTCCTTCACAATATTCCCGCACTTTTTCCTCGGAGTATGTGCGAAAATCGTGAATATCCCCCGCCCGACAAAATTTCGTGGCGATATAAATTTCGTCCTCTTTTCCTTTTGTCGCTTTTGCTAAAAGCTCTTCACTATGGCCATCTCCGTATACATCTGCCGTATCGAAAAAATTGACGCCAGCATCAATCGCTCGCTGCAATCCTTTTAACGCTTCTCTGTCATCCGTTTGTCCCCAAGAGCCGCCAATCGCCCACGTCCCGAAACTTACTTCACTCACTTCTAGTTCTGTGTTTCCTAAACGACGATAATTCATTGCTTTTTCCTCCATTTCTATTTATTTTTTGCTTGTCACACTAAACTTATATTTAGTGACCGATGAATACGTTTCTCCTGCATGCAATATACAGGAAGGAAAATGCGGATGATGGATAGCATCCGGCAACCCTTGTGTTTCTAGGCAAATTCCTAAATATTTCCGTGATGGCACTCCACCAATATCCATTCCATCCGGAAGTTGGTTTCCGGTGTATACCACTACCCCGACTTCATCCGTTTCGACTGTCAACGTTCGCCCGCTTTCCGGTTCGAACAACACAATTTCTTCGTCATGATGGGTATTTAACAAAAACGGATGATCATATCCTTGCCCGACTAAGGCGATTTGCGGATGGTTTGCTTCAACGCCTTCTTTAATCGTTTTTCCTTCGCGCAAATCAAAAGGCGTATTCGCCACATCTAAAAGCACACCGGTCGGAATAAACTCGTTGTCCAGCTCTAAAAACTGATGGCTCTTGATTTTTAAGCGATGGTGTAAAATATCGCTTTTTAAATTGCCGTTCAAATTAAAATACGTATGGTTCGTTAACGTGAGCGGCGTGTCTTGGTCAGAAGTAGCCCGATAAGAAATCGTCAATTCATTTTGATTGTTTAACGCGTACGTTACTTGAACGTCTACGTTGCCCGGATAACCTTCTTCCCCATCGGGGCTTGTATACGAAAATTGGACGCCCACCTCATCTTTTTTGGAAAATCCCGCTCCTTGCCAAATGGCATGATGAAATCCTTTTTTGCCGCCATGTAAATGGTTGCCGTTTTCATTTTTGTATAGCGTATATGTTTTTCCGTTTAATTCAAAAGAGGCATTTTTTATCCTTCCCGCCACTCTTCCGATTACTGCACCGAGATACGGGCTGTTGGTCAAATAGGAAGAAAAATCATCGAATGCTAGCACAATATTTTCATAATTTCCATTTTTATCAGGAACTAATATTTTCGTAATAATACACCCGTAATTTACACACGTCACTTCCATTGCGTTATCGTTCGTAAAGGTATAGGCGATAATCGGACGGCCATCTACTTCCGTCCATTGTTCCTGTACAATTCTCATCCCTCTTCCTACCTTTCTTCCCTTTCTTCGCGCGTTGCTTAAACGGTTAACTCGACCACTTTTCCTGTTTCCGCTGACACGCGGCACGCATCTAACACTTTCGCTTGCTGGATGATCGCATCGTCCGAATAACTTGGCTTTGTCCCAGCGAGGATACATTGCGAAAAGTGCTCCACCTGTAGACGGTACTGGTCGCCGTTAACTACTTCTTCCCGTGTTTTTCCATCGTCTGTTTGGATGATGATTAAGCCGTTGCCTTGTTGCACGTCAGGACGGTACGCCCGCGGAACGATAATTTTCCCATTCGTTCCGATAATTTCATATTCGTTGCGGGCAAACATATCAAAGCTGCAGTCAAATAAAGCATGAACACCATTTTCCATTCGCATCCATCCACTTGTCGTCATATCCACCCCATACTGTTCATCGTACGTAGAATGGGCAGATAAAACAACTGGGTTTGTTTCTAGTAAATAGCGAATGGAATGAACACAATAGCAACCTACATCGAATAAACTTCCTCCACCTAATTTGGCATCCATTCGAATGTTATTTTCTCGCTCGGCAAGGTAAAAGGAAAAACTTGCCCGCATGCTTTTTACGGCTCCTATCTCTCCGGATGCAAGAATTTCTTTTACCCGTTGATGCTGCGGGTGGAATTGGTACATAAACGCTTCCATCCAAACGACACCATTTTCTCTGCAAGCCTCTACCATGTTTCGTACATCATCTTCACATAATGCAGCCGGTTTTTCGCAAAGGACATGTTTTTTATGTTCCGCTGCTTTCATCGTCCATTCCATATGCATATGATTGGGAAGCGGAATATATACAGCATCAATGTTAGGGTCGGCAAGCAAGTCTTCATAATTGTTATAAGCTGTCGGTATCCCTAGCTGCTGAGCCGCTTCATGCGCCTTCCCGCTACCGCTTGCGATTGCTACGACTTCCGCATTTTCTGCCCGCTGAATCGCAGGAATCAGTGTTTTCCTAGCAATAGCAGCCGTGCTTAAAATTCCCCAGCGAACTTTTGTCCCCAACCCATTCACTCTCCTTTTTCATGAATGAACAGAGGCTGATCCACTATCATTAGACCAGCCTTTTCATTATCCATTTCGTTTGGAATTTTCTAAAAACCATCCGTCACTTTGATTATAGCAATTTTTACTTAGTTTGTACAGAAAACAAACTTTTAAACTCTGTATCTTAATATGTTCAAACATCTAAGAAAAACAGCAGTATATAAATGCAATTTGGAACTTTAACGTTTTCGTCTTTTATGGAGTAATCGGGATGTTTCGACTGTCGGATGACCGAACAACACCGCTTCCAGACAAATGCATTTGTCTGTGAAGCGGTTGGTTGTTCGGTCATCTGTCACGCGAAGGCGTGACGAAGGCAAGTCACAGACTTGCCTCCGACAGTCGAAAAAATAGGGAGTCTACTTTTTCGTCAGCCATAAGTTAAACCTCCCAGTTGTATTTATATAGTACCATGCAATAGATTTTTGAAACAAAAAACTGTTATCTATATTACACACTATCACAGTTTAAACTATTTTATTTTTCATTCATCCATACAATCATTTCCCCACTTTCCCTATTGCACCAAGCATAGTAAGGAATCGCTTTAAAAGTAACCGCATAGGTTGGAGCTTCCACCGGCTTATACAGTTCTCCGTCCCATGCTGACTCATCCACTCGCTCAGCCGAACCGGTAATCACGACCACACCACCGAGCAACTCGGGATCAAAATACGCTTGAAGTTCTACATCACGCGGAAGGAAAATATTCGGCAAATTCGACCCGTTATCGATCTCTTCCAAACAATAAACGATCGGCCCGCGTTGCAACGCGACTTTTCCAACATTAGCGCGCACTTGAGGATGCGCCTTGATTCGTTCGATTGGCATCGGGAAAAACAGCTCCACTTGGTCCCCTTTTCTCCATATCCGTTTGATATAAGCGTATCCCTTTTCAACCAACGGAACCATGTCCACCTTTTCGCCGTTAATCTTTAGTTCAACCCTCCTGCACCATCCGGGAACACGCAATCCAAGGGTAAATTCACAATCTGATTCTGGAGAAATCGTCAACTGAACAGCCCCATCCCAAGGGTAATTCGTCGTTTGCGATACTTCGACCATCCGCCCATCGATTTCCGTGTGGATTTCGCTGCCGACGTACAGATGGACAAAAAGCGTGTTTGGTTTTTGCGAATAAATATAATGGCCGATGGACGCAATTAACCGTGCCAAATTCGGCGGACAACAAGCGCAGCTAAACCATTTTTGCCGTACCGGTTTGACATGGCGCTTATCATGGCGTTCACATGCCTTTGGCCACACTTCGAGCGGATTGACATAAAAGAACTTCTTGCCATCCAAATCCATACCGCTAATAGTGCCATTATATAGCGCTCGTTCCATGACATCTGCATACTTTCCGTCCATCTCCAGCTCCAACATCCGGCGAGCCCAAAACACTAAGGCAATCGAAGCACATGTCTCCGCATACACCGTATCATTAGGCAAATCAAAATCAAAGGTAAAGGATTCCCCAAAGACGCTCGAACCGACACCACCTGTGATATACATTTGCCGTTTCGTCACATTTTCCCATAATGTTTGGCAAACTTCCTTCAACGATTCGTCTCCGGTTTTTGCGGCAAGGTCGGCCATCGCCGTATACATATACAGCGCTCGAACCGCGTGCCCAACGGCTTGTTTCTGTTCCCTTATCGGAACATGCGCTTGATGGTAACGATAGTCGTTATTAAACCAAAACGGTTGTGTCTCCCCTCTTGCTTTTTTCTCGGTATCAAAATAATGCGGCTGTTTTCCACGCTCATCAATAAAATATTGGCTCAGTTTTAAATATTTCTCATTTCCTGTAACCTCATAAAGCTTCAAAAGAGCCAACTCAATTTCTTGATGCCCATCATACCCAGGAATCTGATGTTCTCCTTTGCCAAATACCGTATCAATATAATCGGCATATTTGCACATAATATCTAAAAAGCGCCGTTTACCCGTTGCCTTAAAATAAGCAACAGCTGCCTCAATCAGATGGCCGGCACAATACAACTCATGGTTATCTCTTAAGTTTGTCCAGCGTTTGCCTGGCTCCTTGACGGTATAATACGTATTGAGGTAGCCGTCTGACTGTTGTGCCCGGCCTAACAGCTCAATCACCTCATCCGCGATTCTTTCCAATTCCGGATCGCGATTCGTTTCCAACAGATACGCCACCGCTTCGAGCCATTTAGCCACATCGCTGTCTTGAAATACCATTCCATAAAACTCTCCATCTGATTCCCCCGCGGCAATGCGAAAGTTTTCAATGGCATGGCTTGGCTCTGCATCAGGAACGCGGTCATTTAGTGCTTCCCATTGGTAAGGAATAACCTCATTCCGCACAACATCCATATATCGTTTCCAAAACTGGTCATTGATTTTCACGTTCGTTTCCAGTTTTTCCATTACGATTTCCCTCCCAGTTTTCCGAATTTCATTAGAGACTACAACACTAGCTCATTCAAAAAATATAAAATCGTGAATCGGTTGCTACGCAGGCGATGAGCCTCCCGTAAGCTCCTATCGACTAACTCTTGATCGATTCCGAGTTGTTCTGGAGCTACAGCTCCTCCTACTTTCTCGATCATCGCTCGGAATTGTGCAGGAGACGGCAACGATTGAAGCTGTTCTTGAAAATGGGTTGCTGTTGCCCTTAATCGTTCCCATTTCGCCTCGTTCGTTGCCAATGACCGTTCCTGCAAATGGTTCAACATCGGTAAAAAAACGCGTTGATACCGCTCAATAATTATCGGAGTAGACACCCCTACTTTCATCCCATGAAGCACTTGCCGCTTTTTCTGACGCAGAAATTCCATTTCCCAGTAATGCGAAAGATGGTGTTCCGCGCCGGAAGCAGGGTACGATTGCCCCATAATGAGCATAGCGATTCCCGATTGAAGAACCGCATTCATTAATACATGGATCCCTTTTTCTTCCCGAGCGGAAATTTCTTCAATATGGTCAACACACGCTTTTAAAGATTGTTCCGTAAGCTGATGAACGAACGGACAATACGGCTCATCAGCCATAAAATGGGCAAACTGCCAGTCGACCAATGACGTGTACTTCGCCGCCATATCGCCGAATCCAGTAGCAATCATTGATTTTGGGGCCTTGCACAACACGTCCATATGAGCAAACAGGGCGATCGGCGCCTGCGCCTGAATCGTCTTTTTCACTCCCCGAATAATGAGCGGAGCTCCCATAGAAGTAAACCCATCCACTGACGGAGCGGTAGGAACAGAGATAAAGGGAATATTCATTTTATAACTGCTAAAACGGGTAATATCATGAATCGTACCCGCTCCTACAGCAATCATGGCGTCTACATCGTTTGAGGTTTCTAACAACACTTGCACGATCGAACGTTCATCGGCGATGACATCCCCATTTTCATCTGGCTGGACTAAACATACTGTATAGCGAACAGAGGCCTTTTCTAGCATGTCACACAATTGTCGCCCCGCTGCTGCAAACGTATTGTCATCAGCAATAATAGCTACTGTCTTATACTGTTTATTTTGCAAATAGGCGACAAGTAACTCCCAAGCATCATGGCTAATCACCATCTGTTCAATTGGAATGTTGTGATGGTTATTTCCGCAACGACACTGCTCGGCAAGTGAAACAATCTCCTGTAACGTCCCGTTCACCGCACTCCCCCTCTCCTAACCGGATCATGTCATAAATAGAGTCAATCACATAATCAGGATGTTCCTTTACTCGCAATGTATCAAGGTGGCTTTTCTTTGTATTTCCTGTCAAAACAAGTACTGTTTTCATTCCATACATCCGTCCCATTCGAATATCGGATTCAGTGCTGTCACCAATCACTAAACATTGGCTCGGGGGCACCTGTAAATAACGCAAAGCCGCTTCCACCATAAAACAAGAAGGCTTTCCTAAAACAAGTTCAACCTTTCGAGCCGTCGTTGCTTCAATGGCCCCAACCATCCCGGCAACATCAATTGCATTCCCATTTTCATTAGGAAACATTTTATCAATATTAGTCGCAATCATTCTTGCACCATGATAGACGGCCCGAAAAGCAAAATCCAAATCGCGATACGTCATCGTTTCATGCAAAGTAATCACAAGAAAATCCGCTTCTTCGGGTATTTTGGCCAATTGGACTTGATGATGCCGCAATTCTTCGCGCAGCCCCTCATCTCCTAGCGTCCAAACTTGACATAACGGATAATGTTCCCGCAAAAATTGAGCCGTCACAGTGGAGGATAAAATGATTTCTTTTTCAGTAGCCGCAATCCCAAACTGTTCGAGCCGCTCATAGCACATGCGTCGCGACAAATTCCCACGATTGCTGACAAACGCGATTTTTTTGCCAAGGGAGCGGATGTAGGCAATCACCTCATCTGCATAGGGAATCATTTGATTTCCTTTCAAAATCGTTCCGTCTAGGTCAATCAACACGCCTTTTATTCCATCAAACACAAACGTTTTTCGCCTCCCACGTCACGGTACAACTTCAAAATATCGAGATTAATATTTTTGTTGTAAATGTCAGAAATCTCTGTATCCTTCTCAATGGACATCATGCCGCCGCTCATCATTGGCATCCTAATCCGTTATTTCCTAAAGAGATAGGCTGACCTTGTCACAAGACCAGCCCTATGGTGTCATCTTTTTTCTAACCGAATGACATTCCACGATAATTTCGGCAATGTGGCCGACACTTTTCCATCGGCCAGCTGGGCATCGCCATTGCGGTGCGGAACAACTGGCGAAGATTGGGATGAATTCGTTTGTTTCACGTTTTTATGTTCCAAAACGATATGTTCAATGACACTGTAGCCTTCAAAACTACGAACATCGCATTCAAGCAACAACACATCTTCCAGATCACGATTGACCGCAAAAATCGTCACTTCTTCTTTTTCTTCATTGTAAACAGCGATCGACTCTAAATACGGAACATCCGTAAAGTCTTTACTGTCGTATTTCGGGCTTGAAGTCACCGGGTGCAGCGCCACTCCTCTACCATAGATAGATGCATGCATAAACGGATAATAAATCGTTTGCTTCCATGCTGGTCCGTTCTTTTCCGTCATGATTGGCGCAATGACATTAACTAATTGGGCCAAACAAGCAATTTTCACCCGATCAGCATGTTTCATTAACGTAATGAGCATGCAGCCGACAAGCAGCGCATCTTCAAAGTTATAAATATCTTCCAACAAAGGCGGAGCAACTGTCCATGGTTCAATTAACTTATCTGCCTCATTCGAGTGGTACCATACGTTCCATTCATCAAATGAAAGATGGATCGTTTTTTTGCTTCGTTTTTTCGCCTTTACATAATCGGCGATCGCGACAACCGAACGGATAAAATCATCCATTTCCAGTGACAGCGCCAAATAATTAGCCGTATCATTATCTCGGTTTCCGTAATATTGATGAAGAGAAATATAGTCGACATGGTCATACGTATGGTCAAGAACGGTCGCTTCCCATTCCGCAAACGTCGGCATATTTCGATTCGAACTCCCGCAAACGACCAACTCAATCGTCGGATCGACCCACTTCATCACTTTTGCGGCTTCGCAGGCAATACGACCATACTCAACCGCCGTCTTGTGGCCAATTTGCCACGGACCGTCCATCTCATTGCCCAAGCACCACGTTTTAATTTTATGCGGCTCTTTATAACCGTGGGAAATGCGCAAATCGCTATAGTATGAGCCCGACGGGTGATTGCAGTATTCGACTAAGTTGCGTGCCGCATCAATGCCGCGCGTCCCTAAGTTGACCGCCATATTCACTTCGGTCCCAACCATATTAGCCCATTCCATAAATTCATTGAGCCCGATTTCATTCGTTTCCACCGATCTCCACGCCAAGTCGAGCCGCCGCGGGCGCTGCTCTTTTGGGCCAACTCCATCTTCCCAGTTATAACCTGACACAAAATTCCCACCCGGGTAACGGATAATCGGTACTTGCAATTCTTTCACTAGTTCAATAACATCTTGCCGGAATCCATTTTCATCCGCCTGCGGATGTCCTGGCTCATAAATCCCCCCATATACCGCACGGCCGAGATGCTCGATAAAAGAGCCATAAATGCGTTTGTCGATTTCGGCAATTCGGAAATCTTTTTCTAAAATCATTTTTGCTTTTTTAACACTCATATTTTTTCTCCCCCTTATGCTTATAAAAAATATTACCCCTTAACTCCTCCAACCGTTAAACCTGAAATAAAATAACGTTGAAAGAAAATAAACAAAATAATAATAGGAAGGATCGTTAACAAAGAACCAGAAATTAGAATATCGTAGTTATTTCCGTAAGGAGTTAATAATCCCGACAAACCGATTGGTAATGTGAACATATCCTCTGTACGAAGCACAACGGTAGGCCATAAAAAGCTATTCCAATAACCCATTGCCTGTAAAATCGCCATGGCACCGAAAGCTGGTTTCATTAATGGAACCATAATTTTAAAAAAAATTCTAAATTCAGAACATCCATCAATTCTAGCGGCATCTAATAATTCTTTTGGTAACCCTAGAGCATATTGCCGGAAGAAGAAAATCGCTACCGGAGCAACCATCGTAGGAACGATAACTCCCCAATACGTATTGATAATCTTTAAGAAAACAATTAGTTTGTATAGCGGCAACATTAAAATTTCCATCGGAATCATCATTACCGCTAACACAAGAATAAACACAGCATTCCTTCCTTTAAAATCATAAACGGCTAACGCATACCCAACCATAGAGGAGAAAAGTAGTGATAAAATTGTTCCTCCAATTGTAATAATTAGACTATTTTTATACCAAATAAAATATTTCGCCCCATCCTGAAAAAGATAAACATAGTTTTTTAACGATAATAAATCTGCCTGTAACTTAAGATTCAGACCGTTCCGTAACAATTCAGTAGATGGCTTGAACGATGCCAACAAAAGAGCAAAGAAGGGAAATAACGCGATAGCAGCAATAAAAATCAATAGCAATAAAAGGATAGCTATTATTACTGGGTTTCGTTTTGTAGTTGATTCCATGGCTTACTCCTTTCTAAATGCACCTGTAAATTTAAGTTGAATTAAATTAAGGATTAAAACAATTACTAGCAACACAATCCCAATAGCAGACCCAAATCCCATATCGTTATTTACGAAACCTTCCTGATAAATATACCCTACCAACGTAAGACCGATATCCCCAGGGGATTGATTTTGCCAAAATACAAAACTTTCTTCATACATTCGAAATCCACCAAAAATACTGATCGTTAATACATAAACCGTTACTGGTTTTAAAAGAGGGAGAGTAATCTTGAAAAATTTTGTAAACACTCCTGCCCCGTCCATTTCTGCTGATTCATAAAGTTCTTTTGGTATATTTTGTAATCCTGAAAGAAAATATAAAATGTTAACACCTAACCACTTCCAAGATGCCAAAAATACCATCAAAAACATCCCTGTGCCCCAATGCATCGTCCATTGTTGAGCATCTAACCCTAACGCACGCATTAATGTATTGGCAGGCGCTGATTCTAACTCTCCGAAAATCAATCGGAATATAACGCCAGCTACAATAGTAGACGTCAATGCCGGTATGAAAAAAGAGGAACGAAAAAGATTACGTCCTGGTATGACTTTTGAGTTTAATATCACAGCTAATATTAAAGGGAACGGAATGAGAATAATTAATGTCCATATCGTATAAACCGTTGTATTACGCAATGCCGCAAAAAAGTGCGGATTCAGCAAATTTTTGTAGTTTTGTAATCCAATGAATTTCGTTTCACCAGGTAAAACTTCCTGAAAACTCATAACAATAGTCTGTATCGAAGGATAAAGGAAAAAGACAAAAAACGAAATAAGAAATGGAGATACAAAGATATACGGAGCTAATTTTTGCGAAAATAAAATATTCTCTCTCTTTTGCTTCTTTTGAGGTACCATTTGAGTACTAGTTGAATAATTTAATTGGTTTTCCATTATACTCCCCCCTTATGCTGCAGAATAATCAGGGCGGAAGGTTCAAATGGTTATCCACTAGAACCCCCCTTTTTTTTCAGATATTACTACTTTCGCATCTCTTTCGCCACGTTCTTTAATGCTTGTTCAGGCGACTGTTTACCTTCCTTTAGAACCTTATACAATGCCGATTGGACAACAAGCTGATTCATCTTCGGTGTATTTTCGGTAATTGTTGGAGAATCGATCTCGTCTTTTACAGTCATAAGAATATTAAAAATATCGTTACCAAAATACTCGGTGTATTTGTTTGGTTCTTTCAACGCAGGATCCTCCCATACATCCCAACGGATTGGATCAAATCCAAGTTGTTTCCAAATTTGAATATTTCCCTCTTTAGACAATTTAGCAAACGCTAAAAATTCTTTTGCAAGTTTTATATTTTTAGATTGCGTAGTAATAACTGTACCAGTGCCACCCATTCCAGCTGAACGTTTACCATCAACCGTCCAACGAGGCAGCGGACGAATAATCATTTTCCCTTTCAGGTCAGGCATATAATCTGTAAATCTTCCCATATACCACATCGGCATGACAACAGAGGCAGCTCCTCCTTTGTTCATAAATCCGTAATATTCTTCTGTATGATGTCCTCCTCCAGGAGCTGCTTTAGCGATTTTCTCATCCAGCAATTGTTTTAAAAATTCTAACGTTTTTATATTCGTTTCATTATCTAAAGTAACACTACCGTCCTTACCATAAAAATCGGAACCTTGCTGTACAATCAATGGCCAGTAGCTCCACAAATCGCTCGTTTCAATTGTAATCATTGGTTTTCCTGTTGCTCTAACTACTTTTTTTCCAGCTTCTTTGAAATCTTCCCATGTAACAATTTTGTCAGGATCTACGCCGGCTTTATCTAATAGCTCTTTATTATAGTAAATAACAGTTGCACCTACATGGAAATCAATCCCATAATATTTTCCGTCTTTAGAATAAATATTTAGTCTAGATTGAACGATTTTGTCTTTAACCGGATCCACAATATCGTTTAGTTCTACTAACTGCGGCTTTCCTTTTAAATAGTTAGAAAACCGGGAAATTTCAATATCAGCAATATCAGGGGCTCCAACCCCGGATTGTAAAGACAAAAGTAACTTATTATGCATGTCGTCATACGGATACGTAGTAGCCTGTATTTGAATTTTTTTATCTGGGTGCTGTTTATTCCACTCATCAGCCATAAATTCATAAAATTTGGCATGTTGTTCAACGAATGTCCAAAGTGTTAATTTAGTGACTCCATTAGAATTTTTGGGGGAGCTACCAGAACTAGAATTACCTGCCCCAGAAGAACAACCAGTTAAAAACAAAGATACTGCCATATTAATTACTAATAACAATATAGCAAACCTCTTCATACTCCCATCCCCTTTACTCAAATATTAATAAACTCTATCAAAATATGTGAAAGCGCTTAAATAATTAACAGCTCACCCCTTTTTTTTAAATAAACAATTGATTTTATAATAACCCCCCCTTTTAATTATGGTAGGATTATTAATTGTTTCAGGTTAGTTCGTAAGAGATTAATATACAAATAAATGTAAGCGTAATCATTCTTCTTAAGCACAGTGTAACAAATCAATTCTCGGTAAATACTGTAAGTAACTCACTACTTCCCATAATCTTTTAAAAATCTCTCAATTCATTCCTAAATCTATTAACAGATACTTCTATAATAGGTTCAGATTAATGTTCCGACATAACAACCTATCCGATGCGTTTGAGCACTTTTTCTGGAAACTCAGAAAGGTACTCTAAGAACGAAACAATCGATTCTCGCAACTCTTTTCAACTAGGATGAAACCGATTGTCAATGACACTCTCTTTCAGCCAGCCTCAAATTCGTTCAACTAATTTAAATTCGGCAAATAAGGGGATAAAAATACAAAAGTTAACTGTTCTTCGTGCTCCTGTAAAAAAGGCTGAAGGACTTTGGCATGATGAATTTTTGCGTTATCCAAGACCATCACCACATGTTTATCTGGATATTGGTTCAATGTGTATATGATGAGATAGTACACTATTGAGGTAATACTCAATATGTACGAACAAAAATACATCACACCCCCTTAACCAAGAATCAATTTTAAATAGCATCTTTACTTTTGAAAGCGTATTCTAACTCTATATTAGCGGTTTTTGTTCGTACATGTCAATATTTTTTTTAAATTTTCATAATTTTAAATTAACATTTGTACGTACATAAAAACAATCGGATCTAACAGTGTTTAGAGACGATTTCTAGAATGATTATCTATAAGCGTCTTCTATATTTGAAAATTGACATAAACCAAGCCATTTAACTCCACTACTAAAAGTTATAATTCCCCTCCAAGAAGTTACACATACCCATTAACAACTAAGGACATGAGCCCCTCTCTCAGCCCATGTCCTTAATGCAAAAACATATTCTCAATGTTCTAAAACTACCTTATCGCCCCTGCCAAAACATTTCATTCCATCTTAACTCATTCCGGATTGATTGCGGCGATGTGTGTTCGTTGATGACTACACATTCAATTCCTGCTATTTCCGCAAAGTCTTGCAGCTGTTCTGTCGTGACGGCGAATGAGAAGCACGTATGGTGGGCACCTCCCGCTAAAATCCACGCTTCTGCCGAATCACGAAGCGATGGACGCGGCTTCCATAAGATTCTTGCAACCGGAAGCTTTGGCATCTCTTTCTCTACCTTTACCGCATCGACTTCGTTCACAATGAGGCGGAAACGATGCCCAATATCAATCAACGATGCATTTACCGCCGCTCCTGCACCACCGTCAAAAACAAGACGAGCTGGATCAGCCTTTCCGCCAATCGAAAGAGGATGGACCTCAAGTTTCGGACGGGTAGCAGCAATGGTCGGACACACTTCTAACATATGAGCGCCAAGAATTAATTCGTTTCCTGGCTCAAAATGATACGTGTAATCTTCCATAAACGACGTTCCCTTTCCATCGGCCATAATTTTCATGATCCGAACAAGCGCTGCCGTTTTCCAATCTCCCTCACCGCCAAAACCATATCCTTCCGCCATCAAACGTTGGACCGCAAGTCCTGGGAGCTGTTTCATTCCATGCAAATCTTCAAATGTCGTCGTAAATGCAGTAAAATTCCCTTCTTCTAAAAACGCTTTTAGCCCGAGTTCAATCCGAGCTTGTTCAAGGATCGAATCGCGCACTGCTCCTTCGCGAAGCCCCTCTGGAACAATATCGTATAGTTCTGTATATTCATCGAAAAGCTCGTTTACTTTCTGCTCTGGCACTTCTTTTATATACTGAACAAGATCGCCGATGCCATAGCCGTTAATAGACCAACCAAATTGAATTTGCGCTTCGACTTTATCGCCTTCTGTCACCGCTACTTCCCTCATGTTGTCGCCAAAACGGGCTACTTTTAAATGACAGCTTTCTGTGGCCGCAACCGCCGTGCGCATCCAGCCGGCAATTCGTTCGCGAACATCCGCATCTTCCCAATGACCGACGACCACTTTCCGCGCAATTCCCATTCTTGCGCCGATAAAACCATATTCCCGGTCACCGTGGGCCGATTGGTTCAAATTCATAAAATCCATATCAATGCTGTTCCAAGGGATGTCGCGGTTAAATTGTGTGTGAAGGTGCAACAACGGCTTCCTTAACTGCGAAAGACCTCCGATCCACATTTTCGCAGGAGAAAACGTATGCATCCACGTAATGATTCCCGCACAACCGTCATCAGCATTCGCTTCAATACAAAGCTTCCGAATTCCGTCAGCTGTTGTCACAACTGGTTTAAAAACGACTTTAAACGGAAGCGTCTCATCCCGCTCGAAACCTTCGGCGATCATTCTCGAATGCTCTTCTACTTGTTTCAGCGTTTCTTCCCCGTACAAATGCTGGCTTCCTGTAACAAACCAAAATTCATATGGCCGCAACTGTAGCATAAAAACCTCTCCTCACATCTATTAGATATTCACTGATTCTTTTAATCCTACATTTTCTTTAATCGATTTTAATCGTTTCATCACATTGTTTCCGCCGCGTCCGAAATAATCATGCAGTTTCACATACTCTTGATATAGTTGTTCGTAAATCGCTACATTTTCTCGTATCGGCTTAAACACTTCATCGCGGACTTTCCCCATTTTTTTGGCAGCCTCAACAATCGATTCATATCCTCCATTTTCTTTTCCGGCTGCCACCGCTGCAAACATCGCTGCCCCAACAGCAGGAGTTTGCTTCGAAGCCGCTACTTTAATTGGGCGATTTGTCACATCCGCATAAATTTGCATCAATAATTTATTTTTTTGCGGAAGCCCGCCGCAAGCATAGAGCTCCTCTACTTTGACACCGCTTTCAACAAAAGCGTCAATAATTTTTCGAGTGCCGAATGCCGTCGCTTCGAGCAAAGCGCGATAAATTTCTTCTGGCTTCGTTAACAATGTGTAACCAATCATTAATCCTGTCAAATCCGTATCGACTAATACAGAGCGGTTACCGTTCCACCAATCTAGCGCCAATAAGCCAGTTTCCCCCGGTTTATACGCAGCCGCCCTTTTTTCCAGCCATTCGTGGATACCGATTCCTTCTTTTTTGGCTGCTTCTTTCACATAAGCTGGAACTCCCTGTTCTACATACCACGCAAAAATATCTCCTACCGCCGACTGGCCCGCTTCATAGCCAAGATACCCCGGAATAATTCCATCTTCGACAACCCCGCACATTCCTTCAACGCGTTTCTCTTCCATTCCTAACAACATATGACAAATCGATGTGCCCATCGCCATCACTAATTTGCCCGGCTCTACTACCCCAACTCCTGGAACGGCTGCGTGAGCATCCACATTCCCAACAGCAACCGCCGTACCCGGAAGAAGCCGCATCATCGCTGCCATTTCGTTCGTTAGTTCTCCCGCTTTTGTACCAAGCGGAACAATATCACCGCGCAATTTTGTTTCCGTCAAATTTTCAAGACGAGGATCTAACGCTCGAAAAAACTCTTTGCTCGGATAGCCTTCCTGTTTATGCCATATGGACTTAT
Organism: Anoxybacteroides tepidamans; assembly: GCF_014201465.1. Classification (GTDB taxonomy): domain Bacteria; phylum Bacillota; class Bacilli; order Bacillales; family Anoxybacillaceae; genus Anoxybacteroides; species Anoxybacteroides tepidamans. The sequence continues at coordinate 48,777 of NZ_JACHEP010000015.1, read as the reverse complement.
AACCGGCTGTACAACTGTTTCGGACAATATTTCCTGTCATTTTAAAGACTACCCAATCAGTAGCCTCTAAAAATAAATCCGTTTGCTCATAAATATCTGGCGCCTCGTTTAAAATTTGCCAAACTTTCGCAATCATCCATTCCGACGAAATTTTGCCGCCATACCGCGGTAAAAACGTTTCCCCTCTTTCGGCAGCAATTTCATTAATTAAATTCGCTTCATCTTGAGCTGCATGATGCTTCCATAATTTCACCCAACTATGCGGTCGATGTTTTAAATCAGGTTTGAAACAAAGCGGTTCACCAAAAGCATCAACCGGAAGCATGGTGCATGCTGTAAAATCTATTCCAATCCCAATCACATCAGTAGGATTTACCCCTGATTTTTGCAACACCGCTGGAACGGCAGTAGCCAATACTTCGATGTAATCTCTAGGATGCTGCAGCGCCCAATCTGGTTCTAATTTTACATTTGATTCCGGAAGCACCTCATCGATCACCCCATGAGGATACGGAGTGACATGATCGGCAATTTCATTTCCTTCTAGATCTACAAGAACGGCACGTCCAGATTCTGTTCCATAGTCAATGCCAATGACGTACTTCACATCATTCCCCTCCCTCATTGTCCATAGTAAGCGTTAGCACCATGTTTTCTAAGATAATGCCTGTCTAATAAAGACTGAGCAATCGGCTGAACATTTGGGTTGAGATGGCATGTTCTTGCTGCCATTTTAGCTACTTCTTCAAGGACAACCGCATTATGAACAGCATTATACGGATCGTTCCCCCAAGCAAATGGACCGTGGCCATGAACAAGCACTCCCGGCATTTGCATCGGATCGAGAAAACTGAACGTTTCCACAATTACTTTGCCCGTCTCTAATTCGTATGCCCCTTTAATTTCTGCTTCCGTCATTTTTCTTGTACAAGGAATTTCCCCGTAAAAATAGTCTGCATGCGTCGTCCCTAAAGCTGGAATCCCTTTCCCTGCTTGCGCCCAAATCGTTGCCCAAGGCGAGTGAGTATGGACAATCCCACCAATATAAGGAAAAGACTGATATAGAACTAAATGTGTGGGTGTATCAGACGAAGGTTTTAAATTCCCCTCCACAACATTTCCTTCTAAATCGACAACGACCATATCATCCTTTGTCATCTTGTCATACTCTACTCCGCTTGGTTTGATGACAACAAGTCCTCGTTCACGGTCGATTCCACTCACGTTCCCCCATGTAAAGGTAACTAACCGATATTTAGGAAGCTGTAAGTTTGCCTCCAACACAACTTGTTTTAATTCTTCGAGCATCTCCTCCACTCCCTATATAAAAATCTCTTCACCTCCATTATAATTTTGTACGTACAATTTTTCTATAGTTTTTTTAATTTTGTTCGAACATTTTTTATATTTTTTTTGTTGATTCTCTAACAATTAGTTCAGGTTGATAAATAATATCTTGTATTTCATCGTTTTGCTCAATCATTCGAACTAACATTTCCGCCGCTTTTATCCCCATTTCCGCTTTTGGATGGCGGATCGTTGTCAATTTCACCTCTGTAGCTGTAGCAAATGTAGAATCATCGAAACCGACGATCGAAATATCATCCGGTACGCTCAATCCTTGCTGTCGAATGACATCCAACAATTTAATGGCTAGTTCATCGTTATAGCAAACAATTGCTGTCACTCGTTCCTCTTCTGGCTGTTGCAAAAAAGAATGCGCGATTTCTAAAGGTTTTGTATTTTTTTCTTCCGTTGTATAGGATACGAGATGGTTGGATGATAACGAAACGCCATGTTCTTGGTGAGCGCGAATAAATCCTTTTAACCTGTTAACCCCTTGCAAATCATCAGTTTTAAAAAAGCCGGCAATCCGCCGATGACCTAGCTGTATTAAATGATCCGTAAGCAAATAGCCGCCTCTTTCATCATCCATTTTGATGGACGGACAACTCATCTCTAAATATCGTTCATTAATCATGACATACGGAATATGTAGATTATTGAGCGCTAAATAATAGGCTAAGTTAGGGTTTCCTTGGGCGCTTTTTGTCGGTTCAATAATAAGGCCGCTTAACGGCTGACGAATCATCGCCTCTAAATGCTCTCGTTCCCTGTCTTTATGGTTGTCAGTGCTAGCTAACAATAGCCGATAACCTTTCTCGCGCAACGTTTCCTCCGCTCCCCGAACAATATGTGGAAAAATATAGTCCGAAATATACGTTGTCAATATCGCAACTGTTTTGACTTCATGTTTTCCAGCTGGTTTCGGTTTGGAGACAAATGTTCCGCTTCCTTGAATTTTGTATAACCATCCTTCATTTTCTAATTCGCCCAACGCTTGCCTAACCGTATGGCGGCTTATTTGGAATTGATTGGCGATTTCATGCTCTGTCGGTATTTTCTCATCCGGACTTAACTTCCCTGATTGAATCCACGATAAAATTTCTTGTTTTAACTGCAAATATTTTGGTATATTTTTCTCTTTCATATGCTCACCTCGTGTTGAAGTAGTATAAGTCCATTATATCAATTTTCATTTGTACGTATATATTTTCTGGAAATAAAACTGGCCAAGATTATTTTATCTTGGCCTTTAGACAAATTATGACGCTTTATTTTTGTTATAAATATCGAAGGCAACAGCCGCCAACAATACTAATCCTTTAATTGCTTGTTGCCAGTCAATGCCTAAACCGAGCAAGGACATTCCGTTGTTCATCACACCCATAACAAGACCGCCGATAATCGCACCGCTTACTGTGCCGATTCCTCCGTAAGCGGAAGCACCGCCGATAAAACAAGCAGCGATCGCGTCAAGCTCAAACAAGTTCCCTGCTTTCGGTGTAGCGGCATTTAAACGCGCCGCAAAAATCAACCCTGAAAGTGCGGCTAAAACACCCATATTCACAAATACCCAAAATGTAACTCTTTTCGTTTTCACCCCTGATAGTTGTGCCGCTTTTTCGTTTCCGCCGATTGCATATATATGGCGGCCGACAATCGTCTTGTTGGCGACAAACGAATAAACGACAATAAGAGTAGCTAAAATGATCAAAATGTTCGGGATTCCTTCATATGTCGCAAGGACATACGAAAAGATATTAATTACCGCAACAATGCCAACTAACTTAGCCGCAAAAACAACAGTAGGACTTACGTCAAATCCATATTTTTTTTGATTGTTTCTTTTTCTTATTTCCAGCCATACTAATAGAACCGATAAAAGCAATCCAATCACAAGGGTAAACATATGAAAATCGGTTCCATGAAATAAATCTGGGATAAATCCTGAACTGATGTTCTGAAATGATTTAGGAAACGGGGCGATTGACTGTCCTTCCAAAATAACCATCGTTAAACCTCTAAACAGCAACATACCTGCAAGCGTAACGATAAAAGCCGGAATTTTTACATAAGCAATCCAAAATCCTTGCCATGCTCCGATCAAAGCTCCCAATAACAGAGAAACAATAACGGTGACAACCATTGAAACTTGATGTTGAACCATTAAAATTCCTGCAAGCGCACCAACAAACGCGGCAACCGATCCTACCGATAAATCGATATGTCCGGTAATAATCACTAACATCATGCCGATTGCTAAAACTAAAATATAGCTGTTTTGTAAAATCAAATTCGTCACATTTAACGGTCTTAATAAAATGCCTTCCGTCAAAATTTGAAATAACAACATAATTAACACTAACGCAATAACCATACTGTAGCTTCGGATATTATTTTTGAGCATCTGCGCAAATGGTTGTACTTTCGTTTCGTTTGACGTTGAATGACGTGTGGTGATTTTTTGCGTCGGCATCTGCATTTTCGTTACCCCCTAACTTTTGTTTTCGTCATTAACTTCATCATGTTTTCTTGCGTTGCTTCGTCTTTATTTAATTCACCTGTTATTCTTCCTTCGCTCATGACATAAATTCGATCGCACATTCCAAGAATCTCCGGCAGTTCGGATGAAATGATTAAAATGCCTTTTCCATCTTGGGCTAACTGATTAATAATGGTATAAATTTCATATTTTGCTCCCACGTCGATCCCGCGCGTCGGCTCGTCTAAAATGAGAATATCCGGTTCCGCGAAAATCCATTTGCTTAAAACGACTTTTTGTTGATTTCCGCCACTTAATTTTTCCGCCTTTTGAAAAACACTAGGCGTTTTAATTTTTAATTTATCGCGGAATTTCTCTGATTCTATAATTTCTTGGTTTTCATTTACGACAAATTTCTTAGCTACCTTTTTTAACCGGGATAGCGTAATGTTTTTCCGAATATCGTCCATTAAAATAAGCCCGTTCCCTTTGCGATCTTCTGTCACATAAGCAATCCCGTTTTCAATTGCTTTGCTTACATCGCTGACATCGATTTCGTATCCATTTTTGAAAACTTGTCCGCTAATTTTTTTTCCATAAGATTTCCCAAAAATGCTCATAGCAAGTTCAGTCCGTCCCGCTCCCATCAAGCCGGCAATTCCGACAATTTCTCCTTTCCGAATATAAAAATTGACGTCATCAATGACTTTTCGTTCATTATGAAGCGGATGATAAACGTTCCAATTTCTTACTTCAAATATTACTTCGCCAATGTTCAGTTCTCGTTTTGGATAACGATTCGTTAAATCGCGTCCTACCATTCCTTTAATGATTCGGTCTTCTGTCACGTTGTCTTTTTTCATATCTAGCGTTTCAATCGTTTTTCCATCTCGTAAAATCGTGATTGAGTCAGCAACTTTCGATATCTCGTTCAGTTTGTGTGAAATAATAATCGCAGTCATGCCTTGTTTTTTAAATTCTAATAATAATCGAAGCAGATTTTCGCTATCGTCCTCATTTAAAGCGGCAGTTGGTTCATCTAAAATCAATAATTTTACTTCTTTTGATAACGCTTTAGCAATCTCGACTAATTGCTGTTTTCCGACTCCAAGATTTCCAACCAATGTATGAGGTGATTCATCTAATCCTACTTTTTTTAATAATTCTTTCGTTTTGACAATCGTTTCATTCCAGTTAATAATTCCTCTTTTCGCTTGTTCGTTGCCAAGAAAGATGTTTTCCGCAATCGATAGATACGGAATAAGGGCCAATTCTTGGTGGATAATGACAATCCCCAATTCTTCACTTTGTTTAATATCTTTAAATTTACATACTTCGCCTTTAAATAAAATATCCCCGCTGTATGTTCCATAAGGGTAAACACCGCTTAGCACCTTCATTAACGTCGATTTTCCTGCGCCATTTTCGCCGCAAAGCGCATGAATTTCTCCTTCTCTTACTTTCAAGTTTACGTTTTCAAGCGCTTTTACACCCGGAAACTCTTTTGTAATTCCTCTCATTTCCAATATAAATTGTGACATCGCTCACCACTTCCCTATAGTTGAATAAATGATATAGTGATAGCTTTTCGACTATCACTATATCATCTGGTTAGTTTTATTTAGTAAGTTGATCTTTTGTATAGTAGCCACTATCGATTAGCACTTTTTCATAATTCGAAATATCAACTGAAATCGGTTCCAATAAATACGATGGCACAACTTTTACTCCGTTGTTATATGTTTTCGTATCGTTTACTTCTGGTTTTTTGCCTTTTAAAACGGCATCAGCCATTTCCACCGCTTTTTTCGCTAATTCCCGCGTATCTTTAAATACTGTTTGCGTTTGTTCTCCCGCTATAATCGACTTCACTGAAGCCAATTCCGCATCTTGACCAGTAATAACCGGCATTCGTTTGCTTGCTGTTCCGTATCCGACCCCTTTAAGCGATGAAATGATACCTATACTGATTCCATCATAAGGAGACAAAACTGCATCCACTTTCGCGTTCGTATAATGGGCACTTAACAAGTTATCCATTCTCGCTTGTGCAGTCGCCCCGTCCCAGCGCAATGTAGCCACTTGATCAAATTTTGTTTGTCCGCTTCGTACTACTAATTTTCCTGAATCAATATAAGGTTTTAGCACAGACATGGCACCATCGAAAAAGAAATATGCATTATTATCGTCTGGTGAACCAGCGAATAACTCGATGTTAAATGGTCCTTTGCCTTCTTTTAAACCTAATTTTTGCTCAATGTACGATCCCTGTAAAACGCCTACTTTAAAGTTATCAAAAGTTGCATAATAATCGACATACTTACTGTTTTTAATGAGGCGGTCATAAGAAATGACTTTAATCCCTTGTTTATGAGCTTTTTCTAACACATCCGTTAACGCCTCGCCATCAATTGGCGCAATGACTAATACGTTGACTCCTTTTGTAATCATGTTTTCAATTTGTGATACTTGGTTCTCTACAACATCTTCGGCATATTGCAAATCTGTTTTATAGCCGAGCTTTTCAAATTCTTTTACCATGTTTTTCCCATCGTTAATCCATCGTTCAGACGATTTAGTTGGCATTGAGATACCAACAAAACCTGCGTCCCCTTTTCCGCCTGTTTCTTTTCCGCTGCATGCCGCCAGCGCAAATACAAGTACAAATAAAACAAGCATGGATAAAAACCTTTTCATTTTTTATTTCTCCCCCTTCAACATTTCTTGTAATTCATCTAAAATATAACACCGATAAAATTTTCAGTCTTTTCAATCAAATAACTTTTTTTATAAAAATTTAACTTCATTAAAGCGTTTTCAAAAAAATAAGAGCTATTACAAGCTCTTTTACAACAAATTTGTGCGTATAATTTATAATAAATTTGCGCGAACTTCCTTAAAAAGGAAAGCGCCTTTGCGATATTGATTCGGAGGCATCCCTACTGCTTTTTTGAATGCGGTGCTAAAGTAGTGTTGGGTGTCATACCCTATCCGTTCTGAAATTTCATTAATCGTAAGATCTGTTGAAGTCAACAATTGGATCGCTTTTTTGATCCGTATTTCCGTTAACAAATTGACAAACGACACCCCCAATTCTTGTTTAATAATGCGGCTTAAATAAACCGGGGAAACATTTAAAGATTGCGCAACTGATTCTAACGTAAGCTTCGGATCAGAAAAATGCTCTTGTATATATTGTTTAGCCCGACGTACGATGGGCGAAATATGCGCTTCTTTATAAATGATTGCTTTGCAGTTTTGATAGACGCTGGCTACTTGCACAAGCCCGCCCTCTACGTCTTGTGCATATATACTAACTTGTGCATTTAAATATTGTTTGATCGTTTTTTCGATAACAATAAACACATCTTCAGCAACACGATCCCACAAACATACAACAATAAAACCAACCGTATCGCGGAATATAACCTTTTCATACGCAGCCAATAGCTCAGACGCAATGTTTTCAATAGCAAAAAAGAGCAATTGCTTATCCTTCTCATTGATATTGAAAAACTCTCTCCAATGAATGATCGCTAATTGATCCGGACAAGATGGAGGAAGTTTGAAAAATTGCAACTGAGTAATGATTTCTTTTTCTTTCATTCCGCCATTGATCCACTCTAAACAAAACTGTTGCCGTATGAGCGAAAAATTTTTTTGAACTTGCTTTGACAACAATTGTACATATTCATTTTGTTGTAACTCCCCTTCTAACTGTTGCTTAATTTTCTTTACAACTTCGCGCAAATGATGAGGGTTGGTCGGCTTTAAAATGTAATCCTCAACTTGTAAGCGAATCGCCTCTTGCGCGTAAGTAAATTCATCGTGTCCGGTTACGACAACAATTCTGCATTTCGGGAGCTTTTTTCGTATCTGTTTCATCAATGTAATTCCATCCATAATCGGCATGTTCAAATCAACGAAAAGAACATGAACGGAATGACGCACTGCCAGCTCTAACGCTTCTTCTCCGTCTTCCGCTTCCGCAATGACTTCCATTTGAAACTCCTCCCAATTTATCGCCTCCCTTATCCCTTCACGAATAATCGGTTCATCGTCTGCAATCAACACCTTCCACGTTTGCACATTTCTCCCCCCTAAATATGTTTGGCTTACGAATATATTCATCGTTTCTTTGCCAAAACCGACAAAATTACGTACCGACTGCGCATCGCCAACAGCAAAATGATCAATCAACGTTCGCAATGTCTAATAATAGGATGAACGATTGTCACCGTTGTCCCTTTTCCCTCTTCGCTGTCTATTCTCAATCCGTAAGCGCTGCCAAATGTTAACTGAATGCGCGCTTGTACGTTAATCATTCCATACCCTTTAACCTTTTCAATTTTTTTCTCTTTATCGCCAGCGGTAAAATCAATCAATAAACTCTCCCGTAAAGAAGCTAATGTTTCTTTCGGCATTCCTACACCATCATCCTTAATTCGAACGATAAGCTGTCCTTCCTGTTCCTCAGCTTGTATCAAAATATGGCCCGGCCCTCTTCTCTGTTTGATCCCGTGGTAAATCGCATTCTCTACAACCGGCTGTAATACTAGCTTCAAAATATATAAGTCTTGAACACTCGGAGCGATGTCAAATCTATAATTCAGCTTATCTTTATATCTTGTTTTTTGAATGCTTAAATAACTTTGAATATGCTCGATTTCTTCCGCAAAAGAAATGATATCCTTGCCTTTGCTTAACCCGATGCGGAATAATTTTGACAATGCTTCTATTACTTTCGCTACATCTTCCGCTCCCTTTTTCCACGCCATCCAATGAATCGTATCAAGCGTATTATAAAGAAAATGCGGTTTAATATGAGCTTGCAAGCTTCGGAGCTCGGCTTCCCATCTTTGACGCTCCTGCCATTCGACAAGCGAAATAAATCTCTGGATTTGATCAAGCATTTTATTAAAACTTCGGCCCAACATTCCGATCTCATCTGATCGATCGTCACGATAACGGCTTGTTAAATCTCCTGCCTCCGCCTTTTTCATAAACGATATTAACTGTCCGATCGGTCTTGATAATGAATAAGCTAAATAATAAGAGGCGCCTATTCCAATTAAACATACAAAGAAAACAAAACTAGTGACGTAAAAACGAATTTCTTTAATTTCGAAAGCCGATTCTTGATTAGAAAACACACCGATCGTCGTCCAATTGGTAAAAGGGGAACGCTGATAAATAAACTGAAGATGCTGTCCATTAATCTCTTTTGAAAATGTACCAGAATCCCCGTTGTTGAACCAGCTTACCGGAATTTGATCGACTAACGGCCGCCTAGGAGAATAAATATTTTCTCCACGATGATCGATGACCATCAAATACCCCCATTTCCCTAACCGGACATTTTTTGTCGCTTCGGCAATCACTCTTAACTTTAAATCGATTAAAACGACTCCTTCTACTTTTTGCGTTTCTGGATTTAAAATGGCGCGCACGACAGAAACAACTTCCTCGTTTTTATAGTTCGTATGTGTCGTGACATTTCGTTGGCTAGGGTGTCCGATAATTTTAAAAATCCCTTTGTTTCGGACAGCCTCTTTATACCACGTTTCTTCCGTAAGAGGTTTTGCCGAGCGGGCGTACATTTCGTTGCTAATATACTTGCCTTTATGATTGACTACAAGAATCCCGGCAACTTCAGGGTATAGCGTTGTAAGCCCTTGCAAAAATTGGCGTATCTGATACTCGTCGCTCGTTTCTCCAATCCCTTGCCATTTTTCTTTTCCAGCTAAAAATCTTTTTATTTCCGGGTTAAACGCGGTTAAATACGTAATATTTTGCATATTACTCAAATAAAATTCTAATGTTCGATTGACTTGGTTAATCAGTTGAAGAGTATTTTGGTTAATTTGTCTATCAATAATACGATCTACTGCCCAGCTAGTAACGCTTCCTAATCCTATCGAAGGTAAAATTGTAATTAATAACAAAAGAAAAATTAATTTATATCGAATCGGCAAATTGTTAATTTGAAAATATTTCATCTGTTTCAATGTTTATCACTCATTTCTAACATTCCGTTCATTACTTAGCGTAAAAGCTATCCACATTTTCTTTTGTCACAACCGTAATTCCCGTATCGACATACGATGGCAATAAAGAAGAACCCGACGGTAACGAAGACGTTAATTTATGATGAAGATGAAATAAAAATTGCAGCGACCAATACCCCATATTCCACGTCCCTTGAGCAAGCGTCGCGGATATAATTCCTTGTTTGACCATATCCAACGTCCGTTTATCCGTATCAAAACTAATAACTTTTATCTTTGTTTCTTTTGCAAGTAATGAAACGGCTTCACCAATGCCTACTCCCCCATTGGCTTCCGTAGCAAAAATTCCCTCTAAATCCGGATATTGCTTAAATATTTCTAAAGCCGCCTGCTTCGAAGCAAGTGAGTCTCCTTTTCCATCTTTTACTGCTACTACTTCCATTTCCGGGTATTCTTTATAAATCGTTTCCACAAAACCTTTTGTTCTTTGCTGGTGATTTAATTGGCTAGGCAGTGTAATGACAGCAACTTTTCCTCTTTTTCCTAATAATTCCGCCATTTTATGCGCGGCAGTTACTCCGGCATTATAGTTATTTGTACCTAAAAAAGAAAACGCTTTACTTGAAAGAGCACCAGAGTCGAATAATACTACAGGAATCCCTTGTTCTACAGCTTTATTAATCGTTTCAGTCAGTTTATTAGGATCAATCGCCGAAATAGCGATACCAGCTGGCTTTTTCGCAATCACCTGCTCAAGCACGGTAACTTGTTCATTCACGTCGTATTGCGTCGCTCCCCGATATTCAACAGAAACATTTAACGCTTGAGCTGCATCTTCAAATCCTTTTAAGCCATTTTTCCAATAATCCATCCCTGACTGAAATGTAACCATTACATATTTTTCATCTATTTTCCCTTGAAGGGTTTGATTCTCCTGATCAAAGGAACTAGAGCGGGAAATTTGTAGGTGATAATTATATACATAAATAATAAATACACCGATTAAAAAAAAGTAAATAAACAATAACTTTTTCATGATGACTCCTCCTGCTTATGGCAATACTTTATTATTTATAATCAAACCTTACATTACGTCTGAACATGACAACTTTAAGTTATCCTTCTGTTCATTACGATATTTTGAATTTTTGAATAAGCTGTTGTAAAGACTCAGCCATACTGGATAAAGCCATAGCAGAAGCAGCAATTTCTTGCATCGAAGCTAACTGTTCTTCAGTTGTGACTGAAACTTCTTGTGTTCCTGCCGCCGCTGATTTTGCTATCTCATGAATAAGTTGCATCGATTGAACGATTTGCTTTGTACCTGACGACATTTTCTGTACAGCAGAAGAAACTTCTTGCACTTGCGCTACTACTTCATGAATCGCATCTTTAATTTGGGTAAAGGATTGTCCAGCGGTATGAATAACTACAATCCCATCCGTTACTTCTTTTGTTGCCATTTCCATCGATTGTACCGCTTCTTTTGTTTCTTGTTGTATAGAGGCAATTAACGCTGAAACTTGCTGTGCCGATTGCGCTGACTGTTCCGCCAGTTTTCTTACTTCATCAGCAACAACCGCAAAACCACGTCCGTGCTCTCCTGCTCTTGCCGCTTCAATCGCAGCATTTAACGACAACAAATTCGTTTGTTCAGCAATCCCTGTGATGATTTCGATAATGTTTCCAATTTGTTCAGAACGTTCTCCTAATGTTTGCACAACATTGCTTAAATTCGTGATTGTATCGTTAATGGAATTCATTTGGATAACAGCTGTTTGAACAATTTCGCTGCCTTCCACCGCTTTTTGTAAAGTACTGTCTGCAATCGCTGCTACATTTTGCGTGCGCTCGGTAACACGTTGAACGTCGTTCGACATTTCGTGGACGGTTTTTCCTTGTTCTTCGACACTCTGTACTTGCTTGTCCATTCCTAAAGACATATTTTGCATCGTGGCAGCAATTTGCTCCGTCGCTTTACTAGTTTGCTCTGCGCTTGCCGTTAATTGTTCGGACGAAGCAGCAACTTGTTCGGCATTCGCCGACACTTGTTGAATGATTGTTCGTAAATACTCCATCATTTGGTTAAAAGCTGTTGCCAATTCTCCGATTTCATCACGATTTTTAATCACGATTTCATTTCTAGTCAGATCCCCGCTCGCAACCCGCTTCGCTATTTCAGAAAGCGCTATCACAGGTTTAGAAATAATAAAGCTAATATAAAGGGCAACAACGAATCCAAGAACAATTGCAATTCCCCCGACAGCTATCAACAATGTTTTGGTAAACTCTGCTTGCGAAGAAACATCAGCCTGCTCTGTATCTAAGTCTACTTGCTGAACAGCTGCCAATTGTTGAGACGTTTTATCGAATCGTGAAGTAATCTCCCTGCCTGCTGTAGAAATAAGTTTTGTGTATGCCTCAACATCATTTTCCCGCTTTAATTGAAACGCTTTTTGTCCGAGCTGATAAAACTGCTGTTCTAATTCGTTTAACTTCGCCAACAGTTCTCTCGCTTTTTCCTTCGTTAGCTCTTTAGCCAGTTCTTCGGATAGTCTTTTATATTCATCATGTGCTTTATTAAAGTTTGTCAGAGAGGTAGGGTCACCGATAATTAAATAACTACCCATACTTCCTTTTTCGTTTTGGATCATCACTTCTAGCTGTTTTATTTCAATCATTTTTTTCATTTTTCCGTTAATTAGGTTTTCATAACTCTTGTCCATATCCATAATCTCAACATAAGCAACACCCACGATCACGACTAGTAAAACAAACACTGTTGAAAGTCCCGCAAATAACTTTTTCTTCACATTTATTTTCATACGCACCCTCCGTTTTTAATAGATGTTAATAATTGTACGTATTAATATATTATAACCTTCATTTTTCACAAATCCATCACCTTGTTGTTATAAACTCAGCAAAAAAAATTGTTGTTCGTACAATTTATTTTATCATTAATTTATCATGTTTAAAGGTGGATTTTCAAACAATGCTTCGCTAAACCAATCCATAGTTGTTCAAAACTCCTTGCACTCTATGCAAGATTTCATTTAAAAAAATAACCAAATAGTAATTTTTATCTTTTTAAAATAATTATAAAAAAGTATTGATTTCGATTTGAAAAGTGTTATCATTTAAATAAAGCATTTAAAAATTTTTCATGAGGTGATGTGTAATGACAAAAAAATTAACAACAAGCTGGGGAGCGCCTGTAGGAGATAACCAAAATTCCATAACAGCCGGTTCGCAAGGCCCGACGCTCATTCAAGATGTCCATCTTCTTGAAAAGCTCGCTCATTTTAATCGCGAACGTGTTCCCGAGCGCGTCGTACATGCAAAAGGAGCAGGCGCGCACGGATATTTTGAAGTCACCCAAGATATGTCAAAATATACGAAAGCAAAAGTTTTTAACGGCGTTGGTAAACGGACACCTTTATTTGTTCGCTTTTCTACCGTAGCCGGCGAACTTGGATCAGCGGATACCGTTCGTGATCCGCGCGGTTTTGCGGTTAAATTTTATACAGAAGAAGGAAATTATGATTTAGTCGGGAATAATACGCCGATTTTCTTTATTCGCGATGCGATCAAATTTCCGGATTTTATTCATACGCAAAAACGTGATCCGCGCACGCATTTAAAAAATCCAACTGCCGTTTGGGATTTTTGGTCTTTGTCTCCAGAGTCATTACACCAAGTAACGTATCTTATGGGCGATCGGGGAATCCCGGCTACATATCGCCATATGAACGGCTACGGCAGCCATACGTTCAAATGGGTAAATCAAGACGGAGAAGCGGTTTGGGTGAAATATCATTTTAAGACGAATCAAGGCGTGAAAAATATGACATCGGAAGTAGCCGCCAAAATCGCGGGCGAAAATCCGGACTATCATACAGAGGATTTATTTAATGCAATTGAAAATGGAGATTATCCTTCTTGGACATTGTATGTACAAATTATGCCTTTAGAAGACGCAAAAACGTATCGTTTTGATCCGTTTGACGTGACAAAAGTATGGTCACATAAAGATTATCCGCTCATCGAAGTCGGACGGATGGTATTAAATCGCAATCCTGAAAACTATTTTGCGGAAGTGGAACAAGCAACGTTTTCTCCAGGAAACTTAGTGCCTGGAATCGAACCTTCTCCGGATAAAATGTTGCAAGCGCGTCTTTTTGCTTATTCAGATGCGCACCGTTATCGCGTTGGCGTCAATCACCATCTATTGCCGATTAACCGTCCGCGCGTAGAAGTGAATAATTATCAGCGCGATGGTTTTATGCGTTTTGATGATAACGGCGGCCGCTCGGTGTATTATGAACCAAACAGCTTCGGCGGACCGACCGAAACACCGGAATATAAAATAACTCCATTTCCGGTATCCGGCGTTGCAGAAAGTGTTCCACATGACCGGGATGATCATTATACCCAAGCTGGCGACCTCTATCGCCTCATGAGTGAAGGGGAAAAAGAACGGCTCGTTAAAAATATTGTCGAATCGATGAAACCAGTAACAAAAGAAGAGATTAAAATCCGGCAAATCCGCCACTTTTACAAAGCGGATCCGGATTACGGCCGACGCGTCGCTGAAGGGCTTGGCATCACATTTAAAGAAGAAGACTTCGTTGAAAAAGCATAATACGCGAAACAAGGATGAGGGCTTCTCATCCTTGTTTATTTTTTTGCATCCCTACACTTTCTAAGCTTCTTTTGTTAAGCTATAAGCAAACATATCTTCAAAAGAAGGTGAAACGATGGCCAATATTCCTGACCCGGACAAAAGCTACTCTTATGCTGACTGGAAAACATGGGAAGGACGTTGGGAGCTCATAAATGGAAAAGCATACGATATGACCCCCGCTCCGTCTTCTGAGCATCAATTTGTGGTAGGAGAATTATATTTTGCCTTGCGTCATTTTTTTCAAAACAAACATTGTTTGGTGTTTATGGCGCCGTTTGATGTATTCCTTAGCAAAAATGAAACGTACGAAACTCCTGATGACATTGTCCAGCCCGATATTGCGGTCATTTGCGACAAAAAACAAATTGTCAAAAAAGGGTGCTACGGGGCTCCTGCGCTCGTTGTCGAAGTATTGTCCCCCTCCACTGCCTTAAAAGATTATAACGAAAAATTTTATGCCTATCAGCGCCACGGAATTCGCGAGTACTGGATCGTTGATGTCGCCAATCAAATGCTCCATGTGTACCATTTGCAAGAAGGAACGTATCAGCGGATCGCAACATACGGACAACAAGACATATTGCACTCGGCGCAATTTAAAGATTTAACCATTCCGTTAAAACCTTTATTTGAATGGAGCTAAAACGGCTCTTGTCAATCGTTTGACAAGAGCCGTTCGTTCTTGATCTCAAGACCTTCATAACAGCTTTAAAAACTCGACATACATGTTTTCGGCTCAATGAGCCATTTTTTTAGCTTTTTTCTATTTTGTAGCTAATCGATCGAGTAGCTGATCGTCTTTTGTAATTCCAAAACAAAATAAGTACAGTCGCCACTATTCCTAACATACCCGAAAAATAAAACCCTGCCACAATTCCGATAGCTGAGTTCAACACCCCAGCAAGAAACGGCCCTGTAAACATTCCAATCGCATATAACGCTTGATACGTCCCCATCGCTGTTGCTCTCTTTTCGTGAGAAATAGATTCAATCGACATCCCTAATAATAGTGGAAACAACAATCCTTGTGAAAATCCATTAGCCGCTTGAACAATACACAATAAACCTTTTGTATCAATGAACGGAGTGATCATTGTAAAGAATGCACTAAAGAAAAAAGCAATCGTTAAAGATCTCCATTTACCTACGAATGGAACAAGCACTTTTCCCATGAAAAGCGTCGCTACTGCATGAGGAATCATAAACGAAAAAACAATGATGCTCAAGTCGCGTTCTTGTAGCCCAATTTGCAACGCATACATCGGGATAAACCCAAACATCGTTGTAAAAATGATGCTATGGGCTAAAATTGATAGTAAAGAAACTTTTAACAGAAGCGGCTCCCGCACTACTGACAAAAGATCCTTTAATTGTATCGATGTTTGTACAGTTACCGTTTTCGGTTCGTAAATGAACAAAGAAAAGATTGTACCAATAACCCCTAAAACTCCACCTATCCAAAACGGAGCATGCCAGCCCCACTTATCGACAATGTAACCGCTCAGAGACATTCCTATGAGTTGAGCTAAAACAACGATAAAAGAAATACTGCTCATCGCTTTATGGATTTCTGCATCTCTAAAATAGCTCGAATATAAAACGGTAAAAGCCACCCATGTTGCCGCAGCTATCCCAGCGTACGAGCGCGAAACGAGCGCCCATCCTAAACTATCGGTTAATGCAAATGTTAAACCGCTTATCATCGTCATCAACATACCGAGTATAATAAACGGTTTTCGTTTTTTAATAAAATCAGACATGATCCCGATCGGAAGCCGAAATAAAAATTGCATCAATCCATAGCTGCTTAAAACAATACCAATAAATGTGTATGTTCCTCCTAATGCTTCAATATACGGAGATAAAATTGGCATGTAAATAAAATTCGAAACCCAAAACAGAAATGACGTCATTAAAAAAAGATATCGGTCTTTAACAGAAGAAAGTGGTCGCAATTTATCCCCCCTTGCCCTTTCATTTGGCTTATACTTTAAACTTTCCGATTACTCGTAAACCATTGTCTTGATTCGGGTGTAATCGCGGACTTTTTGGGCTTTTCCAAATGAACCAAATTCCCTCATCTTCTGTTTTACTGTATCTTTCACCACTTCTCGTGCTGCTCCCAAATATTTCCTTGGATCATATAATGTTGTGTTTTCTTCTAGCACACGGCGAATCACCTCAGTAAACGCCAGTTGATTTTCCGTATTGACGTTAATTTTCGCTGTACCACAAGAAATGGCGCGGCGAATGTCGGATAGCGGAATGCCAGTGCCGCCATGCAAAACGAGGGGGACACCGGTTAATGATTGAATTTGTTCCATTTGTGAAAATCCTAGTTTCGGTTCTCCTTTATACGGTCCGTGAACAGATCCTAATGCCGGCGCAAGAAAATCGACACCGGTTTCGCAGACAAGGCGCACACATTCTTCTGGAATCGCATACATCGCCTCTGCATCATCAACGACCAGATCATCTTCTTGTCCACCGATTCTCCCTACTTCTGCTTCGACGGAAACACCTAGTGCATGGGCTGCTTCAACCACCTTCTTCGTTTGAGCAATGTTTACATCAAGAGGGTAATGGGAGGCATCGATCATCACTGACGTAAATCCGGCATACATCGCTTGAAGGCATTGTTCATATGATGTGCCGTGATCCAAATGAAGTGCGACCGGAACCGTAATGCTATATTCTTTGATGAGTGCTTTCACCATCGTTGCAGCGAGATGAAACCCTCCTAAATGTGGAAGATAGCCCGGACTTACCGCAAGAATGACAGGAGATTGCTCCTCTTCAGCTGCTTGAAGAATAGCTTGTGCAAATTCTAAATTATTAATATTGAAGTGACCGACTGCATAGCCTTCATTCAAAGCGTGTTGTAGCATATCTGTTGTACATACTAATGACATGCGCATTCCTCCCTTAAAAATAATAAGGAAAGAGTATCAAGCGTTCGTCGCTTGATACTCGATACGTTTACCAACGAGCAGTAACCATTTTTTTACGTGTATAAAACTCGACTCCATCCGTACCATTCGCATGAAGATCGCCATAGAACGAATTTTTCCAACCTGAAAATGGGAAAAATGCCATCGGTGCTGGTACACCTAAGTTCACACCTAACATGCCCGCATCGATTTCTTCACGGAATTTGCGAACATTTCCCCCATCTCTCGTATAAATGCAAGCACCGTTAGCGAATGGAGACTGATTCGCTACTTCAATCGCTTCATCTAACGTATCGACGCGGACGATGGACAATACCGGTGCAAAAATTTCATCTTTCCAAATCGTCATATCTGGTTTGACACCGTCAAAAATTGTCGGACCGACAAAATAGCCGTTTTCCATGGTCTCAACATCTTTCCGCCCATCACGTACTAATAGAGCACCTTCTTTTTCACCGATTTCAATGTATTTGACCGTTCTCTCTTTATGAGAGTCGCGAATGACTGGTCCGAGAAATATCCCTTCCTCTAAGCCGTTGCCAATCTTAATGTCATTAGCTGCGTCTACTAACTTTTTCACCAATGTTTCGGCAATATCCCCGACCGCGACAACAACAGAAGTCGCCATGCATCGTTCTCCGGCAGAGCCGAACGCTGCGTTGATGATTTCGCGAACGGCAAGGTCTAAATTTGCGTCCGGCATCACAATAGAATGATTTTTCGCCCCTGTTAACGCCTGCACCCGTTTTCCGTGAGCAGCTGCTGTTTTATACACGTACTCACCAACCGGTTGCGAACCAACAAACGAAATCGCTTTAATATCCGGATGCTCTAATAGTCCATTTACGACATCGTGCGCTCCATGTACGATATTTAATACACCGTCGGGAAGACCTGCTTCTTTAAAGAGTTCTGCTAACCGGTTGGCTAACATCGGTGTACGTTCCGATGGTTTTAAAACAAACGTATTGCCGCAAGCAATCGCTAACGGGAACATCCAACAAGGTACCATCATCGGAAAGTTGAACGGCGTGATCCCCCCAACAACCCCGATCGGATAACGATACATGCCGGATTCAATACCAGTCGCGATATCCGGGAGTTGCTTGCCCATCATTAATGTTGGCGCCCCAGCGGCAAATTCGACACATTCGATCCCGCGCTGAACCTCCCCGTATGCTTCGTTGTAGCTTTTCCCATTCTCCAGCGTTACAAGGCGGGCCAGTTCTTCCCAATGCTCGACAAGCAATTGTTGGTATTTAAACAAAATACGGGCACGGCGCGGTACCGGTGTTTTGCTCCACGTTTTAAATGCTTCTTTCGCCGCTTTCACCGCTTCATTGACGTCTTCCCGACTGGAAATCGGAACGTACGCTAAAATTTCTCCTGTCGCCGGGTTTGGCACGATTTCTGTTTTTTCAGATGTCGCTTCCACCCATCGCCCTCCAATATAGTTTTTTAATGTTTGCACGCCAGCTGTTGTTGTCATTTTTCATCATTCCTCCTATTTTGTGATCATTTCACCGTTTTTGCATTTTTGAATATAGCTTTCGATTTGCTCGAGTGTTGGCATCGCCTCTGAAGAGCTATGGCTAGAAATCACGATCGAGGCAGCCGCTGCGCCATATTCCATCGCTTTTGGAATATCCCAGCCTTGCATGAGTCCGTAAATAAAACCAGCTGCATACGAGTCTCCCGCACCAAAGGTTTTGATGACGTTCGCTGGAAAAATCGGCCCTTTGAATGCTTCCCCTTCTTTTGTATAAGCAATCGATCCATCTTTCCCATGTTTGATGACGACAATTTTTGCCTGATAGTCAAACCATTTTTTCGCCGTTTTCTTATCATCGCCTCGATGGCTCTCAAATTGTTCCATCATATCGAATTCCTCGCGTGTTCCGATGATGACATCGCATTTTTCTGCCGCAAGATTGTAATAAATCGCGGTTTCTTCTGGCGAATTCCACGTATAAGGGCGGTAGTCGAGATCAAAGAAAACGACGACATCATGTTTTCGTGCGTAGTCCAGTGCCAAAAACACTGCTTCCCGCGATGGGCTTTTCGCTAAGGCTGTTCCTGAAATTAAAAGAACTTTTGCTTGTTTCATATAATCTTCGCTGACATCTTTCGGTTCTAGCTTTAAATCCGCGACATTGTCGCGATACATGAGAATGCTGCAATCGGTTGGACTTTTGATTTCGGTAAATGCAAGCCCCGTGACACTTCCGGATTTGTCGGTAATCACATTCGACGTATCGATATGATTTTTTTCCAAGTATTGGACAATGAACCGCCCCATTTGGTCATCTGCCACCCGGCCGATAAACCCTGTTTTCATCCCTAAACGGGACATCCCAATCGTAATATTGGCAGGAGAGCCGCCGACATATTTCGTAAATGTCACGGTTTCTTCCATTGGACGATTGATTTCATTCGCGTTTAAATCGATACATAATCGACCAATTGCAATAAAGTCGAGCGGTTTTTGAGCATCAAATCGTAAACGATTCATGACATCCCCTCCTCTCTATGATTGTTTGGTTGCTAGTTTACTTTCCATGACCCATTCATGATCCGGGTCATTATGAAATTTCCATGTTCGAGTCGGCCCCGCCATAACATTTAAATAATACACTTCATATCCGGGCGGTGCCGAAACAGGGTGATATCCTTTCGGCACTAATACAACATCGCTATTTTTTACGATCATTGTTTCATCTAAAGAACGATCATCGGTATATACTCTTTGCACCGCAAACCCGTAGTCAGGGTTGATTTTATGGTAATACGTTTCTTCCAAATATGACTCATAAGGTAAATTGTCTTGATCGTGCTTATGCGGAGGATAACTCGACCAGTTTCCTTCCGGTGTAAATACTTCTACTATTAGCAAACTATCTGCCGGCTGCTGCTCCGGCAAGATGTTATGGATCTTTCGTTCGATATTACCTGCGCCTCTCATTTCTACCCCAACATCTTTTGGAGCAATTAACCGGGCCGGATACGTGCCTTTGCCCGGCGCCAAACAAACAGCTAACTCGAGATCCGTTATGGCTGCGACCTCGTAAAAATCATCGGATGGAACATATACCGAATATGGCGGTGTTTTTTCAAATACATTCATACGTTCACCAATATGTTTCCATCGTGCTTGCTTCGTAGAAACGGTTGCTTTTCCGCTTAACAGAACGAGGCATGCTTCTTCGTTTCCGGTTTCTTTTCGCAACATCTGTCCTTTACGGAGGACATATACTTCAAACCCGACATACTCCCATCCAGCCGACTTCGGAGTTACACGCAGCACGTTCCCTTCATGATCCGGCTGTTGACTTGGAACGATCAAACGACTCACCAATCCCACTCCTTTATCGTTGTTTCGCTGCCATCACCGCTTGGATGGTCGCATCAATATACTCTTTTGCCATTTTGGCATACGTGTACGGATGAGCAACCGCTGGATCTTGTTCCGCTTCAACAATCATCCAGCCGTCATACTGCTTTTCGATCAACTTTTTAAAAATCGGCACAAAATCAATGCATCCATCTCCCGGTACGGTAAACATTCCTCGCAACACTGCACTACGAAAATCGAGATTTTCTTTCCGTACTTGTTCAAGCACATCGCGCCGAACATCTTTTAAATGAACGTATTGAATGCGATTTTCGTATTTCATTAAAAGTTCTAGCGGATCATATCCCCCATATAATGCATGGCCTGTATCATATAATAAATGGACAAGATTCGGATCTGTTAAATCCATTAAACGATCAATTTCTTCTGCTGTTTCCACTACTGTACCTGCATGGAAATGGTACACAAGTTTCATGCCGTATCGTTCGCATAATTTTGCCGCTTGATGCAATCCGTTTACGAGTGACTTCCATTCCTTCTCTGTTAATCTTTGAATGGTTTTATCATCAGGAGAACGGCGAGGATCCCAATGCATCGATCCGCCCATTTCGCAGACGATGACATACTCGCACCCCATTTCATATAAATATTTCACCCATTGCTCAAACGATTGAAGTTCCTGTTCAAGCCGGCTTTCATCCGAAAATAGTACGCTGACAAATTTGCTGGCAAGCCGGATGCCGTATTGCTCCAGCTTTGCTTTTAAAGACGACGGATCTTGGGAAAAGAGTCGCCCCATTTCCGTCGCAATATAGCCGAGCGAAGCCATCTCGGCTAGCACTTGATCTTGTGTATAATGGTCGCCAAGGCCGGGAATATCATCATTCACCCAACTAATCGGCGCAATACCGATTTGAAAAGGATTGGTCTGACTAACTGTCATATGATCCACCTCGATTTTTATATCAATATTTGCGAGCCTTTTTCAATCGTTCTTCTTTTTTCCTATATGCTTCTATGATGTTCGGATTGCAAGAAGCCCCGGCCACTCCAACGTGCCACCACGATTCATAATCGTGTGTCATCGTTTTCGGGAGCACTTTGATGTCAATTAATGTCGATACCGTTTGTTGTTTCGCATCTTCCAATGCTTCTTTTAGCTGTTCGAGCGTATGAACTTTGTATGTTTTCACCCCGTAGCCAGCAGCGCTTTGCGCAAAATCAATACGGATCAGGCTGCCATCTAAGCGCCCTGTTTCCTCGTTTCGATAACGGAATTCTGTAGCGAAGCTATCCATTCCGTTATCCATTTGCAAATTATTAATGCATCCAAAGCCGGCGTTATCAAAAAGAAGCACATTAATTTTCTTCCGTTCCTGGATGCTCGTCACAAGCTCAGAATGAAGCATGAGATAGCTGCCATCGCCAACCATCGCGTATACTTCCTTATCCGGTTCAGCCATCTTCACCCCAAACGCTCCGGAAATTTCATACCCCATGCACGAATACCCGTATTCCATATGATACGTATTCGGTTTACGTGACACCCACATCCGCTGTAAATCCCCCGGTAAGCTGCCTGCCGCACCAATTACAATCGCATCTTCATCAATAAATTCATTAATGACACCAATCACTTCTGTTTGTGTTAAACGTGACTGAAAAGATTCCACAAACTCTGGAAGCACTTCATCAAGATGGCCGGCAACTTCTGGTGTAAAGTTCGGTTCTTGATATCGCACGTGATATAAGCGGTTCAATTCTTTCTGCCATGCTTTTTTAGCGGCTTCGATTTCATTTGTGTACCCGGAACGGTAACCGATTTTTTCTAGTTCTCGCTCGAGAGCAAGGATCGCCAATTTTGCATCAGCTACGATTTTCACTGCATCCATCTTATATGCGTGAAATTCAGAAATATTAATGTTTAAAAACTCCACATCTGGACATTGAAATAACTGTTTAGAACTTGTTGTGAAATCTGTATATCGCGTACCAATCCCGATCACAAGATCCGCTTCTTTCGCCACTAAGTTAGCCGCAAGATTCCCTGTTACGCCAATTCCGCCGAGATTATAAGCATGGGTGCTTTCGATGGCACTTTTACCTGCTTGCGTTTCTCCATACGGAATATGAAACTTTTCCGAAAACCGCTTTAACGCCTCCGCCGCCTCCGAATAACGGACACCGCCGCCGCAAATGATGATCGGCTTTTTCTTTCTTCTAATTAACTCTACAGCATCTCGGATCGCCTCTTCCGTCGGGATACGGCGCTCGATGCGATGGATCCGCTTTTGGAAAAAGTATTCTGGAAAGTCGTATACTTCCCCTTGCACATCTTGTGGCAGGGCGATCGTGACTGCACCAGTATTCGCAGGGTCAGTCAACACACGCATCGCCTGAATCATCGCGGTCATTAACTGTTCTGGGCGATTGACACGATCCCAATATTTACTGACGGCACGAAAAGAATCGTTTGTCGAAATAGTCAAATCGTGAACATGTTCGATTTGCTGAAGAACGGGATCCGGTTGTCTTGTCGCAAACGTATCTCCTGGAAGTAATAAAACAGGAATGTTGTTGGCCGAAGCAGTGGCCGCTGCTGTTACCATATTTGCCGAACCAGGACCAACGGAAGATGTGCATGCTATAATTTGTTTTCGGTGCTTTTGTTTGGCGAAAGCGATCGCCGCGTGCGCCATTCCTTGTTCGTTTCTTCCTTGATACACTTCTAGATCCCCCGGATCCTCTTCGAGCGCTTGACCGATGCCAAGCACATTACCATGTCCAAAAATCGTAAAAATCCCTTTCACAAACTTTTGCACTTTTCCATCAAACTCGACATACTGTTGGTTTAAAAACTTCACTAACGCTTGGGCCGTCGTTAATCGGATTGTTTTCATGATCCTTCGCTCCCCGCCTTCCTGTCAAACTCGCTCGATCTTAAAATAGCGATTTACTAGTTTTTCTGTTTTTTCTTTCGCGACTTGAATCGTTTTTTCCGCATCCCATTCCCAGTATTCAGGTCTAAACAACTCAATCGACACCATTTCGTCATAACCGATGTCTTTTAATGTGCGCAAAATTTGCTCTAGATCAATCGCACCGTCCCCAGGCCATACACGATGATGGTCGCGCAGCGCACCAGCTGGTAAATCTTCGCAATCATCCATATGAAATACGAAAATTTTCGTTGGGTCTGCCGCCCGTAAATCATCGATGTGAGAATTCATGGCATGAAAATGAAAGCAGTCTAACACAATGCCAACGTTGTGTCGATTTACTTCTCGAACAATGTCGTATGCCTGGGCAAAGGTGTTAACCGAACAATTCGGATATCCGCAAAATTCTAAAGCAATCCGTACGCCATATGGCTCTGCGAGTTGTGCCAACTCGTGCAGCACTCGAACCGTTTCTTCTTTGATTTTCGTTTTCGTGTAATCTCCAATATCAAACGTTGGAACGGCGATGATCGTTTTGCAATCGATCACTTCGCCAACCTCGCATAAAAATCGCAGATCACTTTTTAGTTGTTCATATCCTTCTTGATCCCGGAACGTAATAAACTCTAGCGCATTAAACGCGTACGGTTTGATTCGATGCCCTTCCAAAAACTCCTTTAACTCCTCTACCGTATGATCAATGAGATATTCTCTTAATTTATCGAGGCGAATTTCGATTAAGTCATATCCATGTTTTTCACAAAGCTCTAAGTCTAATTTTAATGTGGAATTTTTCAAGGTCGTTGCTTCGTTAAACGCGATTTTCATTAACATTTCCCACCTTATGATTTCCGATTTTTGCGTGAGTCAATAAACACGGCAACTGTAATAATGACCCCTTTTAAGATTTGTTGCCAGTACGGCGAAACGTTCAGCAAATCAAGGCCGTTATTCATAACGCCGATAATAAGCGCCCCAACGATCGTACCACCGATTGTTCCAATTCCCCCCGCAAGACTTGTGCCACCAATGACCGCTGCCGCGATCGCATCCAATTCGTACATGACACCTGCTGTTGGCTGACCGGAAGAAATACGGGATGTTAAAATAATTCCGGCAAGACCAGATAATAATCCGGCATATCCATACACGAAAATTTTGTATTTATCGACGTTGACACCGGCAATAATCGCTGCTTGTTCATTACCACCGATCGCATACACATATTTTCCGAATTTCGTTTTATTTAAGAGAATGTAAGAAACCACTCCTACAAATGCGAAAATGATAATCGGAACAGGGATGCCGAATACTGCACCTTGGCCGATAAACTTAAATGAATCCGATAAATTCCCAATCGGTCTTCCATCACTAAAAAGCAATGCGGCTCCTCTTGCTGCTGTCATCATACCTAACGTAACAATAAAAGGAGCGATTTTTGCTTTTGAAATGATCGTTCCGTTGATGACACCGGTAAGAAGACCAAGTCCAAGTCCAATAAGTATTGGCACAAAGAATGGATACGTATCCGGGTGCGCAAAGCTGGCCGCTACAACAGACACAAGCGCAATGACCGAACCCGATGACAAGTCAATTCCTGTTGTAATAATCACGATCGTAACCCCAATTGCTACAATTCCAACAACAGACATTTGTCTGACAATATTCAATAAGTTCCCGGTTGTAAAAAACGTAGGAGAAAGAAAGGACATAAGGATAATTAATGCGATAAGGATCATTAACATTCCATATTTGTGTAAAATACGAGAAACTCTTTCTTTAGAACTAACGGCTGACTTCGACTTTTCTTGTTTATTTACAATAGACACTTGGCTATTCATATATACTCCCTCCAATCGTTATGATCCGCTTGTAACTAATTCTCCTGTTGCCAATTCCATAATTCGTTCTTGCGTTGCTTCCTCTCTGCTTAATTCCCCTGTTTTCTTTCCGTCGTGCATGACGATAATACGATCGCTTAATCCTAATATTTCTGGTAATTCCGAAGATACAACAACAATCGCTTTCCCTTTTTTCGCTAGATCAAAAATTAAATTATAAATTTCAGATTTTGCCCCAACATCAATTCCTCGTGTCGGTTCGTCTAAAAACAAAATATCTGGGTCTTGTAGCAGCCATCTCGCAATCAACGCTTTTTGTTGATTTCCTCCACTTAAATATTTAATCAGTTGTTGAAGGCTTGGTGTTTTTATTGCTAATTGTTCGGAAAGACGTTGACAATCTTCTTGAATTTTCTTTTCGTTTAAAAATCCACCTTTTGCATACTGTTCAATCGTTACGGTAATGATGTTGTCTTGTACAGAAAGCGGCAAGAATAAACCTGTTAACTTTCGATCCTCTGTCAACAGCCCCATGCCATATCGAATGGCATCACGCGGCGAGCGGATAGTTGCTTTTTCACCATGAACGTAGATCTCCCCAGAATCAGAAGGATTAATTCCAAATACGCTCTCTAACACTTCTGTTCGTCCTGATCCCATTAGTCCAGCAATCCCAACAATTTCTCCCTTTCTTACTTCAAAACTAATATTTTCGAACTTTCCATTTTTACATAAATCTTTCACAGATAGCACCGCTTCTTTGATTTCAACTCGTTGTTTATGAAAAATTTGATTTAATTCCCTTCCGACCATCATTTCGATCAATTCATCTTTTGTAATTTGGTCACTAGACTTCGTTCCGATATATTTTCCATCCCGCAATACTGTGACCTCATCCGTAATTTGTGCTAACTCATCCATTTTGTGGGTAATATAAATGATAGATACGCCTTCTTGTTTCAATGAACGAATGATTTTAAATAGGTGATGTACTTCCTTCTCTGTAATGGCAGATGTCGGCTCATCCATAATGATGAGCTTGGAGTTATAGGAAATAGCTTTTGCGATTTCAACCATTTGTGTGTTGGCGATGCTCAGTTCAGACATTTTCGCCTTCGGATCAATGTCAATTTCGAGCTTTTCAAATAATTTCCTTGTCTTTTCCTCGAGTTCTTTCGCTTTCACCCAGCCAAATTTATAGCTTGGCTCCCTTCCTAAGAAGATGTTTTCCGCCACCGTCATATTCGGAATCGGGCTGAGCTCTTGATGAATCATCGAAATCCCTTTATCAAGGGCGTTTTTAATCGCGGAAACTTTCAACTCCTCGCCATCAAAAATAATTTTGCCGCTATCAGGTGTGTAAATCCCAATTAATATTTTCATTAACGTCGATTTCCCAGCCCCGTTCTCTCCCATAAGCGCATGAACCGTTCCTTTTTTTACTTTCAACTGCACGTTATCTAGCGCTTTTACTCCTGGGAATTCCTTCGTAATGTTGATCATCTCTAACACATAATCTTTATTCATACGCATTCCCTCGTTTTCACTAAGATTACCATTTTTAATGAAAGGACACTAACCGTCGTAGCGTCCTTTCACCTTAGATAGATGATAACGAGCACAAAATACTACTGCCATTTTTTGATGTACTCTTCCACATTATCTTTCGTCACAAGTTCATATGGAATCCAGTTGAATTTCTCGACTTTCTCTCCTTTGGCCGCTTTAATTGCTGTTTCTAATCCGCCTTGACCTTGTCCTCTTGCATTTTGGAAAACAGTCACTTTTAACTTTCCTGATTTTACGTACTCCAATGCATCAGGTGTTGCATCAATTCCCGCAACAACGACGTCATCCAATTTTCCTGCATCTTCTAACGCCATAATCGCTCCAATCGCCATTTCGTCGTTATTGGCGACAACCGCATCAATATTTTTTCCAGAATTGAGCCAGTTTTCCATTAAAGACATTCCTTTCGCCCGATCCCATTCAGCTGTTCCTTCTAACACAACTTTCATATTTGGATATTTTTTAATCACTTCTTTATTTCCTTCCGTCCTTTTGATTTGCGCCTCATGCCCCATCTGACCGTTCATAATGGCGATGTTACCTTTTCCACCGAGAATCTTTGCCACTTCTTCCATTTGCATAATTCCGGACTTAATCGATTCTGAACCAACGTAAGCGGTAGCCTTATCTACGCCATCAAAGATTCTATTCACTACCACTATCGGGATGTTTGCTTGATTTGCTTTATCGATCATTTCGGGTGCAGAAACTGTATCAACCGGTATTAACACAATCGCATCGACTTTTTGTTGAATGAAGTTTTCGACTTGAGATAACTGCTTGCTAGCGTCATTCATTGCATCCACATAAATCACTTCGACATCTTTTTGCGTTTTGGCGTATTCTTTCATCCCGTCTTGCAAATAGCTGAGCCACTTGTCATCAAAATCTGGCAGTGCTGCTCCGATGACAATTTTCTTACTTCCTCCCGATTG
Source organism: Anoxybacteroides tepidamans (assembly GCF_014201465.1). Classification (GTDB taxonomy): domain Bacteria; phylum Bacillota; class Bacilli; order Bacillales; family Anoxybacillaceae; genus Anoxybacteroides; species Anoxybacteroides tepidamans. The sequence continues at coordinate 20,669 of NZ_JACHEP010000015.1, read as the reverse complement.
CTTTGTCGTTGGTTCTGACGCTCCTTGCTTCCCACTGCAACCGACAGCAACAAACATCGTAAACAACAGCAAAATTACCATTGAGATGAAATTTTTAGAAAATCTCATAAATTTCATACCCCCTTGTTTCATCGTGAAAAATCATTAAGTCCCCCATCCAACAAAACACAACAAACACGCAAAAATTTAGCAGCTTTTTTCCAAGCATCCCCCCTTTATATGTACCGTTTTTCCAGTATCAAACGATTCTGTTGCCGCAATAGCTATTTCTAAATTTACTTTGCCATCGATTTCTGTTACGTTTGGCGTTTGGTTATTACGAACACATTCTACAAAATGGACAAGCTCTAAACGGTAAGCGTCATTAAAACGAGTTTGGAAATCTGGGATGATCTCATACGTGCTGCCTTTTGCATTCAATAACGTAACGTTTTGGTTCCGTAACGTTCCGATGAAAATCGATCCTTCCGTACCGATAATTTCCGTACGAATGTCATGGCCATAAGGCGAGTTGCGGCTTGCCTCAATATCTCCTGCAGCACCGGAATCAAAATGGACGTACGTAATCGCTTGGTCGACATCTTTAAACTCTTCCATAAACGGATGCAGCAATACTCTTCCATGTGCGGCCACAGACGTAATTTCTGCTCCCATCAAATATCTCGCAATATCATAATCATGAATCGAAACGTCTAAAAACATGCGACCGCTATGTTTAATAAACTCGGCGGGCGGTGAACCGGCATCACGAGTAATCCCTTTAAAATAGATCGGCTTGCCAATGTCCCCTGCGTCGATTCTTCGCTTCGCTTCTGCATAGGCAGGATCAAATCTTCTCATAAACCCAACTTGACAAATAACGCCCGTTTCTTTGATTGTTTGAATGATTTCATCTGCTTCTTCTAAACGCTGTGTTAACGGCTTTTCAACAAAAATGGCTTTCCCATTTTTTGCAGCCCTTTTAATCATATCGGCATGGGTGCTTGTAGGAGTCACAATGACAACTGCGTCGATATGAGGATTTTCAAACACTTCGTCTGGGTTTTTTGTCCAATGGTCAATGCCAAATTCTTTAGCAAATTGTTCAGCTCGTCCTTCTTGTGGATCAACAACACTGACTAATTGCGCTCCAGCAATTTGGTAGGTTGCTAAATTTTTAGCGTGATGATGACCTAAACGACCTAAACCGAGCACCGCACAACGAATTATCATAAAACAACACAACCTTTCCAAAAATGTAATCGCTTTCTTTTGTTTATTACAGAAAGAGAGGAAGTTATAAAGCTTTCTCTCTTTTATACTTGCAGTTGCGGCTGTTTTAATAATTCTGATATTTTTATCCACGTTCCCGTTTGCACAGAACGCTCGACCGCTTCTAAAACCACCTGATTGCGCACACCATCCTCGAAATTCGGCGCTGGACTGTATCCGTTTGCAATTCCGTTCATCATTTCAACTAATAAATTGATAAATGTATGTTCGTAGCCAATAATGTGCCCTGCTGGCCAATAAGCAGCTGCATAAGGATGCTCCACTTCCGTGCAGTTGATCGTCCGGAATCCTTGGAGGCCCCGTTCGTCGTCTTCCAAATACACTTGCAAGTTGTTCATATTTTCCATATCCCAACGAATCGAACCTTTTTCCCCGTTAATTTCAAATCGGTTTCCAGCACGGTTTCCCCGGCTGAAACGGGTGACTTCAAAAACACCTAGCGCTCCGTTTTCGAAACGAGCTAAAAATGCTGAAGCATCATCTACATCGACTTCTCCCCATTGACCGCTTTCAATTCGGCCTTTTAAATGGATATCCATATCACCCAATGGCCGCTCTTTAATGAATGTCTCCATCATTCCGACTACTTCGCTAAATTCTCCGACTAAGAAGCGTGCTAAATCAATAATGTGTGCGCCAAGATCGCCATGCGTACCTGATCCGGATACTTCTTTTTTCAGACGCCATATTAACGGAAAATTAGGATCCATCAGCCAATCTTGCAGGAATGTTGCGCGAATATGATAAATTTTCCCTAACCGACCTTGTTCGATTAGTTTCTTAGCAAATTGGACAGCCGGCGCAAACCGATAATTATGGCAAATCATATGGACAACCCCGGCTTCTTTTACAGCTTCAAGCATTTGTAACGACTGTTCTAATGTTAGTGCAAGCGGCTTCTCGCAAATAATATGTTTTCCTGCTTTCGCTGCGGCAATGGCGATCTCAGCGTGCGTATTATTCGGTGTAACAATATCAATGACATCAATATCGTCACGCTCAATAAGACGGCGCCAGTCCGTTTCGTACGACGCCCATCCCATTTTTTCAGCGGCTTGTTTCACCCCTTGCTCATCTCGTCCAGCGATGGCTTGTAAAACAGGAACGACATCCGTATCGAAGAAAAATGGAATGTCACGAAATGCATGGCTATGGGCTTTTCCCATAAATTTATATCCAACCATCCCAATTCGAACTTGCTTTTTGCTCATATTGTCACCCACTCTGTTTTATTGTGATGGTGCTGTTTGGCGAAAATTTATCATTTTTCCAGTTTTAGCGCTTTCATAAATAGCCTCTAATAATTGAATGGATCGATATCCGTCTTCTGCTGTAACAGGAGGTTTCGTTCCATGAATAATGGCATCGATAAATAGACGATCTTCCTCCACATATCCCCATTTTTCTTCGATCGATAATTGATAAAAATCGCTAATTTGAGCTGGTTGCTTTAATCCCGGTGCATACATCACTTTTTCCAGTTCTTGCGTCGCAATGGTACAATATTTTCCGTAAACTTCTAAACTCTCAAACGGGAAACTCCATCCAGCATGCGCATAAGTGACAAAGTTTGCGATCGTTCCTGATTCAAATGTCATCATAATCGCAAATGTATCGATTTCCGCTTCAGAAATGTTTTGTCGTCCTTCACAATAAACAGTCTGCACTTCTCCAAATAAGTAGCGGCACATATCCATCAGATGGAAAGGGGTTTCATAAAGGAACCCTCCTGTCACCTTTGGATCAGCTGTCCAAGCAGGATTCAGCAGCTCGCCGCGGTTCATTTTAATATTTGCTAAATATGGGGTGACTTCACCAGAAGAAATGAGTTCTTTGACTTTTTTGTATACGGACGCATAGCGGCGGTTCATCCCTAAATTGTATACGGCTTTTGACATTTCAGCCGCTTTTCGGATTCGCCCAGCCCCTTCTAATGAAGTAGCCATCGGTTTCTCCGAAAATACATGAACATTGTTTTCAAGGCATTTTAATACAGGCTCGACATGCAACGTATTAGGGGTTGTTACATATACGGCATCGACCCCCAATTCAAATAAGTCTTCAAGAGTTTGCACCGCTTTGGCACTTCCCGCTTCATTTGCTAGGGCAGCTGCTCTGTCTTCCACAATATCTGCAACACCAATAATTTCTACTCGTTGATCTCTCTTTAAAATGGACGTATGAACTTTTGCAATTCCACCTGCTCCTAAAATCCCCACTTTCACTAGCGACATCCATCTCTTCTCCCTTCACTATTTAAGCATTTGGTTTGAGTAAGCGCTTTCTCTTACAACAGCAATACATTAAATATTAATTCGCTTTTTTATATCCTTTTAATAAAACAAATCGTAGCATCCGTAAATAAGTTTTTTTTTTTTTTTGAGCAAGCGCTTTCTCATTTGTTTTTTATTTTAAATCCTTTCATCCTCTTTTGCAACTATTTTTTCTGAATTTATAAAATTTTTAGTTAAACACAAAAAAAGAAAGAGAAAAAAGAGAGCCTATAAATAGCGGTTCTTCTTTCTTCTCTTTGATTGACAAATCTACAGTTGTTTTGTAGAGTGACGAACAATTAACTCCGGGGGCAAAATGACTCGCTGCTTCATATTTTTTTCTCCTTCTATCTCCCGTATTATGAGATCAACCACTTGCCTCCCCATTTCATCGATCGGCTGTGCCACTGTAGTCAATGGCGGATCCACGATGGTAGCTAATATCGTATTATCAAAACCGACAACTGATAAATCTTCAGGAATACAGAGCCCCATTTCTTTGGCAGCTTGATATACCCCCACCGCAAGCGAATCAAAACAAGCAAAAATAGCCGTCGGTTTTTGTGGTGACCGAAGCAATTCAAACGCCGCTCGCTTACCTGCTTCCATCGAATAATCTGTGTAAATTACCAATCTTTCATCATACTCTAAACCGTTTTCCTGTAACACTTGCCGATACGCTTGAAGGCGGTCTTTGTCACTCGTTCTGTTCAAATTCCCTAACATAATTGCTATTTTTTTATGCCCTAACGACACTAAATGAGAAACAGCTTGATACCCACCTAAAAAATCATCCACTCTTACTACATCAATAGCAAGCTCAGGGATATCTTGCGCAATAAAAGCAATCGGAAAATGCTCGTGCAATAACTCATTCAGCACCGTATAATTTTTCGTCGTTGTCCCGATAATAATCCCATCAACACTTTTCTGCTTGAGCAACGAAAGGTACATTTCTTCCGTTTCTGGATTATTATCCGTGTTGCACATTAAAACATTAAACCCCAACTCTCTTCCGCGGTCTTCCACTTTTCTGGCGATTTCCGCAAAGAAAGGGTTCGCTACATCAGGAATAATAAGTCCGATCGTACGCGTTCGCTTTCCGGTTAAAGCGGAAGCTACCATACTTGGTTGATAATGCAATGTTTCCATCACTTTTAACACTTTTTTTCTCGTTTTTTCACTAATCCGGCCTGTATTATTAATCACTCTCGATACAGTTGAAATAGATACACCGGCCTCTTTAGCGACATCGTAGATTGTTACTTTCATACCTCACCAGTCTTTCCTATACAAATATTTCTATTGTTTTCGTTCATTTTTTGCTCCAATAAAGAAAGCGCTTGCCTTCATCTTGTGTTTTAGTTTACACTTCTTTCGCTTTTTTTTCAATCAGTAAGATAATTTTTACTCATTACAATCTGGGCATACATAAAAAAAGAGCATCTTTCCTGTAGGTTGCTCTAAAAAACATTCTAGGAAAGAAGTGCTCTCTATAAAAAGTATATCCGCCAACAGGCGTGTTGATTAACCCTTAAAAACTAGTTGACATCGCTCTATTCCTAGCTTTTCTGCCATATGATTCTATGTTTTTTTGGTAAAATATTGTACAGAAATTTGATGTACGGTTTGGTTTATCATGAACACAGCAACTACAAAACAAATGAAAAAGATTTCGATACAATGTGGATGTTCTCCGCATGTTACTATTATACATAGATGCAATTTGGAACTTTAACATTTCGTCTTTTATGAAGTAATCGATATTTTTCGACTGTCGGGTGACCGAACAACACCGCTTCCAGACAAATGCCTTTGTCTGTGAAGCGGTTGGTTGTTCGTTCCTCTGTCACGCGAAGGCGTAACGGAGGCAAGTCTGTGACTTGCCTCCGTCAATCGAAAAAATAAGGAGTCTGCTTTTCGTCAACCATAAGTTAAACCTTCCAGTTGTATTTATATACTGTGCAACCATAATTACCACCCAATTGCTGCGCCGTCCCCTCGTGGATCGACCCCTCCGTGTAAAAATCCTTGATCATCGATCAAAATAGCATTGGCATGCCCCATGATTTTATCAACTTTATCAACCACTTTAACGAGATGACCTACTTTACTCATAGTTTGGATAACTTCTTTGTTTACCCGACTTTCTATTTTTAGTTCCTCTGTTTCCTCTCCCCACGTTCTTCCCCACACGAATCTTGGCTCGTTAATTGCGTGTTGGGGATTCATGTCATAATCAATCATTCTCGTAATCATCAAAGTTTGCGTTTGTGGCTGCCCTTCTCCTCCTTGAGTGCCATATAAAATATACGGTTTTTCATCTTTAAACGCCATAGCAGGCATAAGAGTATGGAACGTTCTCTTTCTCGGTTCTAGGCAATTAACATGCGATGAATTAAGAGAAAAGAAAGAACCCCGGTTTTGCATAAGAATGCCTGTATCCCCCGCGACGACACATGAACCAAATTCGAAATATAAGCTTTGAATGAATGACACTGCATTTCCTTCTTCATCTACTACCGCTGCATGAGCAGTATCGCTTCCAACCGGTCGAGTCATTACTCGATCTGCTTTCTTTAAACTAATGGAATGTGCGAGTTCTCTCGCATATGTCTTACTTAATAACTTTTCCAAAGGAATGGAATAAAATTCAGGATCTGTTAATACTTGATTTCGATCTTGAAAACTTTTTTTCAACGATTCCACTAATAAATGATAGTACTCAAAAGAACCGTGAGGAATAGTTTTAAAATCAAAATTTTCTAAAATATTTAACACCATTAATCCTACAAATCCTTGTGAATTAGGTGGTACTTGAAACATTGTATAACCGCGATAAGAGGACGTTAACGGTTCCACCCAATCCCCCTTATGATCAGCAAAATCTTCTTCTGTTAATAATCCCCCTTTTTCTTGAAGGTTATATACGATATGTTTTGCTAATTCGCCTTTGTAGAAATAATCTCTTCCTCTTATCGCCAGTTCTTTTAACGTATTAGCTAAATTTTTCTGAATAAATTTTTCATTTATTTTCGGGACTCGATTATTCGGTAAGAAAATGGATGATGTTTCTGGATATTCACGTAATACATTCACATTTTTCATCGTATTTACATATTGATCTTTTGAAAATGGAAAACCAGAAGAGGCATATTCAATCGCAGGTTCTAGCACATCTGCCAACGAGAGTCTCCCATATTCTTTTATGATTGCATCCCAACTATCGACCATTCCAGGAACTGTGATCACACTTTGAATGCCGCGATAAGGAATCGATGTTAAACCTTCGTATTTCTCGCGTGTAACATTGTAACCCGAACGGCCGCTTCCATTATAGGCGCGCACTTTTTTATCACTTGCACTGTATAAAAGCCAGAAGGAATCTCCCCCAATTCCCGTCATATGGGGGTACACTACAGCTAAACAGGCACTCACAGCTACCGCAGCATCAAAGGCATTTCCACCTTTCCACAAAATCCTATTTCCAGCTATCGAGGCCAAATAATGAGGACTTACAACCATTGTTTTCGTTCCAACAATCGCTTGACTCATATCGCATTCTCTCCCTTTGATTCATAGTTGTCCTTTGTATTCAATATAGAGTTTAAATTTCCTGTAAACATGAATAGAAATGCTCCTAATATTAATAAACTACCTGATAAATAAAAACCAAATTCAATTTTTCCTGTTATATCAGCGAAATAACCCGTAATATAAGGTGCAAAAATAGAGGAAAGCATACCACTAAAATTAAAAAACCCATATACTTTTGAATACATAGAAGACGGCGTCATATCAGCAATATAAGAAATTAATACTGGATCAAGTGCAAGTTTTCCTAGTAAGCCATAAAACACTAACCCCGCAATCATTAATGAATAGTTTTCTGTGTAAGGAATCACAAATTGACAAATAGATCCAGCTAAAGCTAGGAAAATGATAAGTGGCTTTTTATTTTTTATTTTGTCTGAAATATATCCAAAGAAAATCGCTCCTGGAATTGAAGCCCATGGCACTAGCGAGGAAATGATTCCTGTTTGCGAACCATCTATCCCCCTCGCTGTTTGCAAATAGTACGGTAACCAAGTTAGCATCCCAAAAAAACCATATAATGAACAGAATATAAGAATATAAACAAAAATATGATTTTTTGTAAATAACATTTTCAATCCCTGTTTTTCTTGAACTTGAAATTCTTGCTGTTTCTTAGGTTCCGTATGATCACGCACAAACATTCCTATTAGTATAGCAATGATAATTGTTGGTATAGCAAACAAGTAAAAAGAAAATTGCCATCCCTTGTTTAACGTGTAGGTAAAATAGCTAGCTGCTATAAAGCCAAGGGAAATCCCAAAAGCCATTCCACTATTGATTACTGCTGATACAACTCCTCTGTATTTTTTCGGTGTAATATTAGAAGAAATACCATATTGCGACCCATAATACGTACCTTCTCCTAATCCAGTCAATGCTCTCATAAGTAAAAACATACCAAACGAAGAAGCCATTCCACTTAAAAATGTTGTAATTCCAAATAATACATATCCTATCACTAATACTTTCACTCGCCCAAATTTATCGGCTAAAAAACCTGTTGGAATTTGCATCATCGCATACGCTACAAAAAATACGGTAGACATTAATCCTAACTGTGCCTTATTTAATCCCCATTGCTCTCCTATTTCTCCCATTACTGGCGAAAGAATATTTCGATCAGCATACATAAATACCCATCCTAAAAAGAATAAAAAAATAACAAAAGCAGGATGTGTTTTTTTCATCATTATCACCTCTTAAATATTTTTAAAAATTACGAATTCATTATACAAACCTCCTTCAAAAAATTGTTTAATTTTGTAATATTTTTTTACAATGTTTTTTATTCATTTAGAAATTAAATTTTAGTTTTTTTATTGATTTAGAAATTTATAATGTTAATATATTTACTAAAAGAAAGTTTTTTTGATCTATAATTACAAAACGAAAGAGGGGTATGACGCTTGTTTCCGGATTACCACATTCCTAATTTAGACATTGATGAAATTGACAAAAAAATTCTTTCTCGTTTGCATGAAAACAGCCGAATTTCATACACAGATTTAGGAAAGGAAATCGGTTTATCGCGCGTCGCTGTTCAAGCTCGCATTAACAACTTAATCGAAAAGGGTGTGATCGAAAAATTCACCACCGTCATTAATCCAACCAAAATCGGCATTCACGTATCTGCTTTTTTTAATGTGGAAGTAGAACCCCAATATTTAGAAGAAGTTGCAGAACAGCTTGCAAAGGAACATTGTGTCACAAGCTTGTATCATATGACAGGACCAAGCAAGCTACATATGCATGGAATTTTCAAAGACAATCACGAAATGGAAAATTTCTTGACAAAAAAGTTGTATTCGATGCGCGGAGTTGTAAGTGTAGACTGTCAAATCTTAATCAAGCGGTATAAAAGCCGAATGGGCATGAAATTATAAACAACCTAACGAGGAGGAAAAAGAGTGGAAACTTCCTATAGAGATCTGATACTCGCCATGTTACGAACAGGAATTTTTGGCTTTGGTGGGGGGCCATCCGTCATACCGTTAATCCGTTATGAAGCAGTTTCCCGCTATCATTGGCTAAAAGACGAAGAATTTGGCGAAATATTAGCAATTGCTAATACATTGCCCGGCCCCATCGCTACAAAAATGGCGGCTTATTTAGGTTACAAACAAAAAGGGACTATAGGAGCTTTTATTAGTGTCATAGCACATGTTTTACCTACTTGCTTAGCAATGGTGTTGCTATTTACCATGATCAACGTTTTAAGCTATTCCACGGTTATCAAAGGAATGATTTCCGCTGTGATGCCTGTTATTGCAGTTATGCTTGGACAAATGACCTATGAATTCGCTTCGAAAACAGTGAAAGGATTGGGAAAATCTCTAGGTTCTTTACTTTTTGTTATTTCGTTTTTCATGCTACAGATTATTTCTATTCATCCAGCTATCGTTATTGTTTTATTTCTAACTTATGGCGCTATTTATTTTAAGCGAAAAAGCAAATTGTATTCTCAAAATAAGGAGATGTCGTCATGAAGGCTTGGATCAGTTTATTCATAGGGTTTTTTTGGGCTAATGTTCTCGGTTATGGCGGAGGACCATCCTCTATTCCTCTTATGTATGAAGAAATTGTAAATCACTACCGTTGGCTTACGAACAAAGAATTTTCGAATATGCTCGCACTAGGAAATGCGCTGCCTGGCCCTATTGCAACTAAAATTGCTGCATATGTAGGGTATGATGTATATGGGTGGTGGGGCTTTGTTATTGCTTTGTTTGCTACTATATTTCCATCTGCTTTTGCTCTTATTTTTCTTTTGAAAATCGTTCGCCGACATCGACAATCATTAGTTGTAAAAGGAATGACGCTATTCGTTCAACCTGTAATCGCTATTATGATGTTGATATTAACTTGGCAAATGATGAAAGAGTCTATTTTTTCGATCGGTATCGTCCAATCCTTTGCTATTGCGTTTATTTCGTTTCTTGCTTTAGAAAAATGGAATATTCACCCAGCATTCTTAATTATCGCTTCTTTTGCCTATGGAGGACTTATCCTCCCCCATCTATAATGAAACAGCTGCGATAGTAAAGAAACTGACTCAAAAGACCGCTTGATCTTAAACAACGGAATATAATATATACTTACCATTGTTGCGTGCGTATACGTATATGTACCAAAAAAGGATGTCCCACGCTTGGGACACCCTCTGTTTTATCACTTATCAACTTGCGTGACTGAGACTATTAACATCATTGTTAGTAAGTCGTGCTTATGTTCAAACCTTGGACGGAACGCTTCCGGTCACCCAACGGCCCGCAGGAAATAATGCTATTTTTTTTCCTTCGTTATAAATGAGTTTCCCTCTATTAAATGTGGCCATTATTTTACACGGAAACGTATGATTCAAATAAATGCTATGCTTATGCTTCGAATATAAACTCTCTTCCTTAACCGTATAGGATTCTTTTAGACTTATAATGACTAAATCGGCATCGGCTCCTTTTGCAATATTCCCTTTTTTCGGATAAAGCCCAAATCGTTTCGCTGGTCTTTCCGATGTCCATTTTATCATCTTTGGAAAAGGAATATTATACTTTAACGCCAGTTCAATCACAGCCATTAAGGTGAATTGCCCGCCGCTAATCCCTCCCCAAACTTGAAAAAAATTATTGGATAAGTTTTTTTTCAATTCCAACGGTGAAGGAGAATGGTCAGACGATACAAAATCAAACTGATCCGCTAAAAGCAAATCTATAAGCTTCTTTTGCTGAAATGGCTCACGCAAAGGCGGAGCACACTTGGCAACTGCGCCCATCCCACGGACATGTTCATGATGAAAAAGCAGATAATGCGGGCACGTTTCAAGCGTTACGTCCAATCCTCGTTTCTTCGCATCTTGTATTTCTTCAACTGCTTCTTGACTGCTTATATGAACAAAATGCAAAGAACAACCGGTTATTTCAGCGTATGCGATCGCCTTTCGCACCGCCAACCATTCAGCAGCAACAGGTCTTGACTGTAAATAGTCATCTGGGCTATATAGCCCGGATTGTTCTTTCTCCCGCTGCAAAAATTGCACCATTGGACCATCTTCAGCGTGAAGAGCTAATATTTTTTTTAATCCGGCAATAATCTTCATCCCTTGCAGCAACGTGTAATCATTCACTGCTTCAAATTCTTTATTGCCGCTCGGGGATAAAAACGCTTTAAATCCTACAACTCCGTTTTCCGCGAGAGGTGCTAAATCCTGTTCATTTCCCGGAACAAGACCTCCCCATAAACCAAAATCTATGAAAGACTTCGTCTCTCCAATTTTTGCTTTTTCGATAAGCGATGGAACATCAATGGTTGAGGGGATGCCGTTAAGAGGCATATCAAAATAGGTCGTGCATCCTCCTGCTGCAAGCATATAAGATCCAGTGGTAAAACCTTCCCAATCTTCCCGTCCCGGCTCGTTGAAGTGAACGTGCACATCAATCATTCCCGGGAACACATACTGACCTTCCGCATTCCATACAACATTCGCTTCTGTATCGATTTGATCGCTAATTTCCATTATAACTCCATCTTTTATTGCGATACTAACCCGTTTTACGTCGTCATCAAACACAGCATTGCCATTTTTTATAATTACATCGTATTCCATCTATAATTCATCTCCATTTTTATTAACGTGAATTCATGGTATATACCTGTCTAATTCTTAAAAATTCCTTCAAAGCAAACAAATTTTATCACCTCGTCTTTTCACCCTGTAGGTAAAAAGACGGGATCGAGCAACACGTTGACGTTCCATCTTTTCCCATTAGACAAGACGGCGCAAGTTCAGGATTAAACAAATGGAATGATTATTTTACAAGATCAGGTTCCACTTCTTTTAATAACGAAAAATCGATATAGTCTTTTTGATCAGGAATAGTTTGGATATTACCTACCTTCAATAAATACTCCCCTACCTCTTTTCCATTACTTTTATTTAAAAATGAATTATCAACAGCCATACTATATACATTACGATTCATAATTTCCTTTAACTCGCTTTCTTTTAAATGCAACTCCGGAGCTAATATCTTTATAGCTTCTTCTCTGTGTTCGTTAATGTAATTTGTGGCCTTCACTAAGGCTCTAATAATAGCTTTTACGGTATTGGGATTGTCCTTTAGGAAATCATCTGTGACTTGCAGAGTGGTGTGAACACTCATCCAATCGACTTCTTTATTTTTGCCTTCGAAATTATCTTTGGTACCACTGAATAAAAGTTTCCCTCCGCTATTTATAGCTTTTGTTATGAATGGTTCCCACGCAGCCATTACATCAATATCTCCTTTTTCAAGAGCAGTCAAAGCATCACTCGGAGCCAAATTAACAAATTTTATCTTTTTAATATCAACATTGTAATCTTTCGCCATATTTTGAATTGCAATCATTACATCAGCTCCACTAGGAATTCCAATCGTTTTCCCTTCTAAATCTTTTGGGGACTTGATTTTTGAATTCTTTCCAGCTACTACCGCCTGTGTTCCTGCTATTTGTGCAAGAGGGGCTACAATTTTCACCTTTACTCCTGACGAAGCTAAAATAATATCCATAAAATTTGTTTGAAAGCTAACGGGCGCACTTCCTCCAGCAACCATCGGACCAATATCCGGACCACTTTCGATAAGCTGATTAGTAACAGTTAATCCCTCTTCTTTAAAATAACCAAGTTTTTCCGCAATTATTTGTTGTGATGAAATTTGTGCATCTCTAACACCCACTAACGTAACTTCTTTTACTTCCGGCTCATCACTTGCTTTCTGACTACTTTTCTCTGCGCTTGCTCCATTTGTAGACTTGTTTGAGTTACACGCAACCATGGACAAAACTAAAAAAATCATCAAACATAAAGCAAAAATCTTCTTCATCGTCATTCTCCTTTTACATTTTATTTTCTATTTCTCTACAGCATGATGAAAGCCACCAATTCTCCAACTAAGAAGTTTTTTCTCTATTAATTTGAAAACCAATGCAAAAAAGCTATACTCTAGTCCTATTAATACAATAGCAACGTACATATTGAGCATTTTCATGTAATTTCGGGCATCAACAATAATGTACCCCAATCCATTTTTAGCTCCCATCATTTCTGATACTATTAATGCTGAAAACGCTAAACCTAAGCTAATTTGACATCCTGCCATAATAGACGGGAGCGTCGACGGTATAATAATTTTCGTATATATTTGATGTTCTTTTGCGCCTAGGCTTAGTGCAGAACGAATAAAAGAAGAATTTACACTTTTAATGCCATCTAACGTATTAGTCATTACAGGAAAAAAAGTCGTCCATGCAATTAAAACTATTTTTGGTATTTCTCCAATTCCAAACCAAATAATGAATAAAGGTAATAACGCAAGAGCAGGGATTGGCCCTATCATATTAAAAATTGGAGTGAACCAAAATTCTATTTTTTTCATCCTTCCCATTAACAAAGCTATTATTACAGCAAACGATGCCCCGAGTACAAAGCCAATGAAAATTCTGATTGTACTAGACAAAACACTCTGAAATAAAATACCAGATTTATACAACTCCCAACCATTTATTAAAATAAGCGATGGAGGTGGAAAAAACACCGGATTCACAAAGGAAAAGTGCATATTTAATCTTGTAAATCCCTCCCAAATGATAAAAAACATAATGATCGGTAAAGCTTGGAGTTGCTTTTGAAGATCCCATCCTTTTTCTTTTTTTGTATTCGAAGAAACAGCATATGACTTCTCTTGTTTGATAATCGTATTTTCCATAAACTCCTCCTAATTCATAAAATTTTTCTCTATTTCCTCTATCAATATTCGAAACTCAGGATCATGATAGTTTCTTGGACGTGGTAAATCAATTTTATTTTCCACAGCAACTACTCCATTTCTTATAACAATAATTCTATCTGCTAAATAAACAGCCTCTGCTATATCGTGTGTAATAAAAATGATTGTAGGTTTTAGTTCATTCCAAATTCGAATAAGTTCTGAACGCATATTTTCGCGAGTAAACAAATCTAAAGCTCCAAATGGTTCATCCATTAACAATATTTCTGGTTCACCTGCTAAAGCTCTTGCAATGCCAACCCTTTGTTTCATGCCACCAGAGAGTTGCATCGGATAATGGTAAGCATATTCTTGTAAGCCGATTAATTTCAGATAGTTCATAGCTTTTTTTAACGCTTCTTGTTTAGGAACTCCCTGAACGATCGGCCCAAAGGCAATGTTTTCAATAACGGTATACCAAGGAAATAATGCATGATCTTGAAAAACAACTCCCCTCTCCTTAGATGGTTGTGTTACCTTTACTCCATTTACTTTAATAACCCCTTCATCCGGCTTAATAAATCCAGCAAGTAAATTTAGTAAGGTAGATTTTCCACCACCACTATTTCCCAATATACAAACAAACTCATGAGGTTCAACCAAAAGGTTTATCCCCTTTAAAACAAGACGATTATTATAACACTTTTTCACACCTTCGGCCATCAATGTCATATTATCACCCCTTTATTGTTATATTTTATAACATTTAATGTTATTATTTAATTATAAAACTTAACATTTTTATATTCTATCGTTACAATATATAAAATTCCGAAATTTTTTTGGTTAAATCAACTAAAAATTTCATTACTTATAGCAAAAGAAGGTCAACTCCAAAAGCACGATATATTCGTACCCTCGGTTTGACCTTCTTGTAAGAAATCCTTTACCACCCCGCGTTCATTACTTTGCTTTGTTCAACATATACTTTTAACGCTTCTTGCACTCCCTCTCCTCTGTTAACACGAACGCTGTGATATACAAGAACAGCTTCAAGAGCTGTTAACAGCCTGAGAATATTTTCTTTCCGACAGCTATATCCCATCGTTCCGATACGCCATATTTTCCCATGCAACGGACCAAAAGAACTTGCAATTTCAATTCCAAACTCGTGTAAAAGCATACGCCGCACTGACTCCCCATCCACTCCATCCGGTATATTCACACACGTAACTGTCGGGAGTTTCCGTTTTTTATCTCCAAATAAAGATAATCCCATCGCTTCAATCCCTGCTACAAGGGCTCGTTCATGAAGGCGGTGTCGTTCAAATCTCTTTGTTAATCCTTCCCCTAAAATAATCCGTAATCCTTCTCTCAACGCATAAAGCATCGAAGTAGCTTCTGTATGATGATTTAGTCTTCTCGGTCCCCAATAATCCTGAAGTTGACTTAAATCAAAATAATTGCTAATGATTGTTTTCCCAGTAGAAGGAATACTCCTATCTAAGTCTGTTTGGATTCCTCTTTCTACTTTTTTGCGAGACAACACCACTTTTTCCACTCGATCATTATACGTTATCGGAGCCATTCCAGATGGAACAGATATACATTTTTGCGTCCCGCCAATTACCCCATCAAGATACCATTCGTCCACATTCACTTCTGTTCCGCCAATCGTAGCTACCGCATCTACAACAAGAAGGACATCCATTTCTCTACAAAACTCGCCAATTTCTTTAAGAGGCTGCATACAACCAGTCGATGTTTCTCCATGTACTATCGCAACAATCTTCGGTCTCACCTTCTTAATTTCATTAATAACCTCTTTCGGATCAAACACATTCCCCCACTCACATTCTATTGTATAGACATGAGCACCGTATCTTTCACAAATTTCCGCCAACAAATAACCAAAGCGGCCATAAATCGGAATAAGGACTTTATCTCCTTGTTCAATAATACTGCATAACAACGCTTCAATCCCCGCTCTGGACGTTCCATCAATAGGGTAAGCCCACCGATTAGATGTTCGAAACAGCTGACGCAGCATTTCCATTACTTCATTCATAATCGCTGTAAAAGCGGGATCAAATTGACCTAATATGGGACTACTCATCGCTTGCAAAACTCTCGGATCCACTTCTACTGGACCGGGTGTCATAATAGTTCGCAACGGTATTTCAAACCGAGAAAACGACATAACGATTCCCACCCTTTCTATCCGTTAGTAGGCTAATTGATATAAATATTCAATCAAAAACTTAAGACCTCTTTCTAAATCAAGCTTATCCGTAAACTCTTTCGGTGAATGGCTAATCCCTTTATAACTTGGGACAAAAAAGAGAGCAGTCGGACAATAGGCACCAAATACTTGAGAGTCATGTCCCGCTCCGCTAACTAAAAACTCATAAGGCAGATTCTGATGTTTAGCCACTTCTGTTGATATTTTTATTAAATAAGAATCCATCGCAACAGGTTTTACCTTCATCCACTCTTCCGCGATGATATTTACCCCATTTTGATCCGAAACACGTTGTAAATCCTGTGCAATTTCTAAACAAAAATGCTGCAATAAATCCTCATTATGATGACGAACATCTAATGTAAACATGACTTCTCCAGCAATCACGTTAGGGACATTCGGCTTTACTATCATTTTTCCAACAGTAGCCATTACACCAGAACTTTTGGCTTTATCGGCAATCGATGTTATCAGCTGTGAGGCAATAACAATCGCATCTCTTCGGTCCGTCATCGGTGTAGTACCAGCATGGTTGCTTTCACCAATAACCGTTATATTGTACCGGCGCTGTCCCACTATATGACTGACAATACCGAGCGCTTTCCCTTTCTGCTCCAACATTCTCCCCTGCTCAATATGCATTTCAATAAAACATTGAATATCGTTTCTTAGAGGGGATGGAAACTTCCCTACTCCAAAGCCACAGTCTTTCATCGCTTTTATAAAAGGTATACCTTGTGAATCTGTAAGTTCTTGAATTTGTTCAAAAGTATATTTCCCCGTAATAGTTCCCGATCCCCAATACGTAATCGGAAATCGACTTCCTTCTTCTTCGCATAAAGAAACAACCTCAATCGTTTTTTTTGGAGGACCACAATGTTTTAAAAGATATTCCACAGCAAGCAACCCAGAAATAATTCCATAAGAACCGTCATATTTCCCCCCATCTATAACCGTATCAATATGTGAGCCGATTAAAATGACTGACGACGAATCTTCCGTTCCTTCCGCCCTTCCAAATAAATTGCCAACGTCATCATAATATGCGTTTAACCCACATTGATTCATTTTCTCTTTTAATGCTTCCTGAGCGAAAAACCACGACTCACTATATAACAATCTAGTGACCCCACCGTTTTTCGTTTTACCGAACGAAGCAAGCCACTCAATCATTGTTTCTACTTTTTCCCCTAACTGAGATGAGGAGTGTACATGGATCGCCATATCTTCCCTTCTTTCATTATGAGTAATAAAATATAACATGATATGTTAATTTTATATTGATTCTTTTCTGTATTCATTGGTAAAATTGTTATAAATTTTATATATTTTTGTGCAATTTAACTAACACGTCATAGGGGTGAGCGTATGAAAATTTCAGAAATATTATTACATATCCCTTCTTTTCGTAATGCAAAATTAATCGCGGGACATGAAGGGAAAGAAAGGGAAGTATATAGTGTTAACATGATGGACGCTCCTGATATTATCTATTATTTAAAACCAAACGAATTACTCGTTACTACAGCCTATCATCTTAAAGACAAACCGCACGATCTGCTTGAGTTAATCAAAAATATGGGGGAACAACAATGTGCAGGATTAGCTATTAAAACAAAACGATTTTTAGAAGAAATTCCACAAACCGCTCTTGCATATGCTGATAAAATAGGATTCCCTATCATCGAACTACCAATAGACATTTCATTAGGAGAGATCGTCAATCAATCATTAAGTTACATTCTCGATAAACGGACGAACGAATTACTTTTGGCTCTTGAAACGCATCAAAAGTTTACTCATCACATTATGAGCGGCAAAGGATTAGTATCTTTACTCCAAAATTTGTATTCAATGGTTAAATATCCTATTATATTACTAGACAAATATTTTCGCATTATCGCTTCTTCTCATCCGTTCTCTGAAGTTTCTGCCGAGCTTCGGAAATTGCATTCAAATGGGTTTCGCTTTTTTTTACCGAACACTTCTTACTCTTGTTTTTCACTTTTATCTAATCGGGAAACCATTTCTATATTTCCTATCTACACCCACGAAAAAAACAGCGGCTGCTTAGCTATAATCGGCAATATCCCTGTTTCTAACCCGTCCATTACTTTAACAATCGAACAAGCAGCCAACGTTATTTCCTTTGAATTAATGAAAGAAAACGCATTAAAACAATACACAAAAAAAGTTCGTAACGAATTTTTTATTAATTTTACAGAAGGATCGTTCCAATCTAAAGAAGAAGTGGCAATTAAAGCAAAAGAATTTCAGATTATCAACGACCAATCTTATATTTGTACCATTGGAAAACTGGATGAGAATAAAGCAACGTTAAGCTTCACTCAATCCCATAAAGAAATCGATACTATTTTTGAGTTTATAGAAGAAGAAAGTCATCTTTTTTTTAAATCTATCCATCACTTTACGAAAGGGAACATTTGTATTTTATTGTTTCCAGCAATAGAATCTTGGACAGATCTTAGCACCGTCATTCTCCCTTTCCTTCAAGAACTGCAGCTTAAAATAAAAAATAGATATGATCGAACTGTATCTTTCGGAATCAGCAATCTTTGTCAACAATTTTTAGACGTTCAAAAAGGATTCAAAGAAGCGTTAGAGGCACTTGAAACCGGCTACCTTTCTGGGAATCGTTCGTTTATTCAAATTTATCGAAGAAAAAATGTTTCCGAGCTATTACAAATGATTCCAATCCAAGACTTGAAAGATTTTTACGATGAAACGTTACAAAAATTAGCGGATGCATCAATAAACCAAAACGAATCCGAAATGTTGTTGCATACGTTATTTTTATTTCTAGAAAATCATTGCCAAATTTCAGAAACGGCAAAGAAACTATATGTTCACCGAAATACGGTCATTTATCGTTTAGAAAAATGCGAAGAACTAATCGGAAAAAGTCTAAAAGATCCCGACACAACCTTTCGTCTTCGGTTAGCGTTTCGCATTAAAAACTTACTTCATTTATAATGAAAATCAGGCGTGTTGATTAACCAATAAAAACCAATTGAGATGGCTCTATTCCTAGCTTTTCTGCCATAGTCGGCAAGCGAATCGCTTGCCGACTGGGCATGCTATGCGCATGCCCTCCTCGAACAATGAACGCTTTGCGGGCAAATAAATTTGCCCGCTGGCGTTCTTGTTCGAGGGATGTGGCAGAAAAGCTTGTGTTCAGCCATACGATCTGTATTTTTTAAGTAAACATCCATGAGTAACCCAGGCATGAAAATAGCCGTTCATGGACCCGTTATTTTCACAGAAAAATAATGGATAATCAACACTCATGAATGAAAATAAAAATTGTTAGATTTTATAACATTCATATTTCTATATCACTGAATACTATGACAACCTTTATGCAATGTGTCAATTATCTTAAAAAAAATTATATAATTTAACTAATGACACTTATAACGCTTTGTTTTATTATGTTATATAAAATAACATAGTAATGTAATAATTAGAATGTAGGAGGAGATGTCATTAAGCAAAAAAAGTATTATATCAGAAACCATCGCTGCCGCTTTCATGACGTTGCTTAATCTTTTGCCGAAGCAAAAGCGAGCCGTCAATAACACTTTAACAGCAGCTACAAAATCGTAAGGGAAGGAGAAACCAATGAGATTGCAACAATTAAACGAAATGAGTGCTTCTGAATTCATTAACCTGTTAAAAGGAGTGTTTGAGCATTCGCCATGGGTGGCAGAACAAGCGGAGCGATATCGTCCATTTTCCACTTTTCAATCTCTATACGATAAAATGGTAGAAATTGTCGAAACCGCTTCAGAAAACGAAAAATTAACATTAATTAGAATGCATCCACATCTAGGCACTAGCGCTAAAGTGACGGATTTCTCACAAAAGGAGCAGAAAAACGCCGGATTAAACGGACTCACAGAGGAAGAACGTCATCACCTTATGTCGCTCAACCAGCAATACATCGATAAGTTTGCTTTTCCTTTTGTCATGGCTGTTCGCGGAAAAACGAAAAATGATATTTATGCATCGATACAAGAAAGATTAAAAAACGATTATCAAACGGAATTCCAACAAGCATTAGAGGAAATAAAAAAAATTGCGCTGTTTCGTTTGCAAGAAATAATCAATGAGAGAGATGATTTTTATGACTAGTAGCAAAGAAAGAGTCATGTATTATGGAAAAGGAGATGTATTTGCCTACCGCACATATTTAAAGCCATTGACAGGGATAAAGTTCATTCCCGAATCCTCGTTTTTTGGTCGAAGCAATATTATTTTTAGAATAAATGTAAAATTACAGAACATGGGATAAAATTGTCGAGGAAATCCCTAGTTCACAAGGCAAAGTATATACTGAACCACGGCCGCCATATGGGTTCCAATGTTTTACCGTTACACAATAAGACTTGCAGCTAGGCGTGTTGATTAACCAATAAAAACAATTTGTCATCGCTCTATTCCTAGCTTTTCTGCCGTTGTCGGCAAACGAACCGTTTGCCGACTGGGCATGCTGTACGCATGCCCTCCTCGAACAATGAACGC
>NZ_JACHEP010000014.1 GCF_014201465.1 Anoxybacteroides tepidamans | reverse complement strand
TTGCCGACTGGGCATGCTGTACGCATGCCCTCCTCGAACAATGAACGCTTTGCGGGCAAATGACATTTGCCCGCCGGCGTTCTTGTTCGAGGGAAAAGGCAGAAAAGCTTATGTTCAGCCATATGATTCTATGTTTTTTAGTAAAATAATGGATAATCAACACTCGTGATAAAGGATGTTAGCCTTCAGCGCTGACAGAACAGCGATCTGAAGGCTAACGGAATCGTTGAACAGCGACTATTTGTTCAATGCTGCCTTAATTTCTTTTTCCATGTTGGCAACCGCTTGCTCAACTGTTAATTGTCCTGCAATAGCTTTTGATACGTTGATTTGGATAATTTCTGATACTTCTGGATAGTTCGGAACAACCGGGCGTGGCACTGCCGCATTTAAAGCGTTAACAAATCCTTCTTCAGCAAAGAACGGATTGGCTTTTAAAATATCTTGATCTTTAAACAATTCTGGAAGTGTTGGTGCTAAACCGCCATAAATCGCTGAGATTTTTTGGCCTTCTGGTCCTGTCATAAATTTCACGAATTCCCAAGCTTCTTTCGGATGTTTTGAATATTTGTTGATCGCTGTCATCCATCCGCCTAATGTCGCCGCTGAACCTTTGTCACCTGCTGGAAGCGGCGCTACGCCGACTTTACCAACAATTTTCGATTGTTCTTTATCGTTCGCTAACGCATATTGGTAAGGCCAGTTGCGAATGAATGGCGATTGTCCTTCGATGAACGCTGTATGCGATTCAGGTTCTGTAAATGTTGTAATATTGCTTGGCACAACGTTAGATTTGACGATTTCCACCATCTTTTTCAAACCTTTAATGGTTTCTGGGCTGTTAACAACAACGTTATTGTTTTCATCCACGATTTTTCCGCCGTACGAAGCGATAAATTCAACTGCATTACATACTAATCCTTCGTACTGTTTTGCTTGCATTAAATAACCGAATTGAGTGCCGCCTTTTCCTTTTAGTTCTTTTGCTGTTGCTAATAACTCATCCCACGTTTTTGGCACTTTATCTTGCGGAACAAGGTCTGTGCGATAGAACAACATCCCGGCGTCGATGAATTTTGGCATCGCCCATTGTTTGCCGTTAAAGTTACCAGCAGCTAATGCCCCTTGGTTATATTTGCTTAAGTCGATTCCGTCTTGCTCAATGAAACGGTCTAACGGCAACGTATAGCCTGCTTGCGCAAATTCCGCTGGCCAAACTACGTCAAGATCCATCACATCAATTTCAGACGATTGAGCATTTAACATTGTGACATATGCATCGTGTTGTTTTCCTGTATCTGCAGGCATTTCCCGGAACTCTACTTTAATATTTGGATGAGATTTTTCGAATGCTTCAATAATTTTTTCTGTCGCTTTTGTCGAATCTTGACCGCGTGCATAAACGATTTTCACAACTTCGCCTGATTGATCTGCTGTTTTTGTATCGTTTTTATCTTTTGCTTTATCTGTGGCATTTTGACCGCTAGAGCATGCCGCCAATCCAAGTGTAAGCGCTAACATAGCAGAAGATACTTTCATCGCTTTTTTCATAAGTATACCCCCTATATTATTGTGAACGATTTCAGATATCGATCCCATACCCTTAAGCTACAATTTTGCAAGCTTGTTTGAAACCGTCGACTCTCTTACGATCAGTTTGAGTGGAAATTCATATACTTCGCGCTGCTTATACTTTCGAGAGTGAATTTTTTCGATCATGACTTCCAGTGCTTTTTGCGCCATTTTGTCGACTGGTTGATGAACGGTTGTGATCGTTGGTTTCATTAATTCCGTAATCTCCTGATTGTCAAATCCCACTACCGCCAATTGCTCAGGAACGCTACATCCGTGCTTGTTCGCCTCCGAAATAATTCCGGCCGCTACTTCGTCGCTGCCTGTAAATACAGCAGTTGGTGGATTAGAAAGCGCTATCATTTGATGGAACACGCGTCTCCCATCTTCGCTATGAAACGCATCGCGGAACGCATACTGCTCGTCAAACTCAATTCCGTATTCCGCAAGCGCTTTGCGAAACCCGAGTTCACGATGGCTAGCGACATTGCTTCGCGTGCTGCCGCGACAATATGCAATACGGCGATGGCCTTGTTCAAGCAAATGCTTTGTCGCTATATACGCTCCGTGCACTTGATCAAGCATCACAGATGGAACATTTGCTTGTTCGTCAAATTCGTTGCATAGCACGATCGGACCGTAATCTAAAAACGGCTCAAGCACCTTCCAGTCATTTTGAATCGACGCAAGAACTACACCATCTACTTGTTTCATTTTTAACAAATTCATGTAATTTAATTCTTTTTCGGGCGAATATCTCGTCTGACAAATGATGAGTTGATAGCCTTGCTCAGCAGCCGCGATTTCCATCGACTCCACTAATTGGCTGAAAAACGGATTCATAATTCTCGGAACAAATAGCGCAATGACATCCGTTTTTTGGCTTCGCAAACTTCTAGCGGAAGAGTTCGGAACATATCCGAGCTGATTCATCGCTTCAATGACTAATTTCCGCTTATCTTCAGATACATACGGATGATTGTTAATCACCCTTGATACCGTCGTTCGCGAAAGCCCTGCCAATTTGGCTACATCTTCAATCGTTGACATGCTTACTTACCCTCCTTGCTTGCAAAAATGCAGCACCACCCCGGTTACTGAAATCGTTTTCATATTTGAATTATAATGTACTTTGTCCAAACATTCAACTAGTAACATCAAAATTTTTTTGATAAAGAAGCTCCTAATGCGATCATGCCTTAGGAGCTTCTGTCATATTTTGCGTCATTGTATAAAATTTCCGTTTATGTTGAACAGTAAAATATAAAATCGTTCCGATCGATAACACGGCGATAAAAATCGCAAGGATCGCTATATTTTCCCACATAAACGTAAAATCACCGCTCGAAATGACCGCTTTAAAACCAAATACAGAATATGTCATTGGTAAGTACGCGTTGAAAGGCTGTAACGTTTTCGGAATTAACTCGAGCGGGAACGTTCCAGCACTTGTCGTTAATTGTAAAATCAAAATGATGATTCCAACAAACCGGCCCGGATCTCCTAATGTCGTTACAAGGAACTGTATTAACGTAATAAACGTAATGCTTGTAATGATGCTAAAGATGATAAAATTCGGTACACTTTGCACGTCAAGTCCGAGGCCAGCAAGCAGCACTGTATCGGCCAGCAACGCCTGAATGACGCCAACAATAACTAAAATGCTAAATTTGCTTAAAAACCAACTCAGTCCAGAACTTGGGATGCCTGCCGGTTCGCGCAATGGAAAGACGATCGATAAAAGAAGCGCGCCAACAAATAAACCTAATGATAAGAAATACGGTGTGAATCCGGTTCCGTAATTCGGCACGTGGTAAATTCGTTCGTTTTTCATTTTCACCGGTTCTGCAAACATATGATAAATGTCGTTGTTTGCTTTCACGTCGCCTGCTTTTTTCGCTCCGTCAGAAAGTTTAGCTGCTAGTTCTTTTGAACCGTCATCAAGTTTTTTCATGCCGTCCACAAGTTGATCGGAGCCGTCAGAAAGTTGATTCACACCATTAGAAAGTTGGGAAATTCCTCCTTCTAACCGCGCCATTCCGCCTGACAATTTTTCAGCCCCAGCAGCTAGCTGGCTAACTCCATTTTGTAACCGAGTTGAACCATCTGCAAGTTCGCGCAACCCCGATGACAATTGACCGCTTCCGCTAGCAAGTTGGGATACACCATTTTTCGCTTCGGCCATTTTTTCACCAAACGCTGTTAACCCTTGGACGACTTTTCCTTGTCCTACTACAAGCGCATCAGCTCCTGCGACAAGCTTTTGTTGCCCTGCAAAAAGCTGTTCGATCGCTTGGTTGAAAGCAAGCCCGCCTTCATAGAGCTGAGATGCACCTGAAACAAGTTGATCCGCTCCTGTCTTTAATGCACCCGCTCCGTCAGAAAGCTGTGCCATTCCTCCAGCCACTTGTTTGCTTCCTTCAGATAACGGCAACAAACTATTTTTTAACGTTTGCAATGTTGCTTTTTCGTTTGCATCTGCTGTTTGAGCGATTATCGCATCCAGTTGGGCAATGATTTGCTGTAATCCGTCACTGACTTGCACCGCGCCTGCTTTTGTATTTTCCGCCCCTTGTTTCCATTGTTCCAACGAGGAAGCAAGGTTGCTAGCCCCGTTTTTCAACTGCAATGTACCTGTTGTCAATTGCGGCACTTTTTCTTTCATTTGCTCCATTCCGGCAAGCGACTGCTTTAACCCTCCGGAAAGCTGTTTTGTGCCATCTTCTACTTGTTTCGCCCCATCGAGCAGCTGCGATTGGCCTTCCTGCATGCGAACAAATCCGTCATTTAACTGTTTTAGGCCCCCGTTTAAACGTTCTGAACCATCACTTGCTGATTTTAGGCCGTTTTCAAACGCAAGAGATTTTTCGGCCAATACTTTTAAGTTTTTATAAATTTCCGCTGCACCATTTTTCGCAACATTAGCACCTTGCTTGAGCTGCCCGCTTCCTTCTTTTGCTGAATGAAGGCCGTCTTGTAATTTCACAGCTCCGTCTTTCGCGGCAGAAACCCCATCATGCACTTGCTTTGCACCATCACTTGCATCTTGAAGCCCTTTCGCCATCTTTTGCACGTTGTCAAACATCGTTTCCGCATACGTAGCCGTCACCGTATGCGAAAGCTCTTCTTTTATTTTTTCAACTGCTGTATTTCCGATTTGCGCCGATAAAAAGTTAAAGCTCTCATTCGGCATGTAGATAAGCGTCATTCGTTTCGGGTGTTCATCTTGAATCGTTGTCGCATTTTCCGAAAAGTTTTCCGGAATTTTTACAACCATATAATATGTTTGTTGTTTTAACCCTTTTTCCGCCTCTTTTTCCGACACAAAATGCCACGCAAACTTTTTGTTTTCTTTCAATTTTTTTACCAATTCATCCCCAATTTCAAGCTTTTCCCCGTTAAATACAGCTCCTTTATCATTATTGACAACAGCCACCGGCAGTTCATCTAAATGGGCATACGGATCCCAAAAAGCCCATAAAAACATCCCGCTATACAACAAGGGGATAAACAACACTGCAAGCACAGGAACGAGCACTTTTCGATTCGTTGCCATCGATTTTAGCTCTTGAACAAATAATGAAATACTTTTCATCTTCTCCCTCCTTTGTACAATTGACCGTTTTGTTCATTTAGTCATTTTTTCGAAAAAGAAGAAGGACTATCTATTTTGACAATCCTTTCAAAAAATACAGTTCGAACAATTCCGCGATCTTTTCTTCCGACAGCGGTTTATGGTCTTTTTCCCATTCAAATACGAGAGCGATATACATTTTCAACATTAAAAACGCCGTTATTTCCGAATCACACTCGCGAATTTCTCCTTTTTGCATCGCCTGTTCAATTTTCCCGCGAATATACGCCAAAATAGCTCGGTCGAGTTTTTTCATCACTTCTTGAACCGCAGGTGTGCCGATATCGCGCACTTCTTGGAGAAGTTTAATCGTTAGTTGATGCTGTTTGCGAAATTCTAAAATGCGATATAGCGCGCGATGAACGTTTTCAAAAAATGGCTGATCAGGATTCATCGCCTGTTCGGCCGTTGCTTTAATTTCTACAATTAACGAAGAAATAATTTCGTCTAACAAATCTTCTTTACTGCTAAAAAATGTATAAATCGTCCCTTTTCCGACATTTGCCAATTTTGCTACTTGCTCCATCGTCGTCGCTTTATAGCCGAAAAGCGAAAAAGATTTCGTAGCAGCCTCAATAATTTGCTTTTTTCGATTCACTGACATGGTCCTCATCCTTTAAACTGACTAAATGAACAATTTGGTCATTTCGTAAAAACATCGTATCATAACGCTCAAAAAAAGTAAAGAGGCTAACTATTAATTAGTTAACCTCTACTGCCGCTTGTTTATTCATTTGCAAATAATCCAGCACTTTTTTTACCGCTTCCTCGCCTTGGTCAATGCAGTCAGGCAATCCTAATCCTTCATAAGAGCTTCCTGCTAAAAATACGCCTGGGAGTTGTTCGGTCATCTTCGATTTTATCATTTCCATCCGTTTTTTATGTCCTACAATATATTGTGGCATCGCTTCTTTCCATCTGGAAACAACCGCAAATTCAGGACGGTCGGTAATGCGCATGATTTTATTTAAATCATCTAGGACTACATTGACGATTTCATCATCGGATTGTTCCACAATCGCTTCATCTCCTGGACGTCCAACATAGCAGCGCAGTAAAGCTTTTCCTTTTGGTGCGGTATGCGGCCACTTTTTGTGCGTCCATGTGCAGGCTGTGATCGTATAATCGCTACGCCGCGATACAACAAACCCTGTTCCATCAATATCTTGTTTAATAGAAATTTCTGGAAATACAAGTGCTACCGTAGCAACCGATGTCGACGGAACTGTTTTAAACGGTTCAAAAAATGAATGTGCCGGAAACATGAACGGAACCGTTTGATGCGGAGTGGCAATCACGACACTGTGAGCCGTCCATACATCCCCATTGCTCAAATATAAGCGATAATCGGCGTGCTTCTTTTCTATTTTTTCGACGCGAATACCTTTTACTACACTGCCGGGCTCTAGCCTTTTTTCCACTTCATCAACCAATGACTGCAGCCCTGTTGTTAACGTTTGAAAAATTCCTTTCTTACTTTGTTTATTTTCTGTTTTTGGTGTCATCCGTTTCGTTCCAAGCACAAGACTTCCATGTTTTTGTTCGATGTGGAAAAACTGCGGGAATGTCGCCATCAAGCTCAATTGATCGATATCGCCGGCGTAAATTCCCGACAAAAGCGGCTCAATTAAATTTTCCACCACTTCATCGCCGAGTCTGCGACGGAAAAATTGTCCTAGCGACAAATCGCCTTCTACTTTCGTCGGCGGCAAAATAAAATCAAAGGCAGCCCGCAATTTCCCAAGTGGAGAAAATAAACCAGTCATCACAAACGGACGTATTTTCGTCGGGATTCCCATAACAGCTCCGCCTGGGATCGCATATAACTTTCCGTTGACAAGTATATAAGACTTTCCCGTTGCATTATGCACGATTTTATCTTGCAGCCCTACTTCATGAATGAGACGTGAAGCGCTTTGTTTTCGCGCTAAAAAAGAGTCAGGTCCGCGCTCAATCACAAATCCATCACGAACAACCGTTTGAATTTTTCCACCTAATCGATGTGTTGCTTCAATGAGCTTACATTCGATCGGTATCTGTTGCTCCTTAATCGCTTTTTGTAAATAATAAGCTGCTGTGGTTCCGGTAATGCCGCCTCCGATCACCACAACCTTTTTCTTTTCCTCGCTCACCGTTTCATCGCCTTCTTTACATGTTTTAAAACAACTGTTGCCAATGCATCAATAAACTGCGGATGAGCATTTGGCATGTCTGGGCGATAATAGTTCGCCCCAATTTCATCTGTTACATTTTTACATTCGATATCATTGTCATAAAGCACTTCTAAATGATCAGCGACAAACCCGACCGGAACATATACAAATGATGTATATCCTTTTTCTTCGTGCAGCTGTCTTGTTAAATCTTGCACATCAGGTTCGAGCCAAGGTTCCGGCGTATTTCCTGCGCTTTGCCAGCCGACCGCATAATGCTGTACTTCCGCTTTTTCAGCAATCATACGGGCTGTTTCTTGCAGTTGTTCCGGATACGGATCTCCCGTTGCAATGATTTTTTCAGGCAGACTGTGCGCCGATACAATCAGTACAGCTTTCCCCCGCTCTTCTTCGCTCATTTGTCCGTATACTTCTTTCACTTTTTCTACCCAATATTGAATAAACTTCGGCTCTTCATACCAGCTTTCAATCGCATAGATCACAGGGCCGCCTAATTTTTCTGCTTCCGCCTTCGCACGTGTATTATACGATTGAATGCTAAATGTTGAAAAATGCGGAGCAAGCACGATGCTGACCGCTTCGGTGATCCCATCGTCATACATTTGCTGTACCGCATCTTCGACAAACGGCTCAATATGTTTTAACCCTAAATACATACGAAATTCGATCTCGTTTTGTATTTCATTTAGCCGTTTTTCCAACGCTTCTGCTTGCTCTCGTGTAATTTTCGCAAGCGGAGAAATGCCGCCGATCGCTTCGTATCGCGCTTTCAAATCGTGCAACATGTCAAAAGACGGTTTGCGCCCATGCCGAATGTGCGTATAATATCGCTCAATATCCTCTTCTTTATACGGGGTGCCGTAAGCCATTACAAGCAAGCCCATTTTCTTTTTCGTCATCGATCCACCACCTCATTTACGATTTTGCGATGTATATTCATGAATAAATGCCGTTAATCGTTTGAGCGTTTCTGGTCGAATGTCTGGGAAAATGCCGTGTCCTAAATTAAAAACATATCCCGGTTGTTCCATTCCTTCATCTAAAATTCGTTTCACTCTCTCTTCAATCACTTCCCACGGTGCAAGCAATACAGCTGGATCTAAATTTCCTTGAATCGCTTTTGTAATGCCGTTTGCTCTCGCTTCTTTAATCGAAAGACGCCAATCGAGGCCAACGACATCAAGCGGCAAATCGTTCCACTCTTTCGCTAAATGGCTTGCGCCGACGCCAAACATAATAAGCGGCACGTTTTCTTTACGCAACGCTGAAAAAATGCGCTCCATTGTCGGTTTAATAAAATAGCGGTAGTCTTCGGTGTTCACAGCACCGACCCATGAATCAAAAATTTGAATCGCTTTCACCCCTGCATGAATTTGCGCTTTGACGTAGCGAATCGTCATATTGGCGAGCTTGTCCATCAATGCAAACCACGCTTTCGACTCCGCATACATAAATGCTTTTGTCTTATTGTAATTTTTAGAAGGCCCGCCTTCAATCATGTAGCTCGCTAATGTAAATGGCGCTCCGGCAAACCCAATTAACGGGACATTCAATTGCTCCGTTGTTAACAATCGAATCGTTTCCAATACATATGGCACGTCTTCTTCCGGATAAATTTCGCCAAGCTTTTCGACATCTTGAAGAGAGCGGATCGGATTCGAAATGACCGGACCTACCCCCGCTTTAATATCGACTTCTACGCCGATCGCTGGAAGCGGTGACATAATATCTTTATAAAGAATCGCCGCATCGACGTTGTACTGCTCGACTGGAAGCCGGGTGACATAAGCGCAAAGTTCTGGCTGATGCGTAATTTCAAATAGCGAATATTTTTCTTTCAATGCGCGATACTCCGGCTGTGAACGTCCTGCTTGTCTCATATACCAAACCGGAACGTATTCTGTTTTCTCTCCGCGGCAAGCGCGTAAAAATGTATCGTTAAATGGTTGTTTTGTCATCTTTTCTATATCCGCCTTTCTTTACCATTTACATAAGAAAACTTGGCCACAAGCCAAGTTGTGTACAACTACAACTATACAAGCTTCTTATTTTAATGTATAGCGAACGTGTTAAAGTGTCAAAAAATTGACGATTTATTTTGTTAAAAAGCGAAGCGCGGCCGTACCAAGCATTTTCGCTGCGATCAGCATCGCTTTTTCATCAAAATCAAACTTCGGATGGTGATGTGGAAACGGTGTTGTCACATCATCTGCTTTCGCCCCTGTAAAGAAAAACGTTCCTTTCACCTTTTGCAAGTAATAAGCGAAATCTTCGCCCCCCATATGCGGCTCCGTTTCTTCTACAATAGTTACTTCCGGAATCTGTTTCGCGATTTTGACAATGAAGCTCGTTTCTTCTTCGTGGTTCACTACCGGAGGATATCCTCTTGTATACGCGTATTGATACGAACAATCAGCCGCCAAGCAAATTCCTTTAGTAATCCGCTCAATTTCTCGCTCGATTTCGCTGCGCACTGCTTCATCAAATGTGCGCACTGTTCCAACAAGCTTCGCTGTATCCGCAATGACGTTAAACGCATTATCCGCCATAAACGAGCCGATCGATACGACGGCTGGTTGCAGCGGATTTACGCGCCGGCTGACGATTTGTTGCAGCACCAGCACAAGCTGTGACGCCACTACGATCGCATCTTTCGTTTTATGCGGCTGCGCACCGTGTCCGCCTGATCCTTGGATCGTAATCTCAAACCGATCTGCCGCGGCCATAATTGGGCCTGTTCGGTATTGAATTTTTCCTGTCGGCTCTGTCGCCCATAAATGCGTGCCAAAAATGACATCGACCCCTTCCAAGCAGCCGTCCTCGATCATCGAAATCGCCCCGCCTGGTGCATATTCTTCCGCATGCTGATGAATGAGCACAATTGTTCCCGAAAGTGCTTTTTTCATTTCATAAAGCGCTTTTGCCAATACAAGCAACGTCGCCGTATGGCCGTCATGTCCGCAGGCGTGCATCACTCCCGGAACGGTCGATTTATACGGAACATCTTTTTCGTCTTGGATAGGTAACGCGTCAAAATCGGCCCGCAGCGCTACCGTTTTCCCCGGTTTTGCTCCGACAATTTTGGCGACAACGCCGTTTCCACCGACATGCTCTCGCACCGGAATCCCTAATGCTTTATAATAGTTTGCTATGTATTTCGCCGTGTTATATTCTTGAAACGACAATTCCGGGTGTTGATGCAAATAGCGGCGAATCGCCACCATTTCGTCATAGTAAGCTTTTAAGCGTTCATACAAATGTTCAATCAATCCTCTCGCCCCCCTTTTTCTTTTTTACATTATATCATGGCAGACGAAAATGATGACAGAAAGCTGCCCTCACTTTAGAAGGCAGCCTGATCGATTCTACATTAAAAACATCGCGACAATAGTCGTCACAACAAGACCGGCTGTGACGGGAACTAAGTTGCGGCGCGCTAGCTCAAACGGATCGACCCCGCAAATGGCTGCCGCTGGAATTAACGCCCACGGAATGAGCGTACCGCCGCCGACCCAAATCGCAGCAATTTGTCCAAGTGCGGTAAGCGTGGCCGCTCCTGTTCCGATAGCTACAGAGAATAAATGAGAGACGGAACCAGCTAATGAAATGCCTGAAAACCCTGATCCGTCCAATCCTGTAATCGCGCCGACGGCCGTTAATGTCACGGCGCCAATTTCCTTGTTAAGAGGAACGGCATGAGCAAGCGCGACCCCTAAATCATTCACAATTCCTTCGGACACTTTCGGCAAATAGTCCCCGATAATAGGAACGAATCCCGCATCTCCTAAATAGAAAAATGCAGCGATCGGAATGACCGGACCGAATATTTTAAATCCAAATTGAAATCCTTCGATCAAATAATTTGTAATTTTTTCAAAGCTGTCACGCTTATGAGCAAAAATAGAGAGCAAAATAAGGATGAAAATTGCCGTTCCGCCGATGAGTGCTGTTGCTTGCCCGCCTTGTAATTTCAAATAGGACATCGCGGCAACATCGAGCAACAACAAAATAGCGATGATCGCCGCTAACCATTTTTTCGCATGATTCGAAAGCAGTTGTTTCGTTTGTTCCAACGCCGGGTCTATCGTGACATCGATTTCTTTAGCTGCTGCGAATTGCCCCTTCTTCATATCACGGCGCAATAAAATGAACGCAGTAATCGTCGTCACAATCCCCATTACGAATACAAGCGGAACACTAGCGAACACCACGTCTGAAACAGGAAGACCCGCCGCCTCTGCCGTTAATTTTGGCGCCCCTTGAATGACAAAATCCCCTGATAAAGCAACTCCATGACCAAATAAGTTCATTGCCATTGCCGCTCCAATCGCCGGCAAACCGACACGAATCGCTACCGGCAGTAGTACAGCTCCTATCAGCGCAATCGCTGGCGATGGCCAGAAAAACCATGAAGCTACCATCATAAGCAGTCCGATCGTCCAATACGCCCAACTAGGAGTACGAATAAAGCGGGTAAACGGTGTAATCATCACATCGTTAATTCCTGCCATCGTTAATACTCTACTCATCGCCACAATCACCGAGATGACTAAAATCGTCGGCAAAAGTTCGGTAATGGCGTAAATAAAACTATTGAACACCCCGCTGATTGCCGCGCTTAATGAATGAGTAGCTGTAACCGCTAACAAAAAAATCCCAATCATACAAATGAGAGATGTGTCTTTTCGAAACACCATAAACCCAATAATCAACAAAACGAACAATAAATAAATCCAATGTAACGCCGTTAATTCAACACCCATATCTTTTCCCCTTTCCATTTCATCTCCATTAAGGCAATTGCCTAACGGATATGCTACATCATATGAAAAAGAGAAAAAGGTGTGACATGTCGATTTCCTTGGAAATAGTCGAAAAAAGAAAAATGCCGCCTCATTCTAGCGGCATTCGACAATCATTTTAGCTTTCTCGAATCACGGTATACGTAGTAACATACGAAGGACGCGGAAAAATCGTCGGCTGCTGTTCTTCTTGTTTAGCCGCTTCCCGACGTTCGTGCGCTTTTTCGTACGCTTTCGAACGTTGCCAGTTTTGGAAATGTTCTTTTCCTTCCCAAAACGTCATAATAATATACGTATCATTCGATAATGGACGTAGCACGCGAATCGCGACGAATCCCGGTTCTTTCTCAATCAAGCGCGCCCGCTGGCTGAAACGGTATTCAAACAATGGTCTTCCTTCATCCGTAACTGGAATGTTGTTAAACACAGCAAAAGCTCCACCTAGCTGACCAACTGCATCGAGCACTTCATAATGGCGCGGTTCTTGAAATACAGTTTCTCCGTCCGTTTCGTGAAGCAATACAGCATAATCGTCCCCTTCAAGCAATACCATGTCCTCATTGGCGTATTTTTCTTTTACACTGTGCAAATATTCAAGCGTACCAGTTGTAATATACATTTTTTTCATGACTATCGCCTCCAACGATTGTTTAAATACATAAATAATAGCCAATAGCTAAACATCGCACCTGCAATTAACGATAACAAACTAAACGAAAAATATCCGATCACGACTAAAAACAAGGAAAAAAAAGCGTTTTGCATGAGCAGCAGTTGAAACAATAAACGCAGTACCGCTTCTTTTTGCCTAGCGTGAGACAACGGATACAACTTGACAAAAATGTGCCCACGATGATGACGTGACAATGCGAACAATTGAAATCCTGTCGCATACAAGAAAAATAAGGATGTTATAATTTTCCCATACCCTGCCGGAATGATATAAAGAAAAAAGCAGGCAATCGCTGTCAATCGCACATAAAGCCCGAAATAGTCTCCCGCCCTAAGAAATGTTCTTGCGTACAAATAGCGAAACGCATGTTCTTGGCGATACGAAATCAGTGATAAAAGCCCATCGAGCCATTTACGCCGCTTCGCTTTTGCTTTTAGGTGCGGAACATCGGTAAATATGTTTGCCAAACGATAAAATCTCATCTTCGCTCTTTCTTCCTGCTGAATAAGCCGTTCCCACGGAAGTCCTTTTTGTTTCGCGGCTTGCACAAAATAAACAGATAAAACAGCCATTATCAACAACAAGCTAAGCAAAAAAATGAGCGATACATTCGTCAATACAAAATACACACATACGCCGTTAAAGAATATCCGCACTGCACTGCCAAACCAGCGGGCTTTAGGCTCTGTAAAATACGTTTCCTTCCAGCTAATGAATAAATTCCATCCTTTCATGAACAATAAAAACAGCCCGAACAACGATAACGACAACGTTGAGAGTTTGAGATGAAGCGGAGCCATGGCCAGCAGCACAAGCAAAAGAATATAGGCCTGTACGATCAAGCTAAACCAAAATGACCGCTGAATATATGGGACGAGCTGTTTTTCAGCTGGCAGCAAAAAAACGATATCCGCCTCTTCCAAAAACGTCCGGACAGGACTATAGGCTAAAAAAAGCGAAAAAATGACCGCTCCTACGATTGCATATGGAAAATGTGGCGGCAATGTCGCCACCCACCGTTGATACATTACAGCTCCTGCCCCAAGCCCAATCAGCAACACGAACAATAGATGATCGTTGAGCATGTAACGCAAATAGCGCTTTATCTCCGATCCGTAGCGGATCAGCCGCTGCTTCCACAATAAACGGCTATCCATCATATTCTTCTTCCTTCGTTAGCTCCATATAGATTTCATCCAATGTCGCTGATGGGAGTTGAAGCTGCTGGCGCAACTCGTCGATCGTTCCTTTCGCCTTTACCTTTCCGTGATGAAGGATGACGAACGAATCGCAATATCTTTCTGCGGTCGCTAAAATGTGCGTCGACATTAAAATGCCTGCCCCCTTTTGTTTCATGTCTTGCATGAGTTGAAGCAGCGAATGAATGCCGAGCGGGTCGAGACCAACAAACGGTTCGTCGATGATATAAAGCAAGGGCTCCACTAAAAAGGCGCACATAATCATCACCTTTTGTTTCATCCCTTTTGAAAAATGAGCAGGAAACCACGATAGCTTTTTTTCCATGCGAAACTCTTTTAACAACGGTTGGAGCCGCTTTTCATATTCGTGTTTTGCTAGACCATATGCCATTGCCGTTAGTTCTAAATGTTCCTTTAACGTCAGTTCGTCATATAAAATCGGTGTTTCCGGTATGTATGTTAACTGGGCGCGATATAATTCCGGGTCGTCGGCAAACGTTTTTCCGTTGATCGTAATCGTTCCTTTTCGCGGTTCCATTAATCCGATAATATGTTTAATAGTCGTGCTTTTACCCGCACCGTTTAAGCCAATCAGCCCTACTACTTCGTTTCGGTCTACTGTAAATGAAACATCTTCTAATACGTTTCGATTCGTATAACCGCCATATACATGCTGGACTTCAAGAAGCGCCATCGTTCGTTTTCCTTTCTTTATCATTGTTATCATCATTTTATCAAAAGAACTCGATGATTTCCAAAAATTATATGTATATATGCCACATTTCCGGACATCATAAATAACGAAGAGGGGATGAGGAACTATTGAACAACACATAAAGTTGTTTGGTGAATCATCCACATTGAAATGAGGTGTTTACGAAAGATAACACCGGCTGAAACAAAGGAGAATTCCTTGTAAATGAGGTGTTTGTCGCAGATCATCAAACGAAGTTGCAGAATTTTGATTCTTGCAATAACAACGGGATGGTCATCTTGAACAAAAAACGTTCATGAAGTATGAAAACCTTTTGTAAATGAGGTGTTCATCAAACGCCATTTTGTTGACGAATCCTCGCCCCTTTTCATTACGAACAGGATGTAACCTTTTCGGCTTACATCCTGTTCTTTTTATGGTAAAATGGAAACAAAAATGGCAAGAAAGGTGGTCCGCTTTCATGAATGATTGCATTTTTTGTAAAATTATAAACGGGGACATTCCCGCAGCAAAAGTATACGAAGATGAACATGTTTTGGCGTTTCTTGACATCAGCCAAGTGACAAAAGGGCATACGCTTGTCGTGCCAAAAGTACATACAACCGATATTTTTGAGCTTACACCGGATGTCGCAAGCCATGTCTTTCAAACCGTTCCAAAAATCGCAAACGCGATTAAAAAGCAATTTGCTCCTGTAGGGTTAAATCTTTTAAATAACAACGGAGAGCAAGCAGGACAAACGGTTTTTCATTTTCACGTTCATCTCATCCCGCGCTACGGCAAAGGCGACGGCTTCGGAGCCGTTTGGAAATCGCACGCAAGCGATTATACATTCGAGGATTTGCAAACGATTGCTACAACTATCCAAAAAGGAATGGAATAGGAAAAAGGGGAGCATTCAGCTTCCCTTTTTACTGTTCAAATACATTTTTAAAGTCGCTGTCTTTCACTTTAACATCGGCTTCTTTAATAACCTTTGCTACTTTTGATTCAACTTTTGTCGGATCCAGCTTATTTTTTTTCACTTCAAATTCAATTTCATCTTTCATTTGTTCGTATGACGGCTTCTTTTTCTTGTCTGTCACTTTAATAATATGGTATCCAAATTCCGTTTTCACCGGTTGGCTCACTTCTCCGACGTTTAATGAATACGCTGCATCTTCAAACTCTTTCACCATTCTGCCTGGGCCGAACCAGCCTAAATCACCGCCATTTTGCGCAGAGCCTGGATCTTGTGAATATTCTTTTGCCAACTTTGCAAAGTCTTCCCCTTTATCGAGCTTCGCTTTAATTTCCTTCGCCGTTTTTTCATCTTTCACTAAAATATGGCTTGCCCGTATTTTTGGCTTATATTGATCATAATATTGCTTCAATTCTTTTTCCGTTACTTTCACATCTTCCATGGCCGCTTTTTGGCGCAAAAGATCTAGCTTCACCATGTCGCGAATCGCCTTTTCACCGTTTTGCTGCACAGCCATCTCATATTGCGTACCGTACATTTCTTTTAAATTCTCGATTTCTCTGTCAATTTCTTTATCGTTCACTTTATATTTTTTGCTTAACACTTTTTCATACACAAGATCACGGATGACGTCTTTTCCGAATCGCTCTTTCATCGCATTGTAAAATTCGTCTTTTGTAATGTCGCCAGCTTTTGTCTCAACAACTACTTCTGAACCACCGTTATTACAAGCAGATAAAGCGAGAACAGAAGCTGCTGTCGCGAAAGCAATCGTCCATTTTTTCATTCGTTTCACAACCCCTACAATTAAATTTTTTACGAGAAAACTACAACAATAACTATAACACATTCTCTCATGATACAAAAATTTTTTCCTTTTAGTTATGCGCCCATACACGTTTACCTTAATGGCATATGATGAAGTATCCAAAAGTGAAAAATCCTTTGAAAGGAGGTATTGTCCATGAGTGTACCTTACACAGGAGGATTTGCGTTAATTGTCGTATTATTCATCTTGTTAATCATCGTCGGCAGTGCTTGGTTATTCTAAAACTGTTAATAAAAAAGCTGGCAGTCAAGGCTGTCAGCTTTGTTTTATGTAAATAGCACTTCAAAATAAGAGGAAATAAGTAAAATCGTAATCAACACATTGATTGTTCGAAACACCGTCGGCTGCTTTTCTTCGGGAATCTCTCTCTGAACGCAAAGCGTGTTTGTCAGTTGGTTAATGGAAAACAAAATAACGATGGCAAGGGGTATAAAATAAACCGCCATATACAACTCTCCACCTATCTCTTACAAAATTACTTCCTTTACTTTACAACGTTTTTTTTGATAAATCAATATGTTTTTTACTGCGACAAACAACTTGTTATTGGTTATTTTGCACAACTTGGTTAAAATATACATGAGAAGGAGGACGGCCTATGGAAAACCGCATAGCGAAACTAGAATTTCATCGCTCGTTACTACTTGAAATGGTCGATGAAACGAAAAAACCGTTTGATTATCTGGTGATTGCTGCCGATTTAACGAAGGAAGAAGTAGAAGAAGTAATCACTCTTTGTGAAGAATTGAGCAAGGAATACGAAAAACAAAAAGCGGAAGGTTTTACAATTTTTACTCCGCTTTTAATTCATTTTGCCGGAATGCTCCATCCTCACCTTCCACTTGAAAAAACAGTAGATGCACTATTAAAGCAACAAATGTTTGTTCCTCTTATGAAAGAGTTCAAAAAATTGATCGAAACCATTCATTCGTTATGACTGGCTCGTTACCTCTTTCTCAGCCACTTCCTCCATTCTTTTTACGAGCTTGCCGTCTTTCTCTACAAAATCCGCTTTTATGTTCTCAAACGATTTTTCAAAAATCTCCATAAAGTCATCTCCATAAATGTTGCGAATGATACACATCATTTCTAAAATTTCTGGGAATTTTCCGTACAATTCGCGTAAAGGGAGCGCACCGTTAAATACGGCGTTTTGTTTCGGATCATATGATTCCATTAATTTTAGCAATATTTGTTCCCCTTTTTCTGTTAATTCAATGTATGTGTTCCGCTTATCATCTTGTTTTTTCGAAAATGTCAACAATCCGCGTTCTTCCAGCTTTTTCGAAAAGTTAAATGCCGTGGAAACGTGCATCACGCCAAATTTGGCGATTTCCGAAATGGATGCGCCTTTAAAATGGTACGCAATCCATAAAATATGGTGCTCATTAATGTTTAAATCAAACGGTTTAATCCACTGCTGCCAATCTTTTTCGATCGATTTCCAAAGCGCTTTGCTTAGCTGGGCAATCCGTTGGCTAAATAGCATCGCCTCTTTTATAGAATAATGTTGCTCCGTGTTTCTCATCGTTCCACCTACTCTTCCCTCACCATGATTATTATTTTCTATTATGCCAGTAAAATAAAAATTAATAAAGATGCAAATGTTAGAATTTTTAAATAAAATATTCTCTCCCCGGCACTCATAGTCGAACGACTAAATACATATAGTAAGCATGGGGGAGGATATGATGGCATATATAATATCCTTTTTTTATGTGATCAGTTTTATTTTTCTATGTTTGACGGCGACAACTTTCTTTTCGCTCCGTAAAACAAAAATGTATCCACCAAAAAAAGTATTGAAAAATCGAATGATCCTATACGCTTTCGGGGCGCTTCTTTGCTTTTTGATCGCTTGGAGTTTTCGTTATTTTTAGCTATAGCAAAAACCCGACCAGCGACGATCGGGTTTTTTGTAGTTTTATGCTTGCGTTGCGATATTCGTCCGTCGAAAAATCGATGAAGCAATCGGATATACAATGATCATCACAATCATGTTAATGACGGCGGTCGGCAACACAACGGCAACGAATAAACTTGAAAAAGCAACGCCGCCTGGCAAGCCGACAATCAATAACGCAGCGGTTAAAAAGATCACACCCGAAAAGATCGTACCGATCGCTGTTAACATCGCAGCAAGCTTCGTCGTTTGCCCATACTTTTTTCCAAGCAAGAGCAAGGCAAAAAATGCAAAAGCTGTTATCGGTTTATCGATCATATTCGGCAGCAATCCACCAGGAAAGCTTGTCGTTATGCCAGAAATAATACCTATAGCCGCTCCAAGTAGGATGACCGCTTTTTTATTAGGAAATAGCATAATTCCTAAAAACATCATCGTTAACATCATATCCGGCTTCATGCCGAAGAAAAAACCCGGAACGACTGTATGCAACACCGCTCCAATCCCCACCAATAAGGCAAGGGAAACTAATACTTTCGCATTCATTCTCATCTCTCCTCATCTAAGCTTTTCTCAACGCTTCTCCAATCATACTCTTACACTTTTTCACATTATACTACTTTATCGTATAAAAATGAAGCGGAATTTTTCAGGCAAATTGTTTTCGAAACTCTTTCATAAACTGCGCTAACGCTTCACACGCTTCGTAAGGAACCGCATTGTAAATCGAAGCGCGGCATCCTCCGACAGAGCGATGGCCGGCAAGCCCGACAAAGCCTCTCTCTTTTGCCTCTGCTAAAAATTTCTTCGTTATTTCATCGCTCGGTAATGTAAAGGTCACGTTCATAAACGAGCGGCTTCCTTTTTCCGCATGCGGCGAATAAAATCCATCGCTTTCATCGATTGCGTCGTAAATAACGGAGGCTTTTTCGATGTTACGCTTTTCGATCGCTTTTACCCCCCCTTGCTCTTTGACCCATTCAAGCACAAGGGAAAGCATATAAATCGCAAATGTCGGCGGTGTATTGTATAGCGAATTGCTTGTGCTGTGCGTGCGATAATCGAGCATCGTCGGCAAGTTTTCTGGAATGCGCTCAAGCAAATCATTGCGAATAATGACGACCGTCACACCTGATGGTCCTAAGTTTTTTTGCGCTCCAGCATAAATAAGGGCAAATTGCTCGACGTTGATTTCACGGCTTAAAATATCGCTAGACATATCGGCAATTAAATCAACCGGCAAGTTCGGAAATTCATGCCATTGCGTGCCGAAAATCGTATTATTGGACGTAATATGTAAATAAGCAGCATGTTCAGAAAGCTGAATGTCATGAACGGATGGAATGTACGTATAATTCGCTTCTTTACTTGATGCTGCTACATGCGTTTTCCCTACTTTTTTTGCTTCCTTCAACGCCTTTTCGGACCATGCCCCTGTTAACACATAGTTGCCGATTTGGTCGTTTGCAAGCAAATTCATCGGCACCATCGAAAATTGTAGGCTCGCTCCGCCTTGCAAAAATAAAATGTCATACGTGTCCGGAATGTTCATGAGCTCTTTCAATAATTGCTTCGCATTGTTGTGCACAGCATCGTATTCTTTGCTGCGGTGGCTCAACTCCATCACCGACATTCCCGTATGTTGAAAGTCGAGCAGCTCTTGCTGCGCGCGCTCTAGCACAGAAAACGGCAGCGCAGACGGACCCGCATTAAAATTGTACGCTCTGTTCATGTTTCACAATCCCTCACTTTATTTCTTTAATGAATAACAGTTACTTATTATCCTAACATGAAACAAAAAAAAATAAAGATAATTTTCGATAAATTCACAAAAAAAATAAAATCCTTGCGTCGGTCACAAGGATTGTCTACGTCGCATTTTTTCTTCGCGAATGCGCTCCATGTAAATTTCTCCCTCTTTTTCAATGAACGCTTCATCGATTTCTCTCTCTCGTGCAGCCGTTCTGACG
This sequence comes from Anoxybacteroides tepidamans, assembly GCF_014201465.1. Lineage (GTDB taxonomy): Bacteria > Bacillota > Bacilli > Bacillales > Anoxybacillaceae > Anoxybacteroides > Anoxybacteroides tepidamans. Next base: position 60,685 of record NZ_JACHEP010000014.1, on the reverse strand, counting down.
GTCATATACCCGCTAAAAATAATTCCAGCAACAACGATATATACCCACCATGGCAAAGACAGCATATTTTCCCCTCCACTGTAGCTTGTCTTACTTCCACTGTATGAACGCAGAGCAGTTTTTATGCATCAACACTGGAAATGGTGGCTCGTCATATTTTTTACTGATGAAATATTGGTTTATAAAACGAGCGATTGTCAAGGGCAAAAATTCTCTCGGTAAACTCGCCCGGCTTCACTTTTTCGAGCGCGCGGTCGATCATGTTCATTTTCGCATCGAGATTGTCAATATAATGAAGAATTTCCGCTTCTTTCACCATCGGTGGTTTCGGGCTTCCCCATTCTGTTTTTCCGTGGTGTGCTAAGACCATATGTTGCAATATGATCACCTCTTCCCCGCTAATGCCAAGATGCTCCGCTGCTTTGCTAATTTCGCTCACCATAATCGAAATATGGCCAAGCAAATTCCCTTCAAGCGTATATGTCGTTGAAACCGGTCCTGACAGTTCAATTACTTTGCCGAGGTCGTGCAAAATGACGCCCGCATATAATAAATCTTGATCAAGCGATGGATAAAGATGGACGATCGCTTTTGCTAGATCGAGCATCGAAACGACGTGGTACGCAAGCCCCGAAATAAATTCATGGTGGTTTTTCGTTGCCGCTGGATACTCTAAAAATTTGTTTTCATATTTTTTCAACAAATATCTCGTGATTCGTTGAATGTTCGGGTTTTTCATTTCAAAAATGTACTGAGTGAGCTTTTCCATCATTTCATCCCGCTTCATCGGTGCCACTTCAAGAAAATCAGCGACGCGCACCGGATCGTTTTGATTGGCCGGACGAATATTGCGGATTTTTAATTGAGTGCGCCCGCGGTAATTGCTAATATCACCAAACACTTTGACAATGCTTTCTGGCACATATACATTTTCATCTTCTAAAGAGGCATCCCACAATTTTGCCTCAATTTCACCGGTTTTATCTTGCAAAATAAGCGTTAAAAATGGCTTTCCGTTGCTCGCAATTCCTTTTGTGACCGACTTGATTAACAAATAGACATCAACTTGCTCTCCGACTCCATAATGAATAATCCCTTTCGTCAATCGATTCTCCCCCGTTTCCGTATTCTATCGTTTAGTATACCATACTCAAAGTTGGGCAAAAAATAAGACCTTGCAACGGCAAGATCTTATTTTTTCGTTAACTCAATCGCTTTTTTCATATCTTTCCAAGAAGTCGATCTTCCGTACATTAATACCCCACCGCGGTAAATTTTTGCGCCGATATATGCAAAAAAGACGATTGTTCCGATTAAAAGCGCTATACTTAATGCTATTTCCCAACCGGCAACATCAAGCATGCCGATGCGCAAAAACATAATGAGCGGAGCAAAAAATGGAATGAACGACGTTACCGTAATGAACGGTGATTCTGGTGAATCTAGCCCGAACATCGCAATGAAAAAGGAAGCTAAAACAAGCAATGTAACAGGAGTCACCACCATTTGCACATCTTCTAAACGGCTGACCATCGAACCGAGCGTCGCAAATAGCGTTGCATATAATAAATAGCCTAGCAAGAAAAAGATGACTGCATAAACGAGCGTCGACGCCGGAATATGTGCGATTCCTATTAGTTTGAACAATTCGTATTCATTGCTTTTAAGCGAGCTAAAACCGACCGCAAATAAAATTGAAAACTGTGTAAGGCTAAGCAGCGCCACCCCGATAATTTTGCCGAACATTTGCTGGACGGGTGAAACGCTCGAAATTAAAATTTCCATGACGCGCGACGATTTTTCGGTCGCCACTTCAGAAGCGATCATCGAGCCGTACATAAGAACAAACATATACATCGCAAACACTAACGCGTATACGAGACCACGCGCTTGATTCAATTCCGCTTCCGTTTTGGCATTTTTTTCTAAAGCGATCTTTTGAAAGGGCACTGGCTCGTACAGTTGTGTAACTTGCTCAGGCTTCAGACCGATTTTAGCTGTCGCTAGTGCCGTTTTCAGTTGCTGGAGCGCCTGCTCAAGTTTGCCTGATATGTCGCTATCGGCAATCGTATTCGCATAATATGTCGCTTTTGGTAGTTGTTTGTCGTCGTAAGCAAGCGTTAAAAATGCATCCCATTTTTCACTTTTCACTTTTTGTTTCGCCTCTTTTTCCGTTCCATGAAACAGCTTTAGCTCAAGATTCCGGTCTCTGTTTTTGGCAAGCTGCGTTTTGAGCGGTTCATAAAACATTTCAGTTTGGTCTATCACGCCTATGATTTTCTTTTCATCTTTATTAAAAAAATTGATGATATGATTTAAATTCGTCACGGCAAAGGTAAGCAGGCTGACAATCAAAGTAATGACAATAAACGATTTGGCTTTCAATTTGGTAATATACGTATGCCAAAGCACGATCCAAAATTTATTCATAAGCCGCACCTACTTTTTCGATGAAAACATCGTTTAAAGCTGGTTCTTCTAATGCAAATTTGCGAATAAACCCTTTATTAGCAATATGAGCAAGAATTCGCTGCGAAACTTCTTCTTGTTCGATTTGCAAATGAATCCCTTCGGCTGTCCGTTTTGCTTTTACTACACCAGGAAAACTACTCAGCTCATCTAATGGAAAATCGGCGTGAATCACGACGTTCTTTTTTCCAAACGACCTCTTAATTTCTTTTAGCGCCCCATAAACAACCGGCTTGCCGCGATGCATAATGCAAAGGTGCTCACACAACTCTTCGACATGTTCCATACGATGGCTCGAGAAGACGATCGTCGTTCCTCTGTTTTTTAAATCGATAACCGCTTCTTTTAATAGTTCGACATTGACAGGGTCAAGACCGCTGAACGGCTCATCTAAAATCAACAGCTTCGGTTTATGTAGCACTGCTACAATAAATTGAATTTTTTGTTGGTTTCCTTTTGACAATTCTTCGACCCGCTTTTCTGCATATTCGGGAACTTTAAATCGTTCGAGCCAATATTCCATTTCTTTTATAATCGTCTGCTTATCAAGGCCGCGCAGTTTCCCTAAATAGATTAATTGCTCTTTCACTTTTAGCTTCGGATATAAGCCACGCTCTTCCGGCAAATAGCCGATTAAATGACTTTTATCATAATTGATCGTTTCATTGTTCCATGTAATCGTTCCTTCCGTCGGTTCTAAAAGCCCTAAAATCATCCGAAACGTCGTCGTCTTCCCCGCGCCGTTTGCCCCTAATAGTCCGAACATCTCTCCTTCTGGAATGCTTAACGTTACATGATCAACCGCTGTTACATTCCCAAACCGCTTCGTAACTTGTTCCAAGTGTAAACTCATTTTCACTCCCCCATTTTTCAAATAAAAGATAAATTTTCCACATCTTATTACACGTTTATCTTACCGAAAAGTTTCATTCGTTAGAAGGATTTTTGCAAAAAATAAAAGAATAATGAATAATGAATCACTATTCAGCGAAAGGGGAAGCAACGATGCCACTGTTTGTATTGACTGCATTTGACAAAAACGGCGAAAAGCTGTTGGACGAAACGTTCGAAGCCGCAAACGAAGAAGAAGCGAAAAAAATCGGCGAACAAAAGTTGCGTGAACATCATTGTTATGACAAAACGCATCGCTGTACGACATCAAGCGGGAAATTGATTTTATTTCACCGGTAAAAGCGAAATCCCCGATTGCATAAACAATCGGGGAATTTCTATTGAAATAATTTGTCCATCATTTTTAATTTTTCTTCCGTATAATGCACAAAGTTTTCGTTATATACTTTCGGCTCTTTCGGGTTGGCGAAGCGGGTGATCGCCCGCGTTTTCGGGTGAACGAATTTGCTTGAGGCGCCGCAGCCAAGTCCGATGATCGATTGCTGTTCTTCCATAATCATAATGTTGTAAATGCTTTCCTGTCCCGGAAGCGCATACCCGACGTTTTCAAGGTTGCCGAGAATGTTTTTTTGGCGGTATAGATAATATGGAACATAGCCGTTTCGCTTCGTCCAATCTTGCGCGTTTTTCATCATCGCGCTAATTTCATCACGGTCGGCCACTTTATATTTCTCCTTGTTTTTTGTCATCTCCGACGCCCGCTTAAATGAAAGCGTATGAACGGTGAGCGACTCCGGCATTAATTTTTCCGTTTCCGCTAACGTGTAGTTAAATTCCTCGATTCCTTCTCCGGGAAGGCCGATGATTAAATCCATATTAATGTTGTTCATTCCCATCTTCCGTGCCAAATAAAACTTTTCAATCGTTTCATCGACCGTATGATGACGGCCAATCGCTTTTAACGTTTCCTGAATATACGATTGCGGATTAATGCTAATGCGGTCGATCTTCCATTTTTTCAACACATCGAGCTTCTCCGGCGTAATCGTATCCGGCCGTCCTGCTTCCACTGTAATTTCCCGGACGCGTTCAACGTTCGGGAACGATTCGTACATTTCTTCATATAGCCGATCCATTTCTTCCGCTGTAATGCTCGTTGGGGTACCGCCGCCGTAATAAATCGTCGTAATGTTGATTCCTCGCTCTTTTAAAAACCGCCCCACTTCCCTCATTTCATAATGAAGTCCCGCTAAAAACGAGTCAACGGATCCTTGACGGCCGTTAATCGCATACGCCGGAAATGTGCAATACGCACATTTCGTTGGACAAAACGGGATGCCGATATAAATGCTGACTTCATGCGCGAGATCATATAAATCAGGGACAACGGCCAGTTGGCGATCGACAATCTGTTGCATTAACTGAATTTTTTCATCCGTTACTAAATAATCTTCGCGAAGCTGGCGGTGCGCTTCTTCTTTCGTGAGCCCTGAGCGTAATTTTTGATGAAGCAGTTTAACCGGACGGACTCCCGTTAAAATACCCCATTGCTGAATCAACCGTGTATACTCTTGAAAAAGTGTTAAATATACATGAAAAACGGCATTTTTCCATTGTTTCAGCCGGGTTTTCTCATCGGTATATGGCCGCAAATCCGTTTGATACTCTGCCTTCCATTTATGCCCGCTTTCCGTTTCAATCAACATTCCGTTCACAACCCCGACTTGTTCGCCATGCAAGGAAAACGTTATAACGATATCAGCAGACATTGGTTCAAACGATAGTTCGTATTGTTCAAAAAATAACCCCGTAATCACTTCAAGCGGGCGTTGAAACTGCTCTATATCATGTAATCCATCAATTTGAATACGCAACGATATCACCCTTTTACGTCAAACTTATTTAAGTGTACAGAAGGCGATTTGCGCTCGTCAAGAGATGATTGTTTTCGGTAAAAATGAAAAGCTGGGATCACAAATCCCAACCGCTTATCTATTGCTTCATTTTCAGCTTATGCAAAAACTCGGGACGTTGCTGTTTTCGAAAATGTTCTTTAATCATGTAAGCAACACCTAACTGCTCATTCGAACGCGTCACCCAGTCGGCCGCTTTCTTCACCTCTGCTGGCGCATTCCCCATCGCTACTCCCAATCCTGCCGCTTCAATCGCTCGTATATCATCGATCCCATCGCCAATGACAACCATTTCTTTCAATGAAATGCCTAAAAAATCGCCAAGCCGTTTTAATCCAGCTAATTTTGAAACACCGCTTGGCACAATTTCGATTTTCCCGCTTGACTGCGCAATGATATCGACCGTCGGGAACGCTTGATGCAAAACAGCAACAGCTTCATTTTTCTCTTCCTCATTTGCAAAATATACATCAATTTTCGGAACGGCTAACGGTTCATCGCGCAATACATCGCTTAACGAATCAACAAACTGCGTCGGGTAAAAAAACGGGTCCCCGGAAGACAACACCGTTTTTACGACCAACTGCTTTTGCACTTTTTTACGGTTTCCAAGCGAATACCGCTCATGCATCAGCCGAACGTTGCACGAATAATTTTCCAATACTTGAACGATATTAAACGTCCGCTCTTCAGGAATCGTTGCTTCATATAGTTTTTCATCCAACGACTTTCCAATCATCGCCCCTTGAAAAGCAACAAGCATGCTGTCTAGTTTTAACGCTTTTGCTATTTTTCGCGCCGATAATAAATTTCGGCTTGTCATTAATGTCACATATACGTCTTTTTGTTTGACAAACTCGACTGCTTCTTTCGTCTCTTTTTGCAGACGGCCGTTCTGTTTCAAAATCGTGCCGTCAATATTTAAAGCAAGCAATTTATAGGCCAAGGCTGTTTCCCCCTTTTTCACGTTGTCACACTTGCCTATCACATAGCTATGACAATATAAATAAAAAAAGAACACTCAAATGAGTGTCTCTTATTCCGTAAACGAACGATACAATTCTTCAAGCGGTTTCATCGCAATTTGGTTGATGTCTGCGATCACCATGCTCATTCGCTGCTCAAGCATCATAAGGGCAGATAATTTTTCGTTTTGCTGCGCAAGCGCCATCGCTTTTTGCGCCTGTTCTACTTCTTCCGGTAAGATGGCCGCACCCGTCAATTGCTTTTCATGAAGCCGCATTTGCAAATCGCGAAAATGCGTAAACACGCGATAGGCGGTTTCGTCGCGGCGCACCGCTTCGTACGCTTGCTTCAATTGTTGAAAATCATCGCTTGTACGAATCGCCTGCTCTAATTGTTGGGCGATTGCATATAATGGATTGGACATAAAAAAGCCTCCTAATTCGAAAAATAACGTGCCGCTATCCTTACCATATGCGGCAAGAAAAAACGATATGCCAGCGGACTACATCCATAATCCGACAACCGCTTGAAAAATCCCGATTAATCCTCCTAACAATGCTCCTAAATACGTAATCATCTTAAATTCGCGCCGCGAAATTGATAAAATCATTTCTTCGAGACGTTCAACAGAGAACGTCTCCACTTCCGTCCGAACAATATCGACAATTTGCAAACGGTCGATAAATATTTCGACTTGATCGCTCACCCACTGCATACCTTTTGCGACCGCTTTTGGAATCCACTCATCGATGACTTGCGCCCGGTATGGTGCAAGAACATCTGCCACTTTTTTGTCAAACAGATCGTTCGTTTCTACCGCTTTTGCCACTAATTCATGCATCGACCGTTGAAGCCGCTCTTTTCCGATAAACTCTTCAACTGTTGCAACCGAGAAATCTGTCCACTTGTTCCATTCGTTCAATAAAAGCTGGGCGAGCATGTCTCTCGTTCCTTTATGGTTTAAAAATTTCGCGATTTCCAGCTGCACTTTGTCGACAACATTCACGTTGCCAAGGAACATTTGCAGCATATTGCCAAGCATGCCACGGCCGATAAAAAATTCATCGATCATTTTCGCGATACGCTGCTTCCCTTCTTCGCTTTGGAAATAATGTAGCGCCTGATCGGCAATGTAGTTGGCGAAATGACTGAGCCGTTCTTCGATTTTCCCCCGCATTTCCGGAGGAAGCACCTCTTGAATTTTCTTCTCTCTTAGTTGCTCCATCCATTGTTCATACGCCTTGTCCACCCATTGTGTTGCTTTTACACGAACCCATTCTTTTGGCTCTTTCATTCCAAAATGTTGCAGCCGTTCGTCAATCGTATCTTGGCAATCGAGCCATCTTTCCGCCCATTGTTGCCCCCACTTTACTGCACTGTTCATAAAGCCTGCTTCCGTTAGCTTACGACGAATCCCTTCAGGTGTCAATAAATGTTCGACAACCATCTTTCCAAGCTGATGCGCTAACTCTTCACGGCGTTTCGGAATGAGCCCTGGTGTGAACGGCAGACGTTTCCCGTATATATAAATCGGCTTATATGGACGAAACAACATTTTAATCGCTAATGCATTCGTCACTCCACCAATGATAGCACCGACAACCATCATAAAAAGAAAATACAGCACGGTCTTCATCTATCCCTCCGCTCCCTTCATTACTCGCTTGCCTAGTTTTTCATTATATCGTTTGTTCGGCAAAAGAGCAATGAATGAGGGAAGGCGACTGATCATTACAGAACATTTTCTGCTTGCATAATTGTCAAAAAGAAAGAACTATGCTCTAGCGCCTGCTGCAATGCCCGTTCCGCTGCATATTTTTGCGCACCGGAAAGCACTTTTGCTAATTCATAATACAGCATTGCCTTCTTCATCTCATACAAAAGAATGGTGGGCACGATGTCACCCGCTAATGGGACGTTATATCCTAACTTCTTTTCATAATATGTGCCTTTAACTAAAAAATACGTATATTGCCATAGATCGAGGTGCTTTTGCTCTTTTTGCACATAAGATGTAAGTTGCTGTTTCTGCTCCTCGCTTTTCTCTAGTAATAACTGCGCAAATTGCAGTGTCATCCATGTCGTTTCAATGGCTTGCTCTAACGTATGAAGCATACTCCCCCTCCTTTTATTTGTCCTGACTCACTCATCTATATGAATGAATCGCACCACATATGACAAAATAAAACTAATGATCCACAAGGAGGGGATAGTAATGGACAATAAAACATGCAAAGATTCTTGCCATGAAGGACGGGATAAATATTATATGGACATCGACCGCATGATTAACGAAGGAATGGCAGGAGGGTATGTTCATGCTCGATATGAGGCGACGAACATCGAAGAAGCTCGAGATCTAGTGGAAGAAGCTCCCCCACATGAAGTGTAAAGCAAACACACCGATTTTCTCTTCCCAGAGAAAGTCGGTTTTTTTGTATAATAAACATATACTCTATAGGAAAGGAATTCTGCACAATGCTCGAACAACTGAAAGTTCATTTCAAAGACGCTCTTCTGATTAATGAACAAACAGAAAAAATGGACGATTATGAGTGGTTTTATACAAAACAAGGCGATCAAATCGGCATTTTAAAGAATGCATTAACAGAACGGGAAAAACAGCTATTGTCCATTTTTTTCGTGCCAATGGCTCATCTTCATCGATTGTTCACAAAAGAAGAACTCGCTTGGTATCGCTTTTTTGTGCAAGGTGATTATACGCAGCTTCGCCTTCTTTCCAATCATGCCCCTTCTTATCGGTTTATTCAATTTCAAACGAACCAATCCACCGTCGACAAAGATCATTTTCGCGAGGCGGTAGAAGGATTGTTTCAGGAAAAAGTCATCATGATTTGGGAGCAGGAACATCGGGGCATTATTGTGGAGAAAAAACAGGAAGAAACAGAGCATCGCCTTCCTTTTATCGAAATGATCGATGCCTTATCGAGCGATTTTTACATTACCTTGCACGTTTTCATCGGGCAGACGCATTCATATGATGCTGATCTGTATCGTCGTTTCTGTCTAGAAAAGCAATATTTTGAATTAGCACAAACCTACATCCCAACGCAAACTGTTTACACAATCGAAGACGTATTGCCGATCATATTCATTCACCATCATCCGGAACTAGAAACGATTCAGCACTCCCTTTCATTTATGAAAACCATTGACAACGATCTTCTTGAAACAGTAAAGGTTTTTTTACAATGCAACTTAAACGTTTCACTCGCAGCTAAAAAACTCTATATGCATCGAAACAGTTTGCAATACCGCATTGATAAATTTATTGAAAAAACCGGGATCGATATTAAACATTTTAAAGGAGCCGCCGCGATGTATTTAGCGATTTTGCTCAAGGAATATATGAAGAAGTGAATTCGTCACCGTGCCTGAAATCCGTTTCATTTTTTGTGCATATTGTCCATTTACGTTTGCGGCTGTTTTTTTGTATGATGAAAGCAATTGAAACCGATTTCATGGAGGTGCTGAACATGGCTGAACTTCTTTTAGAGCACATTTACAAAATTTATGATAATAACGTCACAGCCGTAAAAGACTTCAACTTACATATTCAAGACAAAGAGTTTATCGTCTTCGTCGGCCCGTCCGGCTGCGGAAAATCGACTACTCTCCGGATGATTGCCGGTCTTGAAGAAATTTCAAAAGGCGATTTATATATTGACGGAAAGCGCATGAACGACGTCGCGCCGAAAGATCGCGACATCGCGATGGTATTCCAAAATTATGCGCTTTATCCGCATATGAGCGTCTATGACAACATGGCGTTCGGCTTAAAATTGCGCAAATTCCCGAAAGACGAAATCGACCGCCGCGTTCGTGAAGCTGCGCGCATTCTCGGTCTTGAACAATATTTAGACCGCAAGCCAAAAGCATTATCGGGAGGTCAGCGTCAACGCGTTGCCTTAGGTCGTGCAATTGTTCGCGATGCAAAAGTGTTTTTAATGGACGAGCCGCTTTCGAACCTTGATGCCAAACTTCGCGTCCAAATGCGTTCAGAAATTGCCAAATTACACCAACGCTTAGGGACAACGACGATTTACGTCACACACGACCAAACAGAAGCGATGACGATGGCGACTCGTCTTGTCGTTATGAAAGATGGCGTGATTCAACAAGTCGGTACACCGAAAGAAGTATACGAAAAGCCAGAAAATATTTTCGTCGGCGGCTTTATCGGCTCCCCAGCGATGAACTTCTTAAAAGGAAGATTAGAAGACGGAAAATTCATCATTGACAATGTCACGATCGGCGTTCCTGAAGGAAAAATGAAAGTGCTTCGTGAACAAGGATATGTCGGCAAAGAAGTCATATTAGGCATTCGTCCCGAAGACTTCCATGATGAACCTGTGTTTATTGAAGCATCGCAAAACACAAAAATTACAGCGAACGTTGAAGTCGCTGAATTGCTTGGCGCTGAAACAATGGTTTACTCGCAAATTGCCGGCCAAGAAATCGTGGCCCGCATCGACGCCCGTACAGAAATTAAACCAGGTCATCAGCTCGAACTTGCTTTAGATATGAACAAAGCGCATTTCTTTGATATCGAAACAGAAAAGCGTATTCGCTCAAATAGCGAAAAATAATCATCGTTTCCCCCTATCAATATATATATTGGTTGCCCTAGTCTTTTCAGCTAGGGCTATTCTTTTATAAAACGAACTTCTTCTTTTTGGCAATGCGGGCAATAAAACAGATGGACGCACTCATGATTTCTCCATGTCGTCTCATATCCATCAACTTTTTTCATCATATCGATCTCCATATATGGACTATAATCATCAAAATAGTCGCTCACTTTCCCTTGGTCTTCCAACTCCGTTTGGCAATGCAGGCAAAAAAAGTGCAACGTCCTCAGTCCGTTACAAAGCGGGCAAATATTCATCTGTCATCCTCCTGTTGTAAAATTGCCTTATTTTCAATATCCCCCAACTTGAGTAAATATAAAATGTAAAAAATTACCTAATATTCATAGAGAATAATCATATCAAAACGTTTCAAACTACTAATACCACAATAAACATTGGGTTCAGCCAAGCTTGGCAGCATGTTTATTAAAACATGCGGTGCTGGTGCAAATCCAGCCAACCCAGCCATAAAACTTAAAAATGAGGAGATGATTCAAAATGGCAAGATCCAATAACAACAACCAAGTATTAGTTGCGGGTGCTCAACAAGCGATTGATCAAATGAAATATGAAATTGCCCAAGAATTTGGTGTAAGCCTTGGCGCTGACACAACTTCTCGCGCGAACGGCTCTGTTGGTGGAGAAATTACAAAACGTTTAGTGTCTATGGCTCAACAACAACTTAGTGGGCAGTTTACAGCTCGATAAAAACAATATATTCATGGCAAAAGCCCCAAGTAAAAAAGCTTGGGGCTTATACGTTCTTAGTCATCGGCTCGTTCAACGATACGAGCACTTTGCGAATTCTTCTGTTTTCCACTTGGCGGACGGTTAACGTAAGCGGACCGTATTGCAGCGTTTCACCGACGTTTGGAACGCGCTCAAACATTTCAAAAATCCATCCTCCTAAAGTATGTGACGAACTTTCCGGCTCTTCAATCTTCATCAGCTCACAAAACTCATCAAGCGGCAGTTCTGCATTCAATTCATACCTGTAATCATCAATTTTATGAATGTTTTTTACTGCCTCATCATGTTCATCCCATATTTCGCCAACGATTTGCTCAATAATGTCTTCTAGCGTAATCAGCCCTGCCGTTCCGCCAAATTCATCAACGACAATCGCCATATGAACTTTGCTCTTTTGCAAGGCCGGCAACAAATCCGAAATTTTCATCGATTCGACGACGAATAGCGGTTTTCGCAACAGTTCGCGAATGTTGACTTTTTTTTGCTGAACAAGCTGGCTGAAAAAATCGCTCTCTGATAAAATGCCGAGCACATGGTCAATATCATCTTCATATACAGGCACACGCGAATATCGTTCCTCCAAAAAAATATCGCGAATTTTTTCAATCGGCTCGTTCACTTCCACTGCGACCATATCAATGCGCGGTGTGAAAATCTCTCCCACTAAAATACCATCAAAATCAAGCGAACGATGTACCAATTCTTTTTCTTTATTGTCGATTACTCCTTCTTCCTCGCTTAAATCAATCATTTCTTTAATTTCTTCTTCCGTTACAGACGGAGCCACGATTCCATGAGTCAGCCGCTTCATCAATTTTCCTTTCAATACCGAAAACAATGACGTAATCGGAAATAGCAGTTTCACTAATGCATACATCACTTCTGAATATTTGTGAGCGATCAATTCAGCATGTTTTTTAGCGATCGTTTTCGGCAAAATCTCACCAAAAATTAAAAGAAGCACGATCATTGCGATGGCGCTGATCCATAGTCCTATATCTCCTCCAAATATTTCTATAGACATTTTTGCAGCAATCGTAATCGCCGAAACATAAACAATGCGGTTGGCCACAAGAACAGTGACCAGCACATCATCTAAATGTTCTGCGATATAGAGTGCTCGTTTATTTCCGCTCCGATTTTCGTCTACATCATGCTTGAACCGTGTTTTGTTCACGCTAGAAAAAGCTGTTTCTGCAGAAGAAAAAAAAGCTGATAAAACGAGCAAAAAAAGAAGCAAACTCAAAAGGCTCAGAGGCAATTCTCCCAAAGATTATTCACACTCCTAACCCGTTACTTTGTTTTTATCATATCAAATTTTTCACAAAATTCCTATCACCTAAACATCATCATGAAAAAAACTGCAAGCATACCGCTGCAGTTTTTACGAGTCTAAAATCGTCGCCCCGATCACAAACGCTAACGTTAATAACGACGCAATGTTCAATGTAATCGATAGCTCTTCCATTTTTACAAGCCTCCCATTTATGAACGGATTCCCCTCTTATAAAACTAGCACGAAATTTGTCACCACGCGCTTTAAAAGTAGTACAATTTTTTGACAAAAAAAAGCCCTCTACACGAGAGAGCTTTCTATCCTAGATACCGATGATAAATCGTTTTCGCTTCCTGTATATCTTTCGTCCCGTGAACGAGAGCGCGCCCGTCCCGGAACACAACGAGACGATGTTCGCCAAGAGAAACTGACACAAGATACGGATTCGTTTCCACTCGCAGCCCTTGTTTGGCAAACAAGTCTGCAAGCTGCGGCAAATCGTATTCCCGCTTTCCTGCCGGCCGGATTTGCACAGAGTTTCGTCCGCACAATACAGCCGTTTTCGTTTGCATTTCATACGATAAATATGGATACGTTGGATTTGTCCCGCAAGACGGACAATCTTCTTTTTTCACTTGGTCGACACGAATAGCGGTATGTTGGTTGTTCCATACATCGAACGAAACCAGTTTACCGCGCAGCGACTGTTCATCTCCGACAAGAAGTTTCAATGCTTCCGCCACTTGATAAGCGACCACCATTTGCACTGCTGGGCTAATAATTCCCGCTGTATCGCATGTCAATCCGCCGACCGGCATCGTTTCAAGCAAGCAATGCAAGCACGGCGTTTTTCTTGGAATAAACGTATAGCTAATGCCATAGCTGCCGACACAAGCACCATAAATCCAAGGAATGCCGTATTTACATGAAACATCGTTAATGATCATGCGTGTTTCAAAGTTGTCCGTCGCATCGATGATCACATCCGGTTTCGTTTCCGCTGCTATTCTTTGCAATTCATCAACATTGGCATCGCCAACGATCGCTTCAACTTCGACTTCCGAATTCACTTGTGCTAATCGCTGTTTAGCGGCAATCGCTTTCGGAAGACGGGCCTTCGCATCGTCTTCGCTATATAATTGCTGCCGCTGCAAATTGCTCCATTCCACATAATCGCGGTCAATCATCGTCAGTTTGCCGACTCCCGCCCTTACAAGCGCCTCTGCATTTCCAGTGCCTAACGCTCCTGCTCCAACAATAAGCACATGTTTCGCTGAAATGTTTGCTTGCCCCTCTTTTCCAATGGGAGCAAACAACTCTTGCCGTGAATAACGTTCATTCAAACAATACTCATTCCTTCCATTGGGCTGCTTGCGGTTGCGTACCGTTTCTTCGGAATCCTTCCGGCCTGATAGCCGAGACGCCCTGCTTCAATCGCCAGCTTCATCGCTTTTGCCATTTTCACCGGATCGGCAGCACCAGCGACCGCTGTATTTAATAAAACTCCATCTGCCCCTAATTCCATAGCAAGCGCTGCATCAGCCGGACTGCCAATTCCAGCATCAACAATTACCGGAACGGTTGCCTGCTCAATAATGAAGCTTAAATTTAATGGGTTAATAATCCCTTGACCTGACCCGATCGGTGAAGCTCCCGGCATAATCGCATGACAGCCGAGCTCTTGCAAGCGCTTCGCGAGCACAACATCATCAGATGTGTAAGGAAGCACGATAAACCCTTCTTCTAACAGCATCTCCGTCGCTTTCAACGTCTCCACAGGGTCCGGAAGCAACGTTTTGTCGCAACCGATCACTTCTACTTTAATCATATCACATAATCCGGATGCTTTGGCGAGCCGGGCGATGCGCACCGCTTCTTCCGCCGTTTTAGCGCCAGCTGTATTCGGAAGGAGCTTATATTTCGTCAAATCGAGCTGTTCCAAAAAATTAGGTTGATCCGGCGCAAAAATATTCATCCGGCGCACCGCGAACGTTAAAATTTCCGCTCCAGACACTTCAACTGCTTCTTTTTGAATATCGAGATTCGGGTATTTCCCTGTTCCTAATAAAAGCCGAGACTGAAATTCATATGGTCCAATTTTTAACATCATCATCCGCCTCCTACAAAATGAACGATTTCCACGCGATCTCCATTGCATAGCGCCGTCGTTTCATATTCTTGTTTTTGAACAATATGGGCATTGACTTCTACAATCGCAATTTTCTGATTCAACTGAAAATGAACGAGCAAATCAGCGATAGTGCGAATATGATCAGGAACATGAATTAACTCCCCATTGATGACCAACTCCATCTCTTCACCACCTTTATGTCGTGTATGTCGCATGAATATTCCTCGCCGGCGAAAAAGGAGCAAGATCAATCTCTCCGCTTCCTTTTCCTTCAATTAAATCCGCCATTAATGCACCTGTAATCGGGCTCAATAAAATTCCATTTCGATAATGGCCGGTCGCGATCCACATGTTCTTGTAATGCGGATGCTCGCCGATGTACGGCAGCCCATCTCCTGTTTGCGGCCTAATTCCAGCCCATGCCCGCTCCCATTCCGCCGTACGAATGGTGGGCAGTAATTGCTGCGCCCGCTCTAGCAAACTCATGATTCCTTGCACGGTTACTTTTTTGTCAAACGTATGCGGCGTCGACGTCGCCCCAATCAACAAACGATTGCCTTTTTTCGGAACGATGTAGCAGCCGTTTTTCGCAAAGACGGTTGTTTGAATGATCGGCTTTTCCACTTTTACAAGCAAGCATTCCCCTTTGACCGGATGCATCGAGAGCGAGAGTCCTGTTTTTTCCAGAAATAGCGCTGACCATGCGCCTGCGGCGACAACAACAGCATTCGCGCCAATGGTTCCATGATTGGTGCGGAGCTGATATGAATTTTCTTCCTTCTTGACATCGACCACTTCCGTAAATTCACGCCACTCCGCTCCATAAACAATCGACGCTTTAGCAAAAGCAAGCGACAAATGCGGTGCACTGACTTGGCCGTCGTTTCGGATATACATCGCTCCTTGCAACGCCGCACTTACATTTGGCTCGAATGCTACCACCTCATGATTCGATAACCATTGAACAGGTTGCCCCATTTCCCTCCAAAATTCATAATGTTGTTGCAATGCCTCTTGTTCTTCATCCGTCACTGCCACTTTCAGCATTCCTTTTTGGATTAATCCGATATCAATACCCGTAATCTGTTTTAATTCTTCTCCTAAAACCGGGAACATCTTCCGGCTTTTTAACGCCATCGGAATGAGCGGATTTTCGCTTGAAAATTCTGATTGCGCTCCAAGCATTCCTGCTGCCGCACTTGACGCTTGGCTGGCGATGCGATCTTTTTCCAATACTACGACTCGCACATTTCGTTTCACTAATTGAAAGGCAATGGATCCCCCAATAATCCCACCGCCGATAATCGCCACATCGTAGTGATTGCCATTCATTTCAATCCCTCTCCCTTTTGATAAACTCCTCAGCATCTATCCTTGCATCATTTGCACGTAGCTTTTTACTTGCGCGAGCGGATCATTCGCTAAAAACACACCAGACATGACCGCGATCCCGCTTGCCCCGGCTTTCCATATGTGCGGAACGTGACTCGGTTGAATACCGCCGATCGCGATCACCGGAATGCGCACCGCAGAAGTGATTTGCGCAAGTGTTTCAACACCTCTCGGAGGTATCCCCGCTTTGCATTCCGTCGGAAACACATGACCAAATATGCAGTAATCCGCTCCGCCTTGCTCCGCTTCTACCGCTTCTTCCAACGAATGAACAGAACAACCAACGAAAAGCGACGGAAAACGCTCTTTCACTTTTTTTGCCGGCAAACTATGATAAGCGAGCTGCGCCCCTTTTACTCCGCAGGCGACCGCGACATCCACCCGGTCATTAACGATGATTTTCTCCGCCGGCACACCGCTAGAAAGAAGAGCCTCAATTCGTTCAACAAGCTCTTTAGCTGTCTTTTCTTTCTCGCGAATGTGAATCGCATCGACATACAGATGAATTTGTGAAGCAATCGCTGCAAACTGTTCAGTTGTTTGTTTTCCTGTTGAGATGACGTGAAACTGTTTTTTCATCCTCATCCCCCGCTAGCGGACATCGGTTACCGGAATATACGGGAAAACCGTTGCCGCATAATATGACAGCATGATGATGCCGATCATCGAAAAAAGAAACATAAGATCGTATTTACTAAAGCCAATACGATAATAAAACGTCCGTTTCGTTTCATTTGAAAAGCGCTTTGCTTCCATCGCCACCGCAATGCGTTGCGCACGGCGAATGCTTTGTGATAAAAGCGGAACGGCATACCGCTTTACTTTTTCGAGCGTTCCGCTATGACCGGCCCCGCGCACTTTCAATGCGTTTTGCACCGTTTGAAACTCCTCAAGCATAATCGGAATCAAGCGAACACCCGCTAAAAAGCTATATGCATATTTCGGCTTCAACTTCAGCTGCTGCATAAGCGAATAAAATAAATACACCGGCCGTGTCGTCAGCGAAAAAATTAATCCTAAAAGCGCAAATGTTAACGCACGAAAGCCGAGATGCATTCCCCGCAAAAAGCTTTCTTTCGTAACGTGAACAAGCCCCCATTGAACCCATGTCGTCGTTCCTTGCCCAAACAACGTCATCGAAGAAGCGGTTGAAACGAAAATGACGAAAAACGGCAAAAAGAACAGCAATAAATATTTCAGAGGATAGCCGGTATAGATGAAAAATAAAAGAAACAGCCCGATGGATAAATTGATGAGCACGTTCGGATTATGCAAAAATAGCACGAGAATAAATATACTCATCATGACAAGTAGCTTTAAACTCGGATTCGTCCGATGCAGCCACGTTTCACGATAGTGAATATCCCATCTCACGGCTTGATCCTCCCTGTACAGATAACGCTTTTTTTGTTTCCGGCATGACCGGTTCATCACGAACGAGCTGCCCGTTTTCAATGATCCATCTTCGTGTTGCAAAATGCTTCACAATTTGTTCATCGTGGGTGACCATGATGATCGCGGCTCCTTTTTCACGATAAGACTCGAACAGTTCCAACAAAGCAAACGTATTTTTCGCATCTTGGCCAAATGTCGGTTCATCCAACAAAAACACCTTTTGTCCGCTGATGATCGAAGCCGCTACGCTTAACCGGCGCTTTTGTCCCATCGATAATTGGTATGGGTGCTGTTTTTTTTGCTCTTCTAAGTGAAACATTTTTAATAAGCGCTCTACTTCTGAAGCGATCTCTTGCTCTGTTCTCTTTTCAAGGCGAAGCGAGTACGCCATTTCCTCCCATACCGAATTCGTGACAAATTGAAACTCCGGATTTTGGAATACAAATGCAATGCGGCGGGCAAGCTGTTTCGTTTGCTCAAGCCTGTTTCCGTATACTTTATACTCCCCGTCCGTCGGAATAAGCTTCATTAACGCGTGCAATAACGTGCTTTTTCCGGCCCCGTTTTTTCCAGTAACCGCAATCCATTCTCCTTCATGTACACGCGCCGTATTGACGCGGATTTTCACTTCTTTATTTCGGTATCCTTGAAAATTCTCTAGGCAAATCACTTCACGCTGTTCGCTGCTATGCCGGCGCACTTTTTTCTTTTTTTTATAATCATCCCATATTCTAGGGTACCAAACGCCTTGCGAAGCAATGACTTCTTTATAATTGTGAAAAATGGTAGACGCCTCTCCATCCGCAACGATTTCTCCCGCATCATTAAATAAAATGATGCGATCCACAAAATCTAACACATGTTCAATTTTATGTTCGACGATAATAACTGTTTTATCATAGGCGATTTGTTTAACCGTTCGCCAAATCATTTCCGTTCCTTCATCGTCAATCATCGCCGTCGGTTCGTCGAGAAATAATACATCGGGCTCGAGCGCAAGAACGGAAGCGAGAGCGAGCCGCTGTTTCATGCCCCCTGACAACGTGTGAATATTCGTATGCGGCGGCACTTGCAAATTCACTGCCCGCAGCAAACCTTCAATGCGCTCCGGCATTTGTTCGCGCGGCACGCTAATATTTTCGAGCACAAAAGCGATTTCCTCATCGACAAACGGCATGCAAAATTGCGAATCGGGATCTTGAAAGACATACCCCCAGTTGTCGGGAACGCGAATATGTTTCGCTTTCATCGGAATGTCCACCGAATGCGGAATCAATCCAGACAAAACTTGCAATAGCGTTGATTTTCCGCAACCTGATGGACCTATCAATAACACTTTTTCCCCTTTTTTAAAAGACAGTGATAAATCTTTAAATAATAGAGTTTCTTTTCCAGGAAACTTCAAACGCAGCTGTTCAACAGAGGCAATACATTCCATGTCCCAAATTCACCCTCTATCGATCCAGCTGCTCATAATCTTCTTTTGAAGCGGAACGAACCATTTGCGTCACCCCTGTCGCTTCGAGCGCTTTTACTAACGAAGAAGCAAACACGCCGGAAATCAAAACTGCGCCGACAAAGCGCGCAAGAAGGAACAACGCTAAGTTCCAAGGAGCTAACGCTTCAATATATCCTTTATAAAAATCCATGATTAATGAACCGATCGTTGAACCGATTGCCGCCAACGAAACGACAAACACATCGAACTGCTTATAGCGAAATGCGGCAAATGCTGCTTCGGCAAACAATCCTTGCACGACGCCATAAAGCAATACTTCCAGCCCCCATTCCGAGCCCATAATAAACTCGCCGGAAGAAGCGGCAATTTCAGCAAGAAGGGCAACCCCCGGTTTGCGAATGATAAGAAACGCCACCGTTGCTGCGATAAACCACATACCGTAGATCAATTGATCGACATGAAGCCCAAATGGTTTGACGAAGTAATAAAACGGTCCCCATAACTTATAGACAATTCCAAATACAATCGAAATGACAATGGTTGTTAAAATATCAGCTAATTTCAATCCTTTAGTTGTTTGCATGTTTCATCCTCTCCCTCCCTTGAATTGGCCATGTTTCTAAGCGGTACGCCATTTCCCAAAACGAATATTCATATTGGCTGCTAACAATAAAATGTTGTTTCATTCGCTTACGATCAGCTTCTGTGACGTTTTTCGCTACCTCATCCAAACGGGCAATTTGCTCCTCCACTAAGCTGCGAAACCACTCTGAGCCGTAAGCAGCAATCCACTCCTGATAAATCGGCTCTTTCGGCTTGCAATCTTTCAACCGCTCGCCAATCTCATAATAAAGCCAATAGCACGGTAAAATCGCGGCGATAATATCGCCTAAATGCCCTTCGTACGCTACGCGATACAAATGAGACGTATACGCATACGCAGTCGGAGCCGGGATAAACGAAGCTTTTTCTTCATTTGTAATCCCTAGCTGTTTCACGAATTTTTCATGCAAAGCTAATTCCGCTTGATACGTATTTTGCGCATGATGCGCCATGCGCGCCGTCGTTGCTAAATCAGAAGCTTTCGCCGCTCCAAGCGCCTGTACTTTTGCAAAATGGCTTAAATAATACGAATCTTGCAAAACGTAATAACGAAAACAAGAAAGAGCAAGCGTTCCTTCGCCGAGCTCTTGGACAAACGGATGTTGAAAGCTCGCTTCCCATATTGAGTCAACCACTTCTCGCAACCAAGAAGAAAATGACATCGAATCCCCCCTAAAATAAAATATAAAAACCACTTTCTTTGCAAGCGTAAAGAAAGTGGTTACAAACGTGAATAAACAAATGCGTTACTTCCACTTCCCTACGCTGGTATAACCCAGATCAGGTTCTAAGGGTCTCAAAGGCACACTTTGATCTCAGCCTATCTAAAGGCCCCCCTAGTGGATACTAATAAACATATCCATATTTCATTGTTTACATTTATCATATCACGGCCGGCATTGTTGTCAAGTCATTTCGCCATATATTTCCGATTTCCGCCCTCAATCTCAACAACTGCCATCATTGCGT
The DNA here is from genome assembly GCF_014201465.1 of Anoxybacteroides tepidamans. Classification (GTDB taxonomy): domain Bacteria; phylum Bacillota; class Bacilli; order Bacillales; family Anoxybacillaceae; genus Anoxybacteroides; species Anoxybacteroides tepidamans. Next base: position 39,858 of record NZ_JACHEP010000014.1, on the reverse strand, counting down.
CTTGCCGGTCAATTCTGTATGATAAAAAGGGCAAATAACTAGTTAATGGAGTGGAGAACGTGGCAAACGTATTTTTAAAACGAAAGCGGAAAAAACGGCTCGAACAAGGGCATCCTTGGATTTTTCAAAGCGAAGTCGATTATATTGAAGGGGATTTTGAACCAGGTGACTTTGTCAACGTATATAATCATCAGCGCCATTTTCTTGCGAAAGGATATATTAATCCAAAATCACAAATGATTGTGCGCGTCTTGACGCATCATCAGGAAGACGAGTTAAACGAATCGTTTTTCATCAACCGCATTCGACGGGCATGGGCTTACCGCGAGCGAATGATCCCCGGCGTCCGTTCCTGCCGTGCAATCTACGGTGAAGCGGACTTTTTGCCGGGATTAATTGTCGATAAGTATGAAGATGTGCTCGTTGTACAAATTCTTTCGCTCGGAATGGAAAAACGGAAAAACTGGATTTTAAAAGGACTGCTCGACGTATTTAAGCCTAAAGCGATCTACTTGCGCAATGACGTATATGTCCGGGAGCTAGAAGGGCTGCCGCAAGAAAAAGGATTTTGGTACGGCGAATGTGAAACAGAAGTAATCATCGAAGAAAACGGCGTTCGTTACATAGTTGACATCGAAAACGGACAAAAAACAGGCTTTTTCTTTGATCAGCGACAAAACCGCGCCGCCATCAAACCGCTCATCGACCGTAACACGACCGTATTAGACTGCTTTACCCATACAGGGTCGTTCATGTTGAACGCCTGCTTATACGGCGCCAAGCATGTCACGGCAGTCGATATTTCAGAGCATGCGATCGAAACAGCGAAACGCAATGCCGCACTAAACGGTTTTACCAATGTTGAGTTTGTCGTCGCCAATGCGTTCGATTATTTACGGGAAGCTGTTCATGAAGGGAAGAAATGGGACGTTGTCATTATCGACCCCCCTGCTTTCGCCAAGTCGGCACAGACTGTACCGAAAGCGCTCGGCGGCTATAAAGACATCAACTTAAACGGATTAAAGCTCGTCAAAGACGGCGGATTTTTCGTCACCGCGAGCTGCTCGTACCACGTTCATGCCGACTTATTCCGAGCGATGATCGACGAAGCGGCCTTTGATGCGAAAAAGATTTTGCGACAAGTCCATTGGAGCGGCGCCGGCTACGACCATCCAAAACTGCTCGCGGCCGACGAAGGTGACTATTTAAAATTTGCGATTTTCGAGGTACATTCGCGAAAATAACGGACACGATTTTCGATGTCCGTTATTTTTTAACATCCAAAAACGAAAGAAATCTTATACCGTTGTTGTAATTTACCACCCTTTTCGCAAACGCAAATGTTGAATGTGCGCTGTATGATGCTTCCCGTGCCACGCACACATCGCGATAAACGTGTATAAATCTACTGCTGTTTTCATTCCTTCATGATAAAATGTCCGCTTAAAATCTTCCGGTTTGAGCGTTTCAAGCAGCTGTCCCCAACGTCCGTGCAGCCCCTCGAGCAATTGAAGCGAAAGTTCCACTGACGAAAAGCAGGCCTCCACCGTTTCCGCCCAAGCATTTTCGTCAAACGGCTTAATGGAAGGAACATTCTCGGTAAGCGTCCATTTTGTCCGCAAAAACGCATTCATGCTCGCGTCCGCCACGTGGTGCACAACTTGTGCCACCGTCCACCCCCCTTCGCGATACGGCGTGTTGAGCTGTTCCTCATTTAATCCGCTCACCGCCTCGCGCAACGCTATTGGCAAACGGCGAATATCAGAAACCCATTGCTTCACATCTTCTTCTTGAAACGATGTCGGTTTTTCAAATTTTCCAATTGGATAACGAATCTCATCCATGTCTTCATCCCCTTTCTTTTTAACTGTTTCGCTAAAGGTAAGACGATTCCTTCTTTGATAATAACAAAAAAGACAAGCATTACTGCTTGCCTTGCAACAAATATACGCGCGTTTCGTACGGTCTCAACTTAAAACGTGTAGCATTTTTGTGCGGTTTTACTTCATAATTTTGCAGCATTAACTCGTCTGATGACAGCTGCAATTGGTCATACCGATACAAAACAGGCTGATCGCTCATGTTGACAATAATGACCGCTTTTTCGTCCCCTAGCGTTCTTGTATATGCGTAAATCGCTTTATCTTTTTCTAAAATTAAATCATACGTTCCGTAAATAAACACTTCATTTTCTTTCCGAAGACGAATCATTTTTTTATAGAAATTAAGAACAGAGTGAGGGTCTATTAATTGCTTCTCTACATTAATTTCTTTGTAATTTTCGTTTATCCCCAGCCACGGTGTTCCCGTCGTAAAACCGGCATTCGCCTCACTCGACCATTGCATCGGTGTACGCGAATTGTCGCGCCCTTTTTTCCATATCACTTCCATAATTTCTTCGTGCGGCCGTCCTTTTTCCCTCTCAATGCGGTAAAAATTTTTCATCGCGACATCATCGTATTCATCAATCGTTTCAAACCGAACATTCGTCATGCCGATTTCTTGTCCTTGATAAATAAACGGCGTCCCTTGCATGAGAAAGTAAAGAGCCCCCAACGCCTTTGCACTTTCTGTAAGATATTCTTGATCGTTCCCCCATGTTGACACAGAGCGGGGCTGATCGTGGTTTTCTAAAAATAAAGCATTCCAACCTCGATTTTCGAGACTTTTTTGCCATTTTGTCAGCGTGCGCTTTAATTGACGGACATTGACACCACCGTCCGTTCCTTTTTCCCATAATCCTAAATGCTCAAACTGAAAAATCATATTAAAAATGCCATTTTCTTCGCCAACCCATTCTTCCGCTTGCTCCGCTTTCACTCCATTTGCTTCCCCGACGGTCATAATGTCATAACGCGCAAACGTTTGCATTTTCAGCTCTCTTAAATAATCCATAATCCCTTCTTGGTTCATATGGCCATCAAATGACGGAACGTAATCAAGTCCCTTTGGATTCGGCAAATCCGGAAGCCCCGGCTTTTTCTTAATGTGCGAAATCGCATCGACCCGAAATCCGTCAATTCCTTTATCAAGCCACCAGTTAATCATGTTGTAAAGCTCGCGGCGCACTTCTTCGTTTTCCCAGTTTAAATCGGGCTGTTTCACCGCAAAGACGTGTAAATAATACTGATCCGTTGTCGGATCATACTCCCAAGCCGATCCGCCAAAAATGCTTTCCCAGTTGTTCGGCTCACGCCCATTTTTCCCATCGCGCCAAATATACCAATCGCGCTTCGGACTATCTTTTGCTGAACGCGACTCAATAAACCATGGATGTTCATCACTCGTATGATTGATGACAAGATCCAAAATCACTTTCATCCCGCGTTGATGAATTTCGTCTAGCAACATATCAAAATCTTCCATCGTCCCGAACTCTTCCATAATCGCATGATAATCGCTAATATCGTATCCGTTATCAGCGTTTGGCGATTTGTAGATCGGGCAAATCCATATGATATCGATTCCAAGGTCTTGCAAATAATCAAGCTTTGAGATAATTCCGCGAAGATCGCCAATTCCGTCCCCATTGGAGTCCATAAAGCTTCTCGGATAAATTTGATACGCAACTCCTTCTTTCCACCATGCTTTCTTCAACGCTGCATCCTCCTCTTTTTCCGTATACGTTTTCAACGCTACTCTCCATTTTAATACACAACTGGCCTTGGTGAAAGAGAAAGTTTTCACTTCACAAAATTTTTAAAAGCGCTAACGCGACTTCCGCCACGTTCAAAATGCAAGTAAGAAAAAAGGCTAGAAACATCTAGCCTCGCTGTTGTTCGTACAATTTCAGGTGATGATATACGGCTTTTAGCAACGGAGCATCGATTTGATATTGTTTCGCCAGCTGCAGCAAATATCCTTGCAAATGATCCGCTTCGACCATATGGCCTTTTTCCATATCGCGCTGCATCGATGATTTCATTTCCGGTGACATTTCGTTCATTTGCACTAATTGCTTTTCTTCAATATCATCGGCAATCGGAGCGCCATGCGCCCTCATAATCGCCGCAATCTCTTTTAATAAAGCAAACAAAATCTCTTGTCCGTATTCTCCTGAACGGACAGGCCCCATCGGCGCGCGGAACAGCGTCGTCACTCCCGACATCGTCGCAATAAATAAATATTTATGCCACATATCCGTTACGATGTGTTCGCTTAAGCGAAAACGGGCATTGCAGTTCGAAAACAGATTATGGAGCGCTTGAATCCGTTCCGTCACTTCTCCTGACCATTCGCCAAATCTTACATCATGAGACGGGCTCGATTGAACGATCGTCCCATCTGGAGCTAACGTCGTTTCAATAAAACAAAGACCACCTAGCACGTTTTCTTTTCCAAACTCGCTCCAAAGCACTTCCATATGGGCCATGCCGTTTAACAGCGGCAAAATCATCGTCGTTTTTCCTACATACGGCTTCGCATCGCGAATCGCTTCTTGTAAATGGTATGCTTTATTCGAAAAAATGACAACATCAAACGGCTCTGCTTTTTCTCCATTGACAAGTGTTTTCGGCGTTAACACCACATCGCCGTGAACACTGCGGATGACAAGCCCGTGCTCCTCTAATTGCTTTTTTCTACGCTCACGGACAAGAAATGTGATATCTTCCCCTTTTTCCAACAGCCGACCGCCAAAATAGCCGCCAACGCCACCCGCACCAACGACTAACACGCGCATTCATCATTCCTCCTTATAAAATAGATTGAAGCTGCACATCCTAACAGATATGACAAAGCAAAATGAGAAAAGGGAGACTGAATCTCCCTCTTCCTTTAACAACAGCGCGATACTTTTCCACCTTTGCCGTTATATCTTGCCTCTTGTGCTTCACAAAAAAATTCTTTTCGTGATTTAATCGGCGCCCCTGGATGATGCGTCTTCATATGTTCGACATATCGTTCGTAATTCGGTACGCCGACAAGCAAATCAAGAAATTGTTTGCGATATTTCATCGCCGATGAAAAAAACTTACGCATAATGCTTAACCTCATTTCCAGCATCGCGTGGAATATAAGGCGCCTCTTTTAACGGCGTTGCTTTGTTGCTCAACACTTTGATCCACATGTTTACGCAAGAAATGAGCATCGCTAAAACGACAAGCATGAAAATCGCACATAGCGCTGCATCGACATAATCATTCGTAATAATTTGACGCATTTGTGCTTCTGTTGTCGCTGGAGGTAAGATTTTTCCTTGGTTCAATGCATCTTTAAATACTTTCGCATGGGCTAAAAAGCCAATCTTCGGATTTTCATGGAACAGTTTTTGGAACCCTGCTGTCATCGTCACAACTAAAATCCATGTCGTTGGCACTAATGTGACCCATACATATGCTTTTTTACCCATTTTAAATAAAATGGTTGTACCTAATAATAGCGCAATTCCCGCAAGCATTTGGTTCGCGATCCCGAATAGCGGCCATAACGTATTGATTCCGCCAAGCGGATCGATAACCCCTTGATACAAGAAATATCCCCAGCCAAACACACATAGCGTTGTGGCAATAATGTTTGCTGGCAAAGAATCCGTTTTGGCAAGCGGTTTATAAAAATGGCCGAGAATGTCTTGAATCATAAAGCGGCCGACGCGTGTTCCCGCATCAATGGTCGTTAAAATAAACAGCGCTTCAAATAAAATCGCAAAATGGTACCAAAACGCCATAAACGCTTTCCCGCCGATCACTTTTGATAAAATAACGGCCATGCCGATCGCCAATGTCGGCGCCCCACCTGTGCGTGATAAAATCGTTTGCTCTCCTACATCTTTCGCCAATTCCGTTAACACATCCGGAGTGATCGTAAATCCCCACGAAGAAACGGTTTTAGCTGCTTGCACAACATCTTGGCCAATCACAGCTGCCGGGCTGTTAATCGCAAAATACGCTCCCGGTGTCAACACGCAAGCTGCCACAAGCGCCATCACGGCGACAAACGATTCCATGAGCATCGCACCGTAGCCGATCGGGCGAGCGTGACTTTCTAGCTCAATCATTTTTGGAGTCGTTCCAGAAGAAACGAGGGAATGGAATCCGGAAACAGCTCCGCATGCAATCGTAATAAATAAGAATGGGAATAAATCCCCAGAAAATACTGGGCCGGTGCCGTCAACAAATTTCGTAATCGCTGGCATTTGCAAATCAGGCGCAACGACAAGAATTCCTAACGCCAAGCCAACGATCGTTCCGATTTTTAAGAACGTACTTAAATAGTCGCGCGGCGCCAGCAACAACCATACAGGCAACGCTGAAGCGACAAAACCGTACCCGATCATTAAAAGGGCGATCGTTTCCCCTTTAAACGTAAACATATTCGCTAATGTCGGATTTTCCGCGACATATTGCCCAAAAACGATCGAAGCCATCAATAAAACAAAACCGATGAGCGAAGCTTCGCCTACGCGCCCCGGACGGATGTAGCGCATATAAACGCCCATAAAAATCGCAATTGGAATCGTCGCCGCAATCGTAAACATTCCCCACGGACTTCCTACAAGCGCTTTCACAACAACCAACGCTAAAACAGCTAATAAAATAATCATAATTCCTAAAATACCAAACATCGCAATAAGTCCTGTAAAGGAACCAATTTCCTCTTTAATCATTTCGCCAAGCGATTTTCCATTGCGGCGCATCGACGCAAACAAAATAACAAAATCTTGCACTGCCCCAGCTAATACTACACCAACGACAATCCAAAGCGTTCCCGGCAAATATCCCATTTGTGACGCTAAAATCGGACCGACAAGCGGACCTGCACCAGCAATTGCCGCGAAATGGTGCCCGAACAATACCCATTTATTCGTCGGTACATAGTCTTTTCCGTCATTAAATACTTCCGCTGGTGTTTTCCGATTGTCATCAAGCTGAAATACTTTTTGTGCAATAAATTTACTATAAAAACGATAAGCAACAGCATATACGCACACGGCCGCTACGATGAGCCAAATGGCGTTAATCGTTTCGCCGCGGTGCAATGCTAATATACCGAACGCGACTGCTCCGAGAGCAGAAATGAGTCCCCAAAGCAAGATTGACTTAATTCCTTTCACCCTTCTCTCCCCCTTTTGTATGTCTTTATTTTCAAAGGTAATTATACTAATTATTCTGAAAAATTAGATGAATATCACCATAACATGAAAAAAACGACACACAACATGTCAAAATTTACGCATAACATGCAATTTTTTTACGTTATGTCAATTAGGAAATTCCATTTATCCAAACAAAAACAACTGTTCGACCAGCTTCGATCGACTTTTTAAACGAAAGCCGCCTCCATCAATTCGATAAACGGCACTACAAAAGCCGCCAATCATCCGTTGGCGGCTTTTGCTTCTCCTTTATTGTCTTTCGCTTTTTTTAACGTTCCGGCAATAATGACTCCCGCGATCACGAGAATCTCAAATCCGTATTTCACGATCGGATTGGCAAAATATCTTTCTAAAAATGGTTCATCTACGATCATTTTCGCAGCGGTCCAAGCAAGTACTCCAGCTCCAATTGTAATAATAATCGGAAACCGCTCAACCCATTTTAAAATTAACGTACTGCCCCATACGATAATTGGAACAGAAATAAGCAGTCCTAAAATGACTAACAGAGGGCTACCATGTGCAGCTCCCGCTACTGCTAATACGTTATCCAGACCCATTAACGCATCGGCGATAATGATCGTTCGAATTGCTTCCCACATACTTTTTCCAGCTTCCACTTCGTGTCCTTTTTCTTCGACTAGAAGCTTATAGGCAATCCAGACAAGCAGTACGCCACCAACAAGCAATAGCCCTGGAATTTTCAACAACCATACGACCGTTAGCGTCGCCAAAGCGCGAATGACAATCGCCCCAACCGTTCCCCAAATGATCGTCTGCTTTTGTTGATGCTTCGGCAAATTTCGTGCTGCTAGCCCGATCACAATCGCATTGTCCCCTGCTAATACAAGGTCAATGATAATAATGGACAATAGTGCTGACCAAAACTCGATAGAGAATAATTCCATATACATGCTCCCCCTTTACACTCCGTATTTATGTTTCAAATGATCTGGTGCTATCTTTATCATTTTTCGCAAAATCAACATGAATATTGTAACATCATCCATAATTCCAAAAATTCCTAACCAATCTGGAATCAAATCGAACGGAAAGAGAAAATAGCCGACGATGACCAACATGTACATCATTTTTTGATACTTAGCTACTTCGCGAGAACGAAAAAATTCAATGAAGAATGGAACAAAACGGTGGAACTTCAAAAACAACCTTACCTTTTTCCATAATTTTTTCATCATCTCCCTCCTCTCAAATTTGAAATAAAAAAGACCTTTACCGTTTTGGTAAAGGTCTTTTATTCGAAACAGACCTTTACCATGTTGGTAAAGGTCTCGCTAACAACGTCACCGTTGCCAACAAAGCCGAGGGCGCATAACCCTGAACTGACGACTTTGCTGTAAAAGCTACTCCCCTTTTACACACATTTCCATATATACTTGTACTTTTATAATAGTCGATCCTTTTCTATCTGTCAATAGCCGTTACGTTGTAAATTGGGGTACAAATCGTTTTCCGAACTGGTTGTACCGCTTGGCGCTAATTCAATTTTTAATCCTTTTAACACAACGTCTGCGCCTAATTGCTGCAATTTTTCAATTAAAATGTTATAATCCGAAAAAAGACTTGATTTGTATACGGGAGAGAACATCGATGAACATAAAAGAATTAGCCGCTTTATTTTTTCTTGCCGCTCTTTGGGGGGCTTCCTTTTTATTTATGCGAATTTCTGCTCCAGTAATCGGTCCTGCACTTACAATCGAACTGCGCGTGCTGTTAGCTGGCGTTGCTCTTCTGTTGTATGCCTGGCTGTTTAGAAAAACAGCGAGCCTCAAATCACATTGGAAAGAGTTTTTGATCGTCGGAGCTTTAAATGCGGCGATTCCCTTTACATTTATCGCTACTGCGACTTTGCATATTAGCGCTTCGATGGCGTCTATTTTGAATTCCACTACTCCTTTGTTTACCGCTCTTGCTTCATTCGTTTTTCTAAAAGAGCCGTTGACAGTCAAAAAATGGACGGCCATCTTGATGGGGATATTCGGCGTATCAATTTTAGTCGGCTGGAGCCCGATGCCTTTTTCGCTTGAAACGGCTTTTTCGGCATTATTGTCGACTTTAGCCGCCTTATCATACGGATGCGCAGGTGTATATGTGAAAAAAGCATTTATCGGAGTATCTTCGCTATCATTAGCGATCGGCCAGCAATTAGGGGCAGCGGTTGTATTGCTTCCGCTCGCTGTCATTCATATCCCAACGAAGCCAATTCCGTCGACGGTTGTTTATTCTGTGCTTGGACTGGCGATTTTTTGTACCGCGATCGCCTATTTATTTTATTTTTATCTGCTTGCTAACGTAGGGCCAACGAAAACGTTAAGCGTCACCTTCCTCGTCCCTGGATTTGGCGTCATATGGGGAATGTTGTTTTTACATGAGAAGATTACCTTCGGAATGTTCACTGGATTGGCCATTATTTTGAGCAGCATTGTTCTCTTATCAGACGTGAAAATTGGCATGAAACGACAATCATTTCTGAAAGGATAAAGGAGGGAAACGTTATGGAGCATTCATGCTATGCGGTCATTTTTACCTCTGAACGGACGAAAAAAGATGACGGATACGTGGAAATGGCAAAACAGATGGTCGAATTCGCAGCAAAGCAGCCCGGCTTTCTTGGCATCGAAAGCGTCCGCGATTCCAATGGCCACGGCATTACCGTTTCATATTGGGATTCTTTAGAAGCCATTCAGCAATGGAAAGAACATGCAGGACATAAAATTGCGCAAGAAAAAGGAAAACAGCAATGGTATAAACGTTTTGCTGTCAGAGTATGCAAAGTGGAACGGGAATATTTTTTTGAAGCATAAAAAGCAAATGAGCGCGCAATGGATGTGGTCGCTCGTTTGCTTTTTACCTTATATTACGCTGTCTGCAATTCGATCTGATTTCCTGATGGGTCATTGACAACAACGCGTTTTTCGTCGTGCTGAATCGCTGCCCCTATTTGTTGAAGCTGCCCGATTACTTTTTTCCATTCTTCTTCGTTTGGAAGTACGATTGAAAATACACGCAATCCGACAGCGTTTTCCGGCGGTTGTGGCGCACCGACGCCCGCCCATGTATTTAAGCCGATATGGTGATGATAGCCGCCGGCGGAAACGAACAACGCATGATCATTCATACGAATGACTGGCTCAAATCCAAGCCCGTGCACATAAAAATGATACGTTTCTTCCATGTTTGCAACATGAAGATGGACATGGCCGATTTTTGTTTTTTCCGGAAGGCCACTCCATGGCTCATTTCCCGCTTCAGCAAGAAGGCCGTTCACATCCAACGGTTCTGTTACCCCTTTATACTCTCCGCTTTCAGTTTTTTCCCATTTCTCCCTCGGGCGGTCAGCATATATTTCAATGCCGTTTCCGTCCGGATCCGCCAAATAAACGGCCTCGCTAAACAAATGATCCGCTGCTCCATGCAATGGATAGCCACTTTTCAATAAATGCAGCAATGATCGGGCAAGGTTTTTCCGCTCAGGAACTAAAATCGCAAAATGATATAATCCTGTCGTTCGCGGCGGTTTTGGCACGGCATCGGCGTTTTCCTCCAACACAACGAGCGGTGTCACGCCATCCGCCGTTAATATCGCCTTTTTGTTCTCTTTGTTCAACACGTGAAACCCGATCATCTCCTTGTAAAAGCGAACTGAACGGTCCAAATTCGACACAATCAAATGAACATAACCAATTTCTGTTGCTGGGTGAATGATATGATTCATAGAGCAACTCCTCACTTTCTGATTTATTTCGATATCGAGATATCTTAGTATCGGACGGTAAATTCCGTTTGACTAAAACATCAATTCTTTGCTTCATCATAGTTATAATGATTAAAAATGTCAACAGTTCACCAATATAAAAAGCAAGGCTGCCTCTTTAGTTCGAAACAACCTTACTTCTTTAATGTTTTATCCTTTTAAAACAAACTCATTCCCATCTTCGTCTTTAAATTGAACAAACGTTCCCCATTGCATTTGCTGCGGCTCTCCTAAAAACTCAACACCTTTTGCTTTCATCGCCTCATATGTAGCCAAAACATCATCACACTCAAACACAATCGATGGCTTTCTTTCATTCGAATCTTTCATCATCGCTTTTGGATAAATGACAAGCGCTGTTTGCGCGCCTTTTGGGGCAACTTCGAGCCAAAAAGCGTTCGGCCCCATCGGATGCTCCGCAACGACTTTAAGCCCTACTTTTTCTGTCCAAAACTGTTTTGCTTTTTGTTGGTCTTCGACGTAAACTGCAACTGTTGCAATTCGCTGAATCACGAAAATTCCTCCTCTTCGTCGAAACGGCTTGATTAAAAAGAACATACATTCTGATTTTACCATAAAAAAGAAGGTGGAACCACCTTCTTTACAAAATGTCAACCCAAATTTTAATCGCCGTTGCTAAAATTAAAACTGCTAAAATGACTTGCAATACTTTTGTATTCATTTTCTGTCCTACTTTCGCCCCTAATGGAGAAGCGATAATGCTTGCAACTACCATAATCAATGCTGGAACAAATTCGACTTGCCCTGTCGTGATTTTACCGATCGTCGATCCGATCGAAGAAATGAACGTAATCGCTAAAGAAGAAGCAATCGTCATTCTCGTTGGAATTTTGAGCACGACAAGCATAATTGGCACTAAAAGGAAGGCCCCAGCTGCCCCCACGATTCCCGATCCTACTCCGACAACAAAAGCGAGACTAACAGCAAGCCATTGACTAAAGGTAACTTGGTCTAACGGAACATCGTCGATCCCTTTTTTTGGAACAAACATCATAATGGCCGCTAATGCCGCAAGTATTCCGTAAACAAGGTTGATGCTACCTTCTGTCATTAATTTCGAGCCGTATCCTCCAATGAAACTACCGATTAAAATACTAATTCCCATATAGAGAATCAATTTTTTATTGAGGTAGCCACCTTTTCGATATGCCCATACACCGCCAATCGTCGCAAAAAAGACTTGCACTGCACTTATCCCGGACACTTCATGCGCACTAAACGCCGCAAGACCAAATAGCGGCGGGAGATAAAGCAGCATCGGATATTTAATAATCGAGCCACCGATTCCTACCATTCCAGATATAAAAGAGCCGATAAAACCGATGAGAAAAATAACGATAATATAATTGAGTGTCACGTCCATTTTATAAGGCCTCCTTTATGAAAACCGGGGGTACTTCGTGTGCGTACCCCCAAGTGTTTTCCTTGTTTAATGCGTATGATGTAACGCGCAACGGTTCGGTCCGATTTCTAGCTCTTGTTGTTGCTCGGCATCGACGACTTTTTGGCCGCGGTTAATCGCCACGATATCCTCAAAGTTTGGCGGTGTTTCGGTATTGGCGTTTTGCACGACAATTTCAATAAATTCGTCTTTTTGTTTATTTTGCATCATTTCATTGCGTGCGCGAATGTTTCCTAGCGTATCTCCAATGTATCCATCTTTATTCATTTCGTCGTCTAAGTTCGCATAATGCGCTGGCAATACGATCACATCGTCCGCAATTGTAGCAACTTTTTCATATACTGTATCGTATAAGTCCGCTGCCCATTCTGCCACTTTTCCGCCTAAGTCTGGACGGCCTAGACCGCCGACAAAAATCGTATCTCCTGAGAAGAGCAGTTTTTGGTTCACGAAGAACGATACACTTCCTGGCGTATGTCCTGGTGTTTTCACTGCTAACACTTCTAACTGAACTTGCTCAAACTCAATTTTGTCATGCGCTTCTAACGGCTCAAAATCGAATAAAGCTCCTTCGCTTTTCATTAAATAATATTTCGCACCTGTGCGTTCTGCTAACGCTCTGCCGCCAGAAATGTGGTCAGCATGCAAATGTGAATCAACGATATGCGTAATGTTGACGCCTTCTTCTTTCGCCACATTCTCGTATACATCAATAAAGCGTGAAGGATCGACAACAAGCGCTTCGTTTCCGGAGATGACCATGTAAGACAAACAGCCTTTTCCAACGCGAATAAATTGATACACTTTTATTTTGTCATCTTCATACACTTTTGCTTGATGAAGATATTCGCTCCATGCTTTCATGCCGCCGACAAGTGTATACACATTGTCAAATCCTGCTTCTTCCAATTGCTCGGCGATAAATGCAGCGGAACCGCCTTTGGCACAAACGACCACGATTTCTTTATCTTTTGGAATGCGATCCTTAACCTCTTCAACACCCTCCAACAACTCAAAATAAGGAACGTTTAAGTATTCAAAATTTTCCCCTTCAATTTTCCAATCGTTAAAATCGCTTTCGTTACGCACGTCGAAAATAAAGACATTTTCTTTATTTAACACTTTACTTGTTAACTGTTGCACTGTCATTTCTTTCATAGCTTTTATACCCCCTATAGTATAAATTTATCAATAAAACTCCCCTTCATTACACCTGTTCTGTTTCCACTGGTCCAGTCCATTGCGACATGCCCGGAACGACATTCCAAACGTTAGCAAACCCTTTTTCCGCTAATTTTTGTGCGGCCAAGTCGCTACGATTACCTGTACGGCATACAACATAAATCGTATTGTCTTTCGATAATTCTTCTGTCCGGTTTTCCAATTCACCAAGCGGAATGGAAATCGCTCCTGGAATATGTCCGAACGCATACTCTGCTGGTTCGCGAACATCTAAAATCGTAACGGATGCATCATTCAATTTCGTAAGCAATTCTTCATTGGAAATGACATGAGGAAACTTTGCTTCTTCTTTTGCTTCATTCTCGCTTGCTTTGCGAATGTAATGTTTTAACACATTTCCTTCTTCGATTGTGCCAAGATATTGATGTCCTGTGCTTTCTGCCCACGCTTTAATATCCGCTTTGGAACCTTTATCTGTTGCTTCGACTTCTAGCACTTGACCTGGTTGCAGTTCGTTGATCGCTTTTTTTGTTTTCACAATTGGCATTGGGCATGATAATCCTTTTGCATCGATCGTCATATTCACTTGAATCATGTTCTCTCTCCTCCTAGCAATATTGGCTTATTCAACAGGCCCTTCCCATGCTAGCATTCCGCCTGTCATGTTCGTGGCGTTGTATCCGTAGCTTTCTAAAAATTGAGTAGCACGAGCACTTCTTGCACCTGAACGGCAAACAATAATGTATTCTTGATCTTTTTCTAATTCATTCATGCGAAATTCCAATAACCCTAACGGAATATTGACAGCACCCGGAATTTTCCCAGCAGCGACTTCTTCGACCTCCCGAACATCAATGATATTTAATGAATTTCCGTTTTGCAGAAGTTGTTCGACTTCTTTTGCAGTAATTTCTTTCATGTTTTCTCCCTCCTTACATCCACGCATTCATGCCGCCTGTCACATTCGTGACGTGTTTAAAACCGAGTTTCTTTAATAATTTGCTCGCTTTTGTGCTTCTCATACCGCTTTGACAAATAACAATGACTTCCTTTTCTTTTGACAATTCATGCGCTCGCTTCTTCAATTCATGAAGCGGAATGTTTTGAAAGCCGCGAATATGATGAGCCCGAAATTCCATCGGTGTGCGAACATCGACATATTGTACATCTTTTTTGCCTAATTCCTTTTTTAATTCGCTCGTCGTAATCGTTCGCACACCTTTTGCCGGCAAAAGCCGACCGACAAGAAACGAAGCAACGAACAAAAATAATAATATATTTACAATGGTTTGAGTCATTGATCTCACCTTAAATAAATAAGTTGACGTTGCCTTCGGAAGCGTCTGCTAAGTAAGCGGCTACACCCGCAAATTCGATGCCGTCAATCAATTCTTCTTGCTTTAGCCCTAGCAGGTCAACCGTCATTTGGCAAGCCACGAGTTTCACTTCTTGCTCTTTTGCCATTTCAATGAGCTGTGGAAGCGGCATCGCATTATGTTTCTTGATCACATGTTTAATGAGCTTCGGGCCCACACCTGCAAAGTTCATTCGTGAAAGCCCCATTTTATCCGCTCCGCGCGGCATCATTTTCGCAAACATTTTTTCTAAAAAGCCTTTTTTAACCGGGACTTGTTCCTCTTTTCTTAGAGCGTTGAGCCCCCAAAACGTATGGAAAATAGTCACTTCATGGTCATAAGCAGCGGCGCCGTTGGCAATGATATAAGCAGCCATCGCTTTATCATAATCACCGCTAAATAAAATAATCGTTGTTTTTTTCTTCTTTTCTGACATTCCATCGCCTCCTGAACATCATATACTAGTATAGGTATAATGAACAGCAAAAAAATTATGCTTTTTCAATCCAAAATGTAAGTACACCGTTTTCTTCTTTCATGTCAACTAATTTATGTCCGCTTACTTTCGCCCATGCGGCTAAATCGTTTTTCGCACCTTTATCTGTTGTTTGAACTTCCAACACTTGCCCAGATGTTAATTCATCGATCGCTTTTTTTGTTTTGACAAGCGGCATTGGGCAAGATAATCCTTTCGCATCAACCATTTTTGCTACGTTCATATGTCAATTCCTCCTTAATTTTTGTTATTTTGTTTTTACCATTACCCCTATACGTATATTATTATGTCTCGAAAAATTTGTCAACTCTTATTTTTAAGAGTTGACGATTTATTTTATCGGCTTTTGACTAACAATTCGACTGCTTCTTTGACAAGATGTTCCGTTTGTTCCCCTTTTTCAACGTTTTCTCTAATGCAATGTTCGAGATTGGAACTAACGATCACCGCCATCGCCCGATCGATCGCATTTCGTGCTGCCGATAGTTGGGCAACGACGCTTTTGCAGTCTTTCCCTTGTTCCATCATGCCAAGAACGCCTTTAATTTGCCCTTCGATCCGTTTTAACCGGTTTTTAATTTCTTTGCTATATTCCATTGTAAACACCTCTTTCATCAATTGAGCCATGAAACTATTCTTGATTATAACATGTACATTTATAATTATATACCCTGCAAGGTATTTTAGCAAGTTTTTTTTCCGATCAATCGTATCGGATTCATTGAATATAAAAGCGAGACAACATTCGTCACGTTGTCTCGCTTCGTTCGTTATGCCCTTATCGTCCAAGCAGCGACATAATCGTTTCCGGATCAAAACCGAGCACCCATTGTCCGTTAATTTCCGTTTGTGGCACTCCCATATGTCCGGTTGTTTCGACAAGCTTTCTTGCTGCGATCGGATCACGCTGAACATTTACTTCAGTAAATGGAATTCCTTGCGCTTGCAAGAAATTTTTTAGCATGACGCAATACGGACATGTCGTTGTCGTATATACTGTAACTGTATTCATTTCGATCCCTCCATTAGAATGTGAGTGTCACGTCGGCATCTTTTGCAAAGCTTAAAAATGTAGCAGCACCAGCGACATCGACACCGTCGACAAATTGCTCTTTTTCAAGCCCGATCACATCCATTGTCATTTGGCAGGCAATCATTTTGACCCCAAGTTCTTGCGCCATTTTCACAAGTTCTTCAATTGACGGAACGTTCGCTTTTTGAAAGCCTTCTTGAAAATGTTCTTTTCCTGCTGGCATCGGCAAGTTTTTATGCGCTTCTTTATGAATGAGATTCAACCCTTCAAATGTGAAGAAAATCGCTACTTCTCCATCTGTTGCCGCTGCTGCTGTGGCAATGTTAAACACTTTATACGCATCAAATAATCCACCATTTGCTGCAATAATCGCTACTTTCATCAAAAATTCCTCCTTTGATTTTGTATCATATATCTATTTTACACATACATGTATAGGTATTACTTGTCATCTATACTATCGAATTGTACTGAAAATGTCAACTACCTTTTTGCAATCGTTTCTTTCATCCGAATCATTGCGACCATGCCAGCTAAAAACGGGATACATGCTACGATACCGATTGCCCAATAAATATTAAATAAGTCTGCCATCGTCCCTGCTAAAATGGCTCCAAACGCATAACCGCTATCTCTCCAAAGCCGATATACCCCCATCGCTGAAGCGCGCCAATCCGGATGGGCCACATCGCTAATCGCTGCTTGTAAGGTTGGATACACCATCGCTGTACCGATCCCTAAACATATCGCACCAACGATCCACCATTCATACCCTCGCACAAACAAGATCCAAAAAATCGATAGCGATTGCACCCACATTCCGAAAGTAATCAGCCATTTCCGACCGAAGCGGTCACTCATGATGCCTGAAAACAGCTGAAACAACCCCCACGATGCTGGATAAACCGCAATAATCACGCCTATTTGCTTTACGGATAGACCGCTCGTTGCAAAAAATAGCGGAAAAAGCCCCCACGCCATTCCATCTTTTAAATTCGTCGCAAGCCCTGCAAAACTAACACTTGATAAATCACGATGTTTCCACGTCGTTTGCACAAGCACAGATCGCAACGAACCTTCGCTTTTTTTGTTGGATTGATTTTTTCGTACGCATACATTTGTATCTTTTACAAAAAGCGATAAGATCATTCCAACGACCACAAGCCCAATTCCTATATAAAACGGCTCCGGACGTAAAGAAAATATGGAAGATACGTATCCTGAAACATAGGCAAGGAGGGCAACACCTGTATACCCCGCAAATTCATTTAATCCAACGGCAATTCCTCGTTCACGCGGACTGGCAATGTCAATTTTCATATTGACCGTCATCGACCATGTTAGCCCTTGGTTCACTCCGAGCAACACGTTGGCCAAAATAATGGTACGCCAATGATCTGCAACGATGACCAATAACGGCACAAACATTCCGACAAACCAGCCGGCTATTAACACATTTTTTCTCCCGATTCGATCCGCAATCGTCCCCGCGAAAAAATTTGTAATGGCTTTTGAAAAACCGAAACTTACAATAAAAGAAAGAGCAGCGCTTGTCGAAGCAATATGAAATTCTTTTTCGCCAATCATCGGCAAAACCGTTCGCTCCATTCCAACCATACCGCCGACAAATACGTTCATTAGTACTAACAATAGAAATAGCGGGAGATTAGATTGGATTCCTATGCTCGCTCGTTTCGCTGTCTGTTCCATCGCACACCTCCTAATTACATATACAACTATAAGTATATCACTTTTTATAAAATAAGCCACCACCCGTTTAGGAGCGGCGGCTCAACAATCATTTTACATGTTCATCTTTCAAACCAGCCCAAAAAGCGGCAACGACTGATAAAGCGACAACAAGAAGCGGTGCATACATGATTAAAAACGTTTGCATTGCGAAATCCCTCCCTATACTTGTCCTTTGACATATTTTTTATCAAATAAAAATAACTTCAACAGTAAAACTAGCGACGGAACGAGCAAGAACAATCCGGCGATAAATGCAGTGATAAGCGCAACAGCCATCGTCCGGTTTGTAAAGCTGTCATAAATCGTCAAGTACGGATAAAGCAAATAAGGATAATGTGAAATGCCGTACGCATAAAACGCAAACGCATATTGCAGCACTAAGCTAATAAACGACCAGCCAAAATAACGTTTTTTAATCAGCGAGTAAAGCGATAATAAGAAAAAGACAAACGAAACAACGAACATCCATGATAAATCAAGCATTTTTTCATAATGTTCGACATTATGATGTTTTAATTGATAAATAATCACGAGCGCAGATAAAATCGTCGGCCCGCTCCAAATGAGCGCGTATTTTCTCAGCAAATCGCGCGCTTGAAGATCGCCCGCTTCGTTCGCGTAATAAGTTAAAAAGTTCGCCGAAATATACAGCACGCTCGTAAGGCTTAATAATACGACGCTCCATGTAAACGGGCTGACGAACAATTGCTTATATAATAAAACTGGTTCTCCGCCATCTATCCGCACAAAACCGCCTTCGGAAATTACCAGCACAATCGAAAGCGACGCCGGAATAAACACCCCCGTCATTCCATAGAGAAACGTATACGCTTTATTGTCTTTGATACCGTACGTATTAAACGCATAATACGAACCACGAATCGCAAGCAATATGATCGAAATGCTCGCCGGCACTAATAAAATTGTCCCGTAGTAATAGGCGGTTTTCGGAAAAAACCCGACCATGCCGACAAAGAAGAACACAAGAAATACGTTCGTGACCTCCCATACAGGCGAAAGGTATCGTTGAATAATTTTATGAATGATATGTTTTTTGTTCGCCATTTCGCTATAAGCGCTAAAAAAGCCGGCGCCAAAATCAATCGAAGCAACGATGATATAGCCGAACAAAAACAGCCACAGCACCGAAATTCCGACCACTTCCAACGTCATGAGGACACCCCTCCTTGATCAAGCGCACGCTCCTGAAGTTCCCGTTCAACCGGATTGTTGCGAAACATTTTGATGAGAACCGCTACACTCACAAACGCCAATACAAGATAAAGAAGCGAGAATACAACTAACATCGTATCGACATGGGCAGACGATGTCGCTGCCTCCGCTGTTTTCATATATCCGCGCAAAATCCATGGCTGTCTTCCAACTTCCGCAAAAAACCAACCGATTTCAATTGCCAGCATCGCAAGTGGACCTGATAATACTAATTGCATTATGAAAAACTTTTTCGTCACAAACGCTAATCCTTTTTTCATCGCTGCCCAATACAGCGCTGCTATCACAGTCAACCAGATGCCGATCAACACCATAGCATTAAACAAATAATGAATGTACAGAGGCGGGCGCTCATCTTTTGGAATATCGTTTAGTCCTTTCACTTCTGCACTTGGCCGATTATGCGCCAATATGCTGAGGGCATACGGAATTTTAATCGCATTTTCGACTTCATTGTTTTCGTTTAACGTTCCAAACAGCACAAGAGGCGCGTATGTGCTCGTTTCAAAATGCCATTCCGCTGCGGCCAGTTTTTCCGGCTGGTATTCCGCTAAAAATTTTCCCGATAAATCCCCGGCCACAATGCTGGCAAGCGAGAAAATGAGCGCTGATTTCATCGTTAAATGAAGCGCCTTTTTATGATAAAGATGGCGATTCCCTTTTAAAAGGTGATAAGCCGCAATCGATGCCAGCACAAACGCGGAAGTCATATACGCCGTTGTCAACACGTGAGCGACTTTTGTCGGCATTGCCGGGTTAAACATCGCTACCAGTGGCTGAATGTTTGTAATCACACCGTCTTTCAACTCAAACCCTTGCGGCGTATTCATAAATGCGTTCACGATCGTAATAAAGAACGCTGAAGCGGAAGAACCGATCGCTACAGGAATAAGCAGTAAAAAATGCTTTTTTTGGTCGTTAAAACGGTCCCACGTGTATAAATAAATCCCTAAAAAAATCGCTTCAAAAAAGAAGGCAAATGTTTCCATAAACAATGGAAGGCTAATCACTTGCCCCGCCAAATTCATAAAATTTGGCCACAATAAGGATAGCTGCAAGCCGATCGCCGTACCTGTGACGACACCAACCGCTACTGTAATTACAAATCCGCGCGTCCATCTTCTCGCCAGCAAAATATAGTGCTCATCATTTTTCCGAATCCCCACCCATTGCGCAATCGCAATCATGAGCGGGACACCGACTCCGATCGTTGCATAAATAATATGGAACGCAAGCGTCAATTCCGTCAGTAGGCGGCTAAATAAAACCGAATCGTACGTCCACATTGCTGTACTCCTCCTTTACGAAAACAATCTCCCTACGATCGAAAACAACATAATCGAAGCAACGACAAAACTTAACAGAACAAGCCGTTTTTCATGCGTTTTCCACATCGCACTTCTCCTTTCTATCATTACCCCTGTATATATAGTTCTAAAACAACAATCTCTCCCCATCCTTCATTCATATTTTGCGATATTTTTCACATAAATATTTGTACTTTAAACAGTATCGAAAACAGAGAAAACAAGCAATGACAAAAGCGTGACGATTTTTTGTCGGTTTTATGTCTAAAAAAAGCTGCCCTTACAAAAGGACAGCAAAAAAATACACGCCGAACATCGAAAGGACTAGCAGCATCAAAATAGATAAAAATAAAATGAGCGGTCTTGATGTGCGGAATGTTTGTTCATTAATTTGTTTGGCCTTTTGGAAATAGCTGATCGTTGAAAAAATAATCGTACTGATCCCCGCTAATACCGATAGCATGCCAATTCCCTGCACCGCGATATTCGGCAGTGAACGAAACGAAGATTTAATATGTAAGTTGATGATTAAAAATCCGATCCCTGTGATCGCAATCGCAGTTCGGATCCATGCCAAATACGTCCGCTCGTTTGCGAGATGTTGCTGAATATATTTAGAATCTTCTGTCATCTGTTTTTGTTTCTCCATCGCTTTCTCCTCCTCCATCGTTCATTCAACCTTCATCATATCACTTTTCATTATTAATGAGTAAAAATTTATCCCTTCCCCTATTGACAGAATCTTTTTGGTCGTTATAATGTTTAACATATGATGTTAGAAAACCTAACAAACAAGTAGGTGAATGACAATGAAAAAAATTGAGGCGATTATACGGCCGGAAAAATTGACGGAAACGATTAAAGGGTTAAAACAGATCGGCATTACCGGCTTTACGGTGTCTCAAGTAGTCGGAAGAGGAAAACAAAAAGATACACAAGGCGTGTACCGCGGCAAAAACTATAAGGTGACACTTCATCCGAAAGTAAAGCTTGAGATCGTCCTTTCTGACTATATGGTCGAGCGGACGATCCAAACGATTGTCCACGCCGCGCAAACCGGCGAAGAAGGAGACGGAAAAATTTTCGTCTATCCGATTTTAGAAGCCTATAACATTCGCACGGGAACGCTCGATTATGATATTGACGATTTAGCGAGTCAAAAGGAGGGACTTTCATGATCACGTATGTTAATACTATCTGGGTCGTCATCGCAGCGGCCATGGTATTGTTTATGGAAGGCGGATTCAGCTTATTGGAAGCCGGCTTAGTCCGAACAAAAAACGCCGTCAACGTAACGATGAAAATTTTTGTCGACTTAACGATCGGAACACTCGCTTTTTGGCTCATTGGCTTTGGCATTATGTTCGGAAAAGATGCGTTTGGACTGATCGGCACGAATTTGTTCGGAGCGCCTGAAAATATTTCGCTTTCGCTCAAGTTGCCTAGCGCCGCGTTTGTCCTTTTTCAAATCGGTTTTGCGGTCGCATGCATCTCGATCATTTCCGGCGCCGTAGCGGAGCGCATGAATTTTAAAGCGTATGTCGTCACAGCGGCGCTTGTTTCCATGATCGTTTATCCGTTGTCTGGCCATTGGATTTGGAACAGCGACGGCTGGCTAGCAAAGCTAGGCATGAAAGATTTCGCTGGATCAGCCGCGATTCATGCGGTAGGAGGATTCGCCGCTTTCGCTATGGCAAAGCTGTTAGGTCCGAGAAAAGGACGGTTTAACTCGGACGGCAGCGTTAACGTCTTTGCCCCAAGTAACATCCCGCTAGCTTCAGCAGGTGCGTTTATTTTATGGTTCGGTTGGTTTGCGTTTAATGCGGGAAGCACGTTAGACGCTTCGAATGCGTCGCTTGCTTCGATCGCTTTGAATACGATGTTGGCAGGCGCCAGCGGGGGCACAACAGCGTTGTTTCTAACGATGAAAAAATTCGGGAAAGCAGACCCAAGTATGACGATTAACGGCGTGTTGTCGGGTCTTGTCGCGATTACAGCCGGATGCGCGTTCGTTTCCCAATGGAGCGCAATTATCATTGGGGCGATTAGCGGAATCATCGTGATTTATGCGACGTTGCTTGTCGATTCAGTCAAGGTTGATGATCCAGTTGGCGCGGTAGCGGTGCACGGTTTCAACGGCGTATTCGGTACGATTGCTGTCGGGTTGTTTGATACGACGCAAGGCCTTCTTACGACCGGCGAAGTTTCCCTTTTTGCTGTTCAGCTATTAGGTGCGGCCGTTGTGATCGTTTGGGGATTGCTCGGCGGTGTGTTTATGGCCAAAGTTTGTGAAAAAACGGTTGGATTCCGCGCAACAGAACGCGAGGAAGAAGAAGGATTGGACATGGCTTATCACGGCATTCCGGCCTACAACGAATTAGAGCGCTTCACCGATCTTCCTACCGGCTTGTATGACTTTGAAGAAACAACCGGCATTGTCGTTGCTCCAGTCAACAATAAAAAAGCGCTTGGGTAACAGAAAAGGGTGCTACGTCAAGGCTAGCACCCTTTTTATTTATTGGACCTCGATAACAAAGACATAACTCGAATCCCCTTTATCCCAACTCGCATGCACGTCATATATATGAATCCCTTTTTCTTTCGGTACAGTCAAAATATTTCCATTCAATTTTGCATTTTTTACATCATGATTACTCATCCATTTATTAACGCCTAATGTACCTTTAGTTGGTTCCTTTTGAAAATCAATTTTCAACTGCGCTCCTGGGGGGACCACCACAGGCGCCAAACCTTCATGCTCAACAATTTGTGGCGGAGAAATCATATCCACACACATATTGTTAAAAAATCCATCCCAACAATAGGAACCTTGTGCTGTTGGGATATTTTTCCCTTCAACCGTTATGCGAGGAGACGGAGGCTTCGACTCGTTTATAAACCAGTAACCGAACGATATGAAAATTAGCAATAGAAAAAGCCATACGATTTTTCTCACCGAAAACCTCCTCTAGTTATAAAACATCTCTATTTTCTCTTCTGTTTATTTAGACGAATATTGAACAGAAAAGTTTCTGAAAAAAGGTTGCTGAACCATCAGCAACCTTTTTCATATATACTTTCGATGCACCGTTTTTCCGTCATACGTAAACAACACCGATTTATTTTCCACCACCGTTTCCATATGCACCGTACGGCCCCATAGCTGGTAAATGTACGGCAGCACTTTTTCTAAATATTTAATATCGAGCTCAATGCCTTCGTACCAATGTTTTAAATAAAGCTCTCCATTTCTCATATAGTCGCCGTCATTGACAGTAATATACGGGAACCCGCCGTTGACGCGCATGCTGACTAACTGATCACGAACGTTTTCCCAATTTTTATCGACAATTTTATAATCTTTTCCTTGCTTTTGGAACAAGTACATATCTTCATGCATGACAAGCTCTTTCGTTAAATAATTACGGAGAAATGAAATATCGGAATCAAGTTCGCGCACTTCGAAAATTTTCTCTCTTCCCGAACCCGGCTTCACCCCTCTTCGCTTCATTTCTTCCGTCGGGTTGTTCCACCGTTCTTCAATGTCCTCAAAAATTTTTAACCCTAAATAATACGGATTAATGCTCGTGCGCGACGGCTGCACAACCCCCGCATTCAGCTTCGCAAACTCAATCGCCTCATCGCTCGTTAAATCCATCTCTCGCAAAATGCGCTGATGCCAATACGACGCCCATCCTTCATTCATGATTTTTGTTTCAAGCTGCGGCCAAAAATAAAGCATCTCTTCGCGCATCATTGTCATAATGTCACGCTGCCAGTCTTCGAGTTCACGACTGTATTCTTCAATGAACAACAGTACATCTTTTTCCGGCTGCGGCGGGAATTTTCGCCGTTTTTTGCGCGGAGGCAGTGCCGTCTTGTTCTTTTTGTCAAGCGACCATAAATCGTCATACGGGCTCGGTTTCACCTGCTCTTCTTCTTCATATACTTCCGTATCTTCAAGCGTCCACGACAGCTTCGGCCGCAAAAGCGACGGATCAATATGTTCTTGAATCGCCAACACCGCGTCTAAAAACTTCTCTACTTCTAATTTTCCATATTGATGCTCATACTGTTTAATTCGTTCCGCTGTCGCCGCCATGCTTTCAACCATGTCGCGTTTCGTGTTGCTGAAGCGAATATTGTTTTTGAAAAAGTCGCTATGGGCCAATACGTGGGCGACAATTAGCTTATTTTGAATCAAAGAATTGGAATCGAGCAAAAAGGCATAACATGGATCGGAATTAATAACTAATTCATAAATTTTACTAAGTCCTAAATCGTAATGAAGCTTCATTTTATAAAACTGTTTGCCGAAACTCCAATGGGAAAAGCGCGTCGGCATTCCGTACGCCCCGAATGTATAAATAATATCCGCCGGACAAATTTCATAGCGCATCGGATAAAAATCCAAACCAAACCCTTGGGCAATTTCCGTAATTTCCGCAATCGCCCGCTCCAACGCCTTCAACTCATCCTGTTTCATTCACATCCCCCCTTTACCTCAATGTATGAACAAGAGGGGGATTTGATACGCATCATAGAACGAAAACATACATTTATAAAATTATATACATAACCAAGCGTGTTGATTAACCAATAAAAACCAGTTGACATCGCTCTATTCCTATCTTTTCTGCCGTAGTCGGCTAAGCTAGCTTGCCGACTGGGAGTATTAGCATGCCCTCCTCGAACAATAAACGCTTTGCGGGCAAATGTAATTTGCCCGCCGGCGTTCTTGTTCGAGGGAAGAGGCAGAAAAGCTTGTGTTCAACCATATGATTCTGTGTTTTTTAGTAAAATAATGGATAATCAACACTCGTGATACATAACAATAAACCGGCATTAAGAATCCAGTATCCTAATGCCGGTTTGTAAAAAGAGAGCGTGTCATATATGCTTGTTTCGGATGATTTACTTGCTCTGGATATAGCAGTTCTAACTTTCCTTCCCTAAGCAATCGTGAAATGTACTTTTTGCGAAGAGGATCCATCTGCCTATTCAGCAATTGACTTAATTCTTTGAGCGTTAACGGCTTAATTGCACAAAGATTTAAAATGATCTCATCCATTTCGGAAGGATGTAATCTCTTTTTCTTTCTTGCCAATTCAGAAATATCCAATAGCACTTTTTCATGATCTTTTGTTTGTTCGTTTTCGTTAGGTCCGGAGTTAGCAGCGTTAGGTCCGGAGTTATTAGCACTAGGTCCGGAGCTTATTCGATTATATCTGGAGTTCCCTATAGACTTTTGATCAAACATTTCCGTTAGCTTATATTTTGTACCTCTTCCTTGTCCATTTGGTTCTAAATATCCTTTTTCCACCAGTCCGGATAATAATTTGCTTATTTCATCACTCTTTTTATCTGTCAGGCTTTGCAATCTCGTATTGGTCACATAATTTTCTTGATGTGCCGTCACTAAAATTAATACTTCATCATTGGTTAACCATTTATACTGTTTCCCAAGAACTGCTTTTAGAAAATCGACGCTTTCCTGCGGTAACAATGAAGTTGTTCGTAACGTAAGAATCGTGCGATCCGGCTGAAATTCTTCGATTAATTCTGGGGCAGTCCAATGTTGTTCTTTCCACGCCAAATGAATATTCTCAATCCCCGATCCTGCTCGTTCACCGAGCCCAATTAACATAAACATTTTAAAAATGGTTGGATTTCTCGGATCACTTACTCCACCTTTTAGTGCTTGTTGCAAAGGAATCCGAAGAACACCCGGGTTAGAAAATCGAAATAACATCTTTTCCTTTTCGACAACAATTCCGCGTTGCCCGTAGTAATCGGCATGAGCCAATGTATTGACTAAAGCTTCGCGAAGAGCAGCATGCACCCTTGTATCGTCCTTGCGAAAAAGCCCCTCCATTTGAAAAGGAATGTTTAAATCATCCGTTAGTCTACGGATCACTTTGAAATAAAAATCATACAAATTCCCCGACCAAGTGCCATCGGAAGAAATAATCCGATCTGTCCATCTATCTCCTGGCACATCCGAACTCTTTTCCCGATATTCCAAAAAATACTGCGGTAAATACTCTGTAATACTGCGCTCTTCCCCAAACATGAGCAATCCAGCTAATGTTAACCCTTCCTCGTTGGTTTCGCGCAGCCTTCCCAAAGCTCCAATTTTATATAAAAAGTCCTTCAGTTCTAAACCATTCCAAGGATGATCCGGTTTCAAAGAAGAAAAGCGACTTCGATAACTTCTCACCGATTCCATATTCAAATCATTTAAACCGTAATTGGGAAGAACTTTGCTGTCTTGAGGAATTGGCGATTGGTCCGCTATCATTCGCTGTACTTCTTCTTTTGTACATTTATAGTCTCCTTCATAATTGCGGCGATATGTACCTGCAAAAGGATTATGACCAATATAAATTGGCTTGTCCTCACGTGAAGCTCTTGGAACATAAATTTTCACGATTTCTTTCCCATCAACTTCAATAATTTGTACATTTCGATCCACTAAGATATTTTTACTAATCCTTTGTGGATTATTAATTCCATCCCAAAAATCTTTGACTAACTTTTTTGCATCAACATCGACTGGGAAAAACTCTTGTCCTTTTTGCTCGACCCCAAGCAAAATAATGCCGCCATTTGTATTCGCAAAAGCAGAATACGTTTCCCAAACATTTTTTGGCAGCCCACCTTTGGCTGCTTTACATTCCAATTCGGCATTTTCTCCATCTTCTATAATACGCAACAAATCCTTTGCGTCCATTCCGCCATATATCCCCTTTAAATTTCTAATATTTACTACAAATTATTTGACAACGAAAAGAAACAATCCTTTTAACATTTAACAAATTATACAAATTCCCATTTGTCAAAGAAATTTATGGTTCACTAGGACAAAATGTATTACAAATGTTATTTTAGCATGATCACTAAACATTATCGAACCATGCAGCAAACCATTAATCAAATGTGTAATATTTAAACATTTTAACATCAAGAAAATAAAAAATCACTTTCGTATACAAGTGATTTCTCATTTACATATTTAAGCTCCTTTGCGAAATATATGAACGAAAAAGAGATTTGATACGTATTGGAGCCACCAAAATACGACACCTCCTCAACCAAGACGTTTTGCTTGCTGTCTGTAAATGGCATAATAAAAACACCACAAACCGTGGTGTTTTGTGCATTTTAATTCTCTTGCAAGCTGGATACGGAAACTTTTTGCTTATTGTTTCGTTCATTCAAAGGATGAATAATAGCAGTTCCATTTTCTTCATCCACTTGTTCAATGTATATGCGTTCTCCGTTGTACGTGACATTTGCCATCACCGGCGAAGCAGCAATTTCTTGTGCGCGTTTTGCGTTCATGAGCATAGCCTCCTTATACATGATACAGTTATAATATTCATTATTACCCGCTTAAATATACGCATGGCAAAGAACCTAAAATGGCATGCTAAAAAGGGAGGTGATCGTCCTTGACGCAATCAAAGCGACAAAAAGAGCGGCAATGGACCGTGCGCAAACAATCGCAAAACCCACCACACGAAAAAGCAAAGTCATTGAAACAATTAGGTAAAGAAGAAAAGTGACATATGCCATCCCCCGCTTACCATTCATTGCATTGAAGCGGGGTTTTTTATAACGTGCCTATAAAACCGCTTCCTTTGCCCCCACTAAGTCGTTTATAATGAAAAATAGCGTATCTTCAAAAAACAAAGTGCGGTGATTAAATGGAACAATATTTACATCATTTTATTGAGCAATTTGGCTATATCGGCATTATGATCGCCTTAATGGGAGGAATTGTCGGTCTTCCGATTCCTGATGAAGTATTGCTAACATATGTCGGGTATAATACCTCTACAGGAATCATGTCTTATCCCCTTGCATTAGGATGCAGCTTGATCGGTGCGCTCTTTGGCATTTCGATCAGCTATTATTTAGGCATTCGGTTAGGCCTTCCTTTCTTGCATAAATTCGGACCGAAAGTACATATTACGGAAAAAAGAATCGAACAAACAAAAACGCTTTTTACAAAAATGGGACCGTTCGTTTTGTTTATTGGCTACTTTATTCCCGGGATCCGTCACGTTTCCGCATTCCTCGCTGGAATCAACGAATATCGCTTCAAAAAATTCGCGATATACGCTTACAGCGGTGCTTTTTTTTGGGTATTTACGTTCATTACATTAGGAAGAACATTAGGTAAAGATTGGAAAATTGTAAAAAAATATGTCGAACATTATAGCACTTATCTAATCCCCTTGCTCATCATCTTTGGATTAATTGGAGCTTATTTTTACTTGCGGACAAAAAAAGGGCCTTCTTCATAAAAACAGCACCGTTTTCT
This sequence comes from Anoxybacteroides tepidamans, assembly GCF_014201465.1. GTDB lineage: Bacteria > Bacillota > Bacilli > Bacillales > Anoxybacillaceae > Anoxybacteroides > Anoxybacteroides tepidamans. The sequence goes on along the minus strand of NZ_JACHEP010000014.1, from coordinate 10,880 downwards.
CATGGAAACGGTGCTGTTTTATTTAAGAATGCAGCTCGGTTTTTCGGTAAGTTTCCGTAAGAATTCCCATAAACGTGCCAAATCCGAACATAAACATCGAAGCTCCCATAATCCCTAAGCTGATAATTGTCAAGAAAAAATCTTGATTGTAAGCGCTTGCGATAAAACTTAATAAAAATAAGGAAAATCCGACAATGAGCCCTACAGAAGCAATCATTTTGCACATTTGCGTAATCGCTCTTCCTTCGTACCGTTCATTCATGTTTATCATCCCCTTTCTTTAAATATAATATTTTTGTCACAAAATTGCAACATTTTAACTCGCCTATTTACTCCATTTTCATTTATAATTTATTTTTTACCTAATCACGTAACATTTACAGCGCAAAAAACAAGCTCCATATCATAAACTAACGGTAGCCCCTCAATGAAGGAGGCATGTACATTGAACACAAGCGATTATGACAAAGCATTGTATTATACACACCGCTCTGAATGGGATCATTTGCTGATTTTAATGGTGCGCACAAACGACGACTTGCTTTCCAAAAAAATCGAGCACTTTCTCCACGCCTATCATTTCGAGCATGACTATTCCGTCATTCAAAAACGCTTAACCGCTCTTTTGCGCTATATTGACCACGCCCTAGAAGCAAGCGTTCAAAACACGGCAGAACCGTATGTTTATTACTCTTGAACCTCTCACGACTAAAGTCATGAGTGTTCTCCAGCTGATTATAAATCAAAAAGGAAGGGACCTCTCCCTTCCTTTCATAATTCGTTTTCCATAGTTTTTCACGTAAAAAAAAGACAACACCGTAGCTGGCATTGCCTTTCACTTTGATAGTTCTTGTGCACATCATTACGCTCGTTCAGCGGTTGCATTTAAACAATCGTAAACTCGTTTCATAACGTCATGAGATAGCTGCTCGAGCTGTTGTTCGCTGTCTATCAAAGAACGGCCTTTGACGCCGAAATACACTTTTGCTTTCGGCTCGGTTCCTGAAGGACGCAAGCAAAACCATGAACCGTCTTCAAGCAAATATTTTAACACGTTTGATTTTGGAAGGGCAATGGCCGCTTTCTCCCCTGTTGCCGTATCCACTCGTTCGCCGGTTTTGTAATCTTCCACAACTACAATTTTTTTCCCTGCCATCTCCGTCGGTGGTTGCTTGCGGAATGAAGCAAGAAGCGCTTGAATTTGTTCCGCTCCTTCTTTCCCTTTTAGCGTTAATGATTGCAACCCTTCGCGATAATAGCCGTATTGCTCGAATAATTGCATCAATCCTTCGTACAATGACATGCCTTGTTTTTTGTAAAAGGCGCATACTTCTACAGCCATGACTGCCGCCTGAACCGCATCTTTATCGCGGGCAAAATCGCCAATTAAATAGCCATAGCTCTCTTCATAGCCAAATTGAAACACGTATTCCCCTGTCTGTTCGTATTCTTTAATTTTTTCGCCGATAAATTTAAATCCCGTTAACGTATCGACCGTTTCTAAGCCGAACGAAGCAGCGATGTCACGTCCGAACTCAGAAGTGACAATTGTTTTTAACATAACACCATTTTTCGGCAACGTTCCTTTTTCTTGTTTTTGTGAAAGAATATAATGAAGCAGTAAGCCGCCCGTCTGGTTTCCTGTTAATACGGTATACTCACCGTCTTCATTTTTTACCGCAATGCCTAACCGGTCAGCATCTGGATCTGTCGCAATCAACAAATCCGCATCGATCTCTTTTCCTACTTGAATCGCCCGTTCAAATGCCGCATGTTCTTCTGGATTCGGCGACTTTACCGTTGAGAAATTCGGATCAGGAAGTTCCTGCTCTTTCACAACAACAACGTGTTTATATCCAAGTGCTTCAAGAGCACGGCGTACAGGTTGATTGGCTGTTCCGTGAAGCGGTGTAAACACGACTTTCACATCCACTTCTTGCGAAAGCTGCGGATTGAGCGAAATCGTTTTTAACTTTTCAATATACGCTCGGTCGACTTCTTCCCCGATCATTCGAATAAGTCCTTTTTCCTTCAATACCGTTTCCTCTTCGACATCGATCGCAAGTTCATTTTCCACTTCATTAACATAACGAATGACTTGGTCAGCGACATCTGGAGGAAGTTGTCCACCATCTCGGCCATATACTTTATAGCCATTGTACTCTGGAGGATTGTGGCTTGCGGTAATCACGATCCCTGAAAACGCTTGTAAATAGCGAACCGCGAATGAAAGCTCCGGAGTCGGACGCAACTCGTCAAACACATATGTTTGAATTCCGTGCGTGGCAAGCGTTTTTGCCGCTTCCATCGCAAACTCCGGCGACTTATGCCGCGAATCGTAAGCGATCACAACCCCGCGCTTTTTCGCATCGATGCCAAATGACTCTATGTATCGCGCTAATCCTTCGGAGGCCTTACGCACCGTATATACGTTCATGCGGTTCGTCCCCGGTCCGATTTCTCCGCGCATGCCGCCCGTGCCAAATTCTAAATTTTTATAAAAACAATCCTCGAGCCATTTTTCATCATCGCTTCGTTGTTGAAGTGTCGCTTTCAACTCTTCATCTAAATGCTTATAGGTCATCCATTGTCTGTACTTGTTTCTCCAACTCAACACGGATCCCTCCCCATTCATCATTACCTTATTTTTTGTATTCGTCATCATCATACGATATTCCTTTTCTAAAAAAAAGCAAATATTGTTCCCCTGACAAAAAAGGATGCCCCATCACAAAAAACGGGACACCCTTTCGGTATTACGCTTGCGGCTGAGACGGTTCGGAAATGTTCGTTAACGCCTGTTCTGCCGCTTCGTCATACGCATGATTCGTCGCGATATCACCTAAAGCGACAATCCCGCGCAGCTGGTTATTTTCGACGATCGGCAAGCGGCGAATTTGATGTTGCGCCATGACGCTCGCGGCTTCTTGGACGCTCATATTTGGCGCTCCTGTCACGACGTTTGTCGACATGACCTGCGATACTGGAATGGAAGCATGTTTCCCTTGTGCCGTCGTCCGAAGCGTAATGTCACGGTCCGTAATCATCCCTTTCACTTGACCGTTTTCGACGACCGGAAGAGCGCCAATATTTTTTTGGCTCATTAATTGCGCAGCTTCTTGAACAGTTTGGTTCGGAGAAACCGTTGCCACATTTGTCGTCATAATGCTTTCAACAGTGTTGTTGTTCAATCTCATCCTCTCCTTTCACCGATTAGTTTCACCACTTTTTGCGCACATATAGGTAGAAAATAATGCTTGCATAGTTCTTTTTCAATGTAAAAAAATAAAACGGGCGACTTCTGTTTGAAATCGCCCAATCGGATGGTTATTGTAATTTGTAAACACGCGCTTCCCATGGCCGCAACCGAATTTCGTGAAGATCTTCATCTTCACGGACATCGTAGTTGCTAATCAGCAGCTCCTTTGTCGTGTACGTAATGTCCTCTGGAAGGCGGAAAACCGGTGTTTCGCTGGAAAAATTCGTGATGACGACTAGTTTTTCATTTTCAAACGTGCGCGTATAAGCGTAAATATATGGATCATCTTCTAAAATTAAATCGTACGTGCCATACACAATGATATCATGCTGCTTGCGAAGCTGAATCAGCTTTTTATAGTAATGGAAGACAGAGTTCGGATCTTCCATTGCTGCTTTCGCATTAATTTCTTGATAATTCGGATTCACTTGAATCCAAGGCGTTCCATCTGTAAATCCGGCATGCTCGCTATCATCCCATTGCATCGGGGTCCGGGCATTATCACGGCCTTTATAATAAATTTTCTCCAATATCGCTTGCGGATCTTCGCCATACTCTTCGACGCGTTCTTTATACATATTGAGCGTTTCGATATCGCGATAATCTTTAATCGACGGGAAGCGCACATTCGTCATTCCGAGTTCTTCCCCTTGATAAATGTACGGCGTACCTTGCATCATATGAAGGAACGTTCCAAGCATTTTCGCAGACTCCACGCGATACTTTCCGTCATCGCCAAATCGAGACACTGCACGAGGCTGGTCATGGTTATTTAAGTAAAGGCTATTCCATCCTTTTCCTTCTAACTCTTTTTGCCATTTTGTCATCGTCTTTTTCAAATCGGCTAACGTCCATGGCCGAATATCCCATTTTCCTCCTGGACCGGAATCAAGGTCAACGTGCTCGAATTGAAACACCATATTTAACTCGTGGCGAGACGGATCGGTGTATAAAATGCCATCCTTCGGCGTAACCCCTGGAGTTTCGCCAACGGTCATAATATCATACTTTGACAATACTTCTCGGTTCATCTCTTGTAAAAATTCATGTACGCGCGGTCCGTTCATAAAGTATTTGCTGCCAGATGCGTACTTTTTCCCTTCTTGCACTTCGCCATCCGGCAACCCTGGCACTTTCGAAATCATATTAATGACATCCATGCGGAAGCCGTCGACGCCTTTATCGAGCCAAAATTTCATCATGTCATACACTTCTTGGCGCACTTTCGGATTTTCCCAGTTTAAATCAGGCTGCTTTTTCGAGAAAAGATGCAAATAATATTCGCCTGTCGTTTCATCATATTCCCATGCCGATCCGCTAAAGCAAGCTTCCCAGTTGTTCGGTTCTTTTCCCTCTTTTCCCGGACGCCAAATATAGTAGTCGCGATACGGGTTGTCCTTCGACTTTCGTGATTCAATAAACCATGGATGCTCATCCGACGTATGGTTGACGACTAAATCCATCACCAATTTAATGCCGCGCTTATGCATTTCTTCAATCATTTCTTCCCAATCTTCCATCGTGCCAAATTCGTCCATAATGTCGCGATAATCGCTAATATCGTACCCATTGTCATCGTTCGGCGATTTATACACAGGCGAGAGCCATATGACATCTACACCAAGCTCTTTTAAATAGTCTAGTTTGGAAATGATACCGCGAAGATCACCGATTCCATCGCCGTTAGAATCTTTAAAACTGCGCGGATAAATTTGATACACGACCGCCTCTTTCCACCACTTACGCTCCATTCCTCTCACTCCTATCCTGTATATGAAAACGATTTCACATGTATATTTTACTACAAAATGTCATCCGTGCCTACAAATTTTACAATTTTCTTCACCTCAACTATAATGGGAATGATAAAAATGATAGGGAGAGGCCGTATGAATCGAAAAGAAAAAAGCTCGAAAATTTGCTTGCTTAGCGCATGGATCGTTCTTTGATCGCTACGTTAGGCAGCCTTTATTTTTTCAGAAGTAATGAAAATTCACCTGATGCGATCTTTGCTGGTTTCAGCGCATTTTCATATATCCGCAAGTCATTCTTTTAGGATTGGCCGCCATTCGAAAAGAGTATGGAATCGCTCGCTATAGCTTGACGTTATCGATCATCGGCGGAACGATTTCTTTTTATCATTATTTGCTGCAAAAGGTTCCTTTCTTTCAAGGACACGCGATTGCTTGCGGCCGCATTCCATGCACAAGGCAATACATCAATTAGCCCAGTTTTATCACCATTCCATTTTTAGTGCTAACAGCGTTTCTCATCATTCGGACATGGAAAGAAGGGAGAGTACGTTGAAAAAAATTTTCATTTTTGGAACGGTCATTGCCGCTTTATTTATCGCCATTTCTTGGATCACATCTTACCAGCAAAAAGAAAAAGTGCAAAACAATCCGTATAAAAAGGTAGAACTGAATCCGGCGACCATCGCCCAACTAGATGACCCTAACTATCAAAATATCATTTTGCCGAATGAGCTTGCGAAAAAACTAGCGAACGATGAAACCGTCACCGTCTATTTTTATAGTCCAACTTGTCCCCACTGCCATAAAACAACGCCAATTGTCGTTCCGATGGCGAAAAAAATGGGCATTGATTTAAAGCTGTTCAATTTGTTGGAGTTCGAAGACGGGTGGGATACTTACCATATCGACGGAACGCCGACAATCGTCCATTTTGAGAAAGGAAAAGAAATCAAACGGATTGACGGCTATCACGAAGAAAATGTCTTCCGTGACTGGTTTGAGTCCATTAAGAAAAGATGAGGCGACTGCCAGTAACGATTTAAGTATGCAAAAAGGGCTCACATTCAGAGCCCTTTTTACATGATCCAATCAGTCGCCGGCGGTGAGTATATGCTGAAAATAAACGGACGTTTCTCGCGGAATTGATCAATCGTAAACGGAAAAGCAATGCCATACTGTTCTAAGAGGCGGACATTCCGCTCAAACAGATGGCGGTATTCTTCGTTCAGCCCATTTGCTTCTATACACTCGATGATCGTTAATAACGATTGTAACGAAGAAATCATTTGAAACGCTTCTCTCATCGTGCCATTATAACGGTCTAACGATACGGAAAGAACGTTTAACTGTTCAAACTCACGAATTTGTTCGTCATCAAAATAACGGGGAAACACATGGCTATAAAACTGTTGAATTAAACCTTCTACATATTCTTCCTGTTCTCTCGTCGCTGCATTCATCACTCTCAATGCTACATACCACCTTTTTGTCCTATTGCCACACATATGATATTATGAGTTTATCATAGAGAACAAATCATTAGCGGTAGAAAGTATTTCCACTATCACAAAGGAGAGAAACGATGTTTACGGTCCGAAAAGGAGAATGGGTTGAATTTGCGGGCGTTTCTGCGTGGTGCGGGCAAACGCTTGAGTCTTTTTTGAAAGAAACGTGGGGTGCGCCGAAAAAGTGGATACACCAGCTGCGCATGGAAAAAGGCGTCAAAGTAAACGGAGAAACCGTTTCATGGCAGACCGTCCTACAAAAAAAGGATCGCTTGCAATTATGGCTGTACAAACCTGAAGCGTCCGACATCGAGCCGGAATATCAGGAACTTGATATTATATGGGAAGATGAACATCTACTCGTCATTAATAAAAAAGCAGCGGTGGACGTGCACCCGACTGCTCCGAACGAAACAGGTACGTTAGCCAATGCGGTGGCGTTCTATCTACAGTCAGACGGGATTTTCACGAAAGTACGCCACGTTCACCGCCTCGATCGAGATACATCTGGCGCGATTTTATTCGCCAAACATGCTTTATCCGCTGCGATGCTCGACCGTTTGCTTGAAAAAAGGCAAATTAAACGAACATATATCGCACTTGTTCACGGCATCATGAAGAAAAAGAGCGGAACGATCCATGCTCCGATCGGCCGTGACCGTCACCATCCAACGAGAAGAAGGGTGTCCAAAACAGGAGACGATGCCATTACCTACTATCGCGTGCTTGAAACGTTCGCAAACTCACAAACGTCGCTCGTCGAGTTAACATTAGATACAGGACGCACGCATCAAATTCGCGTGCATATGAGCTACATCGGCCACTCTCTCGTCGGAGATGTACTATACGGCGGAAGCGGAGAATTCCATCGTCAAGCGCTCCATGCGATAAAATTGTCCTTTCCGCATCCGTTTACAAACGAAATAATTACATGCATTGCTCCATGCATGGATGGGATTTTCCCGTTCACTTTGTATCAGTAAAAAAAACAAGGCAGCGATGAGAGGCTGCCTTGTTTGATCTCAATAGTCAACTCCCAAAATTACGAGTGTCCGAGCGCTTCGTTCAAAGAACTTGTGCCTCTTCATCTTCTGCAAACATTTCATTTTCTGCTTCATGTTCTTTTTTTGTTACTTCGATCGTTTTTACATGGTGTCCATCCATTTCAAGCACTTTCAATGAATAGCCATCGATGTCGACACAATCTCCTACTTTAATATCATAATGCTCCGTTAAAATCCATCCTCCAATCGTATCGACGTCGGTATCATCGATCGATAATCCAAACAAGTCATTCACTTCGCTAATGAGAACCTTGCCATCGATGATCGTATGCGTATCGTCGATTTTTTGGATCATCGGCGTTTCGTCTACATCAAACTCGTCCTGAATTTCGCCAACAATTTCTTCTAAAATATCCTCAACCGTGACAAGCCCTGACGTACCGCCATATTCGTCCACTAAAATCGCCATATGAATCCGCTCTTTTTGCATTTTTACAAGCAAATCGTGGATCGCTATCGACTCGATCACTTGAATAATCGGTCGAATATAATCTTTTAACGTTTTTTCTTCCGACGGATTCGCCACAAGATCGGTAAACACTTCTTTCACGTTAACCAAGCCAAGAACATGGTCTTTATCCCCGTCAATGACCGGATAGCGCGTGTACTTCTCCTCTTTAATGATCTCAAGATATTCCTTTACAGAATGATGAATATCGAGCGCTACAATTTCTTTGCGCGGCACCATAATTTCTTTTGCTATCCGATCATCAAAGCGGAAAATGTTGTTCACATATTTATATTCGGACTGGTTAATTTCCCCGCTTTTATAACTTTCCGATAAAATTAAGCGCAACTCTTCCTCCGAATGGGCGAGTTCATGTTCAGAAGCCGGCTTTAGTCCGAACATACTTGTGACGATGCGCGCAGATGTATTGAGCGTCCAAATAAACGGGTACATGACTTTATAAAATAAAATCAACGGTTGCGCCGTCAATAATGTAATGGCTTCGGCTTTTTGAATGGCAAGCGTCTTCGGTGCCAATTCCCCGACAACAACGTGTAAAAACGTGATGCTCGCAAAAGCGATCGTAAATGACAACACGTTAGCAAGAGACGGCGATACATGAAACCGCTCAAATAAAGGCAGCAATATTCTTTCGACTGTCGGTTCCCCTAGCCAACCTAATCCTAAAGATGTAATCGTAATCCCTAGCTGATTGGCTGACAAATATTCATCGAGGTTGGAAATGACTTTTTTCGCTGCGATCGCCCGCTTATTTCCTTCGCTAATCAATTGATCAATTCTTGAGACGCGCACTTTGACAATGGCAAATTCAGACGCCACGAAAAAGCCCGTGATTGCAATTAATAACGCTACCATCAATAAACTAAATATGTCCAATTGGTTTCCGCACACGTGTTATGCGCGCGCGGATCACACCTCCTACGAGACGGATTGTATTTTAATCTTCATCACTGCTTTGAGTAAAAATGAGAATATATTTTAGCAATTCCAACACGGAAATCAAGGCGGCAGCGACGTACGTTAACGCAGCAGCCCCAAGCACTTTATTGACCCCGCGTTCTTCGCCATGATGAATAATTCCTTCTGCCAACATAAACTTTTTCGCTCTTGAACTCGCATTAAACTCGACCGGAAGAGTAATCAACTGAAAAGCAACCGCAAATGAAAAGAAAATAATACCAAGTCCAAGAAGCGACAACTGTTGGAATAAAAATCCTGCTAATAACAAAAACGGTGCCACTCCAGATGTGAAATTAACAACCGGAAACATGCGATGACGAAACACTAACGCTCCATATGACTGCTTATGCTGCACAGCATGACCGACTTCATGAGCCGCAACCGAAATCGCCGCAATCGAACGGCCGTAATACACCGGCTCAGATAAGCGAACCGTACGAGAAATCGGATCGTAGTGGTCCGTCAATCGTCCTGGTACGACTTCGACTGGCACATGATAAAGGCCGTTGCGATCTAAAATCATTCTTGCGACTTCTGCACCTGCTAAACCAGAAGAAGCTGGTACCTCTGACCATTTTTGAAAATTGCCTGATACTTTAAACTGCGCCCATAAAGAAATCCCAAACGCAATGATAATTAAAAAATCCATTGGATGAAAAAACATTCATAAACCCTCCGTTAATTTTCGTATAACATACTTTAGAATATGTTTATACTAATAGTTATTTTACTGTACAACTCCTTTTCCCGTCAAACAAAGCCCTCTTTAATCTTTAGTATGTAAAAAACGAATACATATACAAATTCCTTTTTATTGCAAAAAAAAGAGGCTCCCACTGATTCGAAGCCTCTTTTTGCTTATTTAGAAATCAAAATTATCCGGATCTGGACCGATTCGTTTGTCTTGATTTAACGAATCGATCGCTTTCATTTCCTCTGCCGTCAGCTCAAAATCGAAAATATCCGCATTTTCTTTAATTCGATAAGGAGTGACGGATTTTGGAATCGTCACAACTTCATTTTGCAAATCCCAACGAAGGATCACTTGTGCCGGCGTTTTGCCGTATTTTTTGCCGATTTCCACTAACACCGGTTCGTTGAGCAGTTCGCCTCCGCGCATGAGCGGCGACCACGCTTCTAGTTGAATGCCATGCTGTTTGCAAAACGCATGAAGCGCTTTTTGCGTCAGGCGCGGATGGTATTCGACTTGGTTTACCATCGGCTTAATTTCACAATCCGCCATAATATCTTCTAAGTGGTGAATTTGGAAATTGCTCACGCCGATCGCACGGACTCGGCCGTCTTTATACAGCTTTTCAAGCGCTTTATACGTTTCTTTATACTTCCCTTTTACCGGCCAATGCACTAAATATAAATCGACATAATCAAGCCCAAGTTTTTGTAAACTTGTTTCAAACGCTTTTAATGTTGTATCATATCCTTGATCAGAGTTCCATACTTTTGTCGTAATAAACAATTCTTCCCGCGGCACGCCGGATTCTTTAATCGCTCGGCCGACCCCTTCTTCATTTTGGTAAAACGCGGCCGTGTCGATATGACGGTATCCGATTTCAATCGCTGTTTTCACCGCTTGAATGACTTCTTTACCTTCTTGTACTTTATATACACCTAATCCAAGCCACGGCATTTTCACACCGTTATGTAAGACTGCCCCGTCCTTCAAACTTTTCATCGCTTTTCCCCCTTCCAAATTTGTACATTTTTATTATCGCTCTTCTCAAACAAAAAAAGCAAAACATATGCTTAAAAAATACTGTAGTTGAGCAATTTCGATAACAATAATTACCATTTAAAAAGAGACAAACAGGGCACCCCTTAGGCGACATGGAGCTGTTTTTTCACAACATC